>JBQTIA010000001.1:0-87852 GCA_052388455.1 Hyphomicrobium sp.
GATGCGGTAGCGGTTCGCGCTCCGTCGGCAGCCGTCGTTTTGAGAGCGGCGAGTGAGGCGAGCGACAGGCTGCCGGGGAACAACTGGCCGAGGTCGATCCTGGCCCCTTCGATCGTCAGTCCAAGCCGGCGTCGCACATCGTCGACGAGGCTCATTTCGCCTTTCAGCGGCTGCTCGCCGATGGTGGCTGTGGCGGCCTTCAGCTCGACCGCCTTCTCGCCGAGCATCAGCCGTCCCGAAAGCGAGAACGACTGGTCGGGTCGGTCGTCGGCGAGCTGCGGGCGCTTCAATGCCCAGGCGAGGAACTTGAACATGCGCTGGCCGTCGAGGGATGCGTTGCCCTGGAAGGCAGCCGGCCGGCTGGCGACGTCGAGCACGCCGTCGAGCACGACGGTGGTGCCGCCCGGCACACCGGCACGGAACTCCTTGAGTTCGAGCGGTCCGCCCGCCCGCACTACCGCGAGGCGAACGCCACTCACCGCTTCGCCGCCGAAATTCACCTGATCGAGGTTGAGACCGACGTTGGTTTCGGCTTCCACCGGCAGCAGGCCGGCGAAGGTATCGAAGAGGCCGCGCGCCACCTCCAGAGGACGGGCTGTGGTGCCGGCCGTGGCGCGGTCGAGATCGAGCCAGCTCGATTGCAGCGCGAGATCGAGGCGGACCTTGTCGGTCCACGCCATCTTGGCGGCGCCGGTGACGATCTGCGGCGGTCCGGCCTGATCGAGCGAGAGGGCGATGTCGTCGCATTTGAAGCCGGAGGTGTCGCCCGTCACCTTGCCGCGCAGATCGAAGCCGGCAGCAGTCGCAGCACTCGTCGCCGTTGGCGCCGATTTCGACGGGTCAGCGGCACTCTGAGCCATCGCTGGCGCCGCCACGGCGTTCGCGAGCGTCAGCTTCGCCGTCAGCTCGGCCTCGACACGCGGCTTCGACTTGAGATCGGCCACCCGACCGTCGAGCGTGTAGGCGTGCTTGGTGCCGGCGACGGTAACGTTGGCCTTGAAGCGTACGTCGCCGTTGGCTTCGGGAGCGGCGGTGGCGATGCGCACGTCGCGCAGGCCCCCATCCCATTTCGCGGTGCCCTTGAATTTGAAGGGACCGAGCAGCGTTTCGGAGGTGAGATCGCCATTGATGCCGTCGATCCGTGCCAGCTCGACGCCTTCCGACCCGTTGAGGCTCACCGAGCCGTTGATCACGCTGACCTGTTCGAGCGTCACGTCATTCGGAACGAACGGCAGATTGCCGGCCGCGAACGTCAGCGTGCTCCAGTTGCCGCCGCCGGATTTGTCCGCCGCCAGCCGGAGCACCGGGCGTTTCAGCTCGATCTGATTGGCTTCGAAAACGCCGCGCAGAAGCGGCGGCACCGAAAGCCAGAGCTTGAAGCTCTCGGCGCGGAACAGCGCTTCGCCGGAGGCGTCGGCCATGTCCGCGATGCGGAGCTTTTCGAACTTGACGTAGGGCGCTGGAAGAAATCGGACATTGACGGTGCCGCCGACGCGCACATCCCGGCCGAGCACCTTGGACGCCTGCTCCTCGAATACGCCGCGGTAGCCGTTCCAGTCGATGAACGTCGGCACGGCGAACAGCGCGCCGAGCACCAGGGCGAAGAAGGCGCCGAGATATAGCAGAGCGTTGTTCATGCGCCTCTCATCCGCTGCTTATTCTCACGCCCTGCGATTTGGCATCGTACGAACTCGCGCCGTTCTATGCCCGTGGGGCTCCGAAGTCGCCGCCGGGTGGTCCGATGGAAAGAAATCAAAGCCGGGCGTCCGGCCACGACATCCGGACTGCGGCGAACCATAAGCCATTAACCGTACCAAGTCTGAACCTGAAATGCGTGGAATTTTTGGATCGCTCGCCGGCTATGGCGGGTGCTGCAACCCGTGCCCGTCGCGGCCGTGTTCTGGTGCATAGGTCGGGCTAGGCTCCGCCGATTGTCGTGTGGGTGCCGGGTCTCACCCGATTGTGGCCGAGATGCCGGTGCTATAGTCGGGCGCATGGCAGCGAATCAGAAACATTCTGCGAACACCCGACCCGACGAGACGACGGAGGACGACGACGGCTCGCCGCCGTTCGACCTGCCCATGGCGCCGCGCATGGAACCGCCCAAGCCGACCCTTTCGGCCAGGGCGCTCCAGCGCGCGGCGCCTCCCTACCTCGACGGGTTGAACCCCGAGCAGCGGGCGGCCGTCGAGGCGCTCGACGGTCCGGTTCTCGTGCTGGCCGGCGCCGGCACGGGCAAGACCCGCGTGCTGACCACCCGCATCGCCCATATCCTGGCAACCGGCCGCGCCTACCCCTCGCAGATCCTCGCCGTCACCTTCACCAACAAGGCGGCGCGGGAGATGAAGCACCGCATCGGCATGCTGGTCGGCGGCGCCGTCGAGGGCATGCCCTGGCTCGGTACGTTCCACGCCATCGGCGTGAAGATCCTTCGCCGTCACGCCGAGCTTGTCGTTCTCAAGCAGGGCTTCAAGATCCTCGACACCGACGATCAGCTGCGTCTGATCAAGCAGGTCATCGAGGCTGACAATCTCGACAAGGACCGCTGGCCGGGCCGTCAGCTTGCGGCCCTGATCGACGGCTGGAAGAACCGCGGTCTGACGCCGGAGAAGGTGCCTCAGGGCGAGAGTTTCGGCTTCGCGGGAGGCAAGGGCGCCAAGCTCTATGCCGACTATCAGAAGCGCCTGAAGGAGCTGAACGCCGCCGATTTCGGCGATCTGCTGCTGGAGGGCCTGCGCCTGTTCCGCGAGCACCCCGATGTCCTCGCCGATTATCAGCGCCGCTTCCGCTTCATGCTGGTCGACGAATATCAGGACACCAACGTCGTGCAGTACATGTGGCTGCGGCTCCTGGCGCAGGGCGTTCCGAACCTCTGCTGCGTCGGCGACGACGATCAGTCGATCTACGGCTGGCGCGGCGCGGAGGTCGACAACATCCTGCGGTTCGACCAGGATTTTCCGGGCGCAAAAGTCATTCGTCTCGAACGCAACTACCGATCGACGAGCCATATCCTCGCCACGGCGTCGGGCCTCATCGCCCACAATCAGGGCCGTCTCGGCAAAACGCTCTTCACCGACGGAGCGGCCGGGGAGAAGGTCACCGTCACCGGAGTCTGGGACGACGAGGAAGAGGCGCGCACCATCCTCGAGGATATCGAATCCCTCAGGCGCACCGGGCACGCGCTGAACGAGATAGCCATTCTGGTCCGCGCCTCGTTTCAGATGCGCGCCTTCGAAGACCGCTTCGTCACCACCGGGCTGCCCTATCGCGTCATCGGCGGCCCGCGCTTCTACGAGCGCCAGGAAATCAAGGACGCCATCGCCTATCTCGAAGTCACCGCCAATCCGTCGAACGATCTCAAATTCGAGCGGATCGTCAACGTGCCGAAGCGCGGCCTCGGCGACACCAGCGTCGAGCGGGTGCACACGCTGGCCCGCGCCCGCGGCGTTCCGCTGTTCACCGCTGCCGGCATGATCGTCGAAACCGAGGAGCTCGGCGGCAAGGCGAGAAAGTCGCTCGCCGACCTGGTTCAGTCGTTCGACCGCTGGCGTCGGCAGATCGACGGTCTCAAGCACACGGAGCTGGCCGAGCTGATCCTGGACGAGAGCGGCTACACGGCCATGTGGCAGGCCGACAAGAGCCCGCAGGCGCAGAGCCGGCTCGAAAACCTGAAGGAACTCGTCCGCTTCATGCACGAGTTCGATACGCTGGCCGGATTCCTGGAGCACGTCAGCCTGGTAATGGACGTCGATTCCGGTGACGACGGGGATCGCGTGTCACTGATGACGCTGCACGCCGCCAAGGGGCTCGAGTTCGACACCGTGTTCCTGCCGGGCTTCGAGGAGGGGCTGTTTCCGCATCAGCGCAGCCTCGACGAGGAAGGGCGCGAAGGCTTGGAAGAAGAGCGGCGGCTCGCCTACGTCGGCATCACCCGCGCCAAGCGGCGGGCCAAAGTTTCCTTTGCGCAGAACCGGCGCAACCGCGGTCTCTACCAGTCGGCAACGCCGTCGCGGTTCGTCGACGAGCTGCCGGAGGATCACGTCGAGGTCGTCGAAGTCAAAAGCCCGTTCGGCGGTGCGTATGCCAATCCCGCGGCGCTCTACGGCAACTCCTACGGCCGCAGCCGCTTCGACGAAGCGCCGTCCGCGTTCCGATCGTCCTACGACACGCCGGGCTGGCAGCGGGCCCAGCGTCAGCAGGAGGCGGGCGCGCGGCGCGAGCAGAGCTTCGGTGCCCGAATCCCGGTTCCTCGTGTCCCGGTGACGATCGAGGGTCAGCTCGTCGCCGCCTCGAGTGCGGACGGCTCCGGCTATGTGGTGGGGGACCGGGTGCTGCACCAGAAATTTGGACCCGGCTCCGTCACTGGCGTCGACGGCAACAAGCTCACCATCCGCTTCGATCACGCCGGAACCAAGCGGGTCGTCGACAGCTTCGTCAGGCCGGCGTGACGGTTGTCATAGCGTTGGGACGGCTGTTCCGGCGCCGGCCTTCAACCGATCGTTGTCGCCGCGATCCACCAGTGCGGAAAACTTTCGCGCAGGCGGGCTGCGGCCGCCGTGGCCGCCGCTTCGGTCGGAAAAATACCGTAGCAGGTCGGTCCTGCGCCGGAGAGCTGAACCAGCTCGGCGCCGGGCTGCCGTTCGAGTGCGGTCGTCACCGCGACGATGTCCGGCATCACTTCGGCGGCGGCCGGGGTGAGGTCGTTGCCGGTCCGACGCATCAGGTCGAGCAGGGCGTGGCGATCGGCGAACCGATCCGGCGCCTGCGGGTCGGCCGTGCGTTCCGGGCCTAGCGCCGGGGCGTCGAGCATCCGGAATACGGCGGCAGTCTTGGCGCGCGGCACCGGCACCTGCGGATTGGCCAGGACGGCATGGAGACGTGGCAGCGCCGCGACCTCCGCGATCTGTTCGCCGATGCCGCGCATGCGGGCGGCGCGGCCTGCAAGGCAGATGGGCACATCGGCGCCGAGCGAGCGGGCGACCTCGGACCAGAACGCCGCCGATGCGAGTTGCGGGTTCACGCGGCGCACCGCACGCAGCACCGCAGCGGCGTCGGCCGAGCCGCCGCCGATGCCGGCCGAGACGGGCAACTGCTTGTCGATCAAGACATGCCCCAGCCTGATGCCGGGCAGCTTTGCCTTGAGCCGTTCGAGCGCGGTCGTTGCCAGATTGGGGCCGTCGATCGCGCTGGCGAACGGACCGGTCGTTTTGACGCCGACCTCGCCGCCGAATTCGCCGTCCGTGTCGAGCACGACGCGATCGCCGATGTCGGCGAAGGCCACCAGACTGTCGATCTCGTGATAGCCATCGGACCGTCGCCCGAGCACGCGGAGCGTCAGGTTCAGCTTGGCCCGCGCCAGCTCGGAAACGAGAGCCACGTCACCCGCCGATCGACTTGCTGCCGCCCCGCCGGCCGCGCCGGTCAATCGACCGTCGGCTGCGCGCGGGTCACCTGGCGCGGAACCGCCGCTTCCTTGTTGGTTTTCTTCTCCGGGGCGGCCTGCGCCGGCGGCTCGAGCCCGCTGTTGATCTTTTTCTTGATTCGCTCGATGTCTTCCGGTTCGGGTTTCAGCGACAGCGATTGGTCCCACTGGAAACGGGCCTCCCGCTCGCGGCCCACGCGCCATAGCGCGTCACCGAGATGGTCGTTCAGAACGGGATCGTCCGGCTTGAGCTCGACGGCGCGTTCGAGATAGCGAACCGCCTCCTTGTAATTGCCCTGCTTGAAATGCGCCCAGCCGAGGCTGTCGACGATGTAGCCGTCGTCCGGCTTCAGCGCGACCGCCTTTTCGATCAGCGCCATGCCCTGCTTGAGATTGCGGCCCTGGTCGATCCAGGAGTAGCCGAGATAATTGAGCACCAGCGGCTGGTCCGGCATCAGCGTCAGGGCGCGCTGCAGGTCCGCCTCGGCGGCCGGCCAGTTTTTCAGCCGCTCGTTGCAGGTGCCGCGGGCGTAGAAATATCCCCAATGGCGCTTGTCGGGCTTGCCGATCAGCACGATGGCGCGATCGTAATAGCCGACTGCCTCGCCGTATTTCTTGTGGGCCCGCATGATGTTGCCAAGCGCGTCGAGGACTTCGAGCTCGGTCTGCACGTCCTTGACGACTGCCGGTTTCGGCGTGCTTCCCGCTGCCGGCTTGGCCGCCGCTGGTTCCGTCGCGACAGCCGGGGCGCCGAGCACGGCCCGATAGGTGGCCGGGCCAACGAGGCCGTCGGCATCCATCGTGCGTGACTTCTGAAACGCGATCACAGCTTTGCGCGTGCCGTCTCCGAAAATACCGTCGGCGCCGCCGACGTCGTAGCCCTGCGCCGTCAAGGCGTCCTGCAGGCGCTTCACGCGGTCGTCGGCCATGCCGAGGCGCAGCGGCCGGGCGTCGGTCGGCAGCGGACCGATGTCGGCGGGTGGTGCGGCGGCCGTCTGCGGGGTCGGATCGGAGGGTGCCGCCGTCGGCGTCGCGGTGGCAGGCGCGCTGTCGGCTGCCTTGGGCGTCGAGGCCAGAAGCTTCAGCAGTGTGTCCCGCGCCGCGTCCACCTTTTCCAGCGAGTTGAGATTGAACGCCTTGCGGATTTCGATGGCCGACTGGAGCGGAGAGGATTTGTCGATGCGGTCATAAACGGCGAGAGCCGCATCGTAGTTCTTCGTCGTCTCGTGCGCATTGGCGAGCGCGGCCAGTGCGAAGGCGTGGTCGGGTTCCAGATACAGCGCCATCTGCAGATACAGCACGCCGACGTTGACGCCGCCTTCGCCGGTCAGCGCCTCGCCGAGGCCGTAGAAAACCTCCGCCAGACCCTGCGTCGGCGTGGCGACCAGCAGCGCGATGCGCTCCTTGGCATCGATCCGATCCATCAGATCGCGTGCCAGCGGATGGCTGTCGCCCTGGCTTCGGTCCAGGTGATCCTTGAGCACCGCGCGCGCCAGCTTCACGTCTCCGGCCTGCGCCGCATGGCGGGCAAAGGCCAAGGCCGTGCGCAGCGTCCGGCTGTCCTGCTTGAACACGCGATCGTAGGACGAGCGCGCTTCGGCCCGGCGGCCGGCGAGATCGCTGATCAGCGCCTTGTGATAGCGGAGGTAGAACTGCGCCCATTCGGGCTGCTTGGGCTGATCGAGCGAGGCGAGCGCGCCCGTCTGATCGCCTTCGGCCAGTCTGGCCCAGGACATGGCGAGCGCACTGGTCAGCTCGCCGATCGGTCCGCTGGAGGCGGCCTTGAAGTGCTCGCCGGCCTTCTTGTAGGCCCCGGACTTGAACTCCGTCAGCCCGACCATGAGCTGCGCCATGCGGTTCTGCGGCTCGGCGGCGATGATCTGCCGGCCATGCTCGATGGCATCGGTCCAGTTGCCTTCGCTGGCTTCCATCAGGAAGGCCTGCTCCAGCAGCACGGAATTGCCGGGGTCCCGCGCCAGCGCACGGCGGTAGAAACTGGCAGCGCTGGCGTTGTCGAACTGGCCTTTGGCGAGGCGGCCGGCGAGGTAGCTGCCGGACAGCGAGCGAGATTCGGAAGCGCTGTCGGTGCTGTTGAACAGCGGCGTCGGAGTTGCGGCGGCATCGGTGGTCGGCGTGTCGGCCCGCGCGGCCACGGACCAGATCGAAGTCCCCGATCCCACAGCTCCGACCATCAGGGCCGCACTCAGCGCGGCGGCGCCGAACCGAAGCCTCAGGACCACGTGCCGGTCAAACCGTGCTCGCATTGCCCTCGATCCTTTCAGCGATTCCGCACAAATCGAATTCCGAAGTTCAACAAGATAGCAATAAAGCCCAGACCTTGGCGACTCGTTATCCCGCCCTGTCCAACCCGACCTTCGAGCGAAAAATGCCCTTCGTCCGCCCGCTGTCCAACGGTGCGGACGCCCTTTGCGCGGGATATCCCTACCGGTCGGCCGGCATTGCCGGAAAAGAGGGATGTTCGCCTCACATTCCGGCGTAGTTGGGGCCGCCGCCGCCTTCGGGCGTCACCCAGGTGATGTTCTCGGCCGGATCCTTGATGTCGCAGGTTTTGCAGTGGACGCAGTTCTGCGCGTTGATCTGGAACCGCGGTTTGCCCCGGGCATCGGTCACGATCTCGTAAACACCAGCCGGGCAGTACCGCTGCGCGGGCTCGGCGTACGTCGGCAGGTTCTCGTCGATCGGGATCGTGGGATCGGCGAGCTTGAGGTGGACCGGCTGATCCTCTTCGTGGCTGGTCGCCGAATAGGACACGCTGGTCAGCTTGTCGAAGGTCAGCACGCCGTCCGGCTTGGGGTAGGCGATGGGCTTCGACTGGCGCGCGGTTTTCAGGGTCGCGGAGTCGGGCTTGCCATGCCCGAGCGTGTAGCCGAGCCCGACACCGGGAATGAGAGTGTTCAGCCACATGTCGACGCCGCCGAGCGCGACGCCGGCCGCCGTGCCAAAGCGCGACCACAGCGGCTTGGCGTTGCGCACCCGCTTGAGGTCGCGGCCGATCTCGCCGTCGCGAACCGCCGTCTCGTAGGCGGTCAGCTCGTCGTGGGCGCGGCCTTCGCCGAGCGCCGCAACGACGGCCTCGGCCGCCTCGATGCCGGAGAGCATCGCGTTGTGGCTGCCCTTGATGCGCGGCACATTCATGAACCCCGCCGAGCAGCCGAGCAGCGCGCCGCCGGGGACTGTCAGTTTCGGGATCGACTGCCAGCCGCCCTCGGTCAAGGCGCGGGCGCCGTAGGCGATGCGCTTGCCACCCTCGAAGACTCCGCGGATCGTCGGGTGGGTCTTGAAGCGCTGGAACTCGTCGTAGGGCGAGAGGTATGGATTGTCGTAGTTCAAGTGAACCACGAGGCCGACGGAAACCAGGTTCTCGCCGTAATGATAGAGGAACGAGCCGCCGCCGGTGCGATTTCCCAGCGGCCAGCCGAACGAGTGCTGCACGAGCCCGGGTCGATGCTTCTCGGGCTTGACCTCCCACAGCTCCTTCAGTCCGATGCCGTACTTCTGCGGCGAGCGGCCCTTATCCAGACCGAACCGCGCGATCAGACCCTTGGAAAGTGAGCCGCGCGCGCCTTCGGCAAAGAGTGTGTATTTGCCCTTGAGCTCCATGCCGCGGGTGAAGCTGTCCTTGGGCTGGCCATCGCGGCCCACGCCCATGTCGCCCGTGGCGACACCCGTTACCCGGCCGGCCGCGTCGTAGAGCACTTCGGCGGCGGCGAACCCGGGATAGATTTCGACGCCCAGCTCCGCCGCCTGCTCGCCGAGCCAGCGTGTCACGGCCCCGAGGCTGACGATATAGTTGCCGTGATTGCTCATCAGCGGCGGCATCAGGATGTTGGGCAGGCGCACTTCGCCGGCCGGACCGAGAACGAGGAAGCGATCCTCCCGAACCTCGGTCGTGACCGGCGCGCCCTTCGCTTTCCAGTCGGGGATGAGCCGGTCGAGGCCCTTGGGGTCGATGACCGCGCCGGAGAGGATGTGGGCGCCAACCTCGGACCCCTTTTCGAGCACCACCACCGAAACGTCGCGCCCGGTTTCGACCGCGAGCTGCCGGATGCGGATGGCCGCCGAGAGCCCTGCGGGACCGGCCCCGACGATCACCACGTCGAACTCCATGGCTTCCCTTGGCGGCAGCGCGGCCGGCTGTGCGGACATTCTCGATGTCTCCCGATGGATCTCGTTCCCGATTAGGTCGGGCGGGCGATCAGCGCAAGCGTTCCGGTCTTTCCGTCACATCGGGCCGCTTGCAGCCGGTTTTGGACATTGCCGCTCCAGCGGTTAAGCTCCGGCAATGCTCGAGCCCGCTCTGCGTTCCGGACTGGTGGCCCTCCTCGACTGGTATCGCGCCATGGGCGTGGATCAGGCGACGGGGGAGGAGGCCGTAGACTGGCTGGCGCGTGGGCCTCACGACGGTCCGGGTCACGACTTCCGGGCCGAGAGTTTTGCGCGGCCCGCCGACGAGACGGCGGCCGACCCGCGGACGATCCCTGCGCCTACCGTCGGCACGGCTCCTGTGCCCGTACGCCAGAGCGTCCTATCGGCCGGCTTTCGCAGTCCACCATCGACCGCTCCGGCTTCGCCTGCCGCCAGTTCCTCAATCCGCACTGCCGGGGCAGCGGAGACGGCGGCACGCGACTTGGCCGGCCGAGCGGCAAGCCTCGCCGATCTCGGCGCTGCGCTCGCCGCGTTCGAGGGATGCGGCCTGAAAACGACCGCCAAGAATTTGTGCCTCTATCGCGGTAGCCCGCAGGCGCGACTGATGCTGATCGGGGAAGCCCCGGGCCGTGACGAGGACATCGCCGGCAGGCCGTTCGTCGGACGTGCCGGCCAACTGCTCGACCGTATGCTTTCGGCGATCGGACTCGGCGAGGCGGACGTGCACATCACCAACGTGGTGTACTGGCGCCCGCCCGGAAACCGGACACCGACACCTCAGGAGGTCGAGCAGTGCCGGCCGTTCGTCGAGCGGCAGGTGGAGCTGGTGGCACCGGAGATCGTGCTGGTTCTCGGCGGGGTCGCCGCAAAACCGGTGCTCGGCACCACTGAAGGCATCATGAAGCTGCGTGGTCGCTGGCAGGAGCGGACCATCGGCCGCCACGCTTGCCAGGTGATGGCGACGCTGCATCCCGCCTACCTGCTGCGAACGCCGGCCGCCAAGCGGCAGGCCTGGAGCGACCTCCTCGCCATAAAGTCGAGGCTGCGCGGCGACGACACGCCATCCGCATGACCTCTGCAGTGCGATAAAATTTGAGCGAAATTGCCGGGGCAGGCTTAAGCGCAACTCCAAGTCCCTGCGTTAGGCTCTGTCCATGGCGCCTCGAACGCCAGCAGCAACGCGGCTGTTCAATTGATAATGTGAGTGGGGGATTTTTCATGAGCTCGGGATTCGTCTATCTGCGTCCGATCACTGTCGTCGCGTCCCGCGTCTGCGGGCCGTACGCGCAGGGCGCGGTCGAGGCGTGGCGGCAGATGTTCGCCTGGATCGACGACAGCGGTCTGAGGTCGCAGATCGGCGTCGGTTATGGGCTTCTGCGGGACAACCCGGCTGAAATCCCGCGCGAGAAATGCCGCTATGACGCCTGCGTCGCGCTGGAGCCCGGGTTCGAGAACATGGTTCCCTTGGGGTTCAGCGTGCAGCGCCTTCCGGGCGGCGCCTATGCCCGCCAGCGCCACCTCGGAGTCGAGGGTCTGCACGCGGCCATCGCCGAGTTGCGGGATAGCTGGGTTCCCTCGCATGGCCTGCATGTCGTGCCGGGCCGTCCGTTCATCGAAATTTATCTCGACGATCCCACCCGCGTGCCGGCGGCGAAGCGGCGCGTCGATATCTGCATTCCGGTCAGCACGGCCGCACAGGCGTCGCACCGATCCGCCGCCTGACGGGGCCGACTGGTCGGGGCAACGGCGATCGATCCAGCGTCACTGGACGCGCGGAGGCGGGCGGGACATGGTGACGGGACAACCCCCGCCCCGCCGTGAGGCCGCATGCCGCGCATCGACGACTGCCGTCCCTTCATTCCCGTCCGCATCGCCGTGCTGACGATGTCCGATACGCGCGCGCTCGCCGACGACAAGTCGGGCAACACGCTCGCCGAACTGATCACGGCAGCCGGACACATCGCCGCCGCTCGGGCCCTGGTGAAGGACGATGTGGCGGCGATCCGCGCCAAGGTCGAAGGCTGGATCGCCGATCCTGAGATCGATGTCGTCATCACGACCGGTGGCACGGGTTTCACCGGCCGTGATGTGACGCCGGAAGCCGTGCGGCCACTCTTCGAAAAGGAGATCGACGGCTTCTCGACCGTGTTCCATATGCTGTCGTTTCAGAAGATCGAAACCTCGACCATCCAGTCGCGGGCCTGCGGCGGACTGGCACGCGGCACGTATATCTTCTGCCTTCCCGGTTCGCCGGGCGCCTGCCGCGACGCCTGGGAGGGCATTCTCAAGTGGCAGCTCGACAATCGCCACCGTCCCTGCAATTTCGTCGAGATCATGCCGCGGCTCGAAGAGCACCGGCGTAAGTAGCCTTCAAGTGCGAGCCGCTTTCATGCGCCGCTGCGCAACCATTGCAGCAGTTCGGCCGCGTGCAGGTCCGGCGGATGGATGGGGTAGAAGACCTTCACGATTCGCCCGGCTCGAGCGACCAGGGTCAGGCGCTCCAAATATTTTTTGCCGCCGGTCTCGAAGCGCGGAAGCTGCAGGGCATCGGCAAACGCGAACCCTTCGTCGCTCAGGATCGGAAACGGCAGCTTGAGCCGAAGCGCCAGCTCACGCTGATGGCCGGTGTCCTGGCCGCTGATCGCGAAGACCGTAACACCCTGCACCATGAACTTGCTGTCGAGGTTGCGCAGTCCTTCCAGCTCAGGCGTCGAGCCGTGCGCGCCGGGAAGGCTGTCCCAGTTCTGCGGATTGGGCAGTCCGGGCCGGCCGGTCCACGGGTAGACGACGATCGCCGCGACACCGGCCAGGTCGGTCAGTCGCACCGTGCCGCCGTCCGTCGAAGTCAGGGTGACGTCGGGCAGGGGCGTTCCAGCCACGAGGTGCCGCGCCCCGCCGCGATCGACCGGCGCCGGATAGGGCCACGTCATCGCGGGTGCTCCCTGATCCACGCCAGCACGTCGGCGGCATTCCGATCCGGCGGGAAGACCGGGTAAAAGACGTGTGAGATGCGGCCATCGTCGATGATCAGAGTCAGTCGCCTGATCTTGCGGCGGCCGTCCACCTCCATCACGGGGAGGCGCAGGGCCGTCGCGAACGCGAGGGCATGATCCGACAACAGCAGGAACGGCAGATGGAGCCGTCGAGCCGCTTCCTGCTGCTCCGCGCTTGCTTGCGTCGAAAGTCCGAAAACGGCATCCGCGCCCGCCGCCGCAAGATCCGCGTGCAAATCCCGAAAGGCGCAGCTCTGTGGCGTGCACCCGCGTGCGCCGGGAATCTCGTCCCATCCGTTCGGTAGGGGAACGCCGGGCTGGCCCGTCTTGGGATAGGCGAAAACGATCGTTCGGCCAGGGCGCGTCGATAGATCGACCCATGAGCCGTCTGTGGCCGTCAAGGCGACAGTCGGCACTTGCATTCCAGGGAGATGCGCCGCGGCCCCGTCGTCTTCCGGCACCGGCAGTACGGACCAGTCGACGGCCATGAGGTTTGGCGACGTTGCCACGGGCTCAGCCCTTTTCGCGCATGATGCGGGCGCGCTCGCGATCCCAGTCGCGCTTCTTTTCGCTGTCGCGCTTGTCGTGCAGTTTTTTGCCTTCGGCGAGCGCGAGCTTCAGCTTGGCGATGCCGCGAGCGTTGAAATAGAGTTCGAGCGGCACGATGGTCATGCCCTTGCGCTCGATGGCGATGGCGAGCTTGTGCATCTCCGGCTTGCGCATCAGCAGCTTGCGCTTGCGGCGCGGCTCGTGCTGGAAAAACTTGCCCGAGGACGCATGTTCCGGAATGTAGGAATTGACCAGCCACATGCCGCCGTCCTCGAACGAGGCGTAGCTCTCGGCGATGTTCGAGTGGCCTTTGCGCAGCGACTTCACCTCCGTGCCGACGAGCTGCAGACCGGCCTCGTAGGTGTCGGAGATGAAATACTCATGCCGGGCCTTGCGATTCTCGGCGACGGTCTTGTGCCCATCCTCCTTTTTCGCCGCCATTGTTGCTCTCGCTTGCTCTCGTTGGTGAGGTGGTGTGGTCGTGAGATGGTCAGATCGTGAGGTGGTGAGTGGTGAGTGGGCGGTCAAGCTATGCCGAATGCCGGCATCAGATGCTGCAATCACTCATCATTGACGACCAACGACCACTAAGCCGACTCCACTTGCGACTCACCACTCACCACTCACGATCTCACCAAAATCACTCCGCCGCCCGGGCTTGAAGCAGACCCACTTGCGCCAGGGCGGCGTCGACGGCGCGGCGCGTCGCCTCGCTGACGGGAACCAGCGGCAGCCGCATATCGGGCGAGCACAGGCCGAGGCGCGAGGCGGCATACTTCACCGGCCCAGGATTGGTTTCGATGAACATCACGTCGTGCAGCGGCATCAGGCGATCCTGGATGGCGAGCGCCGTCTTGTAGTCGCCGGCGAGGCAGGCGTTCTGGAACTCGGCGCAGAGCCGCGGCGCGATGTTGGAGGCGACCGAGATGCAGCCGTGCCCGCCGTGGGCCATGAAGCCGAGCGCCGTCGCATCCTCGCCCGAAAGCTGACAGAAATCCGGGCCCATGGCTGCCCGCTGCTGGGAGACGCGCGCGAGATTGGCGGTGGCGTCCTTGACACCGACGACGTTCTTCAGTTCCGCGCAGCGGGCCATCCACGATACCTGCATGTCGACGATGCAGCGGCCGGGGATGTTATAGATGATGATCGGAATGCCGACCGCGTCGTTGATCGCCTTGAAATGCGCGAACATGCCCTCCTGCGTCGGCTTGTTGTAGTAGGGCGTGACGATGAGCAGGCCATCGGCGCCGGCCTTCTCGGCAAATTGCGACAGCTCGATCGCCTCGGCGGTGGAGTTCGATCCTGTTCCAGCGATCACCGGCACGCGCTTTCTTGCGGTGGCGACGGTCAGCTCGATCACTCGCTTGTGCTCGTCGTAGTCGAGCGTCGGGCTCTCGCCGGTGGTGCCGGTCGGCACGAGGCCGTGCGTCCCCTCGGCGATCTGCCATTCGACCAGTCGGCGAAGGGCGTCCTCGTCGAGCCGGTCGTTGCTGAACGGCGTCACGAGCGCCGTGTATGAACCCTTGAACATCCTGCCGACCCTTGTTTGAGCGCGCCCTCGAGGCCCGGCCGGCGTGTGCGCCCGGACCCCCAATTCGAATTCTGATGCCCAGTTTCGGCGCGGAAACCGAGAAGGTGAACCGCCGCAGATCCCGACAAGCTCTGGATGGCGGGGCGTCAATCGACACCCTGCCTTGAAGCGGGCCAGAGCGCTTGTTACCCTTCCGCCGTGGTTCAAATGATGGCGATTTTGTTCGCCATCTCGAACGGCCGGGGACATTAGGCGTGCCTCCCGCGGCCTGCAAGCCGTGCGCTGCGTTGCTGCCCTGTTGTTCCCCTGAGGAAAGGCCGACCATCACCGTGCGACGTTCACATCGCCCCCGGGCCAAAAATCTGAAGGTCGGAGCCGTCTGGCTGACGTCGCTGGCGGCCGCCCTCGCGGCCGTCGGACCGGCCTCAGCCCAGGATGCAGCAGTTCCCGCACCCACCGCGGCCGCAACCCCAGCTCCGGCCACCGCTCCCGCTGCGGCGTCAGCCGCCGCGACGATGCCGAAACCCGCCTCGCCTTCGAAAGCCGAGAAGGACCACTTCGCCCGTCTCGACAAGGCGTTGGCCCCCGTTCGCGATCAGCCGCTTGGAACCGAGGACGCCACCGCCATCCGCGACGCGGTGAAAGCCATCGGCGCCGGCAATCTGGCCAAGGGGCTCGACCTCAAGGCCAAAGTCTCGAATCCGGTCGGCATCAAGCTGATCGAGTGGTTCCGGCTGCGCGCCGGCTATGGCACGGTCGAGGACTTCCGTGCGTTCCTGAAGGACAATCCCGCGTGGCCGGATCGCCCGCTGCTCGTGGCGCGGATGGAGGAATCGATCTTCACCCAGGGAGGCAGTGCCGCCTCGATCCTGGAGCACTTCAAGATCCTGCCGCCTGCGACCGGCATCGGCATGGCGGCCCTCGCCTCCGCGCACCTCGCCAGCGGTGACAAGGACGCGGCCAAGGCCCTGGCCGCCAAGGCGTGGCGCGAGCACAATCTTCCCTCGACGCTCGAAAGCGGCTTCCTCGACCGGTTCGGGACGCTGCTCGAGCCCGCCGATCACAAATGGCGCTTCGATCGACTGGTCATCGATGACATCCGCTGGCGGGACGAACGCAATGCGCGCGCGGCCATCGCCCGTCGGGTCGTGCCGCTGCTGGCGCCCGAAGAGCAGAAAAAAGCGCCGGGCCGCATCGCTCTGCTGCTCGGCGGCAAGAGCCCGGTCGCTGCGGCCGGCACCGGCAAGGACCAGGACTGGGGAGTCGTGTTCCACCGCATCCAGGCGCTGCGCCGGACGAACAAGGTCGAGGAGGCGGCCAAGCTCATGCTCGGCGCCCCGACCGCCTCGGAGAAGATCGTCAGTCCCGACGACTGGTGGGTCGAGCGCCGCCAGCTCGCCTACGGCGCGCTGAAGCTCGGCAAACCGAAGCTCGCCTACGACCTCGTCAAGGAGGCCGGGCCGCTGACCGTGAACCCGCTCAAGGAGCAGTCGTTCATGGCCGGATGGCTGGCGCTCCGCTACCTCAAGGACGCCAAGCTCGCCGAGCCGCATTTCCAGGCCATGAAGGCCGCTGCGGATGGCCCGTTGAGCCGCGCCAAGGCGGCCTACTGGCTGGCGCGCACGGCCGAAGCGACGGGCGACAAGTCCGGTGCCGAAACCTTCTACCGGATGGCGACGGAGGACCCCGATACCTTCCACGGCCTGCTGTCGCGCCAGAAGCTTGAGCCCGGCCGCCAGCCGATCGTCGTCAAGGCTCCGGCCGAGCCGACCGACGAGCAGATCGAAAAGTTCGTGTCGACCGACGCCGTGCGGGCCGTCGTCATCGCCCGCAAGGCCGCCCTCGACGCCAGTCTGCTGCGCGGCTTCATCGTGCACTTGCGCAGCGTGTTTCCGAGCGAGGCGGAGATGTCACTGGTGGCGCATCTCTCCGAGACTGTCGGCGATACGCAGATGGCGGTGCGCACGGGCAAAGCTGCCATCGGCGACCGCAAGAACCTGCTCTACTACGCCTATCCCGTGCACCCGTTTCCGGCCTACACGCCGCTGCGCAAGCCGCCCGAGACGGCGCTGCTGCTCGGAATCGCGCGGCAGGAAACCGAGTTCAACAGCCTGATCGTCTCGGGTGCGGGCGCCAAGGGCCTGCTGCAGGTGATGACGATAACCGCCAAGCACGTCTGTACCGACTACAAGATCAAGTGCGACATTCCCCGCCTGCTGTCCGATCCCGCCTACAACACCATGATGGCCTCGGCCTACATCGGCGATCGCATGGACGAGTTCGCCGGCTCTTACGTGCTGACCGCGGCCGGATACAACGCCGGTCCAGGACGCGCGCGGCAATGGATCCGAGAATTCGGCGATCCACGCGATCCGGCCGTCGACCCCATCGATTGGATCGAGCGCATACCCATCCAGGAAACCCGTGAGTATGTCGGCAAGGTTCTCGCCAATGTCCAAGTCTATCGCGCCCGGCTCGGTGCGGAGGCCGACGCCTTGCGGCTCGAGGAAGATCTCAACCGTGCACGCCGGGCAGCGGCACCGAAATCCGACGGCTGAAACCGTTCGGCTCTAGGCGGCCGGCGGCAGTCCGACTGTCAAGCCGCGACACCGATGCGTCGATCGAGTGCCGCGACCGTGGCGATCTCCTCGGCGACGACATGGAAATGGCTGAGAACGTGCGGTCCAAAGGTCGTGATCATGGCCACGTCGGCGGCATCACGACCGCGCGCGATCACCACCCGGCCGATGCGTGGTTTGTTGTGGCGTGCGTCGAGTGTAAGCCAGCGGCCGCCGAGATAGACCTCCATCCAGGCCGAGAAATCCATCGGCGCGGGATCGGGTGGGACGCCGATGTCGCCGAGATAGCCGTTCACATAGCGTGCCGGCATATTGAGGGCGCGGCATAGCGCGACCGCGAGGTGCGTGAAGTCGCGGCAGACGCCCACGCGCTCGTTCAGCGCTTCGAAAGCCGTGCGTGTGGAGCGGGCCAGCGCGTAGTCGAACCGGATGTGGCGGTGCACGAAGTCGACGACGGCTTGCGCTCGCTGTCCGCCTTCCGGCACGCCGCCGAAGGTCGACCATGCGAAGTCCGAGAGGCGGTCCGTCTCGCAATAGCGGCTGCCGGCCAGATAAGTCATGCAATCGAAGGGCAGCTCGGCCACCGGCACGAAGTCGAGGTGCCCGGCGAGTTCGTCCGGCCGACCGTCGTCCGCGATTTCGGCGTGATAACTGAACCGCGTCGGACCCGGACCGGCAATGAACCTGCGCGCCTTGTTGCCGAAACCATCGATCAACGTATGGACGGGCGCGCACGAGGCAGTTTTGAACGACTGGCGCACGACCTGGCGCGAGCGCTCGGGGTGGACGTCGACCATGGCTACGACGGCGGTCGGCGTCGCGACATCGATCTCGAGTTCGCATCCAACGCGAATGATCATTTTGCGATTTCCCATGTGAGCGCGTGTTGATCCAGTCTCACAACGCCGCCGAGAGCCTAGCAGTTCCTCGGAAAAATCGGCTCGGCCCTCGTCCGGATGCGGCAAGGCCCGCCTGAAATTTGCCCTTGAATGCCCCGCCGGGCGCGTGCCAACGTCGCAAGTGATCGCCTCACGCGATCCATTCCAAGAGGGCAGCAATGGCAGGGCAGACGCACGCTCCGGCGGCTGAGGACATCTATTTCACGGCCCGCGACGGGCTTCGCATTCACGCCCGGCGCTATCCGGCGCGCCCCCACATGCGGCCCGGAGTCCGCCCGGTTCTCTGTCTGCCGGGCCTGACCCGCAATGGTCGCGACTTCCACGTCTTCGCCGGTGCCCTCGCGAGCGACGGATTCACGCCGCGCGACGTCTACACCATCGATTACCGCGGCCGCGGGCTTTCGGACCACGACACCGACTGGCGCAACTACGCCGTACCGATCGAGATGCTGGATGTCGTCGACTTCATGACCTTCGCCGGTCTGCACGACACCGCGATCGTCGGGACCTCGCGCGGCGGGCTCATTGCCATGGTCATGGCGGCGGCGCAGCCCTCGCTGATCGGGACGCTGGTGCTCAACGACATCGGGCCGATCGTCGAGCCGGCGGGTCTGGCGCGCATCAGCGCCTATGTCGGTCGCGTGCCGCTTCCCTCGACATGGGGCGACGCGGCCAAGCAGGTGCGAGACCTCAACGCTCGCGCTTTCCCGTCCGTCGGACTTGAGGAATGGGAGCAGGTGGCGCGGCAGTGGTACAACGAGCGCAACGGCCGGCCGGCCGCCAGCTACGATACCAAACTGTCGAACGCTCTGTCCGTTCTCGACGGACCGATGCCGGCGCTCTGGCCGCAGTTCGAAGCGCTGAAGCGCGTGCCGCTGCTGGTGCTGCGCGGGGAAAATTCGGACATCCTCTCCGCCGCGACGGTGGAGGAGATGCGCCGCCGGCATCCGCGCTTCGCCGAGGCGACCATCGCCGCCCAGGGACATGCGCCACTGCTGCGCGATGAACCCAGCATCAGCGTCGTTCGACGTTTTCTCGAAGCGGCGGACCAGGGACGATCGTCGGTTCAGCTCGCCTACGCTTCGTGACGGCGCGATGGGCGGGTGGCTGGCGGCGAGGGACGATTGTGCTCAGCACCTACGCCGCGCCGCACCTTCGGCGTCGAACACGTAGCCTGTCAGAGGGCGACCCTTGCGGCTCGCGAGATGCAGAGCGAGATGCGCCATGTCCGGCTCCGAGGTCAGAACCGCGCCTGCGGTGTCGTCGCCGGGCAGTCCGCGCGGTCCGATGGCGTTGATGCGGATCACCTCGCCTGCCCATTCACGCGCTTCGCCGCGGGTCATCGCCGCCAGTGCCGTGCGGATGACGCCGATCAGCGCCTGCTCTGCGCCGTCGGCCGGAACCGGACAGCGCACGACGTTGAGGATCGAGCCTTCGGTCATGGTCAGCCGCATGCGGTTGGCCGCGACGCGCGTGACGAACATCGCCGGGCCGAGCCGGCGGGCGATCAGCGTCTCGATCTCAGCCAAACTGTGGCAGCCTTCGAAATCGCGCTCGCTGAATTCGATGATGTTGACGACGGCGTCGAGACCGCCGAACTCCTGCGCGGCCGATTGAGTGAGCCGCACGGCATCCTCGTTCGTTGCGATGGGCGTGGAAAAAACCTGCAAGGCCGCCGAACTCTGTGTGAGCACCGCGCCGAGCGCGGTCATCTCCGGGCCGTCCTCCACAGTCTGCACCACGAGGTGCGCCTTGTGGTCGGCGAAGGCGCGGGCCATGTCCACGCCGGCGGCCGTCGTCAATCCGGTGATCAGGACGCGCGCCCCGGCCAACTCCGGAAACACCTGACCCGCGACTGCAAGATCGACCACGCTCATCAACATCGGGACATCTCCTCCTGACGCCGGACCAGAGTGGGGTTGCCCGGACACGACGATACCACGCCGATTCGCCTAACGACATCTAAACGGCGCTCCGATTCGGGTGCGCCAGCGGCTTGGCCATGGCGCAATTGCGACGCCCGGAGGCCGCGTTCAAACCCTTCGATCCGGGTGTTGCTGCGATTGTCGAGCCCCCTCAGCGGTCTCCTGAGAGCGGTGCTCTTTTGCAACGGTCGACAGTCGGTGATGACGCAGGCCTGTGGATACGCACGGGTTCGCTCTGGGCGACGATTGCCATGGCAACCGGCGGACGAAAAGCTCGTCCCAGCTCTTCGATTCGCAACACCCCAGGTAGCCATGGCCATGAACGTGCACGACCGCAACCGTCCGAGAGGCTCTCGAGGCCACTCCAGCGAAGCCTTCGTCCTCATCGCGATTGCCATCGTCGCCGGGACGGCCGGTCTCGCGGCTTTTCTCCATCTGGGCCTCGGGGCTGGAGCGGCGACGGCGGTGTCGGCCGTCATGCTCGCGGTCCTGGTGACGGTGCATCGGCGCCGAGCGACCGCCACACGCGACGAGTTGCCGGACGTGCTGTCCGCCGGCGAAGATTTGGCGATCGCGCGGGCCTCGGCGCCGGTGGTCGTGCCGCAGGTTGCGCCGGTTTCAGCACCCGATGCCGCCGCCTTCGCACGGACGGCTGCGAACACACCTGCGCCAGCGACGCTCGGCTTGAGCCCGCTCCAGCGCCCCTCGGGCGTCAATCCGGTTGTTTCACCGGCGACTGTTGCTGAGCCGAATGATGAAGAACTCGGCCTGGCCGCACTGAAGGACTACTGGGCGTACCGTCCCGTGGAGCCGCGTCTCGCTCCGCCGATGCCCTTGCCGATGTCCGCTCCGCCGCAGCCGCGACCGATGCCTCCGGCTCGAGCGGCCGCGCCGCCGCCGGTCGCGACACCTCTTCCGCCGGTCCCGCGCGAAACGGTCGAGGCTCCGGCCTCCCTGCTCGAGGCTGACGTGGAGATGATCCAGGGTCTCATCAAATCGATGGCCGACAAGGTCAACGCCGCCGAAGCCGGGCCTCCGCCGGCCCCGACCGGCCAGCGTACCCTCGCCGCCGCGCTCGGCGCGACATCGGGTGCTGCTTTAGGCCCGCCGAATGGCGCGCTGCCGCCGGCCATGGTCGACGCGCAGCCGCTCGACGCCGTCGAAGCCTCGCTGGATGCCCTGCGCTCGACAGCCGATGCGATGCGCAACGCCAGCGCCCGCTCGCCCGCCGCCAGCGCCACTCGCCGCCCGATGTCTCCGCCCCCGCCGCCGACTCCGTCAGCTCCGGCGTCTGCCAATGCGCCTCAGACCGCGGCACCGCCGATGCCCGCCGCGCCCCCGATGGCGCCGCCGCAGGTGCGGCCCGGGCATCTCCATCTGGCGCTGATCGCCGAAGCCGTCCACTCCGGCCGCGTCGAGGTTCTGCTCGATCCGATCCTCGGCCTGGGCGATCTCCGCGCTCGTCACTACGAGGTCTCGATCCGCCTCCTCGACCCGGCCGGCAATCCGCTGGCGCAGGGGATCGACCGGCGTCAACTCGCCACGACGGGTCTGCTGCCGCTGCTCGATCGGGCGAGTGTGATCAGCACGGCCGGCGTCGCCAGCCGCCTGGACGAACGGGGCAAGGGCGGTGCCGTGATGACGCTGCTCAGTGGTGAATCTTTGATCGACGAGCGCTTCCTCGGCGGTGCCTCCGAGGCCAGCCGGACGCACGCCAGCGCCGCCCATCGGCTGGTGCTGACGCTGTCGCAGAGCGATCTCAGAATGCTGAGCGAAGCGCAGCGCCGCAGCCTCGCCGAGCTGACCGCGCTCGGGTTCCGGTTCGCGCTCAGCGACGTGACCGATCTCGACATGGACTTCGAAGCTCTGGCCACGGCTGGCTTCACCTTCGTCAAGCTCGACGCCAGCGTGTTCCTCGAGGGGCTGCAGGCGCCGCACGGACTGATCCCCTCTGCCGACATCTGCAAGTATTTCTCAAGCCTGGGCTATGCGCTCATCGTCGACCACATCGACAGCGAATACGAGCGGTCGCGGCTGTTCGGCTTCGGCGTGCTGTTCGGACAGGGCGACCTGTTCGGCGGCGCACGGCCTGTGAAGGCCGAGGCGCTCGCAACCTCACGACCTGCCGCGGCCTGAGCATGGCGCAGAGCGAGGCTTGATCCAGGGGATAGCGTTGCGCAGAGTGAAGGCGAGCGGCCCTGGATCAAGCGAGGACATGCCAGTATCTGAGATTCCGATCGTCACCTCGATCGCGCCGCTGGCCGGTGGCCATGACGCTTGGCTGGCCGACATCTGGGGGGTCATGCACAACGGCGTGGCGCCCTTCGCCGCCGCCTGCGATGCCTGCACGCGCTTCCGGCTCGCTGGCGGCGTCGTCGTGCTGCTCTCCAATGCCCCGCGTCCGGCCGCGAGTGTCGCGACCCAGCTCGACCGCATCGGCGTTCCGCGCTTTGCCTATGATGCCATCGTGTCCTCCGGCGATGCGGCCCGCGCCTTCATCGCCGATCTTGGCCCGGCTCAGGTCTTTCACCTCGGGCCGGAGCGCGATCTCGGTATCTACGACGGCCTCGACGTGCGGCTGACGCCGCGCGACACGGACGCCACGGCGGTGGTCTGCACCGGCCTTTTCGACGACGACATCGAGACGCCGGGCGACTACGCGGACCTGCTCCGTGGCTGGGCAGCCCGCGGTATCCCGATGATCTGCGCCAATCCGGACCTGACCGTCGAGCGCGGCGGCAAGCTGGTCTACTGTGCGGGGGCCGTCGCAGCGAGCTTCGCGGCCTTCGGTGGAACGGTCGAGTACGCCGGCAAGCCACACCTGCCGGTCTACGACATGGCGTTCGGCGTCATCGCCGGCCTCAAAGGCGGCATGGTCGAGAAGAAACGCATTCTCGCCATCGGCGACGGAGTGGGCACCGACATCCTCGGCGCTGCCAACGCCGGCCTCGCATCGGTCTACGTGGCGAGCAGCGTCGCGATGCGGCCCGGTGAGTCGCTCGGCGGCGCCAGCCTCGCCAGGCTGTTTCCCGATCCCGCTGTCCAGCCCATCGCCGCGACCGCAACGCTGGCGTGGTAAGCCCCGCTACGCCACGGTGAGTACGATCTTGCCGATATGCTGGCTGGATTCCATGCGCGCGTGGGCCGCCGCCGCCTCGGCGAGCGGATAGGTGCGGTCGACGATCACCTTGAACGCTCCTGTCGCCGCCAGCGGGATCACCCGCGCGCCTACCGCTTGCGCGATGCCGGCTTTGACGTCGCTGGATCGCACGCGCAGGGTCGATCCGGTGAGCGTCAGCCGCTTCAACATCACGCGCATGAAGTCGATCGTCGCGACCGAGCCCGACTGATAGCCGATGTTGACGATGCGGGCGTCCTCCGCCGCGCATTTGATGTTGCGCTCGATGTAGTCGCCGCCGACCATGTCGAGGATCACATCGGCCCCGCGTCCTCCGGTTGCGGACTTCACGGCATCGACGAAATCCTCATTCCGGTAATCGACGGCGTGGTCGGCGCCGAGCGCGCGGCAGGCGGCGCATTTGTCCCCGCTGCCGGCGGTCGCGATCACGTTTGCGCCGAAGGCTTTGGCGAGCTGAATGGCGGTGGTGCCGATGCCGCTGGATCCGCCATGCACCAGCAGCCACTCGCCCGGCTGAAGGGCGCCACGCTCGAAGACGTTGTGCCAGACCGTGAACGCCGTCTCCGGGATGCCAGCCGCTTCGACCATGGACAGCGATGGCGGCACCGCCAGCGTCGCGCCCGTGTCGGCGACCGCATACCGAGCATAGCCGCCACCGTTGACGAGGGCCATCACCCGATCCCCGATCGTGAACCCGGTCGCCCCCTCACCGAGCGAAGCGACGTGCCCGGCAACCTCGAGTCCCAGAATTTCGGAATGGCCCTTGGGCGCCGGGTAAAGCCCCTTGCGTTGCAGGACGTCGGGCCGGTTGACGCCCGCGGCGGCGACTTGGATCAACACCTGTCCCGGTCCGGGCATCGGGGTGGCGATCGTCTCGAGCCGCATGACCTCCGGACCGCCCTTGCCGCTGGTGACGATGGCGGCCATGTCTGCGGGAACGGGGCTCATGCCAGCAACCTTCTGCCAGGGGAATGGACGGATTGCGCCCGCGGGCTGCGAAGCGCGACCGACACATGCCCGAGCCATGAGATTGAGACAAGCGCGGCTCCGTGACACTCTGCCGATTGTCGGGGCATATGAGGAGCCGAGCATGGATTGGGATGAGGCGCAGAAGACGCCACAGCGGACGACGACCCTCGGGGAAAATCTGGAGACGCTGTCGATCGGCGAACTGGAGCGGCGCATCGCGGAACTGCGAGGCGAGATCGCCCGCGTCGAGACGGAGCTGGCCCGCAAGCGCGCGCACGAAGCGGCGGCTTCCGCGCTCTTCAAACGCTGACCATCGATTACGGAAATCCTGAAGGAGGTCTTGCCGCTTGCCCCATGAGCGGTGCTGCACATCGGCAGCGGGGTGGGCCGAGACGTGAACGCACAGCGTTGGCCAATCGCACGATTAACCGATTGTTAAGGTTATCCGAGTATGTTTTCGCCATCCAGTCATCTGGATCCTGAGTGGTCCTGCCACTCTGTTTGACGCCTCCCTGTTGACTTCTGAGCCGCCCTCTCGAGGAGCGGCTCTTTTTTTGCGTTGCCGCATTCGAGCCTGCATGGCGGCCCACTCGTGCCCCGATTTGGGACGTGTTGTTAACTCTGGCCAGCTAGGCTCGCGTGATGATATTGGTTCAGGGAGCGTAAGCGTCCGTGTCGAAGAGTGTCATGACAGACAAAACCCGCGTTCATGCGCCGTTGCGCACGATCTCGTTCGGCGAGCACTTCCAGGCGTCGCAGCAGTTCGACGATGTGTTCAAGACGGGCATGGCCCTCGTCGAGCGCACGGCGGCTTATCTCGACGGCTCTGGGCGCAAGGAATCCAAGGGCCTGCCGGGTCACATCACGGTCCTCTACGCCACCGAGAGTATGCGGCTGACCACCCGCCTGCTCGATCTCGCCTCCTGGCTGCTGATCCGGCGGGCGCTCAAAGACGGTGAAATCACCGAGCGGGAGGCGGAAGCCAAGCGCACGAGCGTCAAACTGCAGAGCTACGGCCGCCCGTCGCACATCAAGGGCTTCGACGAGCTGCCGACGGGACTTCGCGATCTTATCGTCGAGAGTTTCGCCCTGCACGACCGCATCGTGCAGCTCGACCGCGCCTTCTCCGCCAAATCCGTGACCGAAAACGCCGACGACTTCAATCCGGTCGCGGCACAGCGGAGCGCCATCGAGCGCGCCTTCCGCCGCGCCGGCTGATTCTGTCGGCAGCACTCGGATGCTTGTGACCCCATCACCATCGCGAGGCGAATTTGCATCGTACGGGCGCTGTTGCGCCGCCTCGATGTGCGCTAAGTGCGCGTGACGCGTAAGCCTTGGACCTCCCGTGACCGCACCCCAGCTTCCCCCTGCTCCGCCGCGCACCCGTTCGCACGTCGCCGTCCTCATGGGAGGGCTGTCGGCCGAACGGGAGATCAGCCTCAAGTCCGGCTCGGCCGTCGCTGCGGCGCTCGCGGGCGAGGGCTATCGCGTCTCGACCATCGATGCCGGCCGGGACGTAGCGGCGCGGCTCGCCGAGTTGAGGCCGGACGTTTGCTTCAATGCCCTGCACGGCAAGTGGGGCGAGGACGGCTGCATCCAGGGCGTGCTCGAAAGCATGGCGCTCCCCTACACCCATTCCGGCGTGCTGGCCTCGGCGCTCGCCATGCACAAGGAGCGCGCCAAGGCGGTCATGCAGTCGGCCGGTGTTCCGGTTGCCGAGGCCCGCTTAGTGACGCGCCGCGAGGCGGCGGCAGACCACGCCCTTCCGCCGCCCTATGTGGTGAAGCCCGTCGACGAGGGTTCGAGCGTCGGCGTCATCATCGTCCGCCCGGGGTCGAACGTAATGGCGGACGCGATCCTCTCCAGCGGCGATCCGGAAGGCGTCGTCATGGTCGAGCGGTTTATCGCCGGCCGCGAGCTGACCTGCGCCGTGATCGGAGATTTCGTCACCGACTTGATCGAGATCGTCCCGAAGGTTGGCCTCGCCTTCTACGACTTCGAGGCGAAATATGCCTTTGGCGGCTCACGCCATGAATTGCCGGCTGCACTTTTACCCGACGTTTACCAGTTGGTCCGTCAATACACCCTTAAGGCGCATCGGTCGCTGGGCTGCCGGGGGGTGTCGCGGGCGGACTTCCGTTTCGACGATACACCCGGTGGAACCGGCGAGCTGATCTGCCTCGAAGTGAACACGCAACCCGGCATGACGGGAACATCCCTCGTGCCGGAGCTTGCCGCACACGCAGGCTGGTCATTCGGCGCGCTGGTGCGATGGATCGTCGAGGATGCCTCGTGCGAGAGGTCGGGCTAAGTTCTGAATTCGTGCTCAGCGCTCTTTCAGCGCTCGGCTCGCGGCATGACCGCGGATCGGATGAGCCCGCCGGTGCCGACCGGCAACCGAAATCGGCGGGTTCCCGTCGCTCGCCGACGCTCTCCGAGACCTCTCGCAAAAGCCTCGCCTTTCTCGTGGCCGCCCTGCTCGGCGCCTCCGGCTTTCTCCTGCTGACCGATGGCGGCCGGCGGGTGCGGTCTGAATCGGCCCTGCTGCCGAAACTGGAACGGTTGGCCGTGGTCGTCGGCCTCGGCATCGACGAAGTGGTGCTCGAAGGGCATGCGTTCACGGCCGACGGCGCCGTCTATGACGCCATCGATCTCGACAATTCCCGCACTTTCCTGACCCTCGACACGGCCGCCGTTCGGACCCGCATCGAGCGCCTGCCCTGGGTCGCCACCGCCGATATCACCCGCGTCTATCCGGGACGGCTCGCCATTCGCATCCGCGAGCGCAAGCCGTTCGCGGTCTGGCGGCGCGGTGAAGAGGAACAGCTCGTCGATCGCGGCGGGCGGGTGCTTGCCCTTCTGAGACCCGGTAGCATCCGGGACTTGCCGCTGGTCATCGGCGAGGGGGCCAACACCGAGGCGGCGGGTCTGCTCTCGCTGCTCGACCGCTTCACCGACCTCAAATCGCGCCTGACGGCGGTGGAACGCATCGCGGAGCGTCGGTGGACGCTGCATCTAGCGGGCGACATCACCATTCATCTTCCGACCGACCGCGTCGTTCCGGCCCTTGAGCAACTCGCGTCATGCCGTTGTCTGACCACAGCACTGACCGTGCCGGGTACGACGACCGATCTCAGGGCCGAGAATCGCATCGCTATTCGAAACGAGCCGCGCAAGCGGACCGCCGCCGCTGTGCCGGGGCCGCGAAGCTGATGCGTCGGCACACACGGGCAGGAACCACGGGAACCAAGGCGGAAACGCCGCTGAGTACGGAGTATTGTGCGTGACGGACAGACATCGCATGGCCGCTGGCCGACGGGTGATCGGGCTGCTCGACATCGGCAGTTTCAAGATCACCTGCGTCATCGTGGCTGAAACAGGCGCCGCCAGCGCCGTCCCTGGCTCCGCGGCGGCTCCTGCGGCCTTCCGGGTCGCCGGCGTCGGCTACCAGCGCTCGCGGGGCGTCAAGGCCGGAGTCGTGACGGACCTCGATCAGGCCGAGGCTGCGGTTCGTGCCACCATCGCCCAGGCCGAGCGGATGGCCGGCGTTACCTTGCGGGAGGTCGTGCTCTCGGTCTCCTGCGGCCGCCTGAAGTCGGAGAATTTCGCAGCCGCAGCCGAGGTGGCCGGCCGGGTCGTGACGGACGAGGACATCGCCCGCCTGATCGCTGGCGGACGAGCCCATGCCGAGCGGGATGGCCGCACGCTGGTGCATCTCAACCGGCTCGGGTTCCGTCTCGACGGCGTGTCCGGGATGCAGGACCCGCGCGGCATGGCGGCCCGCAAATTGGCGGCCGACCTGCACGCGGTCACCGCCGACGATGGACCGGTCCGTAACCTGCTGATGGTCATCGAGCGCTGCTACCTGACGGCAGCCGGCCTCATCCCGGCGGCGCTGGCCAGCGCCATCGCCACATGCACCGAGGAGGAGCGCCGGCTCGGCGTAACCTGTATCGACATCGGCGGAGGCTGTACGACGTTCGCCGTCTTTTCCGAGGGCCGCTTCCTGTCGATGGACAGCCTGCCGATGGGCGGCAGCCACATCACCTTCGACATCGCCCGCGCATTGCAGACGCCGCTTGCGGAAGCCGAGCGAATCAAGGCGCTGTATGGGACACTGGTCAGCGCTCAATCCGACGAGCACGAACTGCTGTCCTACCCCCTCGCCGGGGCCGAGGATGGTGCTCTGGCTCAGACGAGCAAGGCGCGCCTGGCGGCTGTGGTGCGGCCACGGGTCCAGTCACTGTTGGGACAGGTGCGCGAGCGGCTGAATCGCAGCGGACTTGCCCCTTACGCAGGCGAGCAAGTCGTTCTGACCGGAGGCGGCAGTCAGTTGGTCGGCATGACCGAGTTCGCGAATGTCAGTCTCGGAAAAACCGTGCGTGTCGGGCGTCCTTTGCCATTGTCGGGAATGCCGTCGGCCACCTGCGGCCCGGCGTTCTCCAGTGTCGTCGGTCTGCTCGGCGCTGCGGTGATGGCTGGCAGCGAGGCGGGCACGCTTCGTGACCCCGACCATCTGGTGCAGTCCTATCTTGGTCGCGTCAGTCAATGGCTGAAGCAGGGCTTCTGAGCGCCCTTCAGCGGGACGGTTTTTCGAGGAGGTCGCCGGCGCGAGCCGTCGGCGATGCGGAGACGACGATGGGCATCAAGCTGCAGCTTCCCAAGCTGACCGATCTCAGGCCGAGGCTGACGGTGATCGGTGTCGGCGGGGCCGGCTGTAATGCCGTCAACAACATGATCGCGGCGGGATTGACCGGCGTCGACTTCGTGGTTGCCAACACGGATGCGCAAGCGCTCGCCGCCTCCAGCGCCGAGCACCGCGTGCAGCTCGGCATCAATCTCACCGAGGGTCTCGGAGCCGGTGCCAAGCCCGAGGTGGGCGAGGCAGCCGCCGAAGAGGCGATCGAGGACATCCGGGCTCAGATCGGCGGCTCGCACATGGTCTTCATCGCGGCCGGCATGGGCGGCGGCACCGGCACCGGGGCCGCCACCGTGATCGCCCGCGCCGCGCGGGATGCCGGCATCCTGACGGTCGGGATCGTCACCAAGCCCTTCCAGTTCGAGGGCGCGCGGCGGATGCGGATCGCCGAGGCCGGCATCATCGAGCTGCGCCAGTACGTCGACACCCTGATCGTCATCCCCAACCAGAATCTCTTCCGCATCGCCAGCGAGAAGACCACCTTCGCCGAAGCCTTCGTGCTGGCCGACCAGGTGCTTTATTCGGGCGTCGCCTGCATCGTCGACCTGATCGTCAAGGAAGGCTTGATCAACCTCGACTTCGCTGACGTCCGCACCATCATGAGCGGCATGGGAACGGCGATGATGGGCACCGGCGAGGCGTCCGGTGACCAGCGGGCCATCACCGCAGCCGAGGAGGCGATTTCTAATCCGCTGCTCGACGATGTGTCGCTCAAGGGAGCCAAGGGCCTTCTGCTGTCGATCACCGGCGGCAGCGATCTGACGCTCTACGAGGTCGACGAGGCGGCCAGCCGCGTGCGCCAGGAGGTCGATCCGGAGGCCAACATCATCGTTGGCGCGACGTTCGACGATACGCTCGGCGACCGCGTGCGGGTGTCGATCGTGGCCTCGGGCATGGGGGGGCTGGCCCAGCCTGCCAACGTCAACGCCGCGGCCGAAGCATGGTCGAGCCGGGGTCGCAAGAGCGGCGGTGGGCCGGGCATACCGCTTGGCGCCTCCGAGCCCGTCCCCTTCACGTCATCCCCGCCGGCCCAGTCGGTCCCGTCCGCTCCTCCGCCGGCGGTCCAGAATCAGCCTGCAATGCTGCAGCCCGTGGTTCTCGAGCCCGACGAGGGTGACGACCGCGACATGCAGCGCCGACTTTCAGCCGCTCTGGACACGCCCGAGCTGGCCGCGGAGCAGACTGCGGAATCTTCAAGGTCCAGCGCGACGGCGGGCTGGGACGGCGGTTGGAATTCCGGGCGCGACACTGGCCGCGACCAGGCCGGCGAGTCGTCGCTGTCCGCGATGCTCGGGAATAATCCCGCCGGAAACCCATCCACCCTGCGCGAGACCCGGCGAGGCCCCGGCCACGTGACCATCGAGGAGGGACTGCCGCCGATCAAGGCCGCCGCTCCTGCGTCCCAGCGTTGGGGATCGGATGCGACCTCTCCGCCTCCGCTTCCGGCTGGGTCGTCCGGCGGCTTTATTCCGGCGCCGCCGGCCGAGCTGCCGCGCAGCAGCCAGCGTCGTATGCCGCAGGTCGAAGACTTCCCGCAGGTGGGGCAGCGCGAGTATCGGGCCAAGGCCGGCCATGGACCGGGGGCCGCTGGTCTGTCAGCACCCGCACAGCCCGCAGTGATCGAACCGCCTCGCCGTGAGGGCTTTTTCGAGCGAATCACCGGCCGGATGCGGCGTGGCAGTGAAACAACACGCGCCGAAGTTCGTGGCGGCGACCCCTATGAACCCGTCGCGCGGGACTCTGGCATGTCATCGCTCGCCGCGCCGTCTGCGCCGCAGCCGGCTCGCGGCCGCGGGGGTGCCCGCGTGCAGGAACAGGCCGAATTACCAGTGTTTTTCGCGCGTGACAGAAAATAGTCAGACGACAAATCGATGCCCGTCCCAGCAGCGTTGGAACGTGCCGTCCGGAGCTGGTTTCACACCCGATGCAGGATGGTAACAGAGTGTAAGAAAGCGTGATTTGTACCGACTGGGGACGAGGACTATCGTCTGAATTGTTAACGACCTCACGCGCCGCACGTTCGCCGTCAGGATCGCCGCAGCTAAGAGCGGTCCGGCTTCGAAGTCAAAAAGTGGCAGGCGGGTGATGGCCGGGGGTGGCCGGCAGTGGCGGTGGGAAACGCCAGATGCCAAAGGCCAGACGGGGCTTCGAGGGACGGCAGATAATGTCCAATCGACTGATAGGCACGCGGCAAACGACCATTGCTCGCGAGATCGAACTTTCAGGCACGGGGGTGCACAGCGGAGCGCCAGTATCGGTCACTCTCCATCCGGCAGAAGCCGACACTGGCCTCCGTTTTGTTCTGACCAAGCGCGGTCGCGTGACCGCCGAGATCGCCGCCAGCCATCTCAACGTCAAAAACTGCACCCTCTGCACTGTCATCGGTGACGACAAGGGCGCGACCCTTGCGACTGTCGAGCACCTTCTGGCCGCCCTTCGCGGACTTTCCGTCGACAACTGCATCATCGAAGTCGACAGCCGAGAAATGCCGATCATGGACGGCAGTTCGGCCCCCTTCGTCGAGGCGATCGACGACGTCGGCATCCGCGAGCTGTCCGCACGCCGCAAGTTCATCAAGGTTCTCAAGCCGATCCGGGTTCAGGACGGCGACTGCTGGGGCGAGCTGAGCCCCCACTCCGGTTTCCATCTCGACATCGAGATCGATTTCGATTCGCCGGTCATCGGCTGCCAGCGTCTGGCCTACGAGATCAGCCCCACGGTTTTCCGTCGTGAACTGGCTCAAGCCCGGACGTTCGGCTTCATGCGCGACGTGGAACGCCTCTGGAAGGCCGGACTGGCGCTGGGCGCCAACCTCACCAATACCATCGCCATCGGCGAAGGCCGGGTCATGAACCGGGAAGGTCTGCGCGATCCCCTCGAGTTCGTCCGTCACAAGATGCTCGATGCGGTCGGCGATCTCAGCCTCTCTGGCCTCCCGCTGCTCGGCGCTTACCGCTCGGTTCGCGGCGGCCACCGGCTCAACGCCAGCGTGCTTCAGGCCCTTTTCGCCGACGCCTCGGCCTGGACCGTTGTGCAGGCGCCGAAGGTTCGCGAAGTCACGCACTCCGCCGGCTTCGGTATGGCCCCGGTCGCTATCGCTGCGGCAGCGGAATAAACAGTCTCATCGGTCTGCCACGTTATCGATAGTCGTGGCCTCGCGCCGTCTGGCTTGCATCCGTGATGATCATGAACGCGGGAGAAACTGGAGCGCCTTGGCTCAATGGCCTGCTGCGCCCGAGCACTGAATAGTCGTCAGCAGCATCCGCTTTTATCCGTTCGAATTGGCTCGGTTTAGGACTGGACCGGAGGCCCAACATCGACCACAATACGATCTTAACATTTTGATAACTTACGGATGAGGGTCTGCGCAGACTTGGGATGCGTCGAACCTTTGGGGGAAAGTCCAGAGTTGGATAGCAGCGCGCACCGCTGCATTCGGCTTGGATGATGGGAGCGCAATGCGACGTCGGTTGCACAGCGATAAGACGAAGCACTCTGCCTTTGCGCTCTTTGCGCTGGGGCTGGCTGCGCTCGTTGCCGGCTGCGCCTCGTCGGCCGACTCCGTCAGCATCATCAACCCCGATCCGCCCGAGAAGATGTTCGCCGAGGCCGACGCCTTGATGACGCGCGGTCGCTACGAGGATGCGGCAAGGCGTTTCGAGGAGCTGGATCGCTCGCATCCTTATGCGCCCGAGGCGCGGCGGGCGATCGTGATGTCGTCCTATGCGTATTTCAAGGCCGGCAAGATGCCGGAGGCCATCGCCTCGGCCGAGCGATATTCCGTCATGCATCCCGGCACGAAGGATGCGCCGCTCGCCCATCACATCATCGCGTCGGCCTATCTCGACGACATGCGCTCTCCCGGCCGCGATCAGCAGTCGACACGCAAGGCCCTCGCCGAGCTGAAGACGCTCAAGACCCGCTATCCCGACAGCTCGTACGCCAAAGATGCCGACAACCGCATCCGGCTGGCTGAGGACAATCTGGCGGCGGCGGAGATGGAAGTCGGCCGCTATTACCTGAAACGCAACAACCACGCCGCGGCGATCAATCGATTCAAGACCGTCGTGTCGGACTACCAGACGACGGCCCATGTCGAGGAGGCCCTGATGCGCCTCACCGAATCCTACATGGTGCTCGGCATCACCAACGAGGCGCAGTCCGCTGCCGCCGTGCTCGGTCACAACTTCCCCGAGTCGAAGTGGTACAAGGACGCTTACGTGCTGTTGCAGTCGGGTGGACTGGCGCCACGCGAGGACGGCGAATCGTGGATCGCCAAAGCCTGGAAGAGTGTGCCGAAGCTCTCGCTCGGCGGGCCGACCTGATACCCCGATGGCTTGAGGCGGCATCAGGAACCGGCATTGAAGGTCCTGTCTAAATCGCTCGTCCTAGCCTTCCCGAAATCCTGAACATACTCTGTGCGCTCACTGGACCCGGTTGCGCTGGCGTCGACACGCGCTATGGAAAGCTCGTGATCGAGCGAGCGCGGCGCTGAGTCATGAAAAAGAAGCCAAAACACGAGACCGATCAACTGACGCCCGAAGCGGCAGCGGTTGAGCTGTCCCTTTTGGCCGCCGAGATCGAGCGGCACGACCGTCTCTATCATCGCGACGACGCTCCGGAAATTTCGGACGCCGACTACGACGCTCTGCGCCGTCGCCATGCCGCCATCGAAGCCCGCTTTCCTGAGCTGTCCCGTGCCGACAGCCCATCCCTTCGCGTCGGGAGCACACCCGCGGACGGCTTCGGCAAAGTCCGTCACCGGGTGCCGATGCTTTCTCTGGGCAATGCCTTTTCGGCCGACGACGTCGCCGATTTCGTCGAGCGCGTGCGACGGTTTCTGGGGCTCACGCCTGACGAGCCGCTCGCAATCACCGCCGAGCCGAAGATCGACGGCCTGTCGATCGCGCTCCGCTACGAGAAGGGCGTGCTGGTGGAAGCCGCCACGCGCGGCGACGGCGCGGAAGGCGAGAACGTCACCGCCAACATCAGGACGATCGCGGAGATTCCACATCGGCTGTCCGGCCGCAAAATTCCCGATGTGGTCGAGGCGCGGGGCGAAATCTATCTCGGTCACGACGACTTCGCAGCCCTCAATGCCGCGCAGCTTGCGGTCGGAGGTAAGACCTTCGCCAATCCGCGCAATGCGGCCGCGGGGTCCGTCCGCCAGCTCGATCCCTCGGTGACCGCGGCCCGTCCGCTGCGTTTCTTCGCCTACACATGGGGAGAGATGTCTCGCCTTCCAGCCGCCACGCAGTCGGACATGGTCGCCGCCATGAAGGGCTGGGGACTGCCGGTCAATGCCGACATGCGCTTCTGCAACACCGTCGAAGAGCTGCTCGCCTATTACACGCGCCTCGGTGATCGACGCGCCGGCCTCGGCTACGACATCGACGGCGTCGTCTACAAAGTGGACAGGCTCGACTGGCAGCAGCGGCTCGGCGTCGTCTCGCGCTCGCCGCGCTGGGCCAGTGACCACAAGTTCGCCGCCGAGCAGGCAACAACCCTGCTCAAGGCGATCGAAATCCAGGTCGGGCGCACCGGCGCGCTGACCCCCGTCGCCAAGCTCCAGCCGGTGACGGTCGGCGGCGTCGTCGTTTCCAACGCCAGCCTGCACAACGAGGCCGAAATCGCCCGCAAGGACGTGCGCGTGGGCGATACGGTCGTGGTGCAGCGGGCCGGAGACGTCATCCCGCAGGTGCTCGGCGTTGTGCTGGATCGCCGGCCACCTGACGCGACGCCCTTCGTGTTTCCGCGAGTCTGTCCCGCCTGCGGCTCCGAGGCCGTGCGCGAGGCTGACGACACCGGCGCGGCCGACGTCGTGCGCCGCTGCTCCGGCGGGCTGGTGTGCCCCGCGCAGGCGAAGGAACGGCTGAAGCATTTCGTCTCCCGGCTCGCCTTCGACATCGAAGGACTGGGCGGGGAGCGCATCGGGCTCTTCTTCGACCAGGAGCTGATCCGGACGCCGGCCGACATCTTCACGCTCGCGGCCCGTGACGGCGCCGGCGGATCGAGGCTGCAGGATCGCGACGGATTTGGAAAAACCTCCGCCGAAAAGCTGTTCAAGTCGATCGACGCGCGCCGCCGCATCGGCCTCGATCGCCTGCTGTTCGCGCTCGGCATTCGCCATGTCGGCGAAACGACGGCCAAGGATCTGGCCAAGGCTTTCGGCACTTTCGAAGACTTGCGCGAAGCAATTCTCCGCGCCGCAGCGGCCAAGGCCGGCCCCGACTATCAGCGTCTGGTCGGGCTGAAGGGCCTCGGGGCCAAGAGCGCCGTGACGCTGATGGACCACTTCGCCTCCGAGGCGGTGACGGGAGGCGACCTGTTCGGTCGGGCGCCACGGCCCTGGAGTGCGCTGGGCAAGATCAAGGGTGTGCGCGCGAGTGCGCTCGACGCGCTGAAGGCATCATTCGGCGACGTGCGCGAGCTTGCCGAGGTCGCGGCGCGCGCGGCGGCGGAGAAGCCGGGCGACGCCTATCAGGAGCTGGCCGGCCTGTCTGGGATCGGAGAGGTCGCGACCGACGCCCTGATCGCCTTTTTTTCCGAGCCGCATAACGCCAAGGCGGTCGACGAGCTTCTGGCGAACATCACGGTCGAGCCTTTTGAGAGCCGAGCTGCTCAGGCAACGGCGGTCACCGGAAAAACGGTCGTCTTCACGGGTACGCTCGGCCGGATCACCCGCAATGAGGCTAAGGCGCAGGCCGAACGGCTCGGCGCCAAGGTGGCCGGATCAGTGTCTAAGAAAACCGACTATGTGATAGCGGGGGAGGATGCCGGCTCGAAGCTCGACAAGGCGCGCGAGCTGGGGGTCACTGTGCTGACCGAGGACGAATGGCTGGCGCTCATTTCGTGACATGCTGACCGCCAGTTCTCCTGCCGCTTACCAAGGCTGGGAGAGGACGATCGATGCTCGAAAATGCAAGAAGGCCGCAGCTCGGCGTGCTGCGGCCCTCTCGAAATCGTGCGAGACGATGACGTCAGATGACGTCGATCTCGGCGGGGAGATAGGAGGTGACCTCGAGGCCGACTTCCTGCTCACGAACGGCGGGCTTGGTCCAGATCTTCATGGTGTATCTCCAGTTATCAGGTGGTTTTGATTGTTCGGGTCGTGCGTGTCTGATGACAGATATGTAGGCCACGTCGGCGATCAACACAAATCGCAATCGCGTGAGAATTGGATAAGAATTCATGATCGCCCGTAAGGCGCCGCTGATCGGTCGAACGCTGTTTGACTCAGCTCACAGGAGTGCATGTCGGGTATGACCAGTGGACCCGGCACGTCACCCATGCTCCGGCGGGCGCTTTACGGTGTTCCGCCGCGCGAACTCGTCGCCGAGACGACCGGGGCGACGCAGGTTTCGCCGCGAATTCCGGGCTCTAAGGACCTCGAAGACCTGGCCCCACAATCGCTCGACGCCGTCGCGATGCTGGCGCCGGCTGGAACAGTGGAACGGCGCCGTGCACTCGCCCTGGCGCTGACGGCGCTGCGCCCCGGTGGAACGCTGACCGCGCTCGCCCCGAAGGACAAGGGAGGCGCCCGCCTGAAGCGCGAGCTCGAGTCCTTCGGCTGTGCCGTGAACGAGACGTCGAAGGCACATCATCGGATCTGCGTCGCTGTGCGCCCCGATCAGCCCTCCGGTCTCGAAGCAGCGATTGAAGACGGAGCGCTGCGGATGGTCGATGGTCTCGGCCTTTGGTCGCAGCCGGGCCTGTTCAGCTGGGATCGTATCGATCCGGCCAGCCGACTGCTCGCCGGCGTTCTGCCGCCACTCGCCGGCCACGGCGCCGACCTCGGTTGCGGTTATGGGTACCTGGCGACGGTCATTCTGGCGTCGCCCGAAATCGAGGAATTGGAACTCATCGACATCGACCGCCGCGCCATCGAGGCGTCTCGCCGCAACGTCACAGACAGCCGCGCCATCTTTCACTGGGTCGATGTCGTCAGCACCCAATCGGTAAAGTGCGGGCTGGATTTCGTGGTGATGAATCCGCCGTTCCACGATGGCTGTGCCGAGGACCGGGCGCTCGGGCAGACCTTCATCCGCCGCGCGGCGGAGCGGCTGCGGTCGGGCGGCCGCTGCTGGATCACGGCCAATCGCCATCTGCCGTACGAAGCCGTCCTTCGCGCGCACTTCAAGTCCGTCGCACTCGCGGCCGAGCAGCACGGATATAAGGTCTACGAGGCCCTTCGATGAGCAAGCCGGCGGCATCCATGCGGCTCGACCGCCTGCTGGCCAATCTCGGCTACGGTTCGCGCCGCGACGTGCAGTCCCTGGCCCGGGCCGGCCGCATCACGCTCGATGGGCAGCCGCTGTCCCGCATCGACGATCGCGTCGGGCTGGAGCCGGCCCTGCGCGCGCGGCTGCTGGTCGACGGGGAGCAGCTCGATCCGCTGCCCGGCTTGACGCTGATGCTGCACAAGCCGGTCGGCGTGACCTGCTCGCACAAGGAGGCGGGTCCGCTGGTCTACGCGCTGCTGCCCGAGCGCTGGCGGCGCCGCGATCCCGCCCTCTCGACCGTCGGCCGGCTGGACAAGGACACCTCCGGATTGCTGCTGCTGACCGACGACGGCGGGCTGCTGCACCGGATCATCTCGCCGAAGAGCGAGGTGGCGAAGCGCTATCGCGTCGTGCTCGACCGCCCCCTGCGCGGCTACGAGACCGCGCTGTTCGCGGCCGGCACGCTGATGCTCGACGGGGAGGCGACCCCGTTGCATCCCGCCAGGCTCGAGCCGCTGGCCGAGCGTGAAGCCTTCCTGACCGTGACGGAGGGCCGCTATCATCAGGTCAGGCGCATGTTCGCCGCCGCGGGAAACCACGTCGTCGCCCTGCACCGCGACCGCGTCGGCGGGCTGCATCTGCCGGGTGATCTTGCACCGGGGGCGTTCCGCGTGCTCGGAGACGAGGGCATCTCCGCCGTGCTCGCTGCAAATCGGCTATAGCCTCCCCGTCGCCTCGTTGAGCCACGCACGTGCACCGTCGTCGAGGTGCGGCCCGATCAGCTCGCGAACGCGCGCATGATAAGCGTCCAGCCACTGGATTTCCGAGGGCGAAAGCAGCTCCTTCGCAATCAGCCGGAGGTCGATCGGAGCCAGCGTCAGGGTCTCGAAGCCCATCACCGGACGGTCGCCGCCGGGTGGTGTCACCGGCTCAGTCACCAGCACCAGACTTTCGATGCGGATGCCGTAGGCGCCCTCCAAGTAGTAGCCAGGCTCGTTGGAGAGGATCATGCCGGGAACCAGCTCCGCCATGCCGGCGCGGCTGATCGATTGCGGGCCTTCGTGCACCGAAAGGTAGCTGCCGACGCCGTGACCGGTTCCGTGGTCGTAGTCGAGGCCATTCTCCCACAGCGCGCGGCGCGCGAAGGGGTCGAGGTCGATGCCGCGCGTGCCCTTCGGAAACCGCACCACCGCGATGGCGATATGACCCTTGAGCACAAGCGTGAAGCGTTCTCGCATCGTCTCGCTGGGGGTGCCGATCGCAACCGTGCGCGTGATGTCGGTGGTGCCATCCAGATACTGCGCGCCGCTGTCGATCAGGAACAGCTCGCCGTCCGTGAGAGTTCGATTCGTCTTCTCCGTGACGCGATAGTGCACGATCGCGCCGTTGGGACCGCTGCCCGAGATGGTGTCGAACGAGATCTCCTTGAGCGCGCCAGTTTCCGCACGGAAGGCTTCGAGCTTTTCGACGGCGGTGATTTCGTCCAGCCGGCCGGATGGGCTTTCGGCATCCAGCCAGGCGAGAAAGCGCGCCATGGCCACGCCGTCGCGCAGGTGGGCGGCGCGCGAGCCCTTGGCCTCGATGGCGTTCTTGGTCGCCTTGAGCGCAATGCACGGATCGGAGCCCTTGGCCGCCGCCTTGGGGCCGAGCGCGCGAGAGAGGGCATAGGCCGCCGATTCGGGATCGAGGCGCACCCGTTTGGCCCCTTTGCCGAGCGCCTTGACCCGCGCCATCAGGGCGTCCGGGGGCAAGAGTTTGGCGACCGGCTCCAGATGCGCTTTGGTATCGCGCGTCACCTTTTCGGGCGCGACGTAAAGCTCGGCCTTGCCGCTCGCGGGAATGACAGCGAAGGCGTGCAGCACCGGATTGTGGGCCACGTCCGAGCCGCGGATGTTGAAAACCCAGCAGATCGAATCCGGCAACGTCAGCACGACGGCGCCCTGTCCGTCCTCGGCCAGCCTCTTCTGGATGTCGCCGAGTTTCTCGGATGACGAGCGGCCGGCATATTTGAGCGGATGCGGAACGATCGGGTTTTGCGGCGGCGACGGTCGCGCCTTGCCCCAGGCCGCATCGACCGGATTGCGGCTGACCGGCTTCAGCGTGATGCCCTTCGGCTTCAAGGCTTCCGCGAGCCGGGCGATCTCGCCGGCCGTATGCAGCCAGGGGTCGAAGCCGACGACGGCGTCCTTGGGCAGCTTCTCCTTCAGCCAGCGCGAGAGGTGAACCCGCGCGATGCCAGGCAGCTCGAACTGCTCCGTATCGGTTTCGGCGCGAGACTGGGTCGTGTAGCGGCCATCGACGAACAGCGCCGCGTCCTTGCGCGTCACCGCCGCCAGCCCGGCACTGCCGGAAAAGCCGGTCAGCCATTTGAGCCGCTCGGCTGACGGCGCCACGTACTCGCCCTGGTGCTCGTCGGCTCTCGGCACAAGGAAGGCGTCGAGCTTCTGGCGGACGAGCAGTGCGCGCAGCGCGACGACGCGGGGCGCCACGAGGCTCGGATCGGATGCTGAGTGGAAGGACTGGAACATTGCGCGAGAGTCTTAAGGTCGCTTGGTCGCCGGGGCAATGCCGCGACGCGACAGCACCAGTGTCGACCAGCCGGCGATGCGGTTGTTTGTTTCGAGCCGCAGTCCATGCGGCCGATAGGCGGCGATGACGGCGGGTGCCTGATGCGCGAGCAGCCCGGAGAGGATGACGACGCCCTCGGGTGCGAGTGCCCGGGCCACGTCTGCGGCGAGCCCGATCAGCGGCTCGGCGAGGATGTTTGCGACGATGAGATCGAAGGCGGCCGGCCGCCGCAGGGCTGGGACCGAGAACCCGGCCGCGCGCAGCGCGCGGATACGGCCGCCGACCTTGTTCTGGCGCATGTTGTCCCGCGCCACCTCGACCGAGCGCTGGTCGAGGTCGGTGGCGGTGATGGTGGCGTTCGGCAGCGACCGCGCCAGGGCAATGGCCAGCACGCCGGAGCCGGTCCCGATGTCGAGCACGCGGGCAAACCTCTGCCGCTGCGTCAGCCGGTCGATCGCCAGCAGGCAGCCGTAGGTGGTGGCATGGTGCGCCGTGCCGAAGGCTTCGCCGGCCTCGATCAGCAGCGCGTTCGGCCCGGCGGCGACGCGGGCGCGGTCGTGGCCGCCGTAGACGGTGAAGCGACCGGCCGTCACCGGCGGCAACGCCGCCTGCGAGATGGCCACCCAGTTGCGTTCGGCGACGGCGGTTGCGACGATCGGCGGGAGCGGGGTTCCGGCCTCGGAGTCGAGCAGCGACTGAAGCCGCCCGATGTCCGGGTCTTCAGCAAAATAGGCTTCTATGCGCCAGCCCGCCGGTGCGCCGGTGCTGGCTGCGGCGCGTTCGAAGAGCGTCACGGCGTCCGGCGGCGGCTCGACAACTTCCTGCAGCGTGCCGGCCACCCGGTGCGCGAGGTCACGATCGTCGAGGTCGATTGCGATGAGCCGCAGCGTCACGCGCTCTTGCCTCGCGGATCGCCTTCGAACTCGCGACCTTCGCCGGGATCGTCATCCTCGCTCAGCCGGTCGAGAATCTTGTCCCACTTTTCGTCAAGGACCGCCGCGCCCTCACGCGGGTGCAGGGCGGTGATCCGGCCGTCGGACGTGCGCTTGACGAGGCCGTCGTCGGTGATGCGCCCGAGCGCCTCCTTGAGGTCGAAGTCGACGGTGAGGCCAAACTCGGTCGCGAGGTAGTTTTCGATGGCGACGTCGATGGCGTTCAGATCCTCGTCGCGCGCCTGCTCCTTGGCCAGCACCGCGTAGAGCAGCATGTCCTCCTTCACATCCTCCTCGGCCGCACGGTCGGCGAGCTTGACCAGTACGCCGCGATTGTCGGCCATGGCGTGGAAATAGAGGTTGCGCGCCAGCACCACCATGTAGCGCTGCTTCTGGTTCATGAAATTGACCGCCTGGCGGGCCGCGATGCCGCCGAGGCCGACGACGGCTCCAGCCGCCGCCACCGGATTGGAGGCGAAGAGCGCCAGCTTCCCGGCCGCGCCGACCGCGCCCATGCCAAGGCCGCCGCTGGCCGTGACGCCGAGCTTGATCTTGTCGAAAAGGCGGAAACGCACCTGCGGGTTGGGGAAGACCATCTCGATGTCGCTGCGCGGAATATTGCGGAACAGCTTCATGTAGATGTTGTCTTCGAGCACCTCGGGCGGGAGGACGCCACGCAGCTTTTTGACCAGCTTCTCGGCTTCCTTGCGCGTCAGCTTTTGATCCGCCATCACCTCCCGGACGCGCAGATCGAACGGCTTCAGCTTGAAGAGAATGAACAGGCGCTGGAAGATCGGAACATCGAATTCCTCCTTGCGCATGAACTTGCGGTAGTTGCGCCTCTGGTCCTTGCGGCTCGAGGCGCCGCGATAATAGATCAGGCATTCATCGAAGGCGCCGAAGTCGATGTTGAGATCGAGGCCATAGTGCGAGTCCTTGGTCAGCATCAGCTTGATGTCGGCGGGATCGATGCGCACGTAATTCGCGTGCTTGAGAATGGTCTCGATGTCCCTCAGCAGTCGCGTCTGCAGGGCGCGCCGCTCGGCGACGGTGTACTTGCGGGTCTGCAGCAAATCGCTGTCCGGGCTGAACGGCTCATAGGCCTTCAAAACGCGCTGCAGGTCGGCGTTGTACTGCTGTCGCCGCCAGTGCTCGAGATAGCGGAAGAACAGACGGGCTTTACCGGCTTCGCCCCTCGGCCAGGAGCGAGGGTCCGACAGGCGGTCGATGAGGGCCTGCACCGTGACGGGGATGAAATTCTCCCGGCCGCGGATGTGCTCGGGCTTGATCTGATCGAAACCGGCGACGACGATGGCCGCGGCCTCGGGGCCGCCATTCGGCAGCGGCAGGGGGCCGGGCGTTCGATCGGCGCTGGTCATGAGGCCATCTCCTCTGTCGTCTAAGACTTGCGGCGCATATGGAGCATTTCGGTGCCGCTGCCTAGGCCGTGGCGGGAAGCCTAACCGCCTCACCGTACGGATCTTTGACGGTTGGGCATCGACCGATCGAATGGCTGGGCGGTCGAAACCGTGAGAAAAATACCCAAAGCAATTAAGGCACATGCCACAGTGGCGCCGTTGTTGACCGGAAACTGCTACGAGCCGGCGCGACGTCGGCTCGGGTGGCACGGTTCGCGTCGTGGGGGTCGAGGTGCAGAGCCTCAATTGGAGCATTTGCGGGCTGGTCGGGGTGACGGCGTTGGCTGCCGAAGCCTCCGCCGGCGAACGCCTGCTGATGCCTTATGCGTGCCACATCGAGCGCAACCGCTTAGACGTGAGGCCCGCGCCGCTCGGTGCCTTCGAGATCATTGGCCGGCGCGAGCAGCAGCCCTTCACCACCTGCTCGCCCGGTGGGGACCGCTGCACGACCCTGATGGTGCATCGTTTTTCAATCGCCTGCGACGGGGAACGGGTGCCTTGGCTGCGTGTCGCCGCCGCCGCCGGTGCCGACCGGGGCGGGCGGAGATGGATCGAGCGCGGACGATTGAACATCGTGCGCCCCGTGGACGGCGATACGGCCGGCGATGCGGCGGCTGCGCGATCCTGCTCCGAGGCGGGTGGCCGCGTTGCGACCGACCGGGACTGCCTGCCGTGGACGCCGCGCCCAGCCATGGAGCGCATCGCACTGCCAGCCGGATTTGCTCCGCTCGGTGACCTTGGCGCCCGCGTCGAACTGGACGGAGCGCCGACCGCGGCAGGAGAGTCCGTGGCCGCCACAGCCGATCTACCGGGGGCCGACACGTCTCAAGACCAACCGCAAACGGCTATCCCGCAGGCCCCTCGAACCGACACTGGCGGGACGCAGGTGGCGACCGAGCCGCGTCCGGCGGCAGTGCCACAGCGGCTTGTCTTGCCATTGTCCAAGCAGCCCCCCGAGTGGGTCACCGTCGTCGAGGCCAAGGAGTTGCCGGCGGATGCCGCCCTTGGCCCCGTTGCCGGCCCGACGCTGTGGGCCTGGCTGGCGGGTCTCGCCGCCGTGGCGCTGATGGCGGTCGGACTGGCCCGCATCCCTCCGGATAAGCGGGCCGGAGGACTGGCAGCGGTCCAGCGGACCCTGGCTGATCTGCGCCGCGCCCTGGCCGACCGGATCGCGGCAGCGCGCGCCCCGCTGGCTCGCAATCCAGACTTTTCGAGCGGGGACGAGCCGCTGTCCGAACCGGATCCCGCTCTCGCCAACGCCGCCTGGACCGCCGCCACACTTCTCGATCAGATCGAGCAGGCGGTACAGGGCCTCGGCGCCGCGACACCGCTGCGGGGTGTGCTGGAAGAGGAACTCGAAAGCATTCATCAGCGGCTGGTCGTCACCCGCGCCGCCTCGCTCGATGCCGGCGCCTCGGCGAAGGCGGCCGGTCAGTTCCGCGCCCTTATCCGCGAACTTGAGAGGGTGCAGCGCATCGCCAACAGTGCGGCTGCCAGCCTGTCCGTCGTGCGTCCCCAGCTCGCCGTGCCACAGAACAAGAGCGAGGCGTACCTGCTGCTCGGCGTTAACGCGGACGCCAGCGAGTCGATCCTCAAGAAGCTGGTCGACGCGCTGCGCATGACCTGGCATCCAGACCATGCCCGCGACGAGCAGGACCGGCTGCTGCGCGAGGATCGCATCAAGCAGATCAACGTCGCGTGGGAACTGATCTCGGACAAGCGTCAGGCGGCGTGAACGGCTCATGCCGGTGCGCCGAAGTGTCGACTCCTGGTTGGGCGGTCGGCGTGCCGGCATTCGCTTTTCATGACGCGCGGCCGCCCCGTCAACCCCGTCCGCTGATACGGTCGAACGGAAGACGAATGTCCGCTCGCTGGTCTCACACCTGTACTTGCGTTCCGATCTCGACCACCCGATCGGTCGGTATCTGGAAGTAGGTCGTCGCGTCCTCGGCCGAGCGCGCGAGCCAGATGAAGAGCCGCTCCTGCCAGCGGGGCATTTCGGATTTCGACGTCGTCCTCAGCGACCGCCGCGACAGGAAGAACGATGTCGCGCCCATGTCGATGTTCAGGTCCTTGCGCCGGCAATGGTCGAGAATCTTCGGAATGCTCGGCGTTTCCATGAAGCCGTAATGCGCCAGCACCTTGATGAAGGTCTCATCGGTGCGGTCGACCTCGATGCGCTCGTGGCGGGGAACTCGCGGCACGTCCTCGGTGTGGATGGAGAGGATGATGTTGCGCTCGTGCAGGACGCGATTGTGCTTCAGGTTGTGCATCAGGGAGGTGGGAGCAGCGCTGGCGTCGGCCGTGAAGAACACCGCCGTTCCCGGCACGCGGTGCGGCGGCTTGGCTTCGAGCTTGCGGACCAGCCAGTCGAGATCGACCTCGTTCTTGCGGATGTGGCGCTGGAGGATACGTGAGCCGCGAACCCAGGTCGCCATGAGCAGCGCGAGGGTGGCGGCGAGCGCCAGGGGAAACCAGCCGCCGTCGAGCACCTTGAGCATGTTGGCGGAGAGAAACACCTGCTCGACGAGGGCCAGCGGCAACATGAGCGCCAGCGCTTTCCACAGCGGCCAGCGCCAGAGCTTCCAGATCACGAAGAAGGCCATCGCACTGTCGACCAGCATGGCGGCGGTGACCGAAACGCCGTAAGCGGCGGCGAGGGCGCTCGAGGATCGGAACAGAATCACGGTCAGCACGACGCCGGCGAACAGCAGCCAGTTGACCCGTGGCAGGTAGATCTGGCCGGCCATGTTTTCCGACGTGTGGCGGATCGAGAAGCGCGGCAGAATACCGAGCTGGATCGCCTGCCGCGTGATCGAGAAGGCTCCCGTGATGACCGCCTGGCTGGCGATGATCGTCGCCACCGTGGCGAGCAGCACCATCGGCACCAGCGCCCAGTCTGGATAAAGCTTGAAGAACGGATGCTCGATCGCGTCGGGCCGTGACAGGATCAGCGCGCCCTGGCCGAAATAGTTGAGAGCCAGCGCCGGAAATACGAAGCCGAACCAGGTCCACTGGATCGGCCGGCGGCCGAAATGGCCGAGATCCGCATAGAGCGCCTCCGCGCCGGTGACGGCGAGAAACACGAGGCCGAGGGTGGTCAGTCCGACGAGGCCGTTCTCCGCCACCAGCTTGATGCCGTACCAGGGGTTGATGGCGGCCAGGATGCCGGGATCGTCGGCGATGTGAATCAGCCCGCCGACCGCCATCGCGAGAAACCAGAGCGCCGTCAGCGGTCCGAAGAACATGGCCACCCGCTCGGTGCCGCGCGACTGGGCCGCGAACAGTCCGAGCAGGATCAGGATCGAGAGCGGGGCCACCCAGGCAGAGAAGCGTGGCGAGACGAGTGTCAGGCCCTCGACCGCCGACAGCACCGATATGGCCGGCGTGATGACGGCGTCGCCGTAGAAGAAGGCGGCTCCGGCCACGCCGAGCCCGAAGAGGAGCGGCGCACTGCGGCGGGCGACCGACTGCCCGAGGGCCATGAGGGCGAACGTGCCGCCTTCGCCCTTGTTGTCGGCGCGCAGGAGGATCAGCACGTATTTGAGAGTGACGATGAACAGCAGCGCCCAGAGGATCAGCGAGAGCACGCCGAAGACCGAGTCGCGTCCGTCGAGGCCCGCAGCCCGCGCGGCGAGAACCGATTCCTTCAGCGCGTAGAGCGGACTCGTGCCGATGTCGCCGTAGACGACACCGACGGTGCCGAGTGCGAGCGTCCAGAACCGCTGGTCGGACGGGTCGGTGCCGCCGGTCGACTCGGAGTTCGGATCGTCTGCGCGTGTTTGGACCAACGGTGGCCTCTCCAGCGGCTCGCTGCGCTGCAGCATCGGGAGCGGCTTATACGCCGCTCCCCCCGTCGGAAAAAGCCCTGACTCTGCGACACGTTCCGTGGGGCGCCGATCAGCGGGCCGGCGGTAGCACCAGCGTCTGGCCGGAACGGATGGAGGCCGTGGTCAACCGGTTGCTCGCCGTGAGGTCGCCGAGCGAGACGCCGTACTGGCGGGAGAGGCTGAACAGCGTGTCGCCGGGCCGGACGGTGATCAGGCGCTGGCCGCTGGCGGTGACAGTGGGTGCCGGGGGCGCCGGCTGGGGCGGCGGGGTGCCTTCTACCACGCGGGTCGGATTGCCGTTCCAGCGGTACTGGCCGTTGGCCTGACCGGGGACAGCGTTCGGTGGGATGCCGGGCCGCTGTTGGCCATAGGGCTGGCCATAGGTTTGCCCGCCGCCGTACTGCGAATTGTACTGGCTGTTGCTCTGCCCTCCATAGGGCTGGCCATACGGGCTGTTGTACGGGGTCGGTCGTGGCGGAACATAGCTGGTCCCGTTGCTGTACGCGCCGCCGCTGGACTGCCCGGAGCCGACGCCGTAGCTGTGGCCATAGGGCTGCGGAGCACTCTGGACCAGCGGCTCAGACGGTCGAGGGGGCAGGCTCGCAGTCGTGAAGTTGTTCTGATCGTAGTACGCGGTGCGCCCAGAGCTGCAGGCCCCGAGGGCGAAGGGAATAGCGAACAGTGCGAACGCCAGAAAGACCGGGCGACCGGACTGATGAAGGGGGGTACGGCTGAACAAGCAATCTACTCCGGACGAACGCTGAACCGGACATCAGGAAAGCGTAGGTACGGTTAACGGCTGTTTAACGGCATCCCTTTTGGGCGAAAGAACAGTTGTGCTGCCGGCCGCAGTGGAATCGCATTTGGACGTAGGTTGGGTCGAGGCACGAGACCCAACAACTTTGGTCGCCCGAGTTTGTTGGGTCTCCGTCGTCGACCCAACCTACATTTCGCGCCATATGCGATTGCCCGGCTGCCGGCCGGGGCGTTGGTCCAACGGCAACCATTGATTGTCCCGGCGTCACAGCGCAGATTGCGGCCGGCGTGGGGTCACCGATGGGTGTCGCGTGAGGAAGAAGGGCGCCATGAGCCTGCTGGTCTACATTGCCGTGGGTCTGGCCAGCGTTTACGCTCTCGCTCTGGTGGGCAGCTACTATCTGCAGCGGCACCTGACCTATTTTCCCGATCCCGTCAGAACGGCGCCCGCGCGTGTCGGGCTGGCCGGCGTGACCGAGCGCACGATTGCGACACCGGACGGAAACCTCATCGTGGCGTGGTGGGCGCCGGGCTCCATCGGTCGGCCGACGCTGTTGTATTTTCACGGGAATTCAGGATCGCTCGCAAACCGCGCCGATCGCATCGCTCGCTATCAGGCGGACGGATACGGCGTCTACATGATGACCTATCGCGGCTATGGCGGCAGTTCCGGCAAGCCGTCGGAGCGGGCCAACGTCGCCGATGCCAAGCTGGCCTACGACGACCTCGTGGCCTTGGGCGTTCCGGCCTCCGACATCGTGCTCTACGGGGAATCGCTCGGCACCGGCATCGCGGTGCAGGTCGCGGTCGAAAAGCCGGTCGCCGGGATCATCCTCGACGCGCCCTACACCTCGCTCGTGGACGTGGCAGAACTGCATTACCCGCATCTGCCGTCGCGCGCGCTGATGACCGACCGCTACGACACCCTGCGCTACATCGGCCGTCTCGAGACGCCCCTGCTCGTCGTCCACGGAATGGACGATCGCATCGTACCGGTGGAGATGGGCCGGAAGGTGCATGCCGCCGCCGTGGGCCCGAAAGAGATCGCCGTCATCAATGGCGCCGGCCACTCCGACCACACGGCACTCGGATCGGCCGAGGTCATCTATGCGTGGCTCGCACGACTGCGGTCGCGGTCGACGCCGGCCGCGGTCAGGGCTGCCGAATAGCCCTCCAAACAGAACGTCGCCGGCGATGCCGCCGACGACGTTGAATTCTCGAGAGTGCCGTTCTGAAAGGTCAGCGGCTGCCGAACCCGCCGCCGCCACCCGCTCCGCCACCGAAACCGCCGCCCGTGCCGCTGCGCCCGGCACCCGCACCGGGTCCGCCGCGTCCTGGACCGCCCCGGCCCGGACCCTTGGCGCCCGGACCGCCACGCGGCGTCACCGGTTTGTTCGGCAGCAGGCCTTCACGCTGCAGCTTCTTGCGGGCCAGCTTGCGGGCGCGGCGCACGGCCTCGGCCTTTTCGCGAGCTTTCTTCTCCGAAGGTTTCTCAAAGTAATTCCGCAGCTTCATCTCGCGGAAAATGCCCTCGCGCTGCATCTTTTTCTTGAGCGCCTTGAGAGCTTGATCGACGTTGTTGTCGCGAACGAGTACCTGCAAGCGGGCTGATCCCTTGGCTGATGGGGTGAGACGATACGACAAAAGGACCGTGCCAGCGATGGTTCCGCCGGCTCCGTCCTGCATTCGGTTGGCGCCTCTATAACGGAGGCCGGTTAAGATGTCCATCGCCGCCGGAGGCCAATCTCGAGTCTATCGACGGGCGGGGGCGGTGGCCAGCAGCCGGTTTACATGGCCCATTTTGCGGCCTGGCCTGACCTCCGTCTTGCCGTAGTGGTGCAGGCAGGCGCCGGTCTCGGCCGCGATCTCGGGCCAGCGCAGAATATCGTCGCCGATCAGGTTGATCATTTCGACGGCGGGGGCCGTTCGAGCGGTCGAACCGAGCGGCCAGCCGGCGACCGCGCGGATATGCTGCTCGAATTGCGAAGTGGCGGCCCCATCGAGCGTCCAGTGCCCGGAATTGTGCACCCGAGGCGCCATCTCGTTGACGTAGAGCGTTTGCCGTCCGCCTGCCGCCCGAGAGCCACTGGCCAGTGCAAAAAACTCGATCGCGAAGACACCGACGTAATCGAGGGCCTCGGCCATGCGCCGGGCGATCCCCACCGCCTCGGCGGCCGTTGCGGCATCGATGGCGGCCGGCGCCACGGAGCGGTGCAGAATGTGGTTGCGGTGCTCGTTCTCGGTCACGTCGAAGGCTTCGAACCGGCCATCGGCGGCGCGAGCGGCGACGACTGAGACTTCCGAGGTGAAGGCGACGAAGCCCTCGAGAATGGCCGGCTGATCGCGCATCGCGGCCCATGCCGCGGCGGCGCCGTCGACCGCGAGGATCTTCGCCTGTCCCTTGCCGTCGTAGCCGAAGCGTCGCGTTTTGAGGATCGACGGCGTTCCGATTTCGGCGAGCGCGGATTGCAGTTCGCTGAAGCTGTCGACGGCTGAAAAGCGCGCGGTCTCGGCCCCGAGCTCGCGGGCCAGCCGCTTCTCGTTGATGCGATCCTGAGCGCACGCGAGCGCCTTCACTCCCGGCCGGACGGAGACGCGTCGCGAGAGGAACTCGACCGTCGGGACGGGGATGTTCTCGAACTCGTAGGTCGCGACGCCGATGGCGTCGGCGAAGGCCGTGAGTGCCGCCTCGTCGCCGTAGTCGGCAATCGTCGAGCGGGCGGCGACGTCGAAAGCCGGGCCTTCGGCGTCGGCATAAATGTGGCATTTGAGGCCGAGACGGGCGGCGGCGAGCGCCAGCATCCGGCCGAGCTGGCCGCTGCCGAGGATGCCGATGGTCGATCCGGGAGGCAGCGGGGTCGCAGCGGAGGTTGGCATGGCGCGTCAGCCGTCCTTCGGCAGTTCGGCGACCGCCGCCGTCTGGCGGTCCCGCAGAGCGGAAATTCTCGCAGCCAGCGCCGCATCGGAGAGGGCCAGGATCTGGGCCGCCAGCAGGCCGGCGTTGGTGGCACCCGGTTCGCCGATGGCCAGGGTTCCGACCGGGACACCAGCCGGCATCTGCACGATCGAGTAGAGACTGTCGCGGCCCGAAAGAGCCTTCGACAGGACGGGCACGCCGAGAACCGGCAGCGCGGTCAGCGCGGCGGTCATGCCCGGCAGGTGCGCGGCACCTCCCGCACCTGCGATGATGACCTTGAGGCCGCGGGCCTGGGCGCCACGGGCATAGGTGTAGAGGCGTTCGGGGGTCCTGTGGGCCGAGACAATGCGGCTCTCGAACTCGATGCCGAGGTCCGTCAGCACGTCGGCCGCATGTTTCATGGTCGGCCAGTCGGACTGGCTGCCCATGATGATGCCGACGACGGGTCGCGAAGGGCTCAAACGGGCCTCTGGGCTGGAAGGATGCGAAGGAAAGGCGGGGGTTTAGCGAACCATCCAGGGGTTTACAAGCGTGGCTGTCGCCTGCGCCGCGGCAATGGTCAGGCAATAATGTCGGGCGTCAGGCGGTCTTCGACGCTGGTGATCTGATCCTTCAGCAGCAGCTTTTTCTTCTTGAGCCGCCGGATGAGGAGCTGGTCGGCCGTACCGCTGTGCTCCATCGCAACGATTTCCTCGTCGAGCAGCCGATGCTCGGCGCGGAGTTTGACCAGCTCTTCGCGCAAATCCCTGTCGTTCTGACGGTGCATGTGCCCGGCTCGATTGTTCGTCCGCCCGTAACAACACGACATCCGGCTGGCGCGCATCAGAATTATTTCTGCGTTCGCGGGGGAGCGCAAGCTCTGGGCCTGGCTCGTGTCGGCGCCGGCTCGGTCCCGCAGGTGGGTGGCTTTGATTTTCACCAATAGTTTTTTGGAGTTACAGGCACATAAGAGATGTTCTGGTCATCGAAACGGCGGCCCGGCAACGCTGTAAAACACAATCGTTGATGGTATCCTCAGAGCTATTGGACAAGCCGTGGCAATTCTGACACTATCTGACCGTCTTCAACTCTGACACGGAGGACCGAATGGCGATGCAGGCTCATCTCCAGGAACTTTCAGAGAAGCACCGGCTGCTCGAGCGCCGGATCAAGGAAGAGATGGCTCGACCTGGATCGGACGACACCGAAATCCGCAGGCTGAAGCAGGAAAAACTGAAGCTCAAGGATGAGATCACGCGCCTCGAAACCGGGACGCGGCACTGATACGTCGCTTTTGAACATCTGACACGCTGGCCGCCAATCGGTCGCCACACGACATTGGCCGGAGCGGGCTAGGTAGAGCTGGCCCGGCCAACAACGTGGAGCGTCACGTTTCAGGCGATGAGCTTTTACGTGCTCGATTTATGGGCTTGCTTGCCGTGCGAACGGCTTTGGCGCTGCATTGAGCGTCCTCAACGCGCGAACGATTTTTGTGCGTTTTCGAGCCTTCGGACGCTGTCATTCAACATGACGAAATCGAGTGCTCCTGACTTAGCCAGGGGAATCGCATTTGGACGTAGGACGTAGTAGGACGTAGTAGTAGGACGTAGGTTGGGTCGAGGCACGAGACCCAACAACTTTGGTCGCTCGAGTTTGTTGGGTCTCCTTCGTCGACCCAACCTACATTTCGCGCCATATGCGATTGCCCTGCTGACTTAGCGGCGGTCAGGAGCGCGTGCAGGGTGAAATAGATCTGGTCGCTGTCGTAGCTGACCAAAATCAGATCGACACCGGCGTTAAGCGCTGCAACGTCCGCGCCGCCGATGCCGGTCGGCGTTTTGCGGATCGCCCCCATACTGAAATCGTCGGTGATCACGATGCCGCTGTGGCCGAGGCTGTGTAGCCGGTCGATGACCGCGCGCGAGGCCGAAGCGGGCCGGTCGGGATCGAGGGCCGGCAGGTACGTGTGCCCAACCCTCACCCAGGCGCTGCCCGGTCGGTCCCCTCGGGTGGCACGGCGGCGAACGGCATACGAAGTACATGCGATGCGATCGGGCCTTATGAGTTCGACACTGATAAACGGCGCAAACGCATATCCGAAGCCTGCGACTGCAACATTCCCCGCCATGGAAGGCGCAGGTTTGCGACGGCATTCGCCATAGGCTCGGACTCACGCGGCGGCATCGACCACGATTTTGCGGCATGTCACGGGCGGGACAGGGGCAGATCGAGCGATGCAGCTATCAATGCCAGTGTCGAAGCCGGGCCAATAACGGTCCCGGACAATCTCGACACGACACATAGATAGGACGAACGCAGATGAAAAGCATTGCAAACAAAGTCGGTAAAGCCGTTCTCTCGGGCGCGCTGGCGACCAGTCTGATCGTGGCGACCGCCGCCCCCTCGCACGCCAAGGGCCATCGCACTGCGGTCCTCGTCGGCACCATCCTTCTCGGCACCGCCGTCATTGTCGCTGCCAGCAAGCGGCGGCGATGAAATGACCTCTGCGGTCTCTCGCGGGCCATGTGTATTCGCGTAACGGCCCGCGAGAGAAGGTCGAGCGGCGCTCGCCCGGCCAGTCTGTCGGCGATATTCAGGCCGATCGTCAGGCCGATTTGGCCATGTCCCGGAGTTTGAATTTCTGGATTTTTCCGGTCGAGGTCTTCGGCACCTCGGTGAACACCACATGGCGCGGACATTTGAAGCGCGCCAGATGCTGCTGACACCAGCCGATCAATTCATCGGCAGTCGCCGTCGTTCCGGGCTTGGTCTCGATGAACGCGCACGGCGTCTCGCCCCATTTCTCGTCGGGCTTGGCGACGACGGCGCAATAGGCCACCGCGGGATGCTTGTAGAGAACGTCCTCGACCTCGATCGAGGAAATGTTCTCGCCACCGGAAATGATCACGTCCTTCGAGCGGTCCTTCAACTGGATATAGCCGTCCGGGTGCAGCACCCCGAGATCGCCCGAGTGGAACCAACCGCCGGCGAAGACTTCATCGGTCGCCGCGGGATTTTTGAGATAGCCCTTCATGACGATATTTCCGCGGAACATGACTTCGCCGAGCGTCTCTCCGTCGGCGGGCACGCGCGTCATGCTGACCGGGTCCATCACCGTCAGGCCCTCAAGCGCCGCATAGCGGACGCCCTGCCGGATGCGCTTCCCGGCCCGCTGCTCGGGGGCGAGGTCGTCCCAGGAGTCCTGCCATTCGTTGATCGTTGCAGGCCCGTAGGTTTCGGTCAGGCCGTAGAGGTGGGTCAGGTCGAAGCCGGCATCGACCATGGCATTGACCACCGCTTGTGGCGGGGGAGCGGCGGCATGATTGAACGCTACACGATGGGAAATGACGCGTTTTTCTTCCGGCTTGGCGTTGAGCAGCGTCGCCATGACGATCGGCGCGCCGGAAATGTGGGTGACTTTGTGCTCGACGATGGCCTCATACATGGAGGCTGCCCTGACCCATCTGAGGCATACGTGTGTGCCCCCGACCAGGGACAGCGTCCAGGGGAAGCACCAGCCGTTGCAGTGGAACATCGGCAGCGTCCACAGGTAGATAGGGTGGCGCGTCATGCCGGTGGCGAAGGCGTTGGCGTAGCACATCAGGGCGGCGCCGCGGTGGTGGTAGACGACGCCTTTGGGATTGCCGGTGGTGCCGGACGTATAGTTGAGCGCGATGGCGTCCCACTCGTCGTCGGGCATCCGCCACTCGAAATTCGGGTCGCCCGCGCTGACCACGGCCTCGTAGTCGAGTTGGGCGGGAAGCGCGTCGGGCTGCGGGAATTCCGGATCGTCGTAAACGATGACGATCGGCTGCACTTTTGCCAGCGCCAGCGCCGGCTTGATCAGGGAAGCGAACTCCCGGTCGACGATCAGCAGCTTCGTTTCGGCGTGGTCGAGCTGGAAGGCGATGATCGGCGGATCGAGGCGGGTGTTGATGGAATGCAGCACCGCGCCGGCCATTGGTACGCCGTAGTGGCATTCGAGCATCGGCGGCGTGTTGGACAGCATCACCGAAACGGTATCGCCGCGACCCATTCCGTGGCGAGCAAGCACCGAGGCGAGCCGGCAGCTGCGGGCATAGAACTCGCGGTAGGTCGTCCGTTGCCGACCGTGAATGATGGCCACATGATCGGGATAAACGGCGGCGGCCCGTTCGAACAGCGTCAGCGGTGTCAGCGGCTGGTGGTTGGCCGCGTTGCGGCCTAGGTGATGCTCGTAAGGGTTGTCGGTCATCTCGCGCCTGGCCCGTGCTCGGAAAGCCGACGCTAGCGAAGCCAATATGGCCGGGCAATGGCTAAGGTGTTCTCACGCCTATGCAACTGAAGGCTGCCGACGGGGTCGCCCGGGGCGGCCCGGCAGGCTCGAAATAATGTTTCTCATCGCCAGCTTGGCGTGTAAGCTTTTGGCAGGACAGTGGCAAAGCCGCTGGAAATCGTGAGGCGGACATGACCCAATCCCAATTCGAGGGCCTGGCGTTGTGGATCGTGCTGATGCTTCTGATGATGGTCCCCTGGGTCCTCGAGATCATCGGCGTTCTGCAATAACGCCGGCCCCGCAGGTTTAGACACCGCGGGCCCCGACTGACGTCAGCCCGAGAGCAGGCGTGCAAGACCGATGTATGACCGCGACCGCCACCCCGTGACACCTCGGGTCGCCGGGCGGAGCGGCGTGTCGGGCCGCTGGCCGGGAACGCAATTCGGCGCGAACGGGATTTCCCCCCGTCCGCGCCGAAATGTTGCTCGCCTGTTGACTTCTGAGGGGCCGTCTCGCGCGACCGTGCTGGTGAGATTGCCACAGGGGCATTCAAAACATCCTAAGGAATAGCGTAAAGCTGCAGTGAAAGGGCGTCCGATACCGCTGCGATGCAACAAGCCGACGGGCCGGTGGTATCGGTGGGCTGCCGAGGCTGGCAGGTGCCAGACGTGGCGAACAAGGGGTTGGCGATGGCAACGGCGGGGCGGGGACCTCACAAGCAGCGGCTGCATCTCGTGTTCGGCGGTGAGTTGACCACGCTGGACGGCGTGGATTTCCGCGATCTCGGCGCGCTCGACATGGTCGGCGTGTTCCCCGACTACGAGTCCGCGCACGCGGCCTGGAAGGCAGCCGCTCAGCGCACGGTCGACAACGCGGCCATGCGCTACTTCATTGTCCACCTGCACCGGCTGCTCGATCCGCAGACCGCGCAGGGGGATGGCGCAGCCGTCGGCTGACGGCGCGCTCCCCGCGTCCGGCTGTCATAGACCGGGCGTCAAAGGCGAACGATGAAACCGGCGACCTTCGCCGCCGGTATTGAGCTTTGGAGATGGGCCGCAGGAGCTGGCGTGGCAGACGGAAATATTCGCGCGACAGAACCGGCCGACAGCGGACGCGGCAAGCGTGATCGCCGCCGCATCCCTCTCGACGCCCATGCGCGCGGACTTCTCGGACGCTTTCTCAGGGACTGGATCTTTCCGCGCTGGCGCGAGATCGCCATCGCGACGGCGCTGACGGCGGCACTGGCCGCAGCGACGGGCGCCTATCCGCTGGTCATCAAGTTTTCCTTCGACACGCTGATGAAGGGTGATGCAGCCTGGCTGCCGTGGGTGCTGGCGGCCATCGTGACGATCACCGCCGCACGCAGCATTTTTCTCTACCTCCAGACGGTCGCCACGCAGCGCATCGTGCTGCGCACGACGACCGACATCCAGCGCCGCGCGTTCGCGCACCTGATGAGCGCGGACTTCGCTCGCCTGTCCCGCGATGCGCCGGGACGGCTGATGTCCAAGCTGACCAACGACGTCGGATTCATTCAGCACGCCACACAGGCCGCTCTCAATACGGTGATGCGCGACACGCTGAGCGTCATCGCGCTCGTCGTATCGATGTTCTATCTCGACTGGGTGCTCTCGCTGATCGTGCTCGGAGTCTATCCGTTCGCGGCCGTGCCGATCACCGTCATCGCCCGTCGTCTGCGGCGCAACGCGTCGCGCACCCAGCAGGAGCTCGGCGGCATGACGGCGCTGCTCTCCGAGAAGCTCGGCGGCGCCCGCCTGATCAAGACGTTCCGGCTGGAAAACTACGCCACCCAGCGGCTCAATCAGAGCTTCGAGCAGGTCTACAAGCTGCGCCTGAAGGCGGTCGGCAACCGGGCCCGGCTCGAATCGATCCTCGAAGCGCTGGGCGGGCTGGCGGTGGCGGGCGTCATCGCGCTCGCCTACTGGCGCATCGCCAACGGCATCTCGACGGTCGGCGATTTCATGGGCTTCACCACGGCGCTCTTGATGTCGGCGCAGCCGATCCGGTCCGTCGGCAACCTCATGGCGCGGGTGCAGGAAGGGCTGGCCGCGGCCGAGAGCATCTACACGCTGCTCGACGAGAAACCGCAGATCGTCGACCGGCCTGACGCCAAGCCCCTGCACGTCAAATCCGGTACGATCCGTTTCGACGACGTCTCGTTCCGCTACGAGGGCAACAGCGACGTGGCCGCGGTGTCGGGCTTTTCGCTCGACATTTCCGGCGGCAAGACGGTTGCGTTCGTCGGCCGCTCGGGGGCCGGCAAGACGACGGTCATCAATCTGGTGCCGCGCCTGTTCGACGCCACCGAGGGACGCATCACGATCGTCGGCGTGGATATCCGTGACGTGACGCTCGAATCCCTCCGCGGCGCCATTTCCATCGTCAGCCAGGATACGACGCTGTTCGACGACACTATCCGCGCCAACATCGCCCTCGGGCGGCTCGGCGCGTCCGAGGCGGACATCGTTGCCGCGGCGGAGGCGGCGGCCGCCCACGAGTTCATTCTCGCGCAGCCGCAGGGCTACGATACGGTGATCGGTGATCGCGGCCAGCGCCTCTCCGGCGGCCAGCGCCAGCGGCTCGCGCTTGCCCGCGCGATTCTCAAGGATGCGCCGATCCTGCTGCTCGACGAGGCGACCAGCGCGCTCGATACGGAATCCGAGCGGCTGGTGCAGGACGCGCTCGCGCGTTTCACCCGCAACCGCACGACTCTGGTCATCGCCCACCGCCTCTCGACCGTGCAGAACGCCGATCTCATCTCAGTCATGGAGGACGGCCGGCTGGTGGAACTCGGCACGCACGCCGATCTGAACGCCCGCGGCGGAACCTACGCGCGGCTGGCCCGCTCCCAGCTCCTCGCCGATACGAGCGCGGAGCCGGCTCGCCAGACGGCCGCGCAATAGGCAGACCGTCGGCTACTCTCGCCGCAAAACACCGCGTACGAGCCGGTTCGCCCAGCCCTGCGCCTTGAACGAGTGCTGCAGATCGTCCGCGTCGTAGGTGGTCTCCACCCATTCCAGGAACGACATCGAGGTCGCCGCGGTGTCGGCAAGATAGCGCTCGAAAAACGCGTCGAGAATCCCCGTATCGGCCTGCCGGATGTGACCGAAGCGGAATGCGAGCTGACGGCGCGCCTCCGCAATCGGCACGCCGTGCTTGAAGTGCAGATAGAGCGCGCTCATCAGGCCGGCCCGGTCGGCGCCGGATTTACAGTGGAACAGCACCGGCTCGTCCAGGCGTCCGATGAGATCGCTGGCGGCCAGGATGACGGCTCGCGTCGGCGCCCCGCGCGATTTCATCGGGAAGTCGATCAGCGTCACGCCGTGCACCGCGCACGCGGCGCGCTCCAGCTCGTAGGTCGAGGTCTTCATGCGCCCGCGCAGATTGACGATGGTGCGCAGGCCCTTGCGGCTGAGGGCTCGGATCTGGTGCGGCAGGGGCTGTGCGCTGCGCCAGACCCCATCCGATAGGCGGTGCCGGTTCGGATAGGCCAGGCGCAGCCACAGATGATCGAACACCAGCATGTGCAGCGTCTGCGCGCCGGGTCCGAGGTGGCGGCGCACCGGGGCGGGCATTCGGGCGACGAACGCTTCGCGCCACTCCGCCGTCATGCGCTTCATGGCGCGGCGCGCGCGCTTGGCAGGTCCCGCCTTTGGTCGCAAGTCGTCGGTGTCCTACATCGGAAGCCGTGCACATGCGCCCGCGGGTCGGTCACGCGGAGCGGACCCGGGCCCGCCCTGGTCGCGGCTGGCATTTGTGCAGCCTGGATATTCGCTATAACACCCTCCCGCAAGGGGCTCGTCCGGCTTGTTTCGTGTGCCTCGCGGGCAGAGCGGCCGCCGTCCGGCATTCCGCTGCTGCGGTGGGCCGAGGACGGTCGTACGGAGCCGCTGTCGGCGTGACGCCGTCCGCGCCTCGGCCATGCGTTGACACCCGGCCGGCGTGTGAGATTGTCGGGCGGTGCGAGGAACCCAAATTCGATGGTCATGACGCCCGAGCAGAAGCGGCGATACGGCAAGCTCGCCGGCCGGGCGGCTGCGCGTTTGATCGGCCTCGTGCATCGCACGTCGCGCGTCGTGTTCGAGCCCGCAGACGCGCGCGACCGGCTGGCGCGAAACAACCCCGCCATCGTCGCCGCCTGGCACGGGCAGTTCATGATGCTGGCCAGCGAGCGGCCGGAGGGCGTACCGTTCACGGCCATGGTGGCGCGTCATGGCGATGCCGAGGTGATCGGTGAAGCGATGGCGCTGGTCGGAGTCGAGCTCATTCGCGGTGCTGGAGCCGGCGCGCGGGCCAAGGACCGCGGCGGTGCTCATGCCTTGAGAGCGGCGCTGGCCGCGCTCGATGCCGGCAAGTCTATCGTCATGACGGCGGATGTGCCGCCGGGACCGGCCCGCGTCGCCGGAACCGGCATCGTGACGCTGGCGCGACTTTCGGGCCGGCCGATCGTACCGGCGGCCGTCGCCTCCTCGCGGTACACCTCGCTCGACACCTGGAGCCGGATGACGATCAATCTTCCGTGGTCGACGCTCGCCTATGTCGTGGGCGAGCCGATCTTCGTTCCCCGCGAAGCGGCACCACTCGAAGTCGAGGCCAAGCGCAAGGAGGTCGAGGTGGCTTTGAACGCCATCACGCGCCGGGCCTACGCTCTGGCCGGCGCCGATCCGGCCCGCGCAACGCCGCCGGGTCTCGTCGATCCGCTTGCAAAGCCGGCCGCGGCCGGGTTCCGATTGAAAGCCTACCGGGCCGCGACAACGCTGTTGCGACCGGCCGCGCCCCTGCTTTTGAAGATGCGCGAGCGCAGCGGAAAGGAGGATGCCGCCCGACGGAATGAGCGTTTCGGCAAGGCCAGTGCCGCGCGCAAGCCGGGTCCGCTCGTCTGGGTGCACGCGGCCAGCGTCGGCGAGGCCAATGCGGTGCTGCCTCTGGTCGAGAAACTCGGAGAAACGCGATCCGACCTGTCATTCCTGCTCACCACGGGAACTGTGACCTCGGCCGGCATCGTAGCGCGCAGGCTGAACGGCAACGGCGTGCACCAGTACGTGCCGATCGACGCGCGCGACTGCGTCAATGCCTTCCTCGATCATTGGCGGCCCGATCTCGCTGTATTCACCGAATCCGAAATCTGGCCGAACCTCGTTCTCGAAACCGCGGACCGCGGCGTCCCACTGGTGCTCGTCAACGCCCGTATGTCGAACAAGAGCTACGGTCGCTGGCGCCGGCGGCCGACCGCCTCGCAGCCGATCTTCAACCGCTTCTCGCTCGTCGTTGCCCAGAACGAGAAGCTGGCGCGGAGATTCGGGGAGCTGGGTGCCCGCAACGTGATCTTCGCCGGCAACCTGAAGATCGACGCTCCACCGCCGGCCGTCGATGCGGCCGAGAGCGCGCGACTGAAGCAGGCCGTCGCCGGCCGGCCGATCGTCGTGGCCGCCAGCACGCATCCCGGCGAGGAGGAGATGGTGGCCGGCGCGCACCGGCGGATTGCGGCGGATGTGGACGGGCTGCTGACCGTCATAGCGCCGCGCCATCCCGAGCGCGGTCCCGCCGTTGCCGAGCTTCTGAAAGGGCTTGGCTTCCGCATCGCGCAGCGCTCCCTCGGCGAGGTGCCCTCCGTTGCGACCGAAGTTTACATCGCCGACACCATCGGCGAATTGGGAATGCTTTACGCGCTGGCCCCCGTCGCCTTCATCGGCGGCTCGCTCGCCGACCGCGGTGGGCAGAACCCCATCGAGGCCGTGCGCCTCGGGGCCGCCGTCATCACCGGTCCGCACACCGCGAACTTTCGCGATGCCTACCGCACGCTGCTGCGCCACAAGGGCGTGATCGAAGTGCGCTCCGTCGAAGAGCTGGCGACCGCTGCCGCAAAGCTGCTGCGAGAGGAAGAGTTCCGACAGCACCTGCGCTCCGGCGCCGAGATGGGCCTGCAGGTGCTCGGCGGCGCGCTGGATCGGACGCTCGAAGCGCTGGAGCCCTACCTCCCCACCGACGAGAGGCTTCGGCGTGCGTCTTGACGAGCCCGGCTGGTGGTACGGGGCGACACGAGCCGAGGCCATCGCAGCCCGCGGCCTGTCACCACTCGGCCGACTCTATGGCCATCTCGTGCAGCGGCGGTTCAAAGCCACGACGGCCTATCGTTCGCGTCTGCCCGTCGTCTGCGTCGGCAATCTCACGGCGGGCGGAACCGGCAAGACTCCGCTGGTGGCGTTCATCGCACAGCTGCTGAAAGCCGCCGGGTGCCATCCCGTTATACTTTCCCGGGGACATGGCGGGCGTCTCGCGGGTCCGCACTGGGTGGCGCCGGGGATCGATACGGCGCACGATTGCGGAGACGAGCCGCTGCTGCTGGCGGACGTGGCGACCGTCATGGTGGCCCGCGACCGGCGGGCGGGAGCGATGATGATCGAGCGCAGCGAGCGGCCGGCAGACGTCATCGTCATGGACGACGGCTTGCAGAACCCGTCACTGATCAAGGATCTCGTCATCGCCGTGGTCGATGGCCTCCGCGGATTCGGCAATGGCGAGATCATTCCGGCCGGGCCGCTCAGAGCGCCGCTCGATTTTCAGCTCGGCCTCACGGATTGCATTGTCGTGAATGGCGGCGCCGGGCCATCCGCGGCGCCGGTGCTCGACCGCATCGAAGGGCTGCGGCGGGATTTTCTCGGACCCGTTCTCTCGGCGCACGTTGAGCCGGCTGAGACTGCGGACTGGCTCCCCGGGCAGGATGTCGTCGCCTACGCCGGCATTGGACATCCGCAGCGCGTGTTCGACATGATTGCCGCGCTCGGCGGCCATGTCGTCGAGGCGATTGCCTTCGCCGATCATCATGCCTTCAGCGATGCGGATGCGCGCCGGCTGCTGACGCTCGCGATCGAGCGCAAAGCGATGCTGGTGACGACCGCCAAAGACCGGGCGCGGCTGATCGGCGGCCGGGGCGCTCTGGCCGATCTGGCGGCGGCTTCGCGTGTACTGCACGTGCGTCTCGCCTTCAGTACCCGCGACCGAGAGCGTCTCGTCGCGCTACTCGATGCAGCGATGAAGGGTGGCGGTCGGGAATGACGGATCGACGTCAGGCGGAGCGGCGGTTGCGGACCACGTCGAGGTAGCGCTGCAGCGAGACTTCCGCCGACGCATAGGGCTCCTGCAATTCGACGCTCCAGTATCTGAGATCGGGCAGTTCGATCTCTTTACCGGTAACCGCGCAGCGCACGAAATCCCCGTGCGACACCACCTCGAACTCGCCGTCCTTGTAGCGGACGCGCGCCTCACCCCTGAGGCCGAAAAACTTTTCGATGCGGTTCATCAGGTGTCCCTGTCGGCCGGGCTGGCCGATCGGCCGTCGCCGGTTCATGGTCGCTCGGCGCTCCACATTGTCGATGGCGCTGGCCTCGTCAAGCTGAACATCCCGCCCTCTGCCGGCCGTGCCGCCGCAGGGGCTCATACCGGCGCGCCGAAATGTCGACTCATGGTTTGATGGTCGGCGCGCCGGTATTTGCATTGCATCGCGCGCGACCGCCCCGCCAACCCCGCGCGCCGGTACCATTGAGCGGAAGTCAGAACTTCCGCTCGACGGTATCAGAACAGATTTCCCTGGCCCGATCCGCGCCGCCGCTTCGGCACCCGGACGCCCGGCTCCGCCATCGCTGAACGGGGTCCGTCGGAAAGCGGCCCTTCACCGCCACCCTGGGCCACCACGCCGACGCGACCGTCGCGAAATTCAATCGACAGGACATCGGCGGCCGCTACGCGCGCAGCGCTTCGCACCATCGCCCCATCCGCATCCCGGACGAGCGCGAATCCGCGCGCCAGGACACTCTGGTAGCTGAGCGAGGCGAGCAGCTTGGCCTGCGATTCGAGCGCTCGTGCCTTGGCGTCGATGCGGTTGGCCAGTGTTTCGATCCGCAGCCGCCCGCCGACGCGCTCGAAGCGGCGGCGACGGTCGCCGGTGATGCGCGTCATCGCGGCCCGCGTGCGTTCGTGGGTCTCGGCGAGCCGGCGCGCGCTGCGCTCGATTCGCACCCCGAGCAGACGGAGCTGAAGTCGGGACGATACGCGGGCATGGCGCATCGCGTGCGCGCGGGTGTTGGCGAGGAGTGCGCGCCCGAGACGCCGGTCGACTGAGTCGAACCGCTGCCGGGGGAGCGCGATCAGATCCTGCGGACTGGGCAGCCCCCGCGCGGCGGCTCTCAGCGCGGCGCGATGTCCTTCGAGCGCACGCCGCAGCGACACCCTGAGCCGCGCGCCCCGATCCGAGGTCTGCTCGATGAGGTCCGAACGTTTCGGTACAGCCCATTCGGCGGCTTTGGTCGGGGTCGGGGCGCGCGCGTCGGCAACGAGATCGATCAGCGTCCAATCCGTCTCGTGGCCGACGGCGGAGATGACCGGCAACTCGCTGGCCGCCACCGCGCGCACCAGCGCTTCGTCATTGAAGCCCCAGAGGTCTTCCAGGCTGCCGCCGCCGCGGGCGACGATCAGCACGTCGGGGCGCGGCAGGCGTCCGCCGGGGGGGAGCGCGTTGAAGCCGCGCACCGCGGCCGTCACTTCGGCGGCGCTGGTCTCGCCCTGGACACGCACCGGCCAGACGATGACATGGGTCGGGAAGCGCTCCGCGAAGCCGTGCAGCATGTCGCGGATGACGGCGCCGGTGGGCGATGTGACGATGCCGACCACGCGCGGCAGGAAGGGCAGCCGACGCTTGCGCCCCTCCTCGAACAGACCTTCGGCGGCGAGCTTCCGCTTCCTCTGCTCGAGCTGCGCCATCAGCGCGCCGGCGCCTGCCGGCTCCAGCGCCTCCACCACGATCTGATACTTGGATGAGCCGGGGAAAGACGAGATCTTGCCGGTGACGACGACCTCGAGACCTTCCTCGGGCTTGAATTTCAGCTTGCCGAACACGCCGCGCCAGATGACGGCCTCGATCTTCGCGCGGTCGTCCTTGAGCGCGAAATAGCAGTGTCCGGACGCGTGCGGACCGCGGTAGCCGGAGACTTCGCCGCGCAGGCGCACATGGCCGAAGCCGTCCTCGAGCGCACGCTTGATGGCGCCGGCCAGATCTGAAACCGAAAATTCCGGCGCGTTACTGCCGGGCGTGGCGCGGTCCGGTCGGGCGGCGGGCTCAGTCACGAATCGATATCCTTGACGAAAGGAACTCCGATCATACACGCCTTTGCGTCGCCTGCGGATGCCCTCGCGAACCAACCCACCGCTGCGGGAAACAGTACGCCGTTGTTCCCCAAGGCACTGCCGTGAGGGCGGCAAAACGATAGGTCATTCGCGGCACTCATGGGTGTGCCGCACATAACAGCCGCAAAAAATAAGGCTGAATCGAACCTCGGAGAATGATCATGAGCCTCACCGCCTTAAGGACACTGCAATTCAACGTAGCAAACTTGAATCCCGGCCTCGTCTTCACCCCCGCCTTCGTCAACTACATGACCGACCTCGTGCCCGTCACCTTCATGGGCAACACGCTCAACATCGACTTCGGCACCAACGATACACTCGTCGGCACGGTCGACAACGACGACATCTCGATCCACAACGGCAACGACACCGCCTTCGGCGGCCTGGGCCACGACGTTTTCCGCGACCTCGGCGCCGGCAACGATGTCATGCACGGCGAAGATGGCAACGACACCTTCTACCTCGGCGCCGGCAGCGACACTGCCAACGGCGGCAATGGCATCGATACGGTGGACTATTCGTCGATTGCCTTCACGGTTATCGCCGATCTGCAGTCCGGATTTGCGTTCGCCGATGGCATCGACACGCTGCAGTCCATCGAGCGCGTCATCGGCTCGCAGTGGAACGACACGATGCTCGGCAGCGCCGGAGCAGATACCTTCTACGGCGGCCTCGGCAACGACAAGCTGGTCGGCCGCGGCGGTGCGGACACGATCTACGGCGGCGCCGGCAACGACCGGATGTGGGGCGATACAGAGGCAGTTCCCGACCTCGCGTTCGGCTCCGACGCGCTCTACGGCGAGGACGGCGACGACTGGATGAACGGCGGCCAGAGCAGCGACCTCATGTACGGCGGCAACGGCAACGACACCATGCTCGGCGGCGAAGGGTTCTTCACCGACACGATGTTCGGCAACGCCGGCAACGACACGATGGACGGCGGCCAGGGCAACGACGTGATCAACGGCGGCACCGGACGGGACATCATGACCGGCGGCCAGGGCGTCGACAGGTTCGTGTTCTCTGCCGCCAACGAGTTTTCCGGCCTCACCCCGGGGACCGGCTTCAAGTTCGGCTGCGATCTGATCATGGATTTTGAGAAGGGTGTCGACAAGATCGACCTGTCGGCGATCGATGCCAATCCCAATCTGGCCGGCAATCAGGCGTTCGTGTTCGACAGCTACAACGCCAACTCGCCGACGGTGGATGTCGACATCGCGCAGCGCCCGGGCCGGTTCGTCGACGGCGACATCGGCCACGTCGACGTGCGCTTCGACGACGCACGCAACCGGACCAGCATCTACGTCGAGACGACGGACGGCACCATTGGCGCGTCGATCGAGGTCGTTGGCCACATCTTCCTGCAGGCGTCCGACTTCATTTTGTAACATCAACCGCAAAATCGATCGGGGCTGCCTGCCGGCATCCCCGATCCTTGGACCCGCGCCACATGGGACGCTGATGGCGCCCGACGTCGTCGACACGACAGACCTATCAGCGGCCCCTATTTCTGCTTGTTTTTCTGACGCTCCTTAAGCTCTTCCAGCCTCTTCTCGGCGGCATTCTTAAAATCTTCCAAGATTTTTAACTCGGCTTTTTCCGCCGCGTCGATATCATCTGGTGTCAATTGCTTGTAAGGCGCATTCTCGGCGTTCGAAAGTTTGTCATTTCTCGACTTACGCCTGATCTGAACCTGCCCCGTGCCGTCCGGCTCGGTTTTACCGATGACGATTTCGACGGTCGCGTTGCTGTCCGCGGCAGTAAGCATTTTCTGCTTGAAGCCGACCCCCAGTTTGGCGTCGTAAGTCGTTTCAGCATTGAGTATTGTGTCCGCGACGAATCCAATGGCAGCGCCCGAAGGATCAACTGGCAGTCCAGCAGCGCCAACGCCCGCGAGTAACGCAGGGCCTGCAGTCTGGACGAGCTTGCGCGCCAGCGACTCGAGTGCGTCAACCACCTTCCTGAAATTGCGTGGTGAGGTGATATAAGTTTTCCCGTCCGCATCGGCCCAGGAAACGATCCACCAATCGACACCCGTCGTGAGCCAGCCTGTGTAGTAGTAGACGGTCATGGCATTAGGCGTTGACGCTTTGTCGGCTAAGGCGTCCTGCCAGGTGCAGCTATCCTTGAATTCGTCGCTGTATTTGTGCCGCACAAAGACTTCTTTGATCTGTAATCCTGATTTGTTGATGACAACGACCGAGGCGGTTCTTTTTTTAGACTGCGCGAGATCATCCAGAAATTTCTGGCCGTCAGAAAGTTGCTTGGATTGACGAGTGCATTTCCAGTCGCTGGCGCTTGCCGGGCTCCAGGCTGATGCGATGAGCGTGCAGGAGAATGCCAGCATCATAACTGCGCGCATGACGACACTCCTCTGGAAAACCAGCTTTGAAATCGACCTCACGTCGCGGCGGCGCTGTATTGCGCTTGAAAGAATTTGTACTTTGCAAAGTCGCGAAGCACCAATCAACTCCTTCGTGAGACGCCGTCACTCCGCCGCCTGCGCCTGCCCTTCGAGGAACGAATGCGCATCCTCGGCGCGCTCATAGATGTGCGGACGCAGGCCGCGTTTCGACAGCGCCTCTTGCATCTTCATCCGCATGAAGGCGCTGGTCGTATAGCGCGTCGTCGTCAGATAGTGGTGCTTCAGCATGTGCTCGATCATGCCGGCGTATTCGTCGTAGAGATCCTCGGCGATGCGGCAGCCGTCGTGATTGACGACCGAATTGACCCGTCGGCCGGCTTTCACGCAGGCGTCGATCAGCACCTTTTTCAGATCCGCCACATCGGCTTTCTTGCGCACGCTCCAGCCTTCGAGATTGAGGAACAGGATGTTGCGGTCCGCGTCGTAGCTGACCCGCTCCGAGAGCTTGAGGTTGGTCAGCTCCGCCATCAGCTCCATCGGCTCTTCGCGGAAGATGCGCGCGTCCATCGGCTGCGGCCGGTTGACGATCGGCTTGAAATCCATCTGCGCGAGGATGTCGCGCTCGATGTCGATGCCCGGTGCCACCTCGATCAGCTCGAGCCCCTCTTGCGTCAACTGAAACACGCACCGCTCGGTGACGTAGATCACCGGCTGCGATTTCGAAGCCGCATAAGGTCCGCTGAACGTGATCTGCTCGACGGCCCTGACGAACTTGCGGGCGCGCCCTTCCTTCACGATCCGGAGCTTGCCGCCGTCGATGGCGACCTCCAGCCCACCCGCCGTGAACGTGCCGGCGAACACCACCGCTCGCGAGTTCTGCGAGATGTCGATGAAGCCGCCGCAGCCGTTCAGCTTGCCGCCGAACTTAGACGTGTTGACGTTGCCCTTCTCGTCGACCTCGGCGGTGCCGAGGCAGGTGAGATCCAGCCCGCCGCCATGGTAGAAGTCGAACATCTGGTTCTGGTCGAGGATCGAATCGGCGTTGGCCGACGACCCGAAGCTTGATCCTCCCGCCAGCACGCCGCCGACGGCGCCGGCTTCCGTCGTCATGGTGAGGAAGGGCGTCACCTGCTCCTCGGCCGCAACCGACGCCACGCCGTCGGGCGCACCGACGCCGAGGTTGATGGCGCCGTTCAGCGGCAGCTCGAACGCCGCGCGGCGCGCGATGATCTTGCGCTCGTCCAGCTCCATCTTCGGGATGTGATCGACGGGCACGCGGATGGCGCCCGACAGCGCCGGATTGTAGTGCACGCCGTAGTTCATGCGGTGCATCTCGGGCGGATCGGCGACGACCACGCAATCGACCAGGATGCCCGGCACGCGCACGTCCTTCGGCTTCAGCGAGCCGTGCGCCACGATGCGCTCGACCTGCGCGATGACGACGCCGCCGTTGTTGTGGGCGGCCATCGCCTGCGCGAGGCAGTCGAGCGTCAGCGCCTCCTTTTCCATGCTGAGGTTTCCGGCCGGATCGGCGCTCGTCGCGCGGATCAGCGCCACGTCGATCGGCGTCGCCTTGTAGAACAGCCACTGCTCCCCATCGACGTCGACCAGCTTGACGATGTCCTCGGTCGTGACGCTGTTGACCCGCCCGCCGCCGAGCCGCGGGTCGACGTAGGTGTGCAGCCCGACCTTGGAGAAGAGGCCCGGCGAGCCGGCCGCGCACGAGCGGTAGAGTTTGGAAATGATGCCCTGGGGCAGGTTGTAGCCCTGGATCCGGTTGTCCTGCGCCGCCTGTGCGACCTTCGGCATGCGGCCGAAGTTGGCGGCGATGACGCGCTTCAATAGCCCCTCGTGATGCAGCCGCCCGGTGCCGAGCCCTTTGCTGTCGCCGGCGCCGGCGCACATGATGAGGGTCAGCCCCTTCGGCGCCTGCGTGTCGACGTAGCGCTTTTCGAGGGCCGCGTGCAGCGCCTCGGGAATGCAGCTCTGCACGAACCCGGTGGTGCAAACGACATCGTCGTCGCCGATCAGAGCAATCGCCTCGGCAGCCGAAATGACTTTGTTTTTCATTGAGTTGCGTTTCCCCTGGGTGCCACGCGTTCGGCTGGGGCTCCGTTCGAGGGAACGGCCGGCCGCGGTGGATTTTTTAGACTTTGGTCGAACCCTAGGTTTTGCCCGCGGCACACGCAAGGGCGCGGGACACGCGCAAATGGCCCTACTCCGCCGGGTGAGCCGGGGCTATCCGGGTGGGGCGGCGCGGGGCGGCCGCAGGGACGCCATACCTCATTCGAGCGCTCGATCCCGTTGTCGAAACGCACCGCCGAGGCGCGCTCGAATGAGGTATGGTGTCCCCCTCCCACGTCTGAGACGAGGCCCGGTCCGATGCACTCGAAGAGCTACATCCTGTTCGCCGGCGTGGCCTGCATCCTGGCGATGCTGGCCTATTTGTTCGTGTTCGCCGACGCGCCGCTCGTCGAACTCGAGAAACCTCCGGCCGGGGCCGCCCAGCAGTAGCGCGGCGGGGCAGGGCGTGCCCCCGGACAGCCGGAGGTGCCGGCGGCGGTGGCGCCGCAGCAGAGCGAAGCCGCGCGCGTGTGGGAGCAAGTGCAGAATTCCGAAAGCATCCCGGTGCTGGAGGGCTACCGCAAGCAGTTCGGCGCGGCCAATCCGTACTACGACAGCCTGGCGGCGAGCCGGATCGAGACGTTGCAGCAGGCAAGGGCGAGCGCAGACGCATTAATAAAGAATTTAGTCGAGCTGGATCGCGAGCGCATGGCGATGCTGGAGAAACAGGGAGCAGCCTCACCCGCCGAGGTCGAGCGTGCCAAGGCCGCCGCGCCGATGGTCGGCGAGACTTTCCGAGATTGCGAGGAGTGCCCGGAGATGGTCGTGGTGCCGGCGGGAGAGTCCACCATGGGCTCGCCGGAGAGCGAGGAGGGTCGCAGCGCTGACGAAGGCCCTCAGCGCACAGTGAAGATCGCCAAGCCTTCGCAGTCGGCAAGTACGAGGTGACGCGAAGTCAGTTCGAGGAGTTCGCGAAGGCAGCCAAATTCAAGGTTGTAGACAAATGCATCGTATGGACCGGCAGTGAATTGAAGAAGCAGTCCGGCTCTTTCATAAAGCCGGGCTTTGAGCAAACCGGCACGCATCCGGTCCTGTGTGTGAGCTGGGACGACGCCAAGGCTTACATCGCGTGGCTGTCGCAGAAGTCGGGGCAGACCTATCGGCTGCTCACCGAAGCGGAATGGGAATATGCGGCTCGTGCGGGCACGAACGGCCGTTGGAGCTTCGTGGGCGACGAGGCAAATGTTTGCGAGTACGCGAACCACGCCGATACTGGCACGAGTTTTTCGTGGAGGAACGCCAAGTGCAGAGACGGTGCCGGTGAGCGCACGGCCGAAGTGGGACTTTACAAGCCCAACGCCTTTGGGCTCCACGACATGCATGGAAACGTGGGGGAGTGGGTCGAGGACTGCTACCAGGACAGCTACAAAGCCGCGCCGGTGGATGCCACCGCGACTACAGAAACCTCGGGTTGTCGCCGTGTTGTCCGCGGTGGTTCCTGGTTTTTCTCCCCAGAGGAACTTCGCTCGGCCGACCGTGGCAGGAACTTCGCCAGCCTCCGGAGCTACATCTTGGGCTTCCGTGTCGGGAGGACGCTTGGACCCTGATCTTTACCTCGCTTTGTCTTGAGCTTGGCGGGGGCGCAGCGACTATGGAGTTTCCCGGCAGTGTCAGGGCTTCCCAACCCCACTGCCGCAGTCATCTCCGACAAAAAGATTGTCGGCTATCTTTTGTCGCCCTCGCACCCGGAAGGTACGCCAAAGTCGAAATTTTTCGAGAAGTTTGGATTTTCATGCGTTGATCCGGAAGCGTTACGCCACGCCCTTCTGGCACACGCCCGGCGAGGCAAAGTTATCGGCATGAAGACGACAGAATATGGCACGATTTATGAGGTCAACGGCCGCATCGAGAGTCCAGATAGCCGAAACCCATGGGTCCTTGTAGTATGGATGATCGACGTCGGCACGAATTGGCCGCGACTGATCACAGCGGTTCCCTCGGAGGACACGGTATGATCGAAGAACTGGATCGTGTGGCGCTCACTCGCGCGGTGCCGGAACACGGCTTGATCGCGGGCGACATCGGTGCGGTCGTTGGCGTGCACCAGGATGGCAAAGGTTTTACGCTGGAATTCCTGTCGTTCGATGGCAAAACGATCGCGATCGTTACGCTCGACGCAGGCGGTGTGCGGCCGCTCGCCGATCGGGAGATCGCGCACGCGCGGGCGGTGGCGTGAGGCGGAGCGGCGTTTGCGATGACCAAGAAGTACAAGAGTGAGCTGCGCGCCGCCCTGCACGTCTTGAGCACAGTCGAACCAAACCATGCGCCTGCCGAACGCGGAAAACGCCATCGTCGATGACAGCAAAATATCGGAGTATCTGCTGTGCGAGGCGCACGAGGACGGGCGGGGGAAGGCGCAATTCCTCATGCAATTCGGGTTCAGCGTGCTTGAGCCCGAGGTATTGAGGCAGGCACTGCTCAATCTTGCGCGAAACGCGGACGCCGCCTTAGGGCCGCCATCACCTCATAGCGCGAAATACATTGTCGAAGGCCGATTGCGGGCTCCCGATGGGCGCGAACCCGTGGTAAGAACTGTGTGGATGATCGACACAGGCAAGACGCGGCCCCGTCTCATCACCGCCTTTGCGGGCAAGCGACCGAGCAGATGATCAAGGAACACGACAGGATCGCTTTGGAGCGGGATTTGCCCGAGCAAGGTCTTGCGCGCGGCGATCTCGGCACGGTTGTGCACGTCTACGCGGACGGCAAGGCGTATGAGGTCGAATTCATGACTCTGACGGGCGAGACGATCGATGTCGTCACGCTCGAAGCCGGCGACGTGCGTCCGGTCGGTGATCGGGAGATCGCGCACGCGCGGGCCGTGGCGTGAGGCGCAGCCGCCAATCGTGCTTCAGTCTTTCGCGACCCCCACCCTTGACGCCCCGCTCGCCCTGCTCCACTCCACTCCCCCATGAACATCCTCCTCATCGGCTCCGGCGGGCGCGAACATGCGCTGGCGTGGGCCATCGCGGCGAGCCCGTTGTTGACAAAACTCACCTGCGCGCCGGGTAATGCCGGCATCGCCGGACTCGCCGACTGCGTGCCGCTCGATGCGTCCGACCACGCCGCGGTCGTCGCGCTCTGCCACCGGCTCGCCATCGATTTCGTGGTCATCGGTCCCGAGGCGCCGCTGGTCGCGGGGCTCGGCGACGCGCTCGGTGAGGCTGGCATCAAGCACTTCGGCCCCTCGGCGCGGGCGGCGCGGCTCGAAGGCTCCAAGGGGTTCACCAAGGACCTCTGCCGCGACTACCACATCCCGACGGCCGCCTACGGCCGCTTTGCCTCCGCCGCCGCCGCGAAGTCCTATCTCGCGGGCGAGAAGCTGCCGATCGTGATCAAGGCCGACGGGCTGGCGGCCGGCAAGGGCGTCGTCATCGCCGCGACGCGCGCCGAGGCCGAGGCGGCGATCGACGCCTGCTTCGCGGGAGCGTTCGGAGCGGCCGGCGCCGAGGTCGTCGTCGAAGAGTTTCTCGACGGCGAGGAGGTCAGCTTCTTCGTGCTGTGTGACGGCGCGCACGTGCTCCCGCTCGCCAGCGCACAGGACCACAAGCGCGTCGGCGACGGCGATACGGGGCCGAACACCGGCGGCATGGGCGCCTATTCTCCGGCTCCCATCATGACGCCGGCGCTGGTCGAGGAGACCTTGCGGCGGATCATCGTGCCGACGGTGGCGGCCATGGCGACGCGCGGCAATACCTTCAAGGGCGTGCTGTTCGCGGGGCTGATGATCACGCAGGAGGGGCCGAAGCTCATCGAGTACAACGTGCGCTTCGGCGATCCCGAGACGCAGGTGCTGATGATGCGGCTGAAGTCGGACCTGCTGGCGGCGCTCGTCGCCACCGCCGACGGGATGCTCGCCCACTTCGATCTGCGCTGGCACGACGACGCGGCCTTGACGGTAGTGATGGCGGCGAACGGCTATCCGGGGACGCCGGAGAAAGGTTCGGTCATCGGCGGGCTGGAGGCTGCGGCCGCCACCGAGGGCGTCGAGATCTTCCATGCCGGCACGAAAGCTGTTCTGCCCTCCGCTCGGCAAGCCTCACCCGGGGAGCCCGGCGCGCCGAGCCTGCGAGGCGGAGCGATTATCGTCGCCGACGGCGGGCGTGTGCTGAACGTCACTGCACGCGGCAAGACGGTGGCGGAGGCGCAGGCGCGGGCCTACGCGGCGGTCGACCAGATCGACTGGCCGGGCGGCTTCTGCCGGCGTGACATCGGCTGGCGGGCGGTCGGTAGCCAGCCGAAGCCGGTGACCGGCTGAATCAGCCCCATTCCTTATGTTGCAGCCGGTGATAAGGAAGCCGGCGGTTTCTTCTTGCGAAGACGCCGCGCGCCGTATTCATGCCGCACCGGAAAGACTATTCTGCGATTCGGTTGGAGCGTGCTGCGAAAGTCGATGATGGCTCCGCACTTGCTGCGCATGTCCGGTGGCCTGATCGCTGCCCTGATGGTAGCGGCGGCGCTGAAGTTTGCCCTGTTCGATCTGCAGACCGCTGGCGCCGACGGCTCGGCGTCGCAACTGTCGCTCCGGACACCTCTGGCCGGCCTGGTGACCTTCGGTGCGCCGCTGGCGCTGCTGGCGGCGATTGCGATCGAGATCGCGCGGGCGCGAAGCCTGGCGACCCACATCGCGCTCGGTCTCGTGGCGACGTTGGCCGCGGCGGGCCTGGCCACCCGCGACGAAGGCCTCCATTCGCCCCTGTTCACCAGCGGAGCGCGCGCCGGAGTATTTCTCATCCTCATTGGCGTGCTGGCTTCAGCGGTCTACTGGGTGATCGCGGGCCGGCGGGCCGGCTGGCGCGGCGCAGACTTGGAGAAAGCGGATTCACTCGCCGCTGAAGCCTTCCAGCGGGCCAGCGCCTACGCCCGCGCTGAACCGTGTGTGCCGTGTCTTGCCGCATGGTCGGGAATGAGCCTGCTGCTGTTTGCGCTGTTAGGCTGGATGTCTATCGACGGCATCGGCCTCAGGGAGCGGCTCGTGGCCGAGACGGAGCAGCACGCGCGATCGATCCTGAAAGCCACGGGGCATTCGTGGGCGACGTTCCGGATCGTGGACAACCGCGGCATCGTCGAGGGGCGCGCGCCGGATGAAACGACGAGGCGCGACGCGCTCGACAAGGTGCAGGACGGGCTGAGTGCCGTCGTCGGCTTCCCCGGCATTCTCGCCGAGATCGACAACGAGGCGATCGCCATCGAAGCCTCGGCCGCGATGTCCCAGCAACTGGCGGAGGCGGCCCGTCGCGAGCAGGAATCGCGCGCCGCGCTGGAGGAAGCACGCATCGCGACGCGGGAGGCCCGCGCCGCCGCGGCAGAGGCCAAGCGCATGGCCCAGCAGCAGGCCCTGGCGGTCGAAGCGGAATTGAAGCGTAGGCTGGACGAGCAGGCACTCGCGGCACAGGAGAAGGCGCGCCAGCAAGAGGCTGTTTCGACTCCGGCACCGCCACCGGCGAACCCGCCCGCGCCCCCAGCAGCCGACGAGACGGCAGGGCCCACCGGGACTCACGAGGTTGCAAAGGCCGAGATCGATCCGGCGACCGAGGTAGAGGGCAGGTCCACAGCCGTCTCGCCGGCCATCGAACAGGACGCGCTTCCCAGTGAGGACGCCTGCACGCCACAAGATCTGGCGATGATCGAAAGCAGCCGTATCGCTTTCCCGCTCCAGCGCTTCGTGATCGCCCCCGATTACACGGCGGAATTGGACCGGCTGGCGTCGTCGGCCCGCGCATGCGCCCCGCGCCCGATTGTCGTCTACGGACATGCCGACATCAACGGCGACAATCTCTTCAATCCCGCCCTCGGGCTGCAGCGCGCCGAGGCCGTGCGCGATAGCCTGATCGCGCGCGGCGTCGGGTCGTCGCTCGTGCTGGCCAAGTCAACTCCGCCGCCGGCACCCTTCGAAAGCAATGCCGACCACGATCGCAGCCTTCACCGCACGGCGACATTCAGGTCGCTCGAAGCCAGTCAAATCAGCCGAGATGCGACTCTCGGCCCCGAAGAACGCGCGAAGAATTGCGAAAGCGATCTGGCCGCGATCATGGCGCAGTCGATCATCCATTTTCCGACCGCATCCGCCGGCATCAGCGTTGAGAGCCAGGAACTCATTCGCACGCTCGCGGCCGCGATCAAGACGTGCGGCAGCGTGATCGTGACCATCGAAGGCCATACCGACAAGAAGGGCCCTGCGCTCGTCAATCAGGGGCTGTCGGAGGCACGCGCCTATTCGGTCCGCGAGGCCCTCGTCGCGGCCGGCGCCGATCCGACGCGATTGGCCTCGCGCGGGTTTGCCTCGACACGCCCCTATGACGCTGCCGATACGGCCGCCGCCTACGCGCTCAACCGGCGCATCGAATTCAGGGTCTCCGGCAAGTTCACCTCGACCAACGCCGGCGGGCCGTAGAACGCAACACGACTGGCTGCGTCCATCGCAGAAAGGCAACGGCACGCTCATGTATCTCCTCTCGCAGATGGCCCTGTATCTTTTGGCAGCTTTCCTGCTCGGCGTAGGTGTCGGCTACGCGCTGTGGCGTGCCTGGGGCGAGCGGGAGAACGTGGCCAGATACAGCGCCGCGGAAAAGCGGCTGGCCGCCTACATCGCGCAGTGGGAACGCGCCAATAACGGCGGTCGCGACGGGCAGGGGTGAGGAGCGCCGGATCAGGCGGTGTTGGCTAATGGCTGAACGACGGGCATGCGCCAGCGGCGATATCGGGCGAATTTTCCCGGTCGTCGACCTCGGCCGATCACTTTGCCGAGGTTTTTCGTCTCTGGGCGGTTTTGCGCGTTGGCAAGGTTCGCCCTGCCAATGTCGCCGCTGCTGCGGTCTCGACGAATTCGGAGCGTGAGATTCCGGCAATGCGGGCCGCGGTGTCGACGGCCTCCACAAGTGCGGGATCGAGCATCAGATTGTAGCGCTCTTTCCGCCGCGACACGATAAGCGGCACGGCAAGCAGCGTTGCGCCGGCGGCAACCTCCCTCCGCACCTCGCCGTCGTGCATCAACTCGTCCGGGGAGCGAGGCTTGGGCAAGGCAGCTTCGTCGCGCGCATAAAGCGCCAACGCTTCCTGCGCATTGGATCGCACGTCGTTCCAACTGTCGGCCGCAGAAAAACATCCTGGCAGATCGGGAAAATAAGCTCCGAAGGCCGATCCCTTCTCGGCGAAGACGACTGCGATGTAGTCCATTGCCGCTCCTAGCCCGACCTATGCACCAGAACACGGCCGCGATCGCACGAACGTGAGTCGATCCACGGCGACGAATGGCGAACAGCTTAGCTTCGCATACGGTTGAGCCATTCGTCGTCGTGGGCGGCCTCGGGCGTGCGACCCCGTCCAAGCGAAGCTTGGCTTCGCCAAGACGGGCGGGGTGAATTTGACGCCACGCGGCGTCGAAACGCTTGTCCGATGCGACGGCATCGAACCGCGCGCTTCTTCTGGCGTACCGTCAAATTCACCTCCGTCGCGGCCGTGTTCTGGTGCATATTTCGGGCTAGCATGCCTCGTCAAAAAGGCCGACTGACGTCAACGATCAAGCTTCAAATACGCGCAGGGCCGAACCCTGGCGGGCCGGCCCTGCTGTTGGCGGCTGCGTGACGAATGCCGATTACATCCGCCCCATGCGCACGTCCTCTTCCGGATTGGCGCTGATCTTGTGGATCGCGAGGTCGGCGCCGCGGCGCTCGTCGTCGGCCGAGAGGCGGAAGCCGACGATCGCGGCGATCAGACCGTAGATGACGAGCCCTATGAGGAAACCGTACGCGGCCCCGGCGACGCTGCCCGCGAGCTGTGCCTGGAACGTCACCCCACCGATGCCGCCGAGTTCGGTCAGCCCGAAGATGCCGCACGCGATGCCCCCCCACAGCCCGCACAGGCCGTGCAGCGGCCACACGCCGAGGACGTCGTCGATCTGCCAGGTGTTGGTGGCGACCTGGAACATCTGCACGAAGATAAGCCCCGCCACCGCGCCGGTCACGAGCGCGCCGATGGGATGCATCAGGTCGGAGCCGGCGCAGACGGCGACCAGGCCGGCGAGCGCACCGTTGTGCACGAAGCCGGGGTCATTGCGTCCCGCGAACAGCGCCGCGACGATGCCGCCGCACATGGCCATCAGCGAGTTCATGGCGACGAGGCCTGAGATGCCCTTGAGGCTCTGCGCGCTCATCACGTTGAAGCCGAACCAGCCGACGCACAGCAGCCACGAGCCCATGGCGAGCCACGGAATGGACGAGGGCGGCGTGGCGATCGAGCGGCCCTTGTCGTAGCGGCCGATGCGGGCGCCGAGGATCAGGACTGCGGCGAGCGCGACCCATCCGCCGAAGGCGTGCACCACAATCGAGCCCGCGAAGTCGTGGAAATCCGCGCCGAGCATGGCTTTGAAAACTTCGTCCTGAAGTCCGAAGTTGCGATTCCAGACGACGCCTTCCAACAGCGGATAAGCCGTGCCGACGAGACAGGCCGTCGCAATCGTCTGGGCACCGAAGCGCGCGCGCTCCGCAATGCCTCCGGAGACGATGGCCGGCACGGCAGCGGCGAAGGTGCAGAGGAAGAAGAACTTGACCAGCCCGAAGCCCTGCGGACCGTAGTCACCGCCGGCGATGGTTGCAGCGCCGGCCAGGAAGGTGATGCCGTACGCGACCCAGTAGCCGATGAAAAAGTAGCTGATGGTCGAGACGGCGAAGTCGACCAGAATTTTGACGAGCGCGTTGACCTGATTCTTATGCCGGACCGTGCCGACCTCCAGGAACGCGAACCCGCCGTGCATGGCGAAGACGAGGATCGCTCCTATCAGCAGGAAGAACACATCTCCGCCCTGCTGGACCTGTGCGAGGCCCTTTTCAACTGCTTCCATTCCCCTGCTCCCGAGCGCTTTGATTATTTTTCATGCAGCCGCCGTTGATTCGTTCGGTCTGCATATCACAAAAGCAGGATGATCAAGAATCGTGCCACTTGAAGCGGTGACTTCGAAAGCCTTCAAATACAAAATGTTAGAGCCCAGACGCTCTTAGCATCGAGGCTCAGTACAGACTGTCTTTTGTGCAGATTATCCGATTCTTCTGCCTTTTTTTTAGGCGTCCGTCAATTCTGATCCGGATCAGCGCACCCGGCGTGGGTTCATGTAGAGGTCGGCTTCCTGGCGCTCGAGCTTGGGGTCGATGCGGCCGGCCCGGATATCCTTGTAGAGCCTGCGCATATGGCTGCGGCATTCGCCGTTGAAAACGATCATGCCGGCGAACAGCTTCATCACAGTCAGCAGACGCTTGCTGGCGTGCATGTCTTTGACTTTGCATTTCCACTTGCCGCCGATCGACAGCACCTTGCCGTCGAGATGACCGACCATCTCGCCCTTCTGATCGTAGAGCGTGTAGTCGCCACCGAGGTTGATCACATCGCGGCGCAGCCGGTAGAATTCGGGCTTGCCCTTCTCATCCATGAGAAAGAACGAGAAGTACTCCGGCAGAAGCGGCCATTTGTTGGCCGAGCGTTCGAGATAGATCATGTACTGATCGTCGTCGGTGTTGATCGAGTAGGTCATCACCGGCAGGCCGCGGGAACCGATGGTCTGCTGGATGGAGCGGCCGAGCAGCAGATCGGCCGTCGCCTTCCAGTTGAGCGTGTCCGAAAACAGCTTGAAGACGAGACGCTTGTCCATGCCCTCCGCCTTCTTCCACAGGTCCTCGCGGTAGCCGAGCAGCCCCGTGCGCTCGCCGTCCTCGATGATCTCGGCGAAAATATCCATGTCGGAGGAGAACTGCCTCGACTTGGCGCGGTTGCGAGAGCGCTTGTAGACGCCGAATTCCGTGAAGTTGAAGTTGGTAATCCACACGTCGACGACGAAGCGGTGCCAGCCGTCTTTCGGCGCCGCAGCGGGCTTTTTCGAACGCGGAGCCTTGGCGGCGTCCTCGAGCGCGTCGCGCGCGGCGTCGGCGGCCGCGGTCTCGGCGTGCTGGTCGACGATCTTCAGAGCGCGTGCGGACATGAGGCATCTCCGTGTGATTTCGTGAGCAACCGAATCGGTCACGACTGATCAGACGGTAGCACCACGCCCGTGAGACCCTCGCACTGGTCCGTCCGGCGGCAGGGGAAACCTGTTGATAGTCGAGATGACGGACACACGGAGGGGCTGACAGAGGAACCGGCGGTGCCGGAGCGCTTCAAATCCACTGCTGAGATGAACGTGAGGGAACGACAGCGGCGAGACGCGCGCCGCTCGCGAACTGCTGGACTCTTTCCCGATACGCGTGTCCGGCACCCGATCCTACAAGTGCGGCTGGCACCATTCCGAGTCGAGCACGTCGCCGACGGTATAACTGGAGATGCTGTACCAGCAGGTGGCGATCTGCGCGCCTTTCTGGAGTGTCAGGATAATGCCGTCGCTCTCCAGATTGCGGACGATGCGCGAGCCGACATCCTGCGGAACGAGCACGCTGGTTTTGATTTCATAACCCTGCTCGAGCAACGTGCGCAGCTTGACGCGTTTCGCCGGTGGCGGCTTCTGTGCCGTTTGCGGCGGCTGAGCGGGCTGTGCCGCCGGCGGCACAGGATTGGTCTGCGGAAATTGAAGCGGATTCTGCGCCGGCTGCGGCGATTGCGCGGGCGCGGAACCTGACACCCCTATGGCTAGAGCTGCGCCGAGGACGAACGGCAGTACGCGATCCATGACAGCCTCCTGAAATATGAACCCATGAACACGACGCTGCGCCAAACTTGCTTACGCGGCGGCGCGGCCGCGCGCCCTTTCCGCGGCAGCCCGGATGGCGCTGATGTTGGCCGCATAGCTGTCTGGCATCCCCTTGAACACGGCTGAGCCGGCGACCAGCACGTTGGCGCCGGCGGCGGCGACCAGCGGTGCCGTTTCCGACGTCACGCCGCCGTCGACCTCGATGTCGATCGGTCGCTTGCCGACCATGGATCTCACGCGCCGGATCTTGTCGAGCACGGCGGGAATGAAAGCCTGGCCGCCGAACCCCGGATTGACCGTCATCAGCAGGATGAGATCGACGCGGTCGAGCACGTGGGCGATGGCCTCGGCGGGCGTCGCGGGGTTGAGCGAGACGCCGGCCTTCTTGCCCATCGCGCGGATCGCCTGCAGAGAGCGATCGAGATGCGGTCCGGCTTCGGCGTGGACCGTAATGATGTCGGCGCCGGCCTCGGCGAATGCCGCGAGATAGGGGTCGCAAGGCGCGATCATCAGGTGACAGTCGAACATCTTCGGCGACGCAGCGCGAATGGCTTTCACGACCGCCGGACCGAATGTGATGTTCGGCACGAAGTGTCCGTCCATGACATCGAGATGGATCCAGTCGGCGCCGGCCGCGTCGACGGCACGCACCTCCTCGCCGAGCCGGCTGAAATCGGCCGACAGGATCGACGGGGCGATGAGGATCGGGCGGGTCATGGTGCGTCCCTATCAGACACGCGCGGTCGGGTCGATGGTCGGTGTGGTGCTCATCCCCACATTGCCATAAGCCGCCCCTCGTCGCCACGGGCCTGTGCGGCGATCGTTGCAGCAAAAGACTATTCTGATGAGCGCCATGACCGTGGGTGGTCACGCAAAGCCAAATCGAGGGTCAACAGGCACATATGTTCGCATTCTGCCTGGGCGATTAGCAGGCGATCGAAAGGGTCGCGCGTAGCGGGAACGGGTTGCGGCTCGGCAAGAACGTGGCGCGGGTCGATGGTGAGTACATTGATGTTGAACGCTTCGCATGTCTGGCGGAGAAGAGGCAGTGCGCTGTCGAGTACCAACTTTCTCAAGCGCACCTTGATCGCAATCTCCCAGAGCGAGGCCGTGCTGCAAAAAAGATCCGACGAAGCCGTGCCGAGGACCCTTTGGTGAGATCGGGGCAGGCGTTCGAGCTGATTATTCACGATCTCAAGTACGATATGCGTTTCGAGCAGCAACCTCATTCTCGTTCAGGATCAAAATCGAGGTCGGGGTTATCAAGAAATCCTCGGGCAGCGGATCGTCGAAGTCCGGCGCGATATATGTCACGATCTTCTCGATTCCATGCTCCGCAAGAAACCGCCGCCCTCCCTCCGCGTCGAGACCGCCCCGCCGCTTGTGCGGGACGAGATCGAGAATGGGCTTACCCTCCCGCGTCACAACCACAGTTTCATCTTGCTCGACCCGGCGGGCAAGATCGGGCAGGCGGTCTCCAAGGGCTTCGATGGGTACGGTTTCCATGACCGGACTATAATCACTCCCTGTCCAATGCACCAGCGGCGACCACCATCGCGGTCAGTGAGACAACGCGCGAGGGTCGGCACACGCGACGTTCAGAAAAACGTCCGCCGCTTGCGTTCCAGGAGCTGCAGGATCATGGGCGTGAAAATCAGCTGCATCGCCAGATCCTGCTTGCCGCCGGGGATGACGATGCAGTTGGCGCGCGACATGAAGCTGTTCTGGATCATCGACAGCAGATAGGAAAAGTCGATCCCGCGCGGTGACCGGAACCGGATGACGACCATCGATTCTTCCGGCGTCGGGATCCAGCGCGAGATGAACGGATTCGACGTGTCGACCGTCGGGATGCGCTGGAAGTTCACATCGGTCTCGGTGAACTGCGGGCAAATGTATTTCACATAGTCGGGCATCCGCCGGAGGATCGTCTGGGTCACGTCCTCCGTCGAATAGCCGCGCTCCTCCCTGTCGCGATGCAGCTTCTGGATCCATTCGAGATTGAGCACCGGCACGACGCCGATCTTGAGATCCGCGAAGCGCGCGATATTGACCGTCTCGGTGATCGCCGCTCCATGCAGACCTTCGTAGAACAGCAGGTCGGTACCGTAGGCGATCTCGTCCCAGGCCGTGAACTTTCCCGGCGACACGCTGAACTGCTCGGCTTCGATGGCATCGTGCACGTAGTGGCGGGTCTTGGCCGTGCCGATCTCCCCGTAAGACCGGAAGGCGGCCTGCAATTCGACCAGCAGGTTGGCTTCCTCGCCGAAGTGGCTGAAATTCGGATTGCCGTTGGCCTCCGCTTCGGCCATGGCGCGGACCATCTCGTCGCGGTCGTAGCGGTGGAACGCATCGCCTTCGATGTACGAGGCGTTGATGTTCTCGCGCCGGAAGATGGTCTCGAACGTACGGCGGACCGACGTGGTGCCGGCACCCGAGGAACCGGTCACCGAAATGATCGGATGTTTGGCTGACATCTCTGGAAACCGTCCCCGCCCACGCGATCTTCATGCGACTTTAGTTGTAGCCTAACGACTTTTCACGACCGGTCCACTGGTGGTGTCGGGCGGTACGGACGCCGGGAAACGAGCCCCTGCCGGGCGGGGCTCAGGTGCGGAAGAGACCCCGCCGGCCGAAGAGCGGCGAGCGCTCCGCGGCGCCGTGCGGTTCCTGGAGCAGGCGCACGACGTAGTCGACCTCGGCGCGGGATCCCGCGATGAAGGGGACGTGCTGATGCAACGTACCTGGGAAAAGCTCCAGAATGCGCTGCCGGCCGTTCGACGCCGCGCCACTCGCCTGCTCGGTGATGAGGGCCAAGGGGTTCGCCTCGTAGACCAGCCGCAGCCGACCGAGCTCGTAACCCTCGCGCATGTCGCCGGGGTAGAGGAATATCCCACCCCGGTTCAGAATTCGCTGGAACTCGGCGACCGGCGTTGCCGTCCACCGCATGTTGAAATCCTTGCCGCGCGGACCGTTGCGGCCGCGCAGGCAGTCGTCGGCGTAGGTCCGCATCGGCTCGTCCCAGTGACGGTAGTTGGAGCCGTTGATGGAGTATTCCTGGGTGGCGATCGGGATGATGCAGTCGGGCTCGGTCAGCATGAAAGTGCGCGTATCGGGATCGAGCGTGTAAACCTGCGTCCCCTGGCCGACGGTCAGCGCCAGCGTCGTGCAGGGTCCATAGACCGCGAATCCGGCAGACAGCTGGCGATGGCCGGGCTGGAGGAACTCCCGCGTGTCGCCGTCCCGCGAAATTCCTGGCAGGATCGAGAAAATAGTTCCGATCGACAGATTGGCATCGATATTGGACGAGCCGTCGATGGGATCGATGGCGACCAGCAGCGGAGCACCCGGCTTGAGTGTCAGCGGCTCGATCAGCTCCTCGGAGGCGATGGCGGCCACCGGCGCCGACCGCAACCGTTCGGCAATCCGCTCGTTGGCGATGAGGTCGAGCGCCTTTTGCGGATCGACCCCGCTCTTACGCCCGGTCGGAGCGCCGATCCCCCCGGCCAACGCTCCACGCGCAACCAGCAGGGAAATGTCCGCGCACGCTTCGGCGAGCGCCAAGACGGTGCTGGCGATGTCGAGCCGCAGGGGCTCGCCGTCGGACCAGAACGCGAGGCACGCTTCGAGTGATTTCGCATGGGACATGACGGTCGCGCCATCGGTTCCAGTGGTATTATAAGGTTCAGCTCGGTTGCGAACGGCGCGCCCTCGTCGGGTGGCCGTTCCGTTACCTCGCCCGATACAGCACGCCGTCCCTACTCCGTGAATTGCAAATTCTCATCGCCCGGACTAATCCGGAGTCACAGCCGTTTAACCTGCTGAACACAACCACGGTAGAGACTCGATCATAAATTAACAACTTGCGGTTGGAGGAGTACATGTTCTCTGGATCGAAGCCCACGGGCGCTTCTCGAGCCCCGGCGGCAGCCGACGGCACCGTGCCGGAGCTTCCACCCGAAGAGGCGCGCAAGCGTGCCGCCATGGCCAAGCAGGCGGCCGCCGCCCTCGGCGAGGTGGTGTCGCTGCTCATCCGCTCGCCCTCGGAGAAGCAGCACAGCCTTGCCGACCTGGAGTGGATGGTGATGCCGGCAATCATGACCGGTCAATACGCCGTCGCCGATGCCCAGTCCAAGCAGTCCGGCGCGGTCATGCCGGTCGGCGCAGTGCTGTGGGCCTTCGTCTCGAACGAAATCGACCAGCAGCTATCGAGTTCCACCAGTGGTCCGGTGCGCCTCAAGCCGCAGGACTGGCGCTCGGGAGATATCCCGTGGGTCGTCATGGCGATCGGCGATCCGAAGATCCTCGGCGGCATTCTGCAAAACTTGGCGAAGACCGTGTTCAAGGACAAGCCGGCACGGATGCGAGCCAAGGGCCCCGACGGAAAAATCGTCGTCGGCCGGCTGGAGGTGTCGGCAGAGCCGCCACAATCGTAATCTGGCCCGATCTGGCCCGATCTGTCGCGATCTGGGTTGAGACCGGGGCGGCACCTGAAATACTGATGGATTGCCAAGCCAGGATCAGCCCGTCGATTTAAGTAGTGTCCGCAAGTCAGCATCAAGAGTCATCAGCAAGACTTGATCCCCACCTCGAGTTTTGTTTGCGACGTTCATCCGTCCTCGAGCCTAGTGCGTCGCCTGTGGTGCCGCGCGAGTGGCGCTCTTGACGGCTCTCAGAAGGAAGACCGAGCGAACCCATGAATTTCCTTTCCCCCAAGGGCGACCCGGCGCGGCTGGGCCCTGTCCAGCGCGCCATCCGCAATTGCAGCGGCATTTTCCTGGGCGTCGGCCTGTTTTCGGCGATCATCAACATTCTGGCCCTGACCGGGTCGGTCTACATGATGCAGGTCTACGACCGCGTCATCCCCTCACGCAGCGTGCCGACGCTGGTCGGTCTCTCGATCCTGATGGCCGGGCTCTATGCGGCCAACGGCATGCTGGACTTCTTCCGCGTCCGCATCATGAGCCGTGTCGGCGTCCGCATCGACCGCGAGCTGCGCGAAAAGGTCTTCGCCGCCGTCCAGATGCTGCCTCTGCGCACGCGCCAGGCCGGCGACGGCCTCCAGCCGGTGCGCGACCTCGACCAGATCCGCGCCTTCCTCTCGGGACTGGGACCGACGGCCTTTTTCGACGTGCCCTGGATTCCGTTCTATCTCGCGATCATCTTCATGCTGCATCCGCTGCTGGGGCTGTTCTCTGTCGCCGGCGCACTGCTGCTCATCTTCCTGACCCTGCTGACGGAGCGAAAGACTTCGGCGCCGTCGCGCGATTCGGCCCGCAGCGGCTCGGAGCGCATGGCGCTCGGTGAGGCCGCGCGCCGCAATGCCGAGGTGATCAGGGCCATGGGCCTCGCACCTCACATGCAGCGCCGCTGGGACGGGCTGAACGACCGCTTTCTGCGCGACCAGCTGCAGGCGAGCGACGCCTCCAGCGGCATCGGCACGATCACCAAGGTGCTGCGCCTCATGCTGCAATCCGGCATCCTCGGGCTCGGCGCCTACCTGGTCATCGAGGGGCAGGTCTCGCCGGGCGCCATCATCGCCGCCTCGATCGTCATGTCGCGGTCGCTGGCGCCGGTCGAAACGGCCATCGCCCACTGGCGCTCGTTCGTCTCGGCCCGCCAGAGCCGGCAGCGGCTGATCGAGCTGTTCCGCGTGGTCGAAGAGCACGAAACCAAATCGGTCGAGCTGCCGAAGCCCGTCAAGTCGCTGCAGGTCCAGGGTCTGACGGTGGCAGCTCCGGGCGACAACAAGCCGATCATCCAGAACGTCTCGTTTACGCTGGCGGCAGGAGAGGGCGTCGGCGTCATCGGTCAGAGCGCGGCCGGCAAGTCGACGCTGGCGCGGGCGCTGGTCGGCGTTTGGCTGCCGATGCGGATGGGGGGCACGGTGCGGCTCGACGGTGCCGCGCTAGACCAGTGGGCGCCGGACAGCCTCGGCCGGCATATCGGCTATCTTCCGCAGTCCATCGAGCTGTTCGCCGGAACGGTGTCCGAGAACATCGCCCGCTTCGACCCGGCGGCCAAAAGCGAGAGCATTGTGCAGGCCGCCAAGGATGCGGGCGTGCACGATCTGATCGTCCAGCTTCCGAAGGGCTACGACACGGAAATCGGTGAGAGCGGCAGCGGGCTCTCCGCCGGTCAGCGTCAGCGCGTGGCGTTGGCCCGGGCGATGTACGGGCGGCCGTTCCTGGTGGTTCTCGACGAGCCGAACTCCAATCTCGACGCAAACGGGGACGCGGCGCTGACCGAAGCGATCCGCTCGGTGCGCAGCCGAGGCGGCATCGCCGTCGTCATCGCCCACCGCCCGTCGGCTCTGGCAGGGGTCGACAAAGTGCTCGCCATGGCCAACGGTACGGTGCAAGCCTTCGGGCCTAAAGAAGAGGTCTTGCGGAAGATCCTCGCACCAGTGCCGCCTGCACAACTCCCCGGTTCCGGCGGGCCGCCGGTGGTGAGCCGCGCAGGCGGTCAGGCCCAAATTGCGCCGCAGCCGGGTGCCCAGAAGGATGCTCCGGCGGGGCCGGGCCCCGGCGGACTGAGGATCGTCTCCGACAACCCCGGGAGTTCGACACCATGACGACGGCAACCGAGACCAAAGCCCGCGACCGCCTCGCGAGCGTGGCCGCCTACATGATCGGCGGCGTTCTGGTTGCCGTGTTCATCGTCGGCGGCGTGACTGTTTGGGCGGCAACGACTGAAATCGCCGGAGCCGTGCTGGCGCCCGGCACGGTCGTCGTCGAAAGCAACCTCAAGAAGGTGCAGCATCCGACCGGCGGAGTCGTCGGCGAAATCCGGATCAAGGAGGGGGCGCGCGTCAAGACCGGCGACCTCCTCATCCGCCTCGACGAGACCATCACCCGCGCCAACATGCAGCTGATCGCCGTGCAGCTCGAAGAGCTTTACGTCCGCGAGGCGCGGCTGTCCGCCGAGCGCGACGACCAGGGCACACTCGTCATCCCGGACGCTCTGGTGCCGCGAAAGGAAGAAGCGACCATCGCCAAGATGCTGTCCGCCGAGCAGAGCCTGCTGACCAGCCGTCAGAACTCGCGCGCGGGACAGAAGGGGCAGCTTCGCGAACGCATCGACCAGCTCGGCGAGGAGATTTCCGGCGTCTCCGGCCAGATCGAATCCAAAGCGACCGAGATCAAGCTCATCGGCGCCGAACTCGACGGACTGACCAACCTGGAGCGGGATCGGCTCGTCACCGTCAACCGCATGAACCAGCTCCGCCGCGAGGCCGCACGGTTGAAAGGCGAGTTCGGGCAGCTGAAATCCTCGGCCGCGCAGGCCAAGGGCAAGATCAGCGAGGTCGAGCTTCAGATCCTTCGCATCGACCAGGACGCCCGCACCGAGGTGGTCAAAGAGCTGCGCGAGGTTCAGTCGAAAATCAACGAGCTGCGCGAGCGCCGCGTCGCCGCCGAGGACCAGTTGAAGCGGGTCGAGATCCGTTCGCCGCAGGACGGGCTGGTGCATCAGCTCTCCGTGCATACCGTCGGCGGCGTGGTCAATCCGGGCGAGCCGATCATGCTCATCGTGCCCAATGACGACCGGCTGATGATCGAAACCCGCATCGCGCCGCAGAGCATCGATCAGGTGCATGTGGAGCAGCTGGCGGTGATCCGCTTCAGCGCCTTCAATCAAGCGACGACGCCGGAGATCAACGCGCATGTGAAGCGCATCGCCGCCGACCTCTCGCGCGATCAGCAAACGGGCGAGACCTACTTTGCCGCGCGCCTGGAGATCCCGCCCGACGAGCTGCTGCGTCTCGGCGACCGCAAGCTGTTGCCGGGCATGCCGGCCGACGTGCAGATCCGGACCGAGAACCGGACCGTGCTCTCATATCTGCTGAAGCCGCTGACGGACCAGACCTCGATCATGTTCCGCTGACGCTCGATCAACGGCGCTATTTTCCGATGCCCCGGTAGCGGAAACCGGCGGCGGTTGCCGCGGCGGGCGGAAAGACGTTGCGCAGGTCGACGAGCACGTCGCCCTTCATGACTTTGCGGGCGGCTTGGAGATCGAGGGCGCGGAACTCGTTCCACTCCGTCACGACGACGAGGATGTCGGCGCCGGTTGCCGCCTCCAGCGCATTCTCGCACCACACGACGCCCGGCAGCATCGGCTCGGCGTGCTTGCGGCCTTGCGGATCGGTCGCGCGCACGGTTGCCCCGCGCTCCTGCAGCATCGGCACGATGGTGAGGCTCGGCGCGTCGCGCATGTCGTCGGTATTGGGCTTGAAGGTGACGCCGAGCACCGCAATCGTCTTGCCGCGCACGGAGCCGCCGGCCGCCTTCTCGACGCGGTGGGCGGAGGCGATCTTGCGCTCGTGGTTGACCCGCTCGACCTGCTCGATGATGGAGAGCGGCGCACGCGCCTCGCGCCCCGTGCGGATGATGGCGGACACGTCCTTGGGGAAGCACGAGCCGCCGTACCCCGGTCCGGGATGCAGGAACTTGTCACCGATGCGGCGGTCCTTGCCGATGGCGCTCGCCACCTCCTGCACGTCGGCGCCGACCTCCTCGCAGAGATCGGCGACCTCGTTGATGAAGCTGATCTTGAGCGCGAGGAAGGCGTTGGCCGCATACTTGGCCAGCTCGGCGGATTCGCGCGAGACGAACATCACCGGCGAGCCGCGCAGCGACAGCGGCTTGTAGAGCCGCTCCATCACCTCGCGCGCCCTGGCGCTGTCGGTGCCGACCAGCACACGGTCGGGATGCGTGAAGTCCTGGATGGCCGAGCCCTCGCGCAGGAACTCGGGATTGGAGCACACCGCGTACTCGGCATCGGGCCGCGCGGCCTGCAGCCGCCGCTCGATCTCGCGGCTGGTCCCGACCGGCACCGTCGACTTGGTGGTGATGACCGTGAAGCGATCGAGATAGGGCGCCAGTTCCTCGACGGCGGTGAAGACGTAGGAGAGATCGGCGTAGCCGTCGCCGCGGCGCATCGGCGTGCCGACGGCGAGGAACACGATGTCGGCGTCCTTGACCGACGGCCCGAGGTCGTTGGTGAAGGAGAGGCGGCCGGCCTTCATGTTGCGGGCCAGCAGCTCGTCGAGGCCCGGCTCGTAGATGGGCGAGACGCCGCGGCGCATGTCGGCGAGGCGCCCCTCGTCCTTGTCGACGCAGGTGACGGTCCAGCCGAACTCGGAGAAGCACGCCGCCGAGACGAGCCCCACGTATCCGGCGCCGATCATGCAGATTTTCAAGTGGGTTGCCTCTCAGGGTGGTGGGGGGTGGGGCGGAGGGGAATCGCATTTGGACGTAGGTTGGGTCGAGGCACGAGACCCAACAACTTTGGTCGCGCGAGTTTGTTGGGTCTCCTTTGTCGACCCAACCTACATTTCGCGCCATATGCGATTGCCCTGGGGTGGGGCGGAGGCCTGCGGCCAGGGGTGAGCGGCCAGCCGCGGATCGGATCGCCGAAGGGTTTGTGTTCCGACTCCAACACTTGCTCCCCTATGTCATGGTCGGGCTCGCTTGCCCTCGGGCCCGTCCCGAGGGTCCCGACCATCCATTGCGCCGCGAGCTGTTGCGCCAGCCGAAGGATGGGTCCTCGGGACAAGCCCGAGGATGACCGTGGAAATCTTCTGGCGGTGCCGGAGACCTAGCCCGAGCCGCCGGGCAACGCAAATGGGACGTTGGGGGTGGGTGCCAGGGCAATCGCATATGGCGCGAAATGTAGGTTGGGTCGACGAAGGAGACCCAACAAACTCGAGCGACCAAAGTTGTTGGGTCTCGTGCCTCGACC
>JBQTIA010000002.1:0-9418 GCA_052388455.1 Hyphomicrobium sp.
CCGACGCAGGACAGCTCATCCGCTGCCCGGTCGACGACGTGCGTATCGCCGGCCGCAACACGCAGGGTGTCCGCATCTTCAAGACCGACGGCGCCGAGAAGGTCGTCTCCGTAGAACGCATCTCGGACGACGGCAGCGAGGACGGGGCCGGCGGGGACGAAACTCCGGCCGCTGGCGACGTGTAAGCTGCGGGCATCCGTGTCAACGGCCGGCTTCGACGCCGGGTGGCGGCTAGACCACGATCGCTTCGGACCCTATCAGTCCGAATCGTGAATCGTCGGTCTTATCAAAATTCTAGCAGCCGGCGACCGTTGCGTCGCGGCAGTATTCCCGGCCGGGCCGATCGACGCGGAAGCTTTCGACGAACCGGCCGTCCACCTGCGTGAGAAAGATCGTCTTGCCGTCCGGTCCGCCGAAGGTGAGGTTCGAGGGGGTCTTGCCGCGCGTGGCGATCTCGCGAACGATCGACCCGTCGGGCGCGACGACGACGACGGTGCCGTGGCCCGGCCGCGTCAGGAAGATGTTTCCGTCTGTATCCGTGCGCAATCCGTCGAGGTCGAAGGCGTCGAATTTTTGGAGCCGTCGCGGCGATGTCAGCCGGGAGCCCTCGATGCGGTAGGCCCACAATTCGCGTGTGTCGGATTCGCTCACGTAGAGGATGTCGCCGCCGGGACCGAGGTCGATGCCGTTGGTGACACCGAGCTTTCTATCGCTCTGCATGATCTCGCCTCGACCCGCACCATCGGCGCCGCGCCGGATGCGCCAGATCTGGCCGGTCCGTCCTTTGAAATCCGGGTCGCTCGCGTAGAGCGTGCCGTCGAGCCCCATCGCCAGATCGTTCGGCTGGTTGAACTGCTCCGAGTGGAAGTAGACCAGCGTGGCGGTTTGGCCGGGTTCGACCACGAGCACATTGTGCCCCTTGTAGTCGGCAATGAACATGCGCCCGTCAGGATCGAACCGGATGCCGTTACCGATGCTGCCAGCCGGCAGCGTGAGAAAAAGCTCGGACCGGTTGGCGCCCGGGGTCAGTCTCCCGATCGTCCCGCGCGCCTCGAAATTGACGGCATAGAGGCTGCCATCAGGCCCGACGGCCGGCCCCTCGATGCCGGAGGTGTATTCACCCGGCATTGTGATCTGCTGGCTCGAATAGAGAACCTGCCCGGCGCGCGTCGGGTGCGCACCTGCGGCGGCGAATAGAGCCGATCCGAAAACGACTGCCGGGAGCCATGCGAAGATCCTTTTCGCCGCTGAAGCAACCATTGTGATTCTGACCCCTCCTCGACAATTGCATCGGCCGTGATCATCCAGCGATTATTGCAAGTCTATTTCCCGGTCGCGCCCTCTTTAAGGCTCGCCAGGAACGAGGTCAGCTGCTGTTTCGATTGGCGATCCAATTGAGCCGGGGGAGGCGGCATCGGCCGAACGCCCCCGGTGCCGAGCATGGCCTGAAACATCTTCGAGGCCGCCGGCTTTACCGGCTCGATCACGCCGGAGGTGATGGAGGTGGTCCAGGCCATCGAGGCGTCCGCGTCGCGAAAATCGTCATGGCATTGGCCGCAGTTCGGCCTGATGACTTTAGCGTAGAGGTCGCTCCAGCCCGTGGGCGCGGAGTGCGTGGCGCTCGGTGGCTCGGCGGGATCGGCCTGCGGCGGTGGGGTCGCGCCGTCGTCGGGACCGGAGCGAAGGAGGACCATGACGGTCCGGTTCTTGTCCTCGACAAACCACAGGCTTCCGTCGTCGGCTTGGGCGAGACCCACGGGAGAGCCGAGCGGACGCCGGTTCGGTTTCGCCGTCCAACCGGCGACCACGTCCGTCAGGTCCGCGCGGCCGTTCCTGTCCGCCAGCGGACGGCCGGCGTCGTCGACCGCCGCCGCGACGATGCGATGGCCGGACGAGCGGTAGCCATGCAGGCTGACGATGAGCTTTCCGCGCAGCTCGGGCAGCAGCGTGCCGGAATAATAAAGCATGCCGAGGGGCGAGCTGTGGGCCGGCAAGACGGCCGCCGGCGAGGCAAAGCGGCGACAGTCGGCGACGTGGCGCCGATACTCCGGCACCACGGTTGCCTTGCCGGCGCAGTAGGGCCAGCCGTAATGCTTCCCCTTCTCGATGATGTTCAATTCGTCGGGTGGAAAGTCGCCGCCGGGGTAGTCGGCGGAATTTTCGCCCTGCAGGACGAGCCCGCTGCCGGAGTGGACGGCGAGCGCCGCCGAATTCCGCAGTCCCGTGGCGAGCGGCTGGAGGCGCGCAGCCGGTGGCCCATCGCTTTTGCGCAACCGCCAAAGGGCTGCCAAGGGGCGCTTGGACGCCTCGTCCGGACACGGCCAGCGAACAGTCCGGCTCTTGCCTTCGCAGCGATCCGTCGGGGCGCCGATATTGATCAGGAGATTGCCGTTGCCATCGAAGCCGATGTGCTTCAGGCGGTGCAGACCCGTGGCGGGAAGTCCGTCGATCACCTTTTCGCGGGGCGCGCGCTCGATCGACGGTTCGAACCGCCATATGGCGCCGCGCTCGCCGACATAGACTTTGGCATCTGGTCCGATGGCCAGGCCATGCGCGAGATCGAGCTTTGCGTAGAGCACCGTGACCTTGGCGGCGCCGTTCGTGCCGACGTCCAGTTGCAGGATCCGGCCCTGGCCCGGAGACCAGCTCCCCATGTCGGTGAGGATGAACCGGCGCGGCGAAACCTGCACGATGCCGCGGGGCATGACGAGACCGTGCGACGGGCCGGCTACGATCCCGACGCAGGCCCAGGCCGGCGTGTCGAGCGGGGCCCTGGCGAAATGTCCGCAGCGTCCGGCAGGCCGGTAGGCGGAGCCGTGCGATTGAGCGTCCGCTCCCGGGGCCGTCACGGCCATGAGCACACAACTCAGGAAACCGACCGCGCTCTGCCGACACTGAGACACCCGCACTTGGAATGTCTGGTTGAATGTCTGGCCGACCGCGTTCCCGGTCATCCCTTGCACACCTTGGCGACGGCGCGGCAGGTCCACAGCACGCCGTCGCTCTTGCAGGTGTAGGTCGGCTTCGAGATCTTGTCGGTCTGGAACGGCCAGTTGCCGGTCACCTGATAGATGATGAGCTCGGCTTCGTACTGAGCGAATGCCTTGGTCGGTCCGGTGGCGGAGCCGGCCTTGGTGACGCAGCCGGCTGTCGCTGCCGCCGTTCCGGCAGCGAGAAAGACGGTGCCAGCCAGCAGGCGGACGGCCGCCTTCGACGTGCAGGACTTCGGTGCTGCGCGAGACATGGGGAACCTCCATTGAACCCGGTTGCGAGGCCGGATATTGCCGCGTGCGGTTCGAAAAGCCAATCGGCTCCTGCTGGCTGATCCGGTTGCCCCTTATTGGCGCCCTTGCCGTTCGGCACGCCGCGCGGCTAAAAGCTGCCATGTCCCTGACAGGCTTTCTCTCCGGCACTTTCGACCCCGTGACGCTCGGACATACCGACGTGATCGGGAGGGCGGCGGCGCTCGTCGACCGGCTGGTCATCGGAATTGGCGTGCATCCGGCCAAGAAACCGTTGTTCACCGGCGAGGAGCGGGTGACGATGCTATCGGCGGAAACCCGCGCCATCGCCAAACGCACGGGGACGAAAATCGAGATCGTCACCTTCGCCACGCTGGTGGTGACGGCCGCCGGGGAGGCCGGCGCCCGCGTCATTTTCCGTGGCCTGCGCGACGGCACGGATTTCGACTACGAGATGCAGATGGCCGGCATGAACGGGGCCATGGCGCCGGCCATCGAAACCGTATTCATCCCGGCCGGTCCGGGGATTCGCCACATCACAGGCACGCTCGTCCGCCAGATCGCCGGCATGGGGGGCGACGTCTCTCCGTTCGTCTCGCCGGCGGTCGCGAAGCGGCTGCAGGCCCGGTACCGGGCCGGCTCTTGAGCACGAACGCACTCCAGGCGGAGCGTGCCGTCTTGCGGGCCGACAGCCGAAACGCCATAACTCGGCCGATCGAAGGGGTGGGCCGGATGCAGTCGCAGCGACACCTGCCCGGGGGCCGTACGGAGGTCGAGGCGATGCGCCGGATCGTGGCACTGATGTTGATGACGGTGGCTCTCGGAGTGGCCGGCTGCGGCGATGATACGCCGGTGCAGCCGCCCAAGCGTCCGGTGTCCAGCGGCGCCGTCGAGCCGGGCAATGATACGCAACTTGCCGGCAAGGTGGAGTTCGGCACGACCGGCGCGACGACGCCCGAGGCCGAGGGCGACACGAAAACTGCGGCGGTCGAGAACAAGCCCGCCGGGTCGAAGGCGGACAGCAACCGGCTGGTCATGGAGCTGAAGAGCGGCAAGGTCGAGATCGACCTGCTGCCGGACCTCGCACCCGAGCATGTCGCGCGCGTCAAGAAGTTGACGCGCGAGGGGTTCTACAACGGTTTGAAATTCCATCGGGTGATCGATGGTTTCATGGCGCAGACCGGCGATCCGACCGGAACCGGCATGGGCGGCTCGGACTATCCGAACGTGCCGGCGGAGTTCACCTCGACGCCCTACGAGCGCGGCACCATCGGAGCGGCCCGCACGCCCGATCCCAACAGCGCCAACAGCCAGTTCTTCATCTGCTTCAACGACACCGGCTGCAAGAAGCTCACCGGCGCCTACACCGTGTGGGGCCGCGTCGCCTCCGGCATGGAGTTCGTCGATGAGATCAAGAAGGGCGACCGCGATGCGGGCGGAAGCGTCACCGATCCCGACGTGATCGTCAAAATGTACCTTCAGTAGGTCGGCAGCCGGAAGCCGGTCGTCGGCGGAACGGCGCTACAGCCGCCGTTGTCAGTTGACTGCCGACACCAGACCCGCGATGCCGACTGCCGACTGCCGACTGCCGACTGCCGACTGCCGACTGCCGACTGCCGACTGCCGACCATCCAGAGGACCGCTGAGACATGACTGCCATCAAAGACCCCGAGAACACGCTGATCATCGAAACGACGCAGGGCAGAATCGTCATCGCCATGCGGCCCGACCTCGCGCCGAAGCACGTCGAGCGCATCAAGGCGCTGGCCCGCGAGAAATTCTACGACGGCATCGTGTTCCATCGGGTCATCGACGGCTTCATGGCGCAGACGGGTTGCCCGCAGGGCCGCGGCACAGGCGGCTCCAAGCATCCGAACCTGCCGGCCGAGTTCAGCGCCGAGCCGCATGTGCGCGGGATTTGCTCAATGGCCCGCTCATCGATGCCGAACAGCGCCAACAGTCAGTTCTTCATCTGCTTCGACGACGCCCGCTTCCTCGACAAGCAGTACACGGTGTGGGGCAAGGTCATCGACGGCATGGCCAGCGTCGATAAGATCAAGCGCGGGGAGCCGGTGCAGAATCCGGACAAGATGATCACGATGCGCGTCGCCGCCGACGTGGCGTGATCCGCGGGCCGGCGCTCGCCGCGCGCGGTGCTCCTGTCATACGCCTGTAACATTCCCTTCATGATGTGCCGCGGCAAGGCGGTGGCGCATCGGAAGGGGACAACGGTCATGGCGCAGAATGGCGGCAACGGGCGCATGCGGGCCCGTGAGCGAGTGCACGCCGAAGTGCTGGACGGATTCGACGAGGAACTCGAACTCGAGCTGGACGACGAGCGGCTCGCCGGAGTCGTCGACGCAATCGACGATGACGGCGACGGGCCGAGTCTCGAACGCAAGCTCTACTTCCAGGAGCTGTTCCGCCTGCAGCATGAGCTGGTGAAGCTGCAGGACTGGGTGGTTCACAAGCAGCTCAAGCTGGTGGTGCTGTTCGAGGGGCGCGACGCGGCCGGCAAGGGCGGTGTCATCAAGCGCATTACCCAGCGGCTCAATCCGCGCATTTGCCGCGTCGCCGCGCTGCCCGCGCCCAACGAGCGCGAGCGCACGCAATGGTACTTCCAGCGCTACACGGCGCATCTCCCCGCAGCGGGCGAGATGGTGCTGTTCGACCGCAGCTGGTACAATCGCGCCGGCGTCGAGCGCGTGATGGGTTTCTGCACCGAGGACGACGTGGAAGAATTCTTCCGCTCGGTGCCGGAGTTCGAGAAGATGCTGGTGCGCTCCGGCATCGTGCTGGTCAAATACTGGTTTTCGATCACCGACGAGGAGCAGAATTTCCGCTTCCTGATGCGCATCCACGATCCCTTGAAGCAGTGGAAGCTCTCGCCGATGGATCTCGAATCGCGCCGGCGCGGGGAGCAGTACACCAAAGCCAAGGAAGCGATGCTGGAGCGCACGCACTGTCCCGAGGCGCCCTGGTGGGTGGTGGAGGCCGTCGACAAGAAGCGCGCCCGGCTCAACTGTATTCGTCACCTCCTGAGCCGGATCCCCTACGAGGAGGTTCCCCGGCCCGCCGTCGTGTTGCCCGAGCGGGTGCACAATCCCAACTACACGCGAGAGCCCGTGCCCGACAGCCTGTACGTGCCGGACCTCTACTGAGGCGACGGCGGCTCAACCCACCGGCATGCGATCCGTCGTGAAGGCAGGAGGGGCCGCCGGCAGCCGGCCGCCCCTCGTAAGCGCTCATTTCTTGGCGGTTTTTTTGTCGCCTTCCTTCTTAGGCTTACGCTTTTCCTTCTGCGATCGCTGTCCTTTGGCCATCGGGCCCTCCTTCGATGAGACCTGCATGTGCAGGTTGAGATAATCGACGCGAAACACCGAGTCGCAAGCTGCCTCCGTTCCAGGCGCCGCGCAAGATCACACTCACCGGCTCCCCACTTGCGAATGTGCCGCCGCGAGTGATAGCTGCGGCCGAAGCCGTTGCCATGGGCCCGGCGGGGGCTTCGATCCACAGTGCGCACAGACCTCTTCGATTTTGATCTGCCCGACGAGCGGATCGCGCTCTACCCGGCTAGCCCGCGCGACAGTGCGCGGCTGCTGGTCGTCGAGCCGGCCGTGCCGCCCGGGGATCGCGCCGTTCTCGACCTGCCGGGTCTGCTCCGCCCTGGCGATATTCTGGTATTCAACGACACGCGCGTCATCCCGGCGGCGCTCGAAGGCGAGCGCATACGGGGTGCGCTCCGCTCGAAGGTCGCGTTCAACCTGCTCCGCCGCGTCGATGCCAGCCGCTGGCGGGCGCTGGCGCGGCCGGCGAAGCGGCTCGAGGCCGGGGACCGCGTGCGTCTCGGCCACGCCGGCACCGCCTGCCTGATGGGCGCGCTCGATGCGACTGTTTCGGCCAAGGGTGAGGCCGGCGAGGTGGAGCTGGCGTTCGATTTTTCCGGCGCGGACCTCGACCGCGCCATCGAGGCCGCTGGACGCATGCCGCTGCCGCCTTACATCGCCTTGAAGCGCGGGGCGGACGAGCGCGACCGCGCCGATTACCAGACGATGTTCGCGCGCCACGAGGGCGCGGTGGCCGCGCCGACGGCGGGACTGCATTTCACGCCCGGGCTGATGGCCGACCTCGACGCGCGGGGCATCTCGAAAGCTTTCGTCACTTTGCACGTCGGGGCCGGTACGTTCCTGCCGGTCAAGGCCGAGGACACGGCGGATCACAAAATGCACGCCGAGTGGGGCGAGGTGACCGCGGAAACGGCTGCGGCTCTCAACGCGGCACGCACGGCGGGCGGGCGCATCGTTGCCGTCGGCACGACGTCGCTGCGCCTGCTCGAAAGCGCGGCAGCCGAAAACGGCGACATCCGCCACTGGTCCGGCGATACGGCGATCTTCATTACGCCCGGCTATCGCTTCAAGGCGGTCGATCTCCTGTTGACCAACTTCCACCTTCCGCGCTCGACGCTGTTCATGCTCGTCTCGGCCTTCTCGGGTCTCGACACCATGCAAGCCGCCTACGCGCACGCGATCCGTGCCGGCTACCGCTTCTACTCCTACGGCGATGCTTGCCTGCTCTTTCCTTGCGCTTAGTACCAAGAATTGGTATCGGAAGGACGGGAGAGATAGCCATGCCCAAGAATACGTCCGTCAGTCTCGGCGATCACTTCACGTCCTTCATCGAGGCGCAGGTCGAGGAGGGCCGGTACGGCTCGGCGAGCGATGTCGTTCGTGCCGGGTTGCGCCTGCTCGAAGAGCGCGAAGCCCGCTTGTCGGCACTCCGCTCGGCGCTCGTCGAAGGCGAGCAGAGCGGGCCCGCGCGCGCCTTCGATGTGGAAGCGTTCATCCGCCGCAAGCGTGTCGACATCCGGGGGAAGTCTCCGCGGCGACCACTGACGAAATGACGCGCCGATTTGCACTGAGACCGCGCGCACGGCGGGATCTCGACGACATCTGGGACTACAGCCAGGAGCGTTGGGGCGCCGATCGAGCCGAAGCGTACATGCGTGATCTCTGGCGAGCCATGCAAGCCATCGCCGCTGACCCGAGGCGCGGCCAGCCGTGCGATGACGTCCGCACAGGCTACCGGAAGTATCGTGCGGCTTCGCACATGATCTTCTACCGGCAGGCCCGAGAAGCGATCGACATTGTCAGAATTCTCCATGCGCGCATGGATTTCGAGCAGCATCATTAGAGCGCAGGAGAATCCCGGTCCATGCCACCAGGCGCAATCAGCCAGAGCTTCCACTACCGCCTTCTCGCCCGCGACGGCCTCGCGCGGTTGGGCGAGATCGTGACGTCGCGCGGCGTCATCCGCACGCCGGCTTTCATGCCGGTCGGTACGGTGGCGACCGTCAAGGCGCTTTATCCCGAGCAGGTGAAAGGAGCCGGCGCCGACATCATCCTCGGCAACACCTACCACCTGATGCTGCGGCCCGGCGCCGAGCGCGTCGCCCGGCTCGGAGGGCTGCACGCCTTCATGCGCTGGGAGGGTCCGATTCTCACCGACTCGGGCGGCTTCCAGGTCATGAGCCTGTCGAAGATCCGCAAGATCACCGAGCAGGGCGCCGAGTTCCAAAGCCACCTCGACGGCTCGCGCCACATGCTCTCGCCCGAGCGCTCGATCGAAATCCAGTGCCTGCTCGGCGCCGACATCCAGATGCAGTTCGACGAGTGCATCGAACTCCCCGCTGAGCGAAGCGAGGTCGAGCGGGCGATGGACTTGTCGCTGCGCTGGGCCGAGCGATCGAAGCGCGCGTTCGAGGGACAGTTGGCGTCGGGCGGTGCCGGGCCGGGGCAGGCCCTGTTCGCCATCGTGCAGGGCGGCACCGACATAGCGCTGAGGCAGCGATCGGCGGAAGCGCTCGTCGGCATGGATTTCCCGGGTTATGCGGTCGGCGGCCTCGCAGTCGGTGAAGGACACGACGTGATGGTCGCCACACTGGCCGAGACGGTGCCGGTGCTGCCGACGGAGAAGCCGCGCTATCTGATGGGCGTCGGCACGCCGCTGGACTTGATCGAAAGCGTCGCGCGCGGCATCGACATGTTCGATTGCGTGATGCCGACGCGCAACGGCCGCAATGCTCAGGCGTTCACCGCCGATGGGCTTCTGCGAATCCGCAACGCATCCCACAAGCGAGAATCGACCCCTTTGGAGTCCGCTTGTCCCTGTTACACGTG
>JBQTIA010000003.1:0-29474 GCA_052388455.1 Hyphomicrobium sp.
GGTGAGTGGTGAGTGGTGAGTGGTGAGTGGTGAGTGGGAAGGGCCGGTGTCACCACATGGGGCAGATTCAGTCACACACAGACCTGGAGGTGTGGCAGCTAGCGATGTCCCTTGTCGAAGACTGCTATCGGTTCACGGTCAGCTTTCCACGCGAGGAGATCTTCGGCATGACGTCTCAAATCCGCAGATGCGCCGTTTCCATTCCAGCCAACATCGCAGAAGGGTTTGGCCGCGACCAATCGGGGTACTTCATACAATTCCTTCGGATAGCGATGGGATCGGCCAGAGAACTCGAGACACACCTCCTGTTGACCGAGCGGCTCAACTTGGCGTCGGTCGATCTCGACAGGCCGTTGCTGGATCGCTGCGTACGTGTCAGCAAGATGCTTCGGGCGCTCATTCGATCGCTCGAAGCGCGAACTGAAAACTAGGTGAGAACCGAAAGGGTGAATGGCGCGCTTCTCGTCACTTGGCCACTCACCATTCACCACTCACCACTCACGAGAGAACCATGTTCGACAAAGTCCTGATCGCCAACCGCGGCGAGATCGCTCTACGCATCCAGCGCGCCTGCAAGGAGCTGGGCATCGCAACGGTGGCGGTGCACTCGACGGCGGACGCCGACGCCATGCACGTGAGGCTGGCGGACGAGAGTGTTTGCATCGGCCCGCCACCGGCCCGCGAAAGCTATCTCAACATCCCGCGCCTGCTCGCCGCCTGCGAGATCACCGGCGCCGATGCCATCCATCCCGGATACGGCTTCCTGTCGGAGAACGCGCGCTTCGCGGAAATCCTCGAAGAGCACCAGATCACCTTCATCGGTCCGACCTCCGAGCACATCCGGATCATGGGCGATAAGATCGAGGCCAAGGAAACCGCGAAGAAGCTCGGCATTCCCGTGGTGCCGGGCTCCGACGGAGCGGTGACCACCGAGGCCGAGGCGCTGGCCGTCGCCAAGAAGATGGGCTTCCCCGTCCTGATCAAGGCGACCGCCGGCGGCGGCGGACGCGGCATGAAGGTGGCGCACACGGCGGAGGAGATCGGCGTCGCGCTGTCGACGGCCCGCTCGGAAGCCGCAGCCGCCTTCGGCAACGACAGTGTCTACATCGAGAAGTATCTGACCAAGCCGCGTCATATCGAAATCCAGGTGTTCGGTGACGGCCAGGGCAACGCCATCCACCTCGGCGAGCGGGATTGCTCGCTGCAGCGCCGCCACCAGAAGATATTGGAAGAGAGCCCCTCGCCGGCGCTCAACAACGAGGCGCGAAAGAAAATTGGCGAGACCGTCGCCAAGGCGATGCAGAAGCTGAAATACCGCGGCGCCGGAACGGTCGAATTCCTGTTCGAGGACGGCGAGTTCTATTTCATCGAAATGAACACGCGGCTGCAGGTGGAGCACCCGGTCACCGAGGCGGTCACTGGCATCGACCTCGTGCTCGAGCAGATCCGCGTCGCCTCAGGCGCGGGGCTGACCTACAAGCAGGATGAGATCCAGTTCTCCGGCCACGCCATCGAGTGCCGCATCAATGCCGAGAACCCGCGCACGTTCCGCCCCTCGCCGGGCCAGATCACCTATTGGCACCCCCCGGGCGGTCTCGGCGTGCGCGTCGACAGCGGCGTCTACCAGGGCTACCGCATCCCTCCCTTCTACGACAGCCTCATCGGCAAGCTGATCGTGCACGGCAAAAACCGCAACGAATGCATGATGCGGCTGAAGCGGGCGCTGTCCGAGTTCGTCATCGACGGGATCGAGACGACCATTCCGCTGTTCAGCGAGCTGGTCCGCCACCCCGATATCGCCAATGGCTTGTACGATATTCACTGGCTCGAAAAATACCTGGCCAAGGCTTAGGATGCCTCTGGCTCACTCCGCTGGGACGTCATCAGCGGACAACACCAGGGAACACGTCTCCTCATGGCGTCACGTGACGACATGATGATCGACATCACGCCGCAGGTCCTGCTCAAGGCCTACAGTTGCGGCATCTTTCCCATGGCCGAAAGCGCCGACGACCCGGCCCTCTACTGGATCGAGCCGCAGCACCGCGGCATCCTTCCGCTCGACGCCGTGCACGTGCCGGGCCGCCTGGCGCGCACCGTGCGCTCGACCGACATGATGGTGCATGTCGACCGCGACTTCGCGGGAGTGATCAGCGGCTGCGCCAAGGCCCGCTCGGGCCGCCGCTCGACATGGATCAACGCCCGCATCCGCACGCTCTACCGGCAGCTCTTCGAAATGGGCTACTGCCACACCATCGAAGTGTGGAACGGCGACCGTCTGGCCGGCGGGCTCTACGGCGTGGCGCTCGGCGGCGCGTTCTTCGGGGAAAGCATGTTTTCCTACGAGCGCGACGCCTCGAAGATTGCGCTGGTGCATCTTGCTGCGCGCCTGATCCACGGCGGCTTCGCGCTGCTCGACACGCAGTTCGTGACCGAGCACCTGAAGCAGTTCGGCACGATCGAGGTCGACCGCGACGACTTCCACCTTCTGCTCGATCCAGCATTGAAGCGCAGCGCCGATTTTGCGCGGCTGCCCGCGGACACGCCGGCTCACGAGGTGCTCGCCATCGTCGGCCGGCGCAATGTGCGTCCGGGCTGAACCGCGTCGGCCATCGCCTTCGCCGTTCGCTCCGTGGCAGCATCTTTGTGCCGGCAGGAACAGCGCGGCGCGGCCCTTTCATCGAATATCCGTTCAGAAGCGCGAACAAGACAACAGCCGCTTCTCTCCGGCCGGCGATCAAAGAACCGTCCGGGGCCGAACAACACAACGCGAAAGACGATCAATGAGCAGCACGTTCACGAAGTCCATCGTCGGAACCCTCGCGGCCGTCATCGCCCTCGGCGGTGTCATGACGGGCGCACAGGCCGGCGGCAACCATAACCGCCACCTGAAGTTCCAGTTCAGCGACGGTCCTCACGATCCCTGCGCCTTCTACTTCCACAAGTGGAAGACGACGGGCAAGTTCAAGTGGAAGCAGCGCTACATCTTCTGCATCAGCACGCACTGAGGAGGCATCGACCGACAAAACGAGACGGCACGTCAGAGTTCGGCAAGGGCCCTCGATCGCCAACCCGCGGTCGGGGGCTTCGTCGTTACAGGCATCGGACGATCCTGCCGTCAGCGGGGCTCGGAGTTACTGCGATGTCACAGGCAGCCGGGGGGATGGCTGCTATGAAGGTCGCAGCGTCAACCCCTGCATCGTGCCTCCCCATGATCCAACCACCTCGCGTCGCCGCGGCCACGTTAGCAGCGACCCTGCTTCTCGCTGCACTCCCTGTCGCGGCCCATCACACGTTCGTCTCGAAATACGACAACAGCAAGCTGATCACCGTCGCCGGCACGGTCGATAGCGTGAGCTTCGGCAATCCGCACATTTTCTTCAGCGTGAGTGGGTGGACGGTCGAGACCGAGGGGGTCGCCGTCGCCAACGGCAAGGGGCTGACACGCGAGAGGCTGAAGGAAGGGGCCAAGGTGACGGTGAGGGGCTGGAAGGCGCGCGACGGATCTTCGGCCATGGGCTTGCAGACCATCACCTTCGCGGGCGGGCCTTCGATCACCATGCGCGGCTCCGCGCGCTGACCGCCATGCCGCTGGACATGCCGCCCGCCAACATCTGGACGTCGCTTGAGCACTCGGCGGTTGCGACGTTCGTGCGCGAGTCGGTCTGGGCCTACCCTATCCTCGAGACGGTTCACATCGTCGGGCTCGGATTGCTGTTCGGCGCCATCGTCAGCTTCGACCTGCGTGTGCTCGGCCTCAGCAAGAGCTTGCCCGTTACGACACTGGAGCGCCACCTGCTGCCCTGGGTGTGGGTCGGCTTCGCGCTCAACGCCGCCAGCGGCACACTGCTCTTCGCGTCCGATGCGGTCGATTTCTCGGCAAACCCCGCGCTCATGGCGAAGCTCGCGCTCATAGCTGCTGCCGGTGCCAATGCGCTGGTGTTCCAGCGCCGGATCGCAGCCGGCACCGCAGGCTGGCAGGTCGATCGGCCGGCTTCGCCGGCGGCGCGGCTTTCCGCTGCCCTGTCGATCGCGCTCTGGCTGGCGGTGATCATCGCCGGCCGGATGATCGCCTACGTCAAATAAACCACGACTTCCTTCGGACCCTGTTGGCCCGAAGCGCGACTGGTCGGTCTCATCAAAAAATTCGGCGACCCTGGCTCGCACCTCAAGCGCCAGATGGCCTCGTCAGTGCACCTGACGGCGGGCCTGTTTCAATCCCGCCGCCGTCACGTACCACTCGCCCGCGGTGCAGACCGCGAAACCGCGGCGGCTGAGCTTGCGGGCCACCCGCAAGGCCATCGGCGGAAAGAAGTCCCGCGGCTTCATGACGAGCAGCTCGAGGACTGCCAGATCGTTCTCGTTGAGATGAGTCATGTCCGTACGCCCCGCTGAACGCACTAGGCGGCTGGGCGTCAAGGACGCCGCACAGCGTCGTCCCTCGACCCCACCCGACCGAACGGCATTCGGCGCCCTCACGCCGCTCCAGTCCACCGCACGCGTACAGACTCGACCGGAAGCACCACCCGATGCATCGAGGCTAACCGTGATCGGAGCAAATCGCCACGGGTGCGAAGCGAAGTAACTGTTGATCATTTCCGCCGATTGGGGACGTGGCCGTTTCGGACACATTTTACATTTCGGAGCGCCGAGTCGCTGGCGCGGATGTCTGTCGGCTGGCGACAGCGAGCGCGTCTCGGCCAGAGTTTTTCGGGGTGTAACGCAGGGAACAGCACGCGGCCGAGCACTGGCCTATTCTCAGCGTCATCGAGAGACGGCATGGCCCACGCACCTCGCCAGCTCTCAACCGGATACTACCGCCGGGTGTCCCTCCCCCGCCCCCGTGAAGCCCGGCGCTTCAGCCCCTCGGTCGCTCCCCCGCCGAGGGGCTTTTCTTTTCTCGCACGCCCCCCGCCGCCAGTGACGAACACAAGCCGCTCGCTGAAACCCGCTGCGATGTCGGCGCGTAGTTCAATTCATGTCGCCGAAACGCGATCCGCAGCGCGCGCAAATGCGGAGCGCGCAATCAAATCCGGTGTCACCTTGGAAACAGCGCCACGCCGAGGCTTTTCGTAATGTCCTGATCACGCGAGAGACGAGACGGGCCCACGCTCCCGGATCCCTCTCACCGAAGTCCCCCGCCGGGCGTCCCTCCCCGCCCCCCGTGAAGCCCGGCGCTTCAGAGCCCCTCGGCCGCTCCCCCGCCGAGGGGCTTTTTCTTGCGCTTTTTCCAAGCTTGGGACCGCGACGCTGGCAATCGGCTGAGCCGCCTAATCTCGAACACGCGCCGGAGACGGCATGAGCTGGCCGGCGACCCACCACGCCAACATCGCTCCGACGAACTGGCAGGCGACGAAGGCCGCGACATCGTCGGGCCGGATGCCGGCGAACGTATTGGTGCAGGCGCGGGCCAGCGTCACCGCCGGATTGGCGAAGGACGTCGACGCGGTGAACCAGTAGGCGGAGACGATGTAGAGCCCGACGCTGGTGGGAATTGCTTCGGGCCGGGCGCGGCGCGTCAGCAGAATGGTGAGCACAAGCCCGAAGGCCGCGACGACCTCGGACGCCCACTGTCCGGTTCCGGTGCGCACCTTGCCGGACACCTGGAGCAGCGGCTCGTCGAACATCAGTTGGGCCGCCAGCACGCCGACGAGCGCTCCGCAAACCTGGGCGGCGACGTAGCCGGCCAAGGCGCCGGTCGCCAGCTCTCCCCGCAACCGGAACACCAGCGATACGGCGGGATTGAAGTGGGCGCCCGAGACGGGGCCGAACATGGTGATCAGCACGACGAGGGCGGCACCGGTCGCCAGCGCATTGGCGAGCAGCGCCAGGGCGACGTTGCCGCCGGCGAGACGCTCGGCCATGATGCCGGAGCCGACCACGGCCGCCAGAAGCAGCGCCGTGCCCAGCGCTTCGGCCGCCAGCCGCGCGGGAAGCTCGACGCGCAGGGGCTCGCTCATACCGGGTTCGCCGCCAGAATTGTGAAGTTCGGTGTCGGGCTCGTCGCGTGGATGTCGGCGAGCGCCCGGCTCAGTCCTGCGGTGTCGTAACGGGCGAGATCGAGGGCCACGAGCTTGCCGATCCGATCGGCCAGCGCTCGCTGCGTCTCTGCGAAGGCCCGGCGCTTGGTGTCATCGTCGCCCGCCACGCGGGACGGGTCCGGCAGGCCCCAATGGGCTCGCGCCGGCGAGCCGGTCCAAACGGGGCACGCCTCGTCGGCGGCATCTCCGCAGACGGTGATGACGATGGCGAGCGTCGGCGCGCCGATGCCGGAAAACTCGTCCCAGGATTTCGACCGCAGTGCCGTGAGGTCGTGGCCGAGGTCGGCGAGCAGCGCAAAGGCGTGCGGATTGATGCGCCCGCTCGGATGGCTGCCGGCGCTGTGGGCGCGGAAGCGCTCGCCGCCAAGGGCGTTGAGCGTGCTCTCGGCCAGCACGGAGCGCGCCGAGTTGTGAGTGCAGAGGAACAGAACGTCTGTGACCTTGCCACCCATGCGCTTCCCCTTCCGCATCTTGCCGCCGTTGCTGACGCACGGCCAATCCCGAGATGCGCGGCGCACGTGTCAGAGAGATGACAGGCCCATCGCAGCCCGCCCGCGTAGACCACCTCAAGCCGGCCGCGGTCAACACTCACGACATCGTGTCTGGCATGTTACAACATAGCATAGTTATGTTCTGACATAACAGTTTCTGGCTCTGCCTGACTGCAAAGTGGCCCATCGTTTGTCTAATCCGACCCGGCACTCGACATCAGAAACAGGAGGCCCGTGATGCGCAAGACGTCCCAAATATCGATGGCGACAGCCGCCGCCGCGTTTGCTGCGCTGATGGCCACGCCCCTCGCTGCCGAGCCGGTGAAATCCGATTCCGCCCCCGACAAATGCTCCCACAGCGTGGGCGTCATCGGAGCCAGCATGGGACCGGCCGAAGAAAAGTCCGTCGCCGGCAAGCCGATGCTGTTGTTCGTCGTCCGCTCCAACGGCACGGACTACGACGTGACCTGCGACGCGGAAACGGGATTGGTCAAGGACGTGTCGGTCCGTATCCGGCCGCACACCGAGACCAACTGAGACAGTGAAGCATCCTGATCGGCCGCGACGGCGACGAGATCAGGATCGCGCCAACTCGCGGCCCCGGCGTGTGGCGGCGTCCACCGCCCGTGTCAGCAGCGGCTGCAGGCCATCGTCAGCCATGAGAACGCCGAGCGCGGCGGCCGTCGTCCCTCCCGGTGAGGTGACGTTCTGACGGAGCGTCGATGCCGCTTCGGACGAGACGTTCAACAATTCGCCGGAGCCGGATACCGTCGCGCGCGCGATCCGGCGGGCGAGCCCCTCATCCAGACCCATCCGCATCCCCGCCTCGGCCAGGCACTCGGCCAGCAGAAAGACGTAGGCCGGTCCCGAGCCGGACACCGCCGTCACGGCGTCCATCTGCGCCTCGTCGTCAATCCAGTCGACCTCGCCGACGGCCGCCAGCAGCGACCCCGCGAGTTGCCTCTGTTCTGCGCTGACGAACGCATTCGGACAGCAGACCGTAATGCCGCGGCCGATGGCGGCCGGCGTGTTGGGCATCGCGCGCACCACGGCTGAGCCGGCGGGCAAATGAGCGGTGAAGGAGGCCAGCGAGCGGCCGGCGGCAATTGAAACGGTGAGGGTCTTCGGGTCAGCGAGACGGGCCAGTGGCGGAAACACCCGATCCATCACCTGCGGCTTGACCGCGACGAGAAGGACGGCGGGCGGCTCGCCAAGCGCATCGATCGCCGGCAGCAGGCGCAGCCCCGCCTCGGCAGCCAGCGTCCGCATCGACGGGGAGGGAGCCGGCTCCTGGATCACGACGCTGCTGGCGGCAAGCCCGCGGGCGAGCAGGCCCTTCAACAGGGCCTCGCCCATCTTGCCGGCGCCGGCCAGGACGAGCGGGCCTTCGAGGTCGATTGTCATGCGGGTGAACTCGATCGGGTCAGAGCATTTGGGCGGCCGGGCCGTCAGCCCGCCGTCGACCCTGCTTACCCGCCCCGCCGTGCGATGCAACCCCGGCGGGGACTGCCATATCGAGGTCTAAGCCTGTCCCTCGGTCTGGAACATGGTCGAAACCAGCGCCTCGCGGCTTTCCTTGCCCGCCCAGACGACAAACTGAAACGCCTGATAGTAGCGCTCGCAGGATTCGAGCGCGGCGCGCAGCATGGCCTCACACTGGCGCGGCGTCGCGATGGCGCCGTTGAGCAGCAGCGCGTGGCGGAACATGACGAGGCCGTCCTGGGTCCACAGATCGAAGTGCCCGAGCCAGAGCTGCTCGTTGATCTGGGCGATGAGGCGGTACATTTCCGACAGTCGATTGTCCGGGACGCGGAAGTCGAAGGCGCAGGCGAGATGCAGGGCTTCGAGGTCGTCGCGCCAGTTGAGCGAGACGTGATAGTCGGTCCAGTTACCGCCGACGATCAGGGTCAGCTCATCCTCGGCGGTCCGCTCGGTCGCCCACCCGTGTGAGCTTGCGAGCTGCTCGACGAGATCGATCGGGCTCGAAATCCGTTCGCCGGCAAATGCGGCAGTGGCCATTCCCATCCCCGATGTCATCCCTTTTTTCGTGCGCTGGTGTTCTTATCGATCGCGACCAAAACAGAGCGGTTCACGAGTCGCAAGTTGATGCCCTCCTTCTCCACGGGCAAAGTGGCAACCCACAGGCAAAGCCCCGCAAAATCAGGGTGATTCCGAGAAGGGTGTTGAAAACATCGCCGTTCGCTGTGGAGGGGCGCGAAGCGCGTCGGCGGCAATCAGGTGGTGCCGGATGCGGGGGCGCCGAGCCGTGCCTCGAGCTCGGCTATTCGTGCCGCGAGCCGCTCGTTTTCATCGCGCGCCTTGGCGGCCATGGCTTTGACCGCCTCGAACTCTTCGCGCTTGACCAGATCCATGCCGCTCAGCATCCGCTCGGCCTGCGCCTTGACGACGCTTTCGACTTCGCGCTTGACGCCTTCGGCCGCGCCCGCCGCGTCGGTCATCAGCTTGGCGATCTCGTCAAGCACGCGATTGGTCGTTTGGGTCATGGCCGGCTCACCGTTATGCTGAAAGAGTGTCGAAACCCGATCGCCGCGGTCACACGGACGGCGTGGCCTCGAGAGTATGGTGCCGGGCGACCCGAGGTTCAAGCGATGTCAGGACCAGCACTCTCGAGACCTGCGATCTCTCGGCCTGTTCGCAGTGCCGCGCGACATCGGCCCGAACTTGACAGGCACGGCGGCCCTGCCGACAACCGCGCTCCCACCGCATGTCTGGGACGGTAAACGGACAATCGATGAGCGAACCCGCATGATCCCTCTGGCTTTGCCGTTTCCCGACATCGATCCGGTCGCGTTTTCGATCGGCCCAGCCAGCATCCGCTGGTACGGCCTCGCCTACATGGTCGGGCTGGTGCTCGGCTGGCTCTATATCCGGCGGCTGCTTACGGAGATCAGCCTGTGGCCGGCCGGCAAGCCGCCGTTCGGACTGGAACGGGTCGATGACCTGCTGATCTACGTGACAGTGGGCGTGATCCTCGGCGGACGGCTCGGATACGTGCTGTTCTACGAGCCCTCGACCTACCTCACGAGCCCGGCCGACGTCTTCAAGGTTTGGAAAGGCGGCATGTCCTTCCACGGCGCAATCGTCGGCTCGGCGGCAGCCATCTGGCTCTTCGCCCGCCAGTACGGCGTCAACATGTACAGCACCATGGACCTGTGCGCCGCCGCCAATCCGATCGGCCTGTTCTTCGGCCGCATCGCCAACTACATCAACGGGGAGCTGTGGGGCCGGGCCAGCGACGCGTCCTGGGCCACCGTCTTCTGCAACAGCGCGACCGAGCGCCACTACGGCGGCGCGTGCCCGGCCGAGTTGCTCGTCCCACGCCACCCGAGCCAGCTCTACGAAGCGGCCCTCGAAGGCATCGCGCTGTTTCTCGTGCTGCGCTTCCTCACCCATCACCGGGGCGCACTGAAGCAGCCGGGCATCGTGATCGGCGTGTTCCTCGCCGGCTACGGCGTGGCGCGCATCATCTGCGAAGTCTTCCGCGAACCCCACGCCGGCCACCCGCTGAATATCGGCCCCTTCACGGCCGGCATGTTCTACTGCGTGCCGCTGATCCTGCTCGGGCTCTATTTCGTGTCTCGGGCGCGGTCCGGAGCGACAGCGGCGAAAGGGAGCACGACTTGAGGCTGTGCCGGCCGGTCGCGCGACGAACCGCCCATTGACGCGCGGGGCCGCCGGACCGACTAATCAATCATGATCGAGATGAGTTCTTTTCGACCGTCCGACGAGATCGAGCCGCGCCAGCCGGGCGAGGCGATGCTGCGCGGCGCCCGCCACACCTGCCCCTCCTGCGGACACGGCGCCCTCTTCAAGAGCTATCTGAAGGTTGCGGATGCCTGTCCCGACTGCGGAGAGGAACTGCACCACCATCGCGCCGACGACGCTCCGCCCTACTTCACCATCATGATCGTCGGCCACATCGTTGGCGCCGGCGTGCTGTTGCTGGAGCAAGCCTATGCGCCCGACACCTGGGTGCATTATGTGATCTGGCTGCCGCTGCTGCTGGTGCTGTCCCTGCTGCTGCTTCCGCGCATCAAGGGCGCCCTGGTCGGACTGCAGTGGGCGCTGCGGATGCACGGCTTCGACGGGTCGGAGACAGATTCCGCCGATGGACCCCTGGCCGAGGGTCCCGCACGCTGACACCGGCCCGGGACATGCGTCGCGATGAGTGACGAGACCTCCGAAACTCCGAGTGGACCCATGGCCGGCCGGCGCTCGCCCCGCCCGCAGGATGCCGCTACGCTGGTGCTCGTCGACCAGTCCACCGGCACGCCGCGCGTGCTCATGGGGCGGCGACGAGCCGATCAGGTGTTCCTGCCCAACAAATACGTGTTTCCCGGCGGGCGCGTCGATCGCGGCGATCGCACGGTGCCGAGCCTCGACGAGTTGCGTCCGCTCGAAGCGGCCAAGCTCATGCTGGCGGTGCCGGGGGAGCCCGCAGCCGGGCGCCCGCGCGCGATGGCGCTCGCGGCCGTCCGCGAGACGTTCGAGGAAACCGGGTTCCTGGTCGGGACACCGCGCGCCTCCGAGGGGGCGACACCTCCGGGCTCATGGACTGCATTCCTGCGGTACGGCGTCGTGCCGCGACTCGCCCCCCTCACCTTCTTCGCGCGCGCCATCACGCCGCCAGGACGGCCCCGGCGCTACGACACGCGCTTCTTCTGCGCCGACGCCACCGCCATCGCCCAGCGCGTCGATGCGACCGACGGCGAGCTGTCGAGCCTCGACTGGTTCACGCTCGCCGACATGCAGGGGCTCGACCTGCCCGGCATCACGCGCGTCGTCGTCGAAGACCTCGCCGAGCGGCTGGCGCACGGCCTGCCGGGACCTTCGGACCTGCCGGTGCCGTTCTACTTCAACCGCGGCAGCACCTTCGAACGGATGCTGCTGTTTCCGGCGGCGGCCTGTACACCGAACGCAGCGGCCGGCTATGACGCTGATGGTTGAGGTGAGGAATCTAGCTAGTGTCCCGTTCGCGAAGTTCGCAACCACCCGCTGCAGGGTCTTGGCGAACTTCGCGAACGATAAGGACACTAGCCAAGCATATGTTTTCTAGTGTGATTACCCGCCATGCCACCGCACCGACCCGCGATCCTGATCACCGGCTTCGGCCCGTTTCCGGGCGTACCTTCCAACGTCAGCGCCACGCTCGCCCAGCGCCTCGGCACCCTCGCGGCGCACCACTTTCCGAATAAGCGGATCGTCACCGAGGTGCTGGCGACCGAGTGGTCCGCCGCACCCCGGCACCTCGCGCGACTCTATGAGACCGAGCGGCCGGTGCTGACCTTGCATTTCGGCGTGTCGCGGGAGGCGCGCGGCTTCGTCATCGAGAGGGTGGCGCGCAATGCGTGCCGCAGCTCGGCGGATGCGGCGGGATGCTCGCCGGACTCGCAGGTCCTCGCGGAGGGCGAGGCGGGCGAGTTGCGGGCGACACTCCCCGCAGACCGGATCGTGCAGCGGCTACGCCGGATCGGCGTGCCGGCCATCACGTCCGACGACGCCGGCGGCTACCTCTGCAATGCGGTGCTGTTTCACTCGCTCCGCCTCGCCGCGGCCATGCCGGAGCCGGCATCGAGCGGGTTCGTCCACGTTCCCGTCGGCATCCCCGACACGGGGCCTGACGACGTGCTCGACTGGCCGAAGGCGGTCGCCGGCGGGCTTGAGATCCTGCGGACCGGTCTCGGCCTGCCGCCGCCGGCCGTACAGGGTTAACAGCGACTGGCGCGCGATTTGCGTGACCCGCCGCATGACCTTCAACCGCCGCACACTCTTTGCCGCCGGCCTCGGTGCCGGCACCGCAATGGCTTCCACCGCTCTCGCGGGCGGCGCGGCCCGCGCCGGCACACGCTCCACCGAGGCCAATGTTTCCAAGGCCCCACTCATTGATCTGGAGCCCAATTCCGCCCGTGACCAGACGGCGGTGCTGCAAGCGGCGATCGACGCCGCAGCACTACGGCGGATGCCGCTCGCCCTGCCGCCGGGACGGTTCCGCGTAACGACGCTGGCGCTCCGGCCAGGAACCCGACTGATCGGCACTGCGGGACTGACGGAATTCGAATGGCTCGGCGGAGCGGCGTTCATGACCGCCGACGCTGCCTCCGATCTCGTCATCGAGGACGTGCTGATCGACGGCGGCTTACACCGCTCCGACAGCCCGGCAGCGCGGGGACTGATCGACCTCTCCGGATCGGATCGCATTCGCCTCCGCCAGCTCCACCTGAGGGGCGGCTCCCAGAGCGGCATCGTGCTCGATCGCTGCTCGGGCTCGGTCAGAGACTGTCACATCACGCAGATGGCCGATGCCGGGCTGCACAGCCTCGATGCGACGGGACTGGAGATCGCTCACAACACCGTTACCGATTGCAGCAACAACGGCATCCAGGTCTGGCGCAGAAGCGTGGGCGAGGACGGCACTCTGATCACCGCCAACCGCATCGAGCGCATCGCCGCCGTGGCCGGTGGCAGTGGCGAGAATGGAAACGGCATCAACATTTTTCGCGCGGCGAACGTGCTGGTATCGAACAACCGCATCGCCGATTGCGCCTACTCCGCGATCCGCGGCAATGCCGCCACCAACGTGCAGATGATCGCCAACAGCGCGAGCCGCATCGGCGAGGTCGCCCTCTATGCCGAGTTCGGCTTCGAGGGCGCGCTGATCGCCTCGAACATCGTCGACACCGCCGCAAGCGGCATCGCCGTTACCAACTTCAACGAGGGCGGACGGCTGGCGGTCGTGCAGGGGAACCTGATCCGCAATCTGTTCCGCCGCGAGCAGGAACCCGAGGACAAGCGGGGCATCGGCATCTCGGTCGAGGCCGACAGCCTCGTCACCGGAAATACCGTCGAGCGGGCGGCGACCTGCGGGATCATAGTCGGATGGGGCCGCTATCTGCGCGATTGCGTGGTGTCGACCAATCTCGTCCGAGATGCAGCGATCGGCATTCTGCTCAGCGCCGACGCCGACGGCGGCAGCGTCGTGGTGCAGGGCAATCTCGTATCCGGCGCCCGCCACGGCGCCATCCGCGCCATGGATGGCGCAGGTCTGCCGATCGGTCACGAATTGACGGACGCGCAGCCCCGCGTCGGCCGCGTCAGCATATCGGGCAACAGCGTGACGCACGGCGGCGCTTTCAGCCGAGGCTGACGCCCAGCCGCTCCGCCCAGACGAGACCGTCGCGGGTTGCGCCGCGCGGCTTGTATTCGCAGCCGATCCATCCGCTGTAGCCCGTCGCGTCGATGCGCAGAAAGAGGTCGCGATAATCGAGATCACCCGCGTCCGGCTCGCCGCGATCGGGCGGTCCGGCGCACTGATAGTGCCGCGTGATGACGGCGAAAGACGCGATCGCAGCCGCCGTTCCTCCCTGCATGACATGCCGATGATAGAGGTCGAGTTGCAGCGCGACGTTGGCCGCTCCGGTCTCGGCGATGACGTCGCGTGCATCCTCGGTCCGGGAAAGGAAGTAATCCGGCATGTCGCGGGTGTTGATCGGCTCGATGAGGATGTCGATGCCGAGCGGCGCGGCCCATGCGGCCGCGAGCCGCAAATTGGAGACGTAAGCGTCGCGCTGAGCGCCGTGCGTGGTCAGTCCGGCCATGGCGTGCAGGCGCCGGCAGCCGAGCGCCTCGGCGTAACGCAGCGCCATGTCGACCCGCGTCGCGAACTCGTCGTCGCGGCCGGGAAGCGCCGCAAACCCGCGCTCGCCCTTGTCCCAGTGGCCCGGCGGCAGATTGAACAGCACGAGTTCGAGCCCGGTGGCGTCGAGGCGGGCGCGGATGTCCTCGATGGCGAAGGCGTAGGGAAACATGAACTCGACGCCCCGGAACCCGGCGGCGGCGGCGGCCTCGAAGCGATCGAGAAACGGCACTTCCGTGAACAGGAAGCTCAGGTTGGCGGCGAAGCGGGGCATGGCGATCAATCCTCGCTCGGCCGGCCGCGGCGCAGCGCCTTGACCTTCGACCGGCGCACCTTGCTGTCGACACGGCGCACCTTGGAGGCGCGCGACGGCTTGGTCGCAATCCGCTTTTTCGGCACGTAGAGCGCTTTCACGATCAGCTCGGCGAGACGGACGCGCGCGTCGTCGCGGTTGCGCTCCTGGGTGCGGAACTGCTCGGCGCGGATGACGAGCACGCCGTCATCGGTCATGCGCCGGCCGGCGAGGCGACCGAGACGGACCTTCACGTCGCCGGGAAGCGAGGGAGAGGCACGCACGTCGAAGCGCAACTCGACCGCCGTCGAGACCTTGTTGACGTTCTGCCCGCCGGGACCCGACGAGCGAACAAAGCGCTCCTCCAGCTCCCGTTCGTCGAGCGTGATCGTGTCCGTGATGCGCATTGGTCGCCTCTGACCCGCGTTCTAGCCGAGATTCGCCGACTTGGCCGGACCGAAGAACGTCAGCCGGTTGAAGGCGGGATCGACGATCTTCATGTCCCGCGTCACAACCCGCGTTCCCGGAAACCAAGGCCTTGCGTTGAGCAAGGGCTTGGTTATCCGGGATCCTTACCGGCAAACTTTCCTGTTATCCTGTCGCCATGGTGGTGCGTTCAGAAAAACCTTCTTCGTATACATCACCGCAAGCGGACCGCGCGGTGTGCTCTATGTCGGCATGACGAGCGACCTACCAGGCCGAGCGTGGGAGCATCGAGAGCGGGTCATCGACGGCTTCACCAAGAAATACTGGGCAGGGCGTCTCGTCTCGAACAGGTAATGATCCCGGATAGCCTTGCCCCTGCGGGGCCAGGCTTCCGGGAAAGCGGGTTGCGAGGCGGCTCCACGTTCGTGCCGCGCTTCAGCGGCGGCGTTTCAGATCCTTGATCATCTCGCGGGCCGCGTTGTGGCCGGGCAGGCCCGTGACGCCGCCGCCGGGATGGGCGCCGGAGCCGCAGAGATAGAGCCCCGCGATCGGCATCCGGTAGTTCGCAAACCCGAGGATAGGGCGCAGCGAGAACAACTGATTGAGCGTCAGTTGCCCGTGGAAGATGTCGCCGTCGACGAGGCCGAACCGCTGCTCCAGATCGAGCGGCGAGAGCACCTGACGGCCCAGCACGCTCGCCTTGAAGTTCGGCGCATGGCGCGTCACCGTCTCGATGACGAGGTCGGCGAACCGCTCCTTCTCGGCGGGATCGCTCCATGAGCGCGGCGCGGGAAGATGCGGGGCGACATGCTGCACGAAGAGGCTCGCGACGTGCCGGCCGGCCGGAGCCAGGCTGTCGTCGAGCGTCGAGGGGATCAGCATCTCGATGACCGGCTCGCGCGACCAGCCTTCGAGCACGCAGTCGTGGTAGGCGCGTTCCAGGTAGGAGAGCGAGGGCGCAATCATGATGCCGGAGCCGTGATGGGCCTGCCTGTGCTTGCCCGGCAGCGAGGTGAAATCCGGCAGCTCCGAAAGCGCGACGTTCATGCGGAACGAGCTGGAGCCGGACTTGAGACCCGTGAAACGACGCTGCAGATCGGGATCGATGGTTCCTTGAGGCACCAGATCGCGGAACAGAAGCTTGGGCGGCACATTGGCGGCCACGGCGCGCGCTCGGATCACCTCGCCGCCCGCCAGCTCGACGCCCGCCGCCCGTCCGCCCTCGACCACCACGCGCGACACGGCAGCGCCCGTGCGAATGATGGCGCCGCGTGCCTTGGCCGCCCGCGCCATCGCCTGCGTAATGGCCCCCATGCCGCCGACGGCGTGGCCCCACACACCGGACTTGCCGTTGATCTCGCCGAAGCAGTGATGCAGCAGCACATACGCCGTGCCCGGCGTCGAGGGGCCGGCATAAGCGCCGACGGTGCCGTCGTAGGCGAAGGCGCCTTTCACCACGTCGCTTTCGAACCATTGGCCGAGGAAATCGGCGGCGCTTTCAGTGAAGAGGTCGATCAGCAGCCGCTGGTCCTCGAGCGACAGGCCGATGAGGCGGCGGCCGATGCCGGCGCCGCGGATCAGCTCGAGCACGCCGCCACCCGCGTTGGGCGGGGTCATCAGGACGAGGTCGCGCAGCACGCCCGCGGCCCGCTCAAGCGCCGCGTCGTAGGCCGGCAGCCGCTCGGCGTCGCGGACGGAGAACGCCGCTACGGACTGCTGACGCCGGGCCTTATCGCCATAGGGCATGACCAGCGAGCGGCCGGCATCGAGGGGCCAGAAATTCCCCATCGGCCGCTCGACGATGGTGAGGCCGTGCCGGGACAGCTCCAAATCGGCGATCACCTTCGGGCTGAGCAGGCTGACGGTGTACGCGGCCACCGAGTTGCGGAAGCCGGGATGGAACTCCTCGGTCAGAGCCGCGCCGCCGACGACGTCGTTCTTCTCCAGCACGACGACGGAATATCCCGCACCTGCGAGATAGGCGGCAGCGACCAGCCCGTTGTGCCCTCCGCCGATGATGACGACATCGAGGTCGGGAAGTTTTCCCAGTGATGCTGTCATGCGGCGAACCCGAAAGCAGCCACCATTCCCGGTGGCGTGTGGCCGTGCCGACACCGCACGGGGGATAACGGCACGTTAGGACTATGGGTGAGAGGGTCGAAGGGAATAACGGTCATTAGGTGATCGTTCATTCTTCGGGCGATAGGCTGACAGCGTTGTCATTACAGACGACGAACGTCGAGCTTGAACGGAGGTCCGAATGTCAGACGCGACCCACTCTCTTGCCCTCGGCAACGGCGACACTGGCACTGAAACCGGCACCGACGCCAACGGGCGGCTGGTCGGCTTCGCCCTCGTCTGCATCGTTCCGGCCGTGTTCTGGACCGCGCTCCTGTCGCTGGCCGGCGCGACGCTCGGGCTTGAAGTCTCCACCTCCGCCCAGGTCTCGCTGGCGGCGGCGATCGCGGGCTTCCTCGGCGTCGTCTTCGCGGCGCTGACGGTCAATCCCCGCGTCACCGAGTCCGCCTGACCTCCCTCGCGCGTCAAGCCCCCCAGCCGCACCGGATCTTGCGGCACGTGCCGGTCTTGCCGCCGATGTCGCAGCGCGCGACGACGAAGCGGCACTGGCGGCAACTGTAGGACGACAGGCAGCCGCGATAGGTTCCGCCCTTGGTGTAGTTGCAGGTCAGCAGGGTCTGGCAATGACGCTGCGCCGCCTCGGCGGACGGACTGACCAGCGCCAGCCCGGCCAGCATGATGAGCGCCGCGGCCGACGCCGCACCGATGGACAACAGCCGTCTGACGTTGCGTCGTGCTCTCATCGCCGGCCCCTCCGTAAGCGTCCGCGCGATCTGCGGCGAACCGTTCAGCCGAGTGTGCCGCCAATCCCGCTGCCGAAACAATCGGTGCGGACGGCCTGCGGCTAACGACGGCGGAACTGTGTGCCTCGCCGGCCACGCTACTCGGCGGCAGCGCGCTGCTTCGGCTGCACCTCGGCCATGTAGTCGCCGAGCAGGGTCTCGCAGATGCGGCCCGGCTGATAGTGATGCGGCCCGATCTCGCGCACCGGTGTCACCTCGGCCGCCGTGCCGACGATGAAACACTCGTTGAAGGACCCGAGTTCGTCCGGGAGGATCGTACGCTCGTGGACCTTGAATCCGCGGCGCCTAGCCAGCTCGATCACGGTCTGACGCGTGATGCCGTCGAGGAAGCAATCGGGAACGGGCGTGTGCAGCTCGCCGTCGCGGATGAGGAAGATGTTGGCGCCGGTGCATTCGGCGACGTGCCCGCGCCAGTCGAGCATCAGCGCATCGGCATAGCCGAGCCGCTCGGCCCGATGCTTCTCGATGGTGCAGATCATGTAGAGGCCCGTCGCCTTCGCCTTCGACGGGATCGTCGCCGGATCGGGGCGCCGATAGATGGCCTCGGCGACACGGATGCCGCGCAATCGCTCCGCCTTGTCGAAGTAGGAGCCCCAGTTCCAGGCGGCGACCGCGAGATGAATCTTATTCTTCTGCGCCGAGACGCCCATCATTTCGCTTCCGCGCCAGGCGATAGGGCGAACGTATCCATCGGTCAGACTGTTGGCCTTCAGCGCATCCTTGCAGGCCTGATCGATGGCGGCCGGCGTATAAGGGATGTCGAAGTCGAGCATTTTGGCAGAGGCGATCAGGCGTTCGGTGTGCTGGCGGAGCTTGAAGATCTCGCCGCCGTAGCTCCTCTCTCCCTCGAACACGGCGCTGGCGTAATGCAGGGCATGGGTGAGGATATGCACATTGGCATCGCGCCACGGCACCAGCGCGCCGTCGAACCAGATTAAGCCGTCGCGATCGTGATAGGGGGCCGCATCCGCCATGCCGTGTCATCCTTCCCGACTGTTCCATGCCGCGACCACCGGCGACGCCGGACGCATCGCGGGTGCCCTGCATCCCGAGAGCGCGGACCATCGAGGAGGCGAGGAGTGACGCGCCGCAATTGCATCGTTTTGCTGCGCAAATTCGCTTGCCACGACTATCAATCGGCGGCAAATAAGTCAACATGACTGACATAACGCAGGACACCACGCGCAGCCGGGCGGGAGCGGCGGCGCCGGAGAGAGTGACCAGTACGATGAGTGAGCAAGGGGACGGGCGGGAGCAACTGGTTGCTTGTGCCGAGCTGCTGTTCTTCGCCTACCGCGATTTCACCCGCGATCCAGATCAGGTGCTCTCGCAATACAAGTTCGGACGCGCCCACCACCGCGTGCTGCATTTCGTCAACCGGCATCCCGGTCTGCGCGTGGCGCAGCTCCTCGACATCTTGAAGATCACCAAGCAGTCGCTGGCCCGCGTGTTGAAGCAGCTCATCGATCAGGGCTTCATCTCGCAACGGACGGGGCGCGAGGACCGGCGCGAACGCCTCCTCTATGTCTCGCCGAAGGGCGCGAGGCTGACAGAACGGCTGACCGCCCTCCAGATCCAGCGCATCGAAAGCGCGCTGGCGAAGGCCGGTCCGGGGGCCGAGACGGCGGCCCGCAAGTTCCTGTTCGCCATGATCGCCGAAACCGATCAGCCGCACGTCGAAACGCTGATCGGGCAGGGCGAGACGAAACCGCTCGCCGAGAACGGCCTCGACGAACAGGCGGAACGGCCATGACCAGCACGCGCCAGGATCCGCTGCCCGACGACGCCCCGCACGTCCTCATCGTCGACGACGATCAGAAGATACGCGACCTGCTCGCGCGCTATCTCAAGGAGCAGGGATTTCGCATCACCACCGCCGGCGATGCCGCATCGGCGCGCGCCGCCATGCGCGGGCTGACCTTCGACCTGGTGCTGCTCGACATCATGATGCCGGGCGAAAGCGGTCTCGACCTCGCCCGCGACCTCCGCAGCACCCGCAACGTGCCCATCTGCATGCTGACCGCGCAGTCGGATGCCGAGCAGCGCATCGCCGGCCTCGAAACCGGGGTCGACGACTACATCTCCAAGCCGTTCGAGCCGCGCGAGCTGGTACTGCGCGTCAACAACATTCTCCGTCGCCGCCGGCCTCAGAGCGCCACGAGCCGCGAGGAGGTGCGCATGGGCTCCTTCGTCTTCCACCTCGGCCGCGGCGAGCTGAAGCGAGGCGAGGAAAGCATCAAGCTGACCGAGCGCGAGCGTGACCTGCTGCGCCAGTTCGCGCAGCGCGCGGGCTCGCCCATCCAGCGCCACGAGCTGTCGAACGACGATTCGACCGGCAGCGAACGGGCCATCGACGTGCAGATCAACCGCCTCCGGCGCAAGATCGAAAGCGATCCCTCGAACCCGGTCTATCTCCAGACCGTGCGCGGCAAGGGCTATATCCTCTACGTGGATTGACGGCGTCGGGGCCCGCAGCGCGCATGACGATCTCGCCGGCAGCATGGTGGTCCCGCTTCCTCGCCTCCTCGGCGCCGGCCGTGGCGTGGGTCAGGCAATCCTGGCTCGCGTCCGCTCGCATCCTCTCGGAATTGCTGCCGAAGGGCCTCTATGCCCGCGCGCTGATCATCATCATCGCTCCGATCGTCGTGCTCGAAGGCGTGATCGCCTTCGTCTTCATGGAGCGCCACTGGCAGGCGGTCACACGCCGTCTTTCGGAGCAGACCGCGCGCAACGTGGCGGCGCTGATCGAAATCTACGAGGATGCCGACGATTCGCGCGAGCGCAGCCGCATCATCGATCTGGCACGTGAGCGGCTCAATCTCACCATCGAGGTTCTGCCGACCGGCGATCTTCCGGCGGCGCGGCCGAAACCCTTTTTCGGCATTCTCGACCGCGCGCTGTCGAGGGAAATTTCCAAGCACGTGAAGCGGCCGTTCTGGATCGACACGGTGGGTCAATCCCGCCATGTGGAAATCCGCGTTCAGATGGAAAAGTCGGTCCTGCGCTTCATCGCCAACCGCAACCAGACCGAGGTCTCGAACTCGGAAATCTTCCTGCTCTGGATGGTCGGCTCGTCCGTCATCCTGCTGACGCTGGCCATTCTGTTCCTGCGCAATCAGATCCGGCCCATCCTGCGTCTCGCCGACGCGGCCGACGCGTTCGGCAAGGGCCGCCCGGTGCCCGACGATTTCCGCCCGCGAGGTGCCCGCGAGGTGCGGCAGGCGGCGGAGGCGTTCATCGAAATGCGCGAGCGCATCAAACAGCACGTCGAACAGCGCACGACCATGCTCGCCGGAGTGAGCCACGACCTCAGAACCGTTCTGACCCGCTTCAAGCTGGAGCTGGCCTTCCTCGAAGACAACGCCGAGGTGCAGTCGCTCAAGGCCGACGTCAACGAAATGCAGCACATGCTCGAAGATTACCTCGCCTTCGCGCGCGGCGACGGCGGCGAGGAGGCCATGCCGACCAACCTGCGCCAGCTCATGGAGGAGATCCACGACGAGGCCCAGGTCTTCGGCACGTCGATCGACCTCAAGATGCGCAAGCGGCGCAAGGAGCTGGTGCTGCCCCTGAAGCGGCAAGCCTTCAAGCGGGCGGTGACCAACCTCGTCACCAATGCGGCGCGCTATGGCGATCACGTGATCATCCGTGCGGCGACCGAGGGCCAGTGGCTGCGCATCGAGGTCGACGACGATGGACCTGGCATTCCGGCGTCCGAACGCGAGAACGTCTTCCGCCCGTTCTATCGGATCGACAAGGCCCGCACGGCCGACGGCAACTCCGGCCTCGGCCTCGCCATCGCGCGCGACATCGCGAAGAGCCACGGCGGCCACATCGCGCTCGGCGACAGCTCGCTCGGCGGTCTCAAGGCGATCATCTCGGTGCCGCTGTAAGCGGCACTGTCTTCAGCCTGATTGGAGCAAGCTTTCGCAGCGGTCAGGCGCGCGCACTGGCGGCCGGCTTCGGCTTGGCCTCGGCCCCGGTCCAGTCGCGCTTGATGCCGAGATAGTCGAGGATCGGCGCGGAAATGAAGATCGACGAATAAGTGCCGATGATCACTCCGAACAGCATGGCGAAGACGAAGTTGCGGATCACCGCGCCGCCGAGGAAATACAGCGCCAGCAGCACCGCGATCGTCGTCACGCCGGTGAGAATGGTTCGCGACAGTGTTTCGTTGATCGACAGATTGAGCAGCTCGTTGAGCTCCATTTTTTTGTATTTTCGCAAATTCTCGCGGATGCGGTCGGCCACCACGACGCTGTCGTTGACCGAGTAGCCGAGAATGGTCAGCAGCGCCGCGACCGTCGAGAGGTCGAATTCCATCTGGAACAGCGAGAAGATGCCGGCGGTGACCAGAACGTCGTGGGCCAGCGCGACCACCACGCCGAACGCGAACTGCCATTCGAAGCGGAACCACACGTACGTCATGATGGCGAGGATCGACGCCAGCACTGCGATAACGCCCGTCGTTCTCAGTTCGCTCGACACGGCCGGGCCGACCACCTCGACGCGCCTCTGCTCGAAGTCGCTGCCGAGCGCGTCCACGACCTTCTTCAATCCGGCCTGCTGAGCCTCTTCGCCGCCCGGCTGCTGCTCGACGCGGATGAGAACGTCGGCATCGGTGCCGAAACTCTGGATCTGCACGTCGCCGAGACCGAGGCCGCCGAGCTTGTCGCGGATCGACGAGAGATCGGCCTTGCCGGATCGGGCCTTCACCTCGACCAGAGACCCGCCCTTGAAGTCGACGCCGAAGTTGAATCCCTTGACCGAGATGATGGCCAGCGACAGCGCCATGAACAGGATCGACAGACCGAAGCACAACGCTTTGTAGCGCATGAACGGCAGCCGCAGGTCATGGGGAAAGAAGTCTTTGCCCTTGAAGTCCGGGACCAGGAACATGGGTGTCGCTTTCTTCAGATGGGAACGTCGATGGACTTGGGTTTCACCTTGGAGCTCTTCAGCCACAGGGCAACCAGCAGCCGGGTGATGGTGACGGCCGCGAACACCGACGTCATGATGCCGAGGGTGAGCGTGACGGCGAAGCCGCGGATCGGACCCGAGCCGAGCCAGAACATGATGATAGCGGCCGCCAGCGTCGTGAGCTGGCTGTCGAGAATGGTGACGAACGCCCGGCTGAAACCGGCGTCGATGGCGGCAATCGGCGTCTTGCCGGCGCGCAACTCTTCGCGGATGCGCTCGTAGATCAGCACGTTCGCGTCGACGGCCATGGCGATGGTCAGCACGAAGCCGGCGATGCCGGGCAGCGTCAGCGTCGTGCCGACGATCGACATCAGCGCCAGGATCAGCACGCCGTGCACGATGAGGCCGATGACGGCATAAACGCCGAAGGTGCCGTAGGCGAGGATTGTCAGCAGCGCCGTGGCGACAAGGCCGATGAGCCCGGCGATCTTGCCCGACTCGATGCTGTCGGCGCCGAGTGAGGGTCCGACCGAGCGCTCCTCGACGATGGTCAGCTTCGCCGGCAGAGCGCCAGAGCGCAATTGAATGGCGAGGTTGTTGGCGGTCTCGACGGTGAAGCTGCCCGAGATCTGTCCCGAGCCGCCGAGGATCGCCTCGCGGATGTTGGGGGCCGAGATCACCTTGCCGTCGAGCACGATGGCGAACGGCTCGCCGACGTGATCCTGGGTGAACTTGCCGAACATCCGCGCGCCCTTGTTGTCGAAGCGGAAGTTGATCACCGGCTCGTTGTTGCGGCTGTCGAAGCCCGGCTGCGCATCGACGAGATCCTCGCCGGAGACGACGGGAACTTCCTTCAGCACATAGCCGGAGCTGCGACGCTCGCTCTCGCCCTCGCCAGATTCGTAGATCTTGAAGCCGATCGGCACGCGGCCTTCCTTGGCTTCCGTGGCGGTGACGGTGTTGTGCACCTCGTGGAAGGCCAGCTTGGCCGTCTCGCCGATCAGCTTCTTCAAGAGCGACGTGTCCTGTAGACCCGGATACTGAATGAGGATGCGGTCACGACCCTGCCTCACGACGGTCGATTCCGCCGTGCCGAGCGCGTTGATGCGCCGGTTGATGGTCTCGATCGAGGTTGCGAGCGCATTCTGCAAGCGCTGGTCGATGCCCTGCTCGGTCGGCTTCAGAGTGACCACGCCCGGCTCGGCCGACTTCTCGACTTCTATGTCGTTGCCACTGGTTCCGAGGATCATATTGCCGATCGGCTGAATGAGCTTCTTCAGCTCGGTCACCGCCTTGTCGGCGTCCTCGGGTTTGTTGAGGCGCACCTGCACTGCGCCGCCGCTGGCACCAATGCCGGTGACGCCGATCTTGCCGTCACGCATCAGCTTGCGGGAATCCTCGCGCAGATTGCCGAGCCAGTCCTTCATCAACTCGTCGCTGTCCATCGACAGCAGCAGGTGGGCGCCGCCACGAAGATCGAGACCGAGCGGCATCTGCCGCTTGGGCATCCAGCTCGGCCACGCCGCCACCTGCTCCTTTGTGAAGAAGTTCGGCACCGCGAACAGCAGCCCGAGCAGGCAGGTGCCGAGGATGGCGATGATCTTCCAGCGTTCGAAATGCAGCATGGCGGGTGCGGTCGCTCTGTTTTGTAGGGTGTCGGCTCGGCGGTTCGCGGATCAGCGCAATAGCCTTCGCTCAGGTCGCTTCCTTCACCGGCTCGCCCTTCGAGCGCACGTCGATCAGCGTGGAGCGCAGCACGCGAACCTTCATGCCCTCGGCCAGCTCCACCTCGACCTCGTCGGAGGCTTCGGGTACCGTGGTGACGCGGGCAATGACGCCGCCGGAGGTGATGACGGTGTCGCCGCGACGAACCTTGTCGACCATTTCGCGGTGCTGCTTGGCGCGCTGCTGCTGGGGACGGATGAGCAGGAAGTAGAAGATCACAACCATCAGCAGCATGGGGATCAGCATGCTGGTCAGCGGGTCGCCCGCTGGTGCACCCGTCTGGGCAAAAGCCGGATCGATGAACATCGTGACTGGTGTCCTCCCGAGATAGGCCAGCACGGGCGAAAGCATGGATAGGACCCGCAGACGAGGGTCTGCGGGAGCTGCCGGGCCGGAGTTTGGTGGCGGACTATAGTCCCGAGACCTCACAATGCAACCGGAACCGGGGCGCGGCTTTTCAGCCCCGGTTCAGCCCCTGCAATCCCGCTGGCGAGCAGCATTTTCGATCTTTATAGAGGCGCTTCGCGCTCCCGCCCAAGGCACGAGGCCAACGCTGCCCGATGACCCGACCACCCTCGAGACATGGCCCGAGACATGGCCCGTGACATCGACAGCCTGCTCGCACGGCTCGACCGTATCGCCGCCGCCCTCGAGGCATCGGGGCCGTCGAAGCCCGCCGCCGCCGATTTCACGTCCACGGACGCTTTCGTGTGGCACCCCGAGCCGGAACGCTTCGATCCCGTGCCGACTGTCAACCGCGTGCCGCTCGGCCTGCTGAAGGGCATCGACCGCGTCGCCGGCCTGCTGCTCGCCAATACCGAGAGGTTCGCGCGCGGGCTGCCGGCCAACAACGCGCTGCTCTGGGGCGCCCGGGGCATGGGGAAATCGAGCCTCGTCAAAGCCGTTCATGCCGAAGTTGCCGCCGGGACACCCAAGTCCGAGCCACGCCTCCCCGCGCGCGGTGACAGGGCCACCCTGCGGCTCGTGGAAATCCACCGCGAGGACATCGGATCGCTGCCCCGCTGCCTGACGCATCTGAGGGCCAGCGGCGATCGCTTCATCGTGTTCTGCGACGACCTCTCCTTCGATCAGGACGACACCAGCTACAAGGCGCTGAAGGCAGTGCTCGAAGGCGGGATCGAGGGCCGACCGGACAACGTGCTGTTCTACGCCACCTCGAACCGCCGCCACCTGATGCCGCGCGACATGATCGAAAACGAGCGCTCGACGGCCATCAATCCGGCCGAGGCGGTCGAGGAAAAAGTTTCGCTGTCGGACCGCTTCGGCCTGTGGCTCGGCTTTCACCACTGCACGCAGGAGGACTATCTGGCGATGGTCCGGGATTATGCCGCGTATTACGCGCTGCCCATTCCAAAAGACGCGCTCGAACGCGAGGCGCTGGAGTGGAGCGTCACCCGTGGAGCCCGCTCGGGCCGCGTGGCCTGGCAGTTCATCCAGGATCTCGCCGGCCGCCTGGACCACAACCTCGAACGTCCGCCCGCCGGATGACTTGGTGCCCGACCACTTAGGGCTTGTAATTCAATCGATTAGCTATAATGTTGTAGGTAGACCTCGATCGGCCGGCGATTTGCTTTGACTGCAATCTGGCCCCGACCGCTGGACACCAGCACGCAATCGGAGACCAGCACCGAGCCGGGCATCGGCGTCGAAGACCTACGGACAAATCTGCGAGGAGATTCGCCATGTGCGACTATTCGTTGGAAATGTACCAGACTCGTCCGGCCCGCGCCGGCGAGCGTTACCAGACCCACCGCTTCCCGACCGGCAGCATCGGCTTCATTGCTCCGGGCGCACCCGAAATCGCGGTGTGCCTGGCCTGTGATACGGAGCTGGTTCTCGATCACCTGCCGACGTCGGTGCAGCGGGGCTGCGGTGTCCCCGAGCAGTGCACGGCAATGTTCGTGCGGCTCGACCAGGGTCCGCATCACGACGGACTGCGCTTCGCGAACGGTGCCGAGCTTCCACTGCAATTGCTGGGTCCCGGCGTGGCGGCCTACATGGCCGATGCGGTGGTCCCGCGAGTGGCTGCTGTTCCGCTGTCCATCCGCAAGCTCGCTGACGTGACGTGAGGCCGGTTCCACCGGATGCTTGAAAAAGCGGAGGGGCGGGGTGTCGTTGACCCCGCCCCTCCCGGCTTGCTCCCCCGTGGGCGCCTTGCGACGCACACAGCTCGGTCGAGGCGGGTCCGTTCGCCCGCCCCGTTGAATGCTCAGTTTTGCTCGGCCATCGACCCCAGCATTGTCCTCATGATCGGTGTCCTCGTGCTCGGCATCACAGCTTGTCCATGTAGGGCGTCGGATCGACGGGCCGCTGGCCTTGCCGCAGCTCGAAATGAAGCTGCGGCTGATCCACCTGTCCAGTCTTGCCGGCCTTGGCGATCACCTGACCGCGGCGGACCTTGTCGCCCCGCTTGACCAGCAGCTCTTCGCTGTGGGCGTAGGCGGTGACCCAGCCGTTGTCGTGGCGCAGCAGGATCAGATTGCCGTAGCCCTTCAACTCGCTGCCCGCGTAGGCGACGACGCCGCTCTCGGCCGCATGGATCTCGGTGCCCATCGGCACTGCGAGGTTCACGCCGTCGTTGTGGGTGCCGTCGGGACGCTGGCCGAAGCCGGCGATGATCTTGCCCTGGGCGGGCCAGCGCAGCTTGCCGGCTTCTGCCGGGCTGCCCGAGCCCGACTTGCCGGCCGGCGCCGCCGGATCGGTCGACGAGTTCGGCGTGTTGACGGCGATCACCTGCCGCCCGTCGGCCGGCGGCCGGCTGGAATTGAGGATGGTCGGCAGAGCCGGCGCCTGACCATTGCGCGCCGGAGCGACCGGAGCGTCGACGGCGCCGAGCGGCACAGAATCGGCCGGCACCGCTCCGCCGTTGGTGGCGAACTGCGTGCCGACACCCGCCGGCATTCTCAGCACCACGCCCGGCTTGACGCGGCGGACATCCTGGATGGCGTTGAAGCGCTGCAGATCGTCCATCTTGACCTTGTGCTGTCGGGCGATGGCGTAGAGCGAATCTCCGGCCTTCACGACGTAGCTGCCGGTCCAATCGGATGGCGCATCGACAGGAATGCGCGCCGACTCTGCGGGTGCGGCCTGGGCGGGAGCGTCGGAGACGGCGACGCGACCCGACTTACCTGCCGGCAGGTAGAGCTTCTGGCCGGGCTTCAGGTTGGTGCCCTTGAGGTCGTTGAGCGAGGTCAGATCGTTGATCGAAACGCGGTGGCGCCGCGAGAGGCCGTAGAGCGTGTCGCCCGAGCGGACCTCGATGACATCTCCGCGCTCGGCCGGCCCGGCCAGCGACGGCGCAACCACCGGTTCCGATGCCGGCGCGCGGCCGTTATCGACGGGCCAGGGCTGTGCGGCCGCGGTGCCAGCCGGAGCCGACGGCGGCATCGGGGCGCCGAGGCCATGTCCGGGGTTGCTCTGGCGATCGAAGTTGCGCCCGGAAGACGGGGGCGAGGCCGGCGGAGCGGCCGATGACGCGTCGGGCAGCGCGGTCACGTCCACGCCGGGACCGCGGTTCGACGGGGGCGAATAGGGCTGCGGCGCCGAGCTGTCGGCCGCAAGACTGTTGAGGCTGTCTGCCCCGGGATCGGACTGATCCGGTATGGCACCGGTCTCGGAGGCGCTGTCGTTCAGGCTGACTGAGGAGGGAAAATCGAAGCGCGAGAGATCGGCGCTGCACCCGCCCAAGCCCGCCATCACCGTCGTGGCCAGCACAACGAGGCCAGATGAACCCCTTGATGACACACCCGTTTCCAGCCGCCACCGAAACGGAAAACGTGTAGACAGACGCAGTACACTCGACATGTTACGCACCTCAAAACCCATCTTGAGTTAACCTTTGAACGGTTAACGGGCGATTAACGCCCGACAGGCTCCCGCTTGGTCGATGTCGAGGGCCGGATCTCCTGGTCTGCCGGTCGCGGCCGGTCCCCCCTCTCGAGACCGCCGGGCGCAGACGCCCAGGAAAAGTCAGCTCCCACGCCGCATGCCGCCAGCACGCGCGTTGCAAATTCGTAATCCCGGATTGTGCAGGGAGCGGGGAGGAATTTCGTCAAGACGGCGGCTGAAATACCGGCGCTCCGGTATTTGCTTTCCATGGCGCGCGGCCGCCCGCCATCCCCGCGCGCCGATACCGCGTCAGCGCGAAATCTTCCGGGCCTTGCGGGCCTCGGCACCAAACAGCTCAGCCAGCGCCTCACGTGTGGCGCCGTGCGTGCGGTCGATGGTCAGCGGCGTCACCGAAATCCGACCGTCGGCAATGGCGCGCAGGTCGCTGCCAAGCGGCGGATCGGTGGGGCGGCGCTCGAAGCCGTACCAGAAGTAGGGATTGCCCCAGGTGTCGCGGCGCTCCTCGACGGCGAGGCCTCCCTGATCGCGGCGGCCCTGGCAGGTGACGGCGACACCCTGCACCTTGTCCGGTGGCAGATCGGGAAAGTTGACGTTCATCAGCACGCCCGGCGGCCAGGTGGCGGCGAGCAGCCTCTCGACCAGGGCCGGCCCCAGCTCGAGCGGGGACTTCCAGTGCTGGCGGCCTTCGGGGTCGAACCCGATGGTCAGGCTCATGGCGATCGAGCGGATGCCGACCAGCGTCCCTTCCATGGCGCCCGCGATGGTGCCCGAATAGCTGACGTCCTCGGCGAGGTTGGCGCCGTGGTTGACGCCCGAGAGGACGAGGTCGGGGGCCGAGTCCTTCAGCACGTGGCGCACACCCATGATCACGCAATCGGCCGGCGTGCCGCGCACCGCGTAGGCCCGTTCGCCGATCTCGCGATAGCGCAGCGGCACCTGCAGGGTGAGCGCGTGCGAGGCGCCCGACTGGTTCATCTCGGGCGCCACGATCCATACATCGTCGGTCAGCGCCTTGGCGATCTGATGCAGGACCGTCAGGCCATGCGCCCCGGCGCCGTCGTCGTTGGTGATGAGGATGCGCATTGGGGGCCTGATGGTGAGGTCGTGAGGTCGTGAGGTCGTGAGGTCGTGAGGTCGTGAGGTCGTGAGGTCGTGAGGTCGTGAGGTCGTGAG
>JBQTIA010000004.1:0-47866 GCA_052388455.1 Hyphomicrobium sp.
CTCGGACTGCCATCACTTCAGATGGAACACCGACGCCTCAATCGCGTATCATGAACCGCCGGATACGGAACCGTACGTCCGGTGGTGTGGGAGGACGGCGGGGGCAACCCCGCCTCCTACCCGATTGGCCGTCCAGCACCGGCGCGCCGTCCGGTCCCGAGCCTCGCACTTCGCTCGGGCACGGACACGTTGCCGGCGGCGGCGCATGACAGTAAGGTGACGGCGGGATGACCGTTCGATTGTGATTCCATGACAGGGATCGCACGGCGGTCTCGCAGCTTGGTGGATAGGGCACATATGCTCGCAGCCGGCATACCATCGGACGTCGTCGAGGCCCGGGCGGCCGGCACAACGCCGGACGACGCGGTCCTGGTGCTCGTTGCGGGTCCGTCGGGCGCGGGAAAGACGATCTTCATCAATCAGTTCCGTGCCGGCACGCTGGCCCCCGAGCTCAGCGACCTGCTGCCCGCCCAGGCGGCGCACTGGCCGCAGGTCGGCGCCAACGACTGCATGAAGCGCGGCGTTGGGATGAACGGTGTGCTGCCAAAGAACTGGTCTGCTCCCGGCGCTGTCGTGCATTACGATACGGCTTATATCCACCGCTTCGGCGTCAGCCGCTACGAGGACGATCCCGTCGCCGAGCTGTTCCGGCGGGCCAAGCGGGCCATCGTCGTATCGATCGCGCCGCCGGCCGACACGCTGACGGCCCAATACGACGACCGCATGACCCGCATGCGCGGCGCCAAGAAGCGCTCGCACCTCTTCTGGCGCGACCACGTGCGGGCGCCCATCGAGCGGACGCTGGTACGCCTCAAGGGGCTCGAGCCGCGCGAAACCCGCGATCTCTATCGCGATCCGGACTGGATCGCGCGCTGCTATGCCGAGTGGGACCAGTTCGTGCGCGGCCTCGTCGGCACCAAGCCCGGCTCGCGGATGCTGACGCTGGAGCCCTGCGCCGGCGCCGAGCGTGGCCCGTCTTTCCGCATTGTTTCAATGGTTTGAAGCCGCGCCTCAAAATGAACGACAGCTGACGCTGCCGTTCAAGGTGGGTTCAATCGCACGAGGGCAATCTCCATCCCGGATCACCGATCGGCATCGGGCCGCTCACGATCACTCAGGGGATTGAGATGAAGACCTCCGCCATTTTCGCCGCCGCCGTCGCCGCGACCACGCTCGGCACCGCGCTTCCCGCCTTTGCCGATCGCATCGACGACCGCCAGGCCCGGCAGATTCAGCGCATCGAGCAGGGCTATCGCAGCGGCAGCCTGACGCGCAGCGAATACAACGACCTCATCGCGCAGCAGCGAGAGATCGCCAGCCTCGAACGCCGTCTCGAGCGCGACGGCCGGCTCACGACCTACGAGCGCTATCAGCTCGCTTCGATGCAGAACGCCGCCTCGCGCAACATCTTCTGGCAGAAGCACGACCGTGAATATCGCCACGACGACCGCGGCTACGGCTACGGCTGGGGCCGTGGGAATGGTGACCGTTATGGAGACGGCTACGGTCGCGGCGGTCCGCGCCGCTGGTGGCAGTGGTACTGATCCCGTCCTGCGGCCGACGCCGCAAGGCAGGAATGGAGGGGTCGCCCGCTGGGGCGGCCCCAATTCGTTTGGCTCTGTTCGCAACTTGCGTGGGACTCAGCTGTGAAGCCGCCTCTCCCTTCGGGGGGAGTAGGGCAATCGCATATGGCGCGAAATGTAGGTTGGGTCGACGAAGGAGACCCAACAAACTCGAGCGACCAAAGTTGTTGGGTCTCGTGCCTCGACCCAACCTACGTCCAAATGCGATTCCCCTTCGGGGGGAGGGGGAGGCGATGCGAGTTCGCCGGTCAATCATCAACACGACCAGCGAACAGGGTCATTTGTCTTGATAACTTCGGAGATTATTCGCGCCAATAGTCGGCGATCCAGCGGGCCGGCCCGAAGCGGCGGCGGATCGGATTGCGCAGATTGAGGAAGCGCTTGCGCGAGCGCTTTTCAGCCTTGTGGCGTCCTTCGATTGCCGTTGCCGGTGTCACCGAACCGAAGAACACCAGGATCTTGGCACCCTCCGGCTTGGTCGGGGTGGCGAAAAAGCGCCGGATGCGGTTCCTCGGCAGACAGGCATAGGAGAACGGTGCGCACCAGTCCTCGGGCCAGTAGGTGATGCCGGTCACGGTCTTGGAAACGAAATTCTGCTCCTTCGACGCGTAGAGGTCGAACCAGTGCTGGTGCGGCTTCGAATAGAAGCGCGCCAGAACCTCCGGATGACCGCCGGCGAAATAGCGCATGACTGACGAATTGCCGTAGCCGAGATGGCGGTCCTGCCATTCCGAGATGATGCAGAAGCGGCCCGGCAGCTCGAAGAAGGGATCGAGGCTCGATAAGATCACGAGGTCGAGGTCCAGGTACAGCGTCATGCCGGTGAGGTCAGCGAGGTGCTCGGAAAAAAGCCCGAGCTTGGGCCATCTCTTGCCGAGGGCGGCGTCCAGCTTGATGGTCGGGATCGGTCGCGCTTCCACTTCGGCCCGCAGACCGGTCGCGTCGTCGGTGAAGCAGACGAAGCGCACGGTCCAGGTGGTATTGCGCACCACCATCGCATAGAGACGGTTGACCCACTCCGGGCCATAGAGCGTGCCCCACTTCATGCAGACCACGTTGACGGTCTTGGCGGCCTGCGCGCGCGCGAACGCGGCTTGCCAGTCTTGCGCCGTTGCGCTCTGAGACGTCATGCGCCAGCCATCTTGGAATGAGCGGGAGGACCGAGCCGGGGTGTCCCGCACTCACCCGCACTTTGCGCGAACTCCACGGCAGCGACAAGGTGCGGGATGGAACCAGCCGGCGGCCCGGTTTGTCTATGCTGTCGCAGCACGGCCGTGCCCTGAGCCTGCTGCCCGGGAGTAATGCCGCCGATGACCGAGACCGTGAGCATGGATCACATCGAACTGCTGCAACGGCTCGGGGTCGCACTGTCGATCGGGCTGCTGGTCGGCATCGAGCGCGGACGCATGATGCTTTCGGAAGCCGAAGGCGAGCGGACGGCGGGGCTCCGAACCTTCGCGCTGACCGGGCTGCTGGGCGGCGTCGCGGGCGCGCTCGCCGTCGAAATTCCTTCGGGAGCCGTGGTGCTGGCGGCGGCCCTCGTCTGCCACGCGGCGATCCTTGGACTCTACCGCTATCGCGAGGTCGAGCAGCGCAAGTCGTTCGGTACGACGACGGTGATCGCCGGACTGGTGACCTTCGCTCTCGGAGCGCTGGCAATCGTCGTCGAGCCGGTCGTGGCGGGCGCGGCAGGCGTTGCCGCGACAGCGCTTCTCGCCATGAAATCGGCGCTGCACGGCTGGCTGAAGACCGTCACCTGGGAGGAGATGCGGGCCGGCCTGCTGCTGCTCGCTATGACGCTCATCCTGCTCCCCGTCCTGCCCGACAAGGGCTACGGACCATTCTCGGCGCTCAACCCCTATGACCTCTGGCGCATGACCATCCTGATCGCCGCGGTGTCCTCGCTCGGCTATCTGGCCATGAAGTGGGTGGGAGGAGGACAGGGCATCGCGCTCTCGGGCCTCGCTGGGGGTCTCGTCTCGTCGACGGCGACGACGCTCTCCTTTGCTCGAATGGCGCGCGACGAGCCGGCCAAGGAGGGCCTGTTCGTCGCCGGCGCGCTTCTGGCCGGCGCGACGATGACAGGACGCATTCTCGTCGTGTCCGGCTCCATCGCACCGGGACTTCTCCGATGGCTGCTGCTGCCGCTCGCCTTCGCCGGACTGGCGCTTGCCGGCGTCGCCGCCGTCCGGCTGCGCGAGCACGCGAACGATCCGGTCTCCTCCCCGCTCAATGTCAAGAACCCCTTCGAGCTGTCGACGGTGCTGAAATTCGGGGCCCTGCTCGCGGCCATGCTGGTGGCCGCCAAGGCGCTGACGCTGTGGGCGGGCAACAAGGGCGCCTTCGCGCTCGCCGCGGTTTCCGGCATCGCCGACGTCGACGCCGTGACGCTGTCGATGTCTCAACTGGCGGGCAAGGGCCTCGAACCCGCCGCCGCTGCCGGCGCCATTCTGCTCGCCGCCGCGGTCAACACCGTCTCCAAGGCCGTCATGGGATGGATGGCCGGCGGGCCCGGACCGGGACGCGGTCTGGCCATCGGCGCAGTGGCGGCTATCGCGGCGGGCGCGGCCGGGTTCGCGCTGGCCATGGTGTGGGACCCGATGCAGACTTACAACAGCCTGCCCGCTGCAGTGTGAGAGCCGTCGAAGTGGGTCATGCATTAGCTGAATAGTAAGGACGTTCGACTAGCGTCAGCCCAGTCATTTGGTAGCGGGCGCGGGGTCGATTATGAGCATTTTGCAGGCGGATTGGGTCGAAGACATCATCCGGCGCGGCAGCGTCAAGGACAGCGATGTCCAGCGGTTGAAGTCGGCCTTCTACGAGAACGGCGACATCAGCGCCGAGGAAGCCGACGCCCTGTTCGCCATCAACGACGCCGCCCGCGTGCAGGACCCGGCGTGGGCCGACGTGTTCGTCGGCGCGATCACCGACTACATCGTCGAAAGCGCCGTGCCGTACGGCTACCTGACCGCCGAGAACGCCGAGTGGCTGATCAGCCGCATCAGCCGCGACGGCCGGGTCGACAGCAAGACCGAGCTCGATCTGCTGATCAACGTGCTCGACAAGGCGCGCTGGTCGCCGGCCAGCCTCGTGAGCTTCGCGCTCCAGCAGGTCAAGCACGCCGTCATCTCCGGCGACGGTCCGCTGCGCAGCGGCGTCAGCCTCGAGCCCGGAGCCATCTCCGAGGGCGAGGTCGAGCTGCTGCGGCGTATCCTCTATGCCTTCGGCGGCGACGACAACATCGCGGTGACGCGGGCCGAGGCCGAGATCCTGTTCGAGATCAACGACGCGACCGACGGCCAGCCGCCGAACGCCGCCTGGACCGACCTCTTCGTCAAGGCCATCGCCAACGTGCTGATGTCCGCCTCCGGCTACGCGGTGCCCTCGCGCGAGCAGGCGCTGCGCTCGGAAGCCTGGCTTGACAGCCGCGGCGATCTCGCACCGATGGCCATGCTCGGCGCCATGGTGACTTCCAGCCTGTCGTCCGTGCTGGGCGCCTATCGCGAGCAGTCGTCCGAAGAGCGTGCGCTGGCCCGGCTGGAGCGGCAGCGAATCGAGATCATCACCAACGAAGCCATCACCGAGGGCGAGGCCTCCTGGCTGGCGGACCACATCGGCCGCGACGGCCGGCTGACGGCCAACGAGCAGGCGCTGCTGGATTACCTGAAGCGAGAGAGCCCCGAGATCCATCCCTCCCTCGTCGATCTGGTGGCCCGGCGCGCCGAGGCGGCCTGAAAATCTGCAGAAGGTCGACTCGACGGGCGACGTTTCGAGACGCTCCGACAGGGGATCGGCCGACCCTCGGCGGATCGATCCGCGGCCCTTCTTGTCGAAACAACTCGCGGGCGGACCGGCTTGCCCCCCAGCTTTCCGCAGGTGTGGCCGAGCGCCTCCGGCACCATTTGCCGCTCGTCCCGCACGGGTGGCGGAGGTTTACGGCACCCCTGTTCCCCGTCTAGAACACCCCGTCGGTCCTGAGGCCGATGCATCCAATCGACGGGACATTCGGGCGGGACATGTTCAACAAGATCCTGATAGCGAACCGCGGCGAGATCGCTTGCCGCGTAATCAAGACAGCACGCAAAATGGGCATCAAGACCGTGGCGGTCTACTCCGATGCCGATCGCGAGGGTCTGCACGTCGAGATGGCCGACGAGGCGCTGCACATCGGTCCTCCCCCCGCCGCCCAGTCCTATCTGCTCATCGACAAGATCGTCGACGCTTGCAAAAAGACCGGCGCCGAGGCGGTGCATCCGGGCTACGGCTTCCTCTCCGAACGCGAAGCCTTCCCGATCGCGCTGCAGAAGGCCGGCATCGTCTTCATCGGCCCGAACCCCGGCGCCATCGCGGCCATGGGCGACAAGATCGAAAGCAAGAAGGCGGCGGCCAAGGCCAAGGTGTCGACCGTTCCCGGCTACATGGGCGAGATCGCGGACGCGGCGCACGCCATCAAGATCGCCGACGAGATCGGCTATCCGGTGATGATCAAGGCCTCGGCCGGCGGCGGCGGCAAGGGCATGCGCATCGCCTGGAGCAAGTCCGAGGTGGCCGACGGCTTCTCGTCCTCGCGCAACGAAGCCAAGGCGAGCTTCGGCGACGACCGCATGTTCATCGAGAAGTTCATCGTCAATCCTCGCCACATCGAAATCCAGCTGATCGGCGACAAGCACGGCAACGTCATCTATCTGGCCGAGCGAGAATGCTCGATCCAGCGGCGCAATCAGAAGGTTCTCGAGGAAGCGCCCTCGCCGCTGCTCGACGAGAAGACCCGCAAGGCCATGGGCGAGCAGGCCGTCGCGCTCGCCAAGGCGGTCGGCTACGACAGCGCCGGCACGGTCGAGTTCGTGGCCGGCCAGGACCGCTCGTTCTTCTTCCTCGAGATGAACACCCGCCTGCAGGTCGAGCATCCGGTCACCGAGCTGGTTACCGGCGTCGATCTCGTCGAGCTGATGATCCGCTCGGCGGCGGGCGAGAAATTGCCCTTCAAGCAGTCGGACGTGAAGATCAACGGCTGGGCCATCGAAAGCCGCGTCTACGCCGAGGACCCGTTCCGCAACTTCCTGCCCTCCATCGGGCGGCTCGTAAAGTACCGCCCGCCGGCCGAGGAGAAGCGCGGCGACATCACGGTGCGCAACGATACCGGCGTCTTCGAAGGCGGCGAGATCTCGATGTATTACGACCCGATGATCGCCAAGCTGGTCACCCACGCGCCGACGCGCCTCGCCGCCATCGACGCCCAGGCCGAGGCGCTCGACGCTTTCTACGTCGACGGCATCCAGCACAACATCCCGTTCCTTTCGGCCGTGATGCAGCATCCGCGCTGGCGCTCGGGCAATCTCTCGACCGGGTTCATCGCCGAAGAATATCCGGAAGGCTTCAAGCCGCGCGCGCCCGCTGGCGCCGACATGGAGGTCCTTGCCGCGGTCGGCGCCACCGTCGACCATCTCAGCAACAGCCGGCGTCGCGCCATCACGCATCAGATGAGCGGCCAGTCTGTGCGCTTCGCCAAGCGCCGTGTGGTGCGCATCGCCGATCAGCGCCAGCACCTCGAAGTGGCGGGCGGCGAGGGCAATCCGCTCTACGTCACCTTCCTCGGCGCCGACGGCAAGCGCGGCAAGACGGTGGAGATCGTCTCGTCGTGGACGCCCGGCGAGCCCGTCTGGCAGGGCTCGGTCGGCGACGTGCAGGCCGCCATCCAGGTCCGCCCGATCCTCAACGGCTACCGGCTCGACTTCCGCGGCATTCAGGCTCCCGTGCACGTCTTCACCGAGCGGGAGGCCGAGTTGGCCGGCCTGATGCCGGTGAAGCTGGCCGCCGACATGTCGAAGTTCCTGCTCTGCCCGATGCCGGGCCTCGTCAAAGTGATCAGCGTCGCCGAGGGGGCCGAGGTGAAGGCCGGGGACTCACTCGCCATCGTCGAGGCGATGAAGATGGAAAACATCCTCCGTGCCGAACGGGACGGCACGGTCAAGAAGGTCAACGCCAAGGCCGGCGACAGCCTCGCCGTCGACGCGGTGATCCTGGAGTTCGCTTGAGTGGTGCCGGTAACGAGCTGATAACCTCCGCGGCGTAAGGTTGGAAGCCTCTACAACGAGGTTTCGACATGCCCCCCAACCCTCCGCGACCCCTGTCCGCCGCTCTTCGCCACGTCGGAGAGCTGTTCGATCCGCGCGGTCGCATCAACCGCATGGGGCTTCTGGTCGTCGCCGCGGCGCTGCTGGTGCTGGAGCTGGTGGCCGGCGCCCTTGTTCTGCGGGCGGGGCTCGATATCGCCCATCCGGCAGTGATCGGTTTCAAGGTTCTCTGCCTCTGGCTGGCGACGGCGGCGGTGATCAAGCGCCTGCACGATCTCGACCGCGGCGCCATGGTATTGGTCACGGCGGCCGCCGGTGTCGTGCTCTGGTCGCTCCTCGCGACCGTGGTGCTGATGATCGCGCTCGGGCCGGCGGCGCTCGACGAGGGCGAACCCGGCTTCATGATGAGCCTTGCGGCGACCGTGCTGCCGGTGTTCGCCATGACCATGTGGCTTCACTGCGCCCCCGGGCGCCTCGGCCCCAATCGCTATGGGCCGGCACCCATGGGCTACGGCTCGGCCCGCCACGTGTCGGCTGCGGTCGTCCCGCGATTGTCCGACTTCGCCGCCGGCGGTACGCTCGCCTCGCATTGAGGTGACGATGGCGGTGGCGGAAAAGACGGTCAGGGTGTCGGTCGAAGGGCGGGTGCAGGGTGTCGGCTATCGGTCCTGGGTCGAGCGCACGGCTGTCCGTATCGGTGTCGCAGGCTGGGTGCGCAACCGGCGGGACGGCACGGTGGAAGCGGTGTTCTCGGGTGAGGCCGCCGCCGTCGAGGAGATGATCGAGCGCTGCGCCTACGGTCCGCGCTCGGCGGTGGTGAGCCGGGTCTCGACAGCTGACGCGACCGGCAGTTTTCAGGGCTTCGACATCCGGCCTACGGAGTGATCGCCAGCGGTCAGGACTTGCGGGACACCTTGGCGGCCTCGCGGCGCAGGCCCTTGATGATCGGCTCGTAGGCTTCCTCGTCGCGCGCCTCGGGGTAGACCATATAGACCGGGTAGACGAACTTGCGCGAGCGCTTGGCCGGCCGCAGCCGTCCGCGCGCCAGATGCGTGCGCACCAGCCGGATCGGGAAGTATCCGGCCGCCGCGTTGGCGAGCAGGTAGTCGATGCTCTTCGACTTGAGGTCGAGGTTGAGACCGGGATTGGCCAGCTCCGGATAGGCCGTCGCGTGGTCCTGCTGGAAGTCGGGGCCCCAGTCGACGAACACGTAGTCGTTGTCGCGGCGGCCCGCCGACCGGCCGCTGGTGACCAGCACGAACTCCTCGTCGAACAGGTGCTCGATGGTGTGGCCGGGCGGCTGCACGGGCCGGTACATCACCGCCAGATCGAGGGTGCCCTCGATCAGGCGCTGGGTGAGCACCGCCGATAGCCCTTCGCTGGCGGAAACCGCGATGTCCGGGATGTTGGTGCGCATCCAAGCGACCCATTTCAAAAGGAATCCATCCCACAGGCTCATCGGCGCGCCGACCGCGAGGTGGTCGCGATGCTGGTCCGATAGGCCGACTTCGAGCTGCGCGTGCTGCCACACGCGGACCAGTGCGAGGGCATGCTTCTGGAACTGCTCGCCGGCCGCCGTCAGCTCGGCGCCGGTCTTCGACCGCTCGAACAGCGGACGGCCGAGCATGTCTTCCAAGCCCTTGATGCGCGCGGAGACCGTCGATTGAGTGATGTTCAACTTGCGCGCCGCATCGATGAAACTTCCGGTCTCGGCGACCATGAGGAAGGTGCGAGCGAGGGCGATGTCCATGCAGCGCAATCACGCAATAACTTGTGCAAAAACCTATCTATCGAAATTTTCGATAGAGGTCACCGGAAAATTCCGTTTGAAGAGGGGCTTGATTATGACCACATTGCATACGTTCCGGCTGAGTCGGGACATGTTTCGCCCGGCGTCAGCTCGGGTCCACAACGGAAGGACAAGCACAATGAAGGCGAAGACAGCGAAGAAGGCCGCCAAGAAGACCGCTAAGAAGGCCGCCAAGAAGGCCAAGAAGTAAGCGAGTTTCCGTCTCGAACCCGGGAGACTGCCGTGATGGCCATCAGGGTTTTCTCGGCAGCATTGATTTCAGCAGTCCTCTTCACCGCGCGTGCGGATGCGGTGACGGTTTCGAACCGGGATGGCGGTGACCACAGGGTCACGGTCATCGAAGGAGAGGCGAGGAAGGATCACGTCGTAAAGGCCGGCGAAAGCCTGACCGGGGTCTGTCTGAGCGGGTGCCTCATGCGCCTCGACGACAGCAGCGACGAACCCTACGAGCTGGAAGGCCAGGAAATCACGTGGATCGAAGGCGGTGAGCTGCTCGAAGAGCAGTCGGATGGACCCCAGGATACGGACGGCGGCGACGCAGATCCGTCCTCCCGGCCCAGTCCGGCACCGGTCCTGCCCTAGCGATCGTTCGAGACATTCGAGTTGCCGCCCGGCTCCGTGACGACGGAGCCGGGCGTCGCCATGTCGGGCTGCGAGGTTCTCAGATCACCGCGGCGGTTGCGCGCGGCTGTCGCGGTCTCATCGTGTGTCGCGACGCGCCAGCCGAACCGGCGCTCGAACTGGCGCCGCAGGGCCGCGTCGACATCCTGCATCGATGCCGTCGACCCAAGCGCCGCGAGGCTGGTGACGCCGGCGTCGCTCACCCCGCACGGCACGATGCCGGAGTAATGCTCGAGGTCGGGCGCGACGTTGATCGACACTCCGTGCAGGCTGATGCCGCGCACGATGCGAACACCGAGCGCGGCGATTTTCTCGGGAGCGCGCCCGTCGGCCGGCTCGGTCCACACGCCGGCGAGCCCCTGCCGCCGGAATCCATGAATCTGGAACTCGGCCAGCACGTCGATGATCCAACCCTCGAGTCCGGTGACGTATGCGCGCACGTCGCCCGCAAAGCGGCGGCGCACATCGAGCATGACGTAGACGATCCGCTGACCCGGGCCGTGATAGGAATGCCGGCCGCCGCGTCCGGTCTGGTGCACCGGAAAGCGGTCGGGCCGCAGGAGATCGCTGGCGAGGGCGCTTGTGCCGGCCGTGAAAAGCGGCGGGTGTTCGAGCAGCCAGACCCATTCGGCGGCGGTTCCGTCGGCGATGGCCCTCGACCGCTGCTCCATCGCCCGCACGGCGTCGTCGTAGGCGACCGGCACGGGGCTCGTCGACCATTCGATCGTGCCGGAGGCAGGGGCAGGAGTGCTCATCGACACCGATGTGGCGGCGTTCCCGCGGTCCGTCAACGTTGCGCGGTCACGGAGTTCACACACGATGGCGCCGACCTGCGCCCGAGTTGAGCCGGTTGCATCGTCCGGGACGTGAGGCTCAGGATTGTACCGACGGTGACGTACGGCCAGGGTCGTGCGACCTGTGACCCGGTTGCCGTGCCGCGATCAATGCTTGTTCTCACAGGCGAGGTTGGATATATGACGCGGCGATACCTCTCGACGAAAGCCCGATGCGGTCGTGGCGGAATTGGTAGACGCACTACCTTGAGGTGGTAGCGCCGCAAGGCGTGGAAGTTCGAGTCTTCTCGACCGCACCAGTTTTTCTCAACAATTCGAGTGGGTTGGATGGGCCGGGCCATCGAGCGCCCGGCTGTCCCGTCCTGTTGAGTTTTCGAGATGCAAGGCACGTTTTGAGGACGAGCGGGCAGGCTCGTCAGGCATGTCGGCCGCTGCAGAACTCGAACGACGCGATTGAGATCACACGCTTCGTTCCATGCGGTGCGCCGCCGGCGTGCGATCCATCCGGCGTGAACGTAAGGTTTAGATTGTCGGACTAGAATGCTTCGAACTGTTCTGTTCGGAGTAGGACATGAGTAACGAATTTGTACCGGTAGCCGCCTTTGCGATGTTCGGCATCGGCATCCTCTCGTCCGTTGCATCGCATGTCGCGCCGGCCTTCAGGCCGCATGCGCAACCCTCCTCGATCGAAACGTCTTCGACGACCGCCCGAGAGTCGGACGCTGTCGACGAGGAAGCGCAGGAAGAGCTGCGCCGTCTGCGCGCTGAACTCGAAGACATGCAGGCCAACGAAGAGAAACGGCGCAAGCGAGCCGCCTGGGATGCCGAGACCGAACGGATAAAGGCGGCCAAGCGGTTGCGAGAGATGCAGGATCAGCAGGAACAGCGCGAGTCTGATCTGGCGAGGGAACGGCGCGCCGATCGCGAGCAGCAGGCCAAACAGGCCGAACAGCAGGCTCAACTCCAGCGCCTTCGGATCGATGAAGAGCGGCGACGGAATCTGGCCGACGAACGCTTGCGGGAAGAGACGGAACGGCGTGAGGCAGCGGATGCGCGAGAGTGGCGCGCCTTGCTCCGATAGTCACTGACGGGTTCAAACATCGAGAAGCAACCAGGACTGACCGCACCGCGCACCGACGCGGGGCCGACCTTCGTCACGCCTTCTCGTCGAAGATATAGCCGGCGCCGCGGACGGTGCGGATCGGGTCGGCTTCCGTGCCCCTGACGATCGCCTTGCGCAGGCGGCCGACGTGCACGTCGACGGTGCGCTCGTCGACCTCCGCCGAGCGTCCCCACACGTTGTCGAGAAGCTGGGCCCGCGACAGCACCCGGCCGGCCCGCTGCATGAAAAATTCGAGCAGGCGATACTCGGTCGGGCCGAGGCTGATCTCGCGCGGTCCGCGGGTGACGCGGTGCGCCTGCCGGTCGAGCAGGATGCCGCTGCGCTCGAGCACGTCGGCGGTCTTCTCGGGCGAGGCACGCCGCAGCAGCGCCTTGACGCGGGCCAGCAGCTCGGCGACCGAGAACGGCTTGACGATGTAGTCGTCGGCACCGGTGGTCAGGCCCCGCAGCCGGTCGCCTTCCTCGCCGCGCGCCGTCAGCATGATGACGGGCAGCGCGCGGGTCTCCGTTCCGGCCCGGATCTGGCGGCAGATCTCGATTCCCGAGAGACCCGGCAGCATCCAGTCGAGGATCACGAGGTCCGGGCGCTCGTCCTGGATGGTGACCAGTGCGTCGTCTCCGGACTTGCAGGCGACGGTGGAGAAGCCCTCGGATTCGAGATTGTAGGTCAGCAGCGTGACGAGCGGATCCTCGTCCTCGACGATCAGAATTTTAGCAAGCATCGCGCTTGATCATGTCCTCTATGGGATTCCTCAACCCGCCTTCTGGACAAGGATCGAGGAGGTTGTGTCGCCCTTGGGGCGCTTGTCGGTGAGGGGTACGCCGGTGACCAGGAAGTGGACGGTTTCGGCGATGTTGGTGGTGTGATCGCCGATGCGCTCGATGTTCTTGGCGCCGAACAGCAGATGCGTGCAGAGCCCGATGTTGCGCGGGTCTTCCATCATGTAGGTCAGCAACTCGCGGAACAGGGAATTGTAGAGGGCGTCGAGACGCTCGTCCGCCTGCCAGACCCGCAGCGCCTTGCCGGCGTCGCGGGCGGCGTAGGCGTCGAGCACGTCCTTCAGCATCGAGGAGGTCAGCTCGACCATGTGGCGGAGCCCGGTCATCAGACGCTTGGGGTGGTTCTCGCCCGAGATCGCCTGCGCCCGCTTGCCGATGTTCTTGGAGAGATCGCCGATCCGTTCGAGGTCGCTGGCGATCTTCAGAACGCCCATCACGTGGCGCAGGTCGTTGGCCATCGGCTGGCGCTTGGCGATCATGGTGATCGCCTGCTCCTGCAGATCGCGCTCGATCTTGTCGATGCTGACGTCGCTCGCCACCGCCGTGCGGGCGAGGTCGGGGTCGCGCTTCTCCAGCGCCTCGAAGGCTTCCGCCAGAAGCTTTTCGGCGAAACCTCCCATTTCGGCGATGCGGCTGTCGAGCAGCGCCAGCTCCTGGTCGTATGATCTGACGATGTGGTCGCTCATGGGCGGGGATTCCAAAGGTCGCGGTTCAGATTTCCGAGTTTGCCAAAACATGATCAGCCAAACCGTCCGGTGATGTAATCCTGGGTGCGCTGGTCGCGCGGGGTGCCGAAGATCTGCTTGGTCTCGCCTTCCTCGACGAGAATGCCGAGGTGGAAGAACGCCGTGCGGTCCGAGACGCGGGCCGCCTGGGCGAACGAGTGGGTGACAATCACGATGCAGTACTGCTGGCGCAACTCGTCGATCAGCTCCTCGATGCGCGCGGTAGCGATCGGGTCGAGTGCCGAGCAGGGCTCGTCCATCAGGATGACCTCGGGGCCGACCGCGATGGCGCGCGCGATGCACAGCCGCTGCTGCTGGCCGCCGGAGAGGCTGGTGCCGGTGTCGTCGAGGCGGTCCTTGACCTCTTTGAGCAGGCCGGCCTTTTCCAGGCTCGACAGCACGATGGCGTCGAGATCGGCCTTGGTCTTTGCGAGGCCGTGGATGCGCGGTCCGTAGGCCACGTTCTCATAGATCGATTTGGGGAACGGATTGGGCTTCTGGAAGACCATGCCGACGCGTGCGCGGAGCTGCACCGGGTCCAGCTCGGGATCGTAGATGTCGGTGCCGTCGATGGTCACCTTGCCCGAGACCCGGCAGATCGAGATCGTGTCGTTCATGCGGTTGATGCAGCGCAGGAACGTGGATTTGCCGCAGCCCGACGGGCCGATGAAGGCCATCACGCCGCGATCGGGAATTTCGACGTTGACGTCCTTGAGGCTGTGCTTGGCCCCATAGTGGACGTTGACGTCGCGGGCGACGATCTTGGTGTGTTTGCGTCCCGGCAGCCCGAGGTGGCTGCTGAGATCAGCGGTGAGAGACATATCCATGGAGAAAGCCTCAGCCAAGGGAACCTACCAGCGTCTTTCGAATTTTTTGCGCAGCCAGATGGCGGTGCCGTTCATGACGAACAGGACACCGAGAAGCACGATGATCGCCGCCGCCGTCTTGGCCTGGAAAGCCGGCTCCGGCAAGTCGGACCAGAGATAGATTTGTACGGGGAGCGCCGTGGCCGCGTCCGTCATTCCCTGCGGCACGTCGACGATGAAGGCGATCATGCCGATCATGAGCAGGGGGGCCGTCTCGCCCAGGGCGTGCGCCATGCCGATGATCGTTCCGGTCATGATGCCCGGCATGGCGAGCGGCAGGACGTGGTGGAAGATCGCCTGCTGCTTGGAGGCGCCGACGCCGAGTGCGGCCTCCTGGATCGAGGGCGGAACGGCACGGAGCGCGGCGCGGGACGCGATGATGATGGTCGGCAGAACGAGCAGGGCGAGCACCAGGCCGCCGACCAGCGGCGCGGAGCGCGGCAGCCCGAAGAAGTTCAGGAACACTGCGAGGCCGAGCAGGCCGAAGACGATCGAGGGCACCGCCGCGAGGTTGTTGATGTTGATCTCGAGCAGGTCCGTGAAGCGGTTCTTCGGGGCGAACTGCTCGAGATAGATGGCCGCCAGCACGCCGATCGGCAGGCAGAGCCCAATGGTGACTAAAAGCGTGAGCAGCGAGCCGACGACGGAGCCGCGGATGCCGGCGAGCTCCGGCTCGCGGCTGTCGCCGGAGGTGAAGAAGCGCCAGTTGAAGCCGCTGTCGATGTGGCCGTCGGCTTCGAGGCGCTCGAGGAAGGCGACCGAGCGGTCGTTGATGTTGCGGTTGCTCTCGGCCGTCTCGTAGGTGACGACCTGCCAGGTGCCCGGCCTGGCTTCGTCGATCGAGGACAAGGGGATCAGTGCCTCGCCGGTGGCGGACGCATTGGCGATGCGCGTGACCTTGACCATGCCGCCGTTGATGGCGATCAGCCGGCTCGGCACGCGTCCGTCGAGCACCTCCTCGACATTGGGTGTCGCGTAGCGCTTCTCGAGCTGGGCGATTTCCGCCTTGAGGTCGGCGATGCGGGCGGCCGCCGTTTCGGGTGCGACGCGCTGGAGCCGGGCGGCTTCCGCGCTGAGGGCTGCCGCGCGCTGTTCCAGGTCCTTCTTGATGGCGACGAGGAGAGCGGCGAAGTCGTTGGCCGAGGTCAGGATCGTCACCTCTCCCGATTTCGCGCTGGGGGTGGCGATGCCCCGCGTACCCGCGTCGGTCGAGATCGCCGTGCCGTCGCCCTTGAGGTAGAGGTCGGCGTTGTCGGAGAGCAGCAGCCGGGTCGAGACGGTCCTGCCGATCAGGGACGGGTCCGCGACGACGCTGGTGCGCAGCTCGTCGACCGCGCCGGTGCTCATCAGCTCGTTCAGCTGCTTTTTGGGACCGCGGCCCTCGATGCCGGGCAGGGCGGCGGCGAGCGCGCCGCGGGCCAGCGCGGTGTAGTCGGCTGCGCGCAGGACGGCCGGATCGCGCTTGCCTTCCGGATCGATCGTCTCGGCGGCGAGCGGCACGTCGAGCACGAGGGAGTGCTGCCAGAAGGCCGGCAGGCCCTTGATCAGCACGTCGACGAGGAGCAGCACCAGGAAGCTGACGGCGATGACCAGAGCCACGATGCCGTAGGCACGGAAGCGCGCTTCCGCCCGATAGCGCTTCTTGAGATGCGCCTTGGCGGCCGGCGACGCGAAGTCGTGGCGGCGCCGGGCCGGCAGCGGCAGCGGGATGATCGTGTCAGTCATATTGCTCACGATATTTCTGGGCGACCCGGAGCGCGATGTAGTTGAGCATCAGCGTCACGAAGAAGAGCACGAAGCCGAGCGCGAAGGCGGCCAGCGTCTTGGCGCTGTCGAATTCCTGATCACCGACCAGGATGGTCTTGATCTGCACGGTGATGGTCGTCACCGCGTCGAGCGGATTGAGCGTCAGGTTGGCGGCAAGTCCGGCGGCCATCACGACGATCATCGTCTCGCCGATGGCGCGGCTGATGGCGAGCATGAAGGCCGAGACGATGCCAGGCAGCGCGGCGGGCAGCACCACGTTGCGGATGGTCTCCGATTTGGTGGCGCCGAGGCCGTAGGCGCCGTCCCTGAGCGATTGGGGCACCGAGTTGATCACGTCGTCGGAAAGCGACGAGATGAAGGGAATGATCATCATGCCCATGACGAGGCCGGCGGCGAGCGCGCTTTCGGAGGCGACGTTCAGGCCGAACGTCTCGCCCCAGCCGCGGATGAAGGGCGCGACGGTGAGCGCCGCGAAGAAGCCGAGCACGACGGTCGGCACGCCGGCGAGGATCTCGAGAACCGGCTTGATGGTGGCGCGGACCTTGGGGCTCGCATATTCGGCGAGATAGATGGCGGAGAAGAGCCCGAGCGGGCCTGCCACCAGAATGGCGATGAAGGTGATCAGCAGGGTGCCGACGAGCAGGGGAATGAAGCCGTAGGCGGTGGAAATGTCGCCCTGGTCGGCGCGCATGGCCGCCTGCGGGTTCCATTCGGTGCCGAACAGGAAGTCGAAGACGCCCGGCTTGCCCTTGATATCCGGATCGAAGAAGAAGCGGTAGGTTTCGCCGACGACCGACATCACGATGCCGATGGTGGTGAGAACGGCGACGCCCGCGCACAAGAACAGGGCGACGTTGACGAACCGCTCGAACCTGTTGCGCGCCCGGAAGCTCATCGAGACGCGGGAATAGGCCCAGCCGATGGCCGCGAGACCGAGGCCGACGCCGAGTCCGAGCATCAGCCGTTCGCCGAGCCAGCGCACATTCGAGAAGGTGGCCGCGGCGGCGCGCGAGGCTTCGCTCGCCTCGCCGGAATGCTGGCCGGAATTGATGTTGGCGATCTCGCGCAGCGCGGAGCCACGCTTCAGCGGTTCGGCGGCGACCTCGGGGGCGAGTTCCGCGAGAGCGGCCCGCTCGGCCATGATCTCGGTCAACGGAGTGGCCGCGAGGTAGACGAACAGCATCGGTGTCAGCACCAGCACGGCCGCGTAGAGGCCGTGGTAGGCGGGCAGAGAATGCATGTCGGAAAAATTTCCGCCGGCGACGGCGGACGCGCGGCGATGGCCGATCGCGTAGGCGGCCAGAACGAGCAGGGCCAGTATCAGGAAGTAGGTTCCGGTCATGTCCCTGCTCTGCGTTCCTGCTTGGCGGAGGCACGTCCACGTGCCAAGCGCCTTCAATACGTACAGGTGTAACGTCCCGCCGTCGGCTTTATGCCACGAGCTTCGAATTTAGCGGCGGACGCACTCGGAGCGATAGCCGTCAAAGTCGTAGGCTCCGGAGCCGCAGTGTCGCGGCCGCCTGCGTTTCGGCAGGCGACCGCGATGTGGGATGATGCAACGGCGTTACTTCAGCTCGTCGCCCTTGAGAGTTTCCATGGAGAGCGCGGCCTTGGCCACCTTTTCCATGGCCTCCTTGGGGAGAGCGACGAGACCCTTCTGCGACAGGTAGCCATCTTCGCCCATCGCCTTGGCGGAGGCGTACTCGGCGACGAACTTGTCGAGGCCGGGGATCACGCCGACGTGCGCCTTCTTGATGTAGACGAAGAGGTCGCGAGCGCCCTTGTACTTGCCGCCCGAGATGTTCTCATAGGTCGGGTCGACGCCCTCGATGGCGAGGCCCTTGAGCTTGGCGGTGTTCTCTTCGAGGAAGGAGAAGCCGAAGATGCCGAAGGCGTTCTTGTTGGCATCGAGCTTCTGAACGATGACGTTGTCGTTCTCACCGGCTTCGACGTAGGCGCCGTCCTTGCGGATCGACTTCCAGACCTTTTCGAACGCCTTGGCGTCCGAGTCTTTCAGTGCCTTCAGGCTATCGAAGCCTTCGGCGCCCTTTTCCATGAACAGCTCATGGAAGCTGTCGCGGGTGCCCGAGGTCGGCGGCGGGCCGAGCACCTCGATCTTGATGTTGGGCAGCGCGGCGTCGATGTCCGACCAGTTCTTGTTCGGATTGGCGACGAGCTCGCCCTTGTCGTTCGGAACCATTTCGGCGAGCGCCTGGAACACCTGCTTGCGCGTCAGCGTGATCGCCGGGCCTTCCTTCGACTGAGCGATGGTCAGGCCGTCGATGCCGACCTTGAGCTCGACGATGTCGGTGACGCCGTTCTTCTGGCAGAGATCGAATTCGCTCTTCTTCATGCGGCGCGAGGCGTTGGTCGCATCGGCCTTGTCCTCGCCGACGCCTTCGCAGAAGATTTTCATGCCGCCGCCGGTGCCGGTCGACTCGACGACGGGCGTCTTGCCGCCGTTGGCCTTGCCGAACTGCTCGGCGACCGCGGTGGTGAACGGATAAACCGTCGAAGATCCGACGACGCGGATCTGGTCACGCGCCGCATGGGCCACGCCGGCGACGGCGAACACCGCGACGGCAGCCGTAACGACCATAAACTTTTTGCTCACGCTGATCTCCCTCATGGATGACAGTCTGCGAGGGGCGAGCACTCTCGCCCGATTGATCCCGCTCGGCGCCTGAGCGCCGATGAACCTGTTGATACGCGCCGAGCACAATCGTTTTGTGACAATCTTAGTCTCTGAAATCGCTCAATAAAATCTCATCTATGTCGTTGGGGGCCGAAATCCGGCGGGGCCGCACGTCCGTTTCGTCGGGCGGCACGGCGTCGAAAACGAGGGTGAAGGTCGAGCCGACGCCGAGCGTCGAGGCGATGCTCAGCTGGCCGCGGTGTCGGTTGACGATGTGCTTGACGATCGCCAACCCGAGGCCGGTTCCGCCGCGCTCGCGGCTCGTCGCCTTGTCGACGCGATAGAAGCGCTCGGTCAGCCGCGGAAGATGCTCCTCGGCGATGCCGACGCCGTCGTCGGTGACGGCAATTGCGATTCGATCGGGGCCGCCGGGTCGGCCCGCCTCGAACCGCGTTTTGACTTCCACGGTGCCGTCAGGGTGGCCGTACTTGATGGCATTTTCGATGATGTTCTGAAAAACCTGCGCCAGCTCGTACTCGTCGCCGCGGATGCGGCAGGGCTCGGGTCCGGGCAGCAGGCGCAACGTAATTTTCGCCTCCCGAGCGATGGGCTCCAGCCCCTGCACGACGGCCTGCAGCACAGCGGCGACCTCGATCAACTCGGTCGGCGGCAGGTGGGCGCGCATCTCTATGCGGCTCAGCGACAGGAGGTCATCGAGGATGCGCGCCATGCGCGCGGCCTGGGTTTCCATGATGGCGAGAAAGCGCGTGCGCGCGGCGGCATCTCCGCTGGCCGGCCCCTGCAGCGTTTCGATGAAACCTTTCAGCGAGGCGAGCGGCGTTCTCAACTCGTGGCTGGCGTTGGCGATGAAGTCGGAGCGCGTCTGGGCGAGACGGTCCTGCTCGCTCAAATCTCGGAACTGGACGAGCAGTGAAACGCGTCCGACCGCTTCGACTGGGCTCAGGTCCGCGGGCTGGCTGCGCAGCGGTGAAACCGTGACCAGCAGGCGGCGTCCGTTCGGCGCGTGGTCCGTCATCTCGCCGATCACGGTGGCGGTGCCGCGCCGGGCACGGTTCATCGTCTCCAGCAGGCCGGGATGGCGGCTGACCTGGAACAGGGACTGGCCGTCGCCGATGGTCGGAAAGAGTTCGCGAGCGCGCAGATTGTGAGCCGTCACCCGACTTTCGCGGTCGATCAGCAGCGCCGGCAGATCGAGGATCGCGATCACCGACTGAAGGATCCTGTTCTCCTGTTGCTGGACCGCTGGCTCTTGACTGCCCACCACAATCGGCGTGCCGGGCCAACCCGACGGGCCGAGCCGGCGTCCTGCGACGAGACCGGCGACGGCAGCGACCGTCGCAGCGAGCGCTGTTTGTGGCCGCACCCAGCCGAGGCCGATGCCCGCCATAGGCACCGACAGCAGGGCCGCACTCGCCACCCAGCGAAACCAGCGCTGATCCGCCAGTTCAGACCAGCTCGGTGCAATCCAACGGCGCATGCCATCCAGGCTCACGAGTTTCGTCATGTCGCGTCAAAGCACGATCGCGGCCCGGCGCCCAGCGGGGGGTCGCCGGGCGGCGAACCGGCGCACGGGGTCCGCAGGCGGCGCCGGCATTGCTGGCTTGGCGACGGGCCGCGTGCGACATGAACCTTTTCCCTGGCTGCGACGACCAACGGCTCAAGAGGCCCCGACGTGCCGGGGTCCTCCAGCCGGGAGCCGCGCCATGACCCTCGATTTCTCCAGCCAAGCCATCGCGAGGATCAATCTCATCGCCGGTGCGGCGCTGCTGATCTCGCTGATGCCCGATGGCGGGCGGTTTCCCGAAAAGCCGACCGGCGTGCGGACCGCCATCGAGTTGATCGCCAAGGGCTCCAAGGTACAGCTCGCCAGCGCGTGCGACACGGCCGGTCAATGCTGAGAGTGGCAGGGTCGATTATGACGTCACTCGGTCAACGGAGACGAAACGGATTGAAGTCGGTGTTGCGGTCGTAGACATCGACGCCCTCGGCGCGTTTCAGGGCGCGGACGACGCGGGTTGTGAGCGGCAGGAACGCGATCTCGACCAGCGTTTTGGTGACGAACTGGGAGACGACGAGCGTCAGAACCAGCTCGTTCGGCATGATGCCCGAGTTCCAGAAGGCGAGGGGATAGAAGAGCGCGCTGTCGACCGCTTCCCCGGCGACCGTCGAGGCGACGAAGCGGGCGCCCATGGCGCGGCCCTCGCTCGCGACCTTCATGCGCGCGAGGACGTAGGAGTTGACGAACTCGCCGCAGAAATAGGCGAGCATCGACGCCCCCGCGATGCGCCAGGTGTTTCCGAAGGCGATTTCATAGACCTTCTGGTTCTCCCATCCCGGAGCCGGTGGAAGGGCGACGATGACGGCGGCCATGACGCTGGCGAAGAGCAGCGCCGCAAAGCCCGTCCAGATGACCTTGCGCGCGCGGGCGTAGCCGTAGACCTCGGTCAGGATGTCGCCGAAGATGTAGGAGATGGGAAAGAAGAGGACACCGGCGCCGAATGTCACGGCGCCGAGCCAGGGAAGGTCGAGCGTAGCCGCCTTGGCCGGGCCGATCAGGTTTGAGCAGATCAGCACCACGACGAAGGCGACCATCACCAGATCGTAGTAGCGCAACCCGCCATCTGAAGGTTTTGCGCCGGGAGTCGTTCTGTCAGAGATCATGCGTCACTCGAAGTTGCCGGATGGCCGACGCGGCCGTGTTCCCTCGGGAACAGACGTAACATGCGGCGAGCGCGAATGTCCGGCATCGTCGGCAACTCTGCCCACGTCGCGAAAGGCAAACCATGATCCTCTCGACCGGCTTTCTCATCTACCTGGCCATCCTCGCCGTCATTGCCTTCGGAGCATTCGCGATAATGCGCTCCGATCCTCCGACCCATGGTCCGCTGGGCGATCTCTATGAGCTGCAACCCATGCTGCATCCCGCGAAAATCGCGGTGATTGCCGTCTTCATCGCCGGGCTTTTCGCCAAGGCGGGTCTCAGGACAGGCGCACTGGAACCGGAACTCTTCAGCCAGATCCAGTCGGTCGGGCGGTTGGTGCTGGTTTTCGCGCTCCTCGTATTCGTCTCGCTTCTGGCGCAGGCCGGATTGAAGAGCTGGCGGCAATCGAATCCGCTCGCGTGAGCGTCACGAAAATACCCCGTGCTGCGCCGCCGCTCACCGCAGGAATAGGCGTCAACAAATCGTTAACGACTGTCCCGCAGGCTGGAGTCCGTCGATTCGACTCCAAGGGACGTTCGCCATGCGCCTCCGCTTTGCTCTGCTGCCGGTTGCCGTCGCTCCTTTGATCGTCCTCTTGGCGGGTTCCTCTGCCGCCGACGAAGCCTACATCTGCGACGGCGGCCGGATCGTCTATGTGAAGTACGGCGAACTCGAGCACCTCAAGCGCACCGATGCCTGCATCGCCGGATATTACGGCGTGACCATCAATGTGGCGCCCGCGGCAGCCGCGGCGGCCGAGAAGGGGCTCGCGATGGAGCGGGCCGCGCTCGAAAAGCTCGGGCGTAAGGACGAGGGCAAGTCGCCGGGTGCTTCGGGCAAGGGCGCTCAGTCCGTGGCGGGGGATCGCAAGCCGGTCCGCACCGCCAAGGCGCTTCCCGCGCCGGCTCCCAACACCGATTTCCGCAATGTGTTGATCATCAACGCGGCGCCCGGCGAGGCGCGCGTCTTCCGCCACGAGCGCTGAAGCCGCGAAAGCTTGCAGCCGGCGACGGGTGACTGCTCCCGACAGCAAGACTTTCTTAATCACATTTGGACAGGGTGAGAGGCGTAATCGGCGTAACGAAGGGCGTGAGCGTAGGATGACGAGCTTCTCCAAGCGGGCCGTGGCCTGCTCGACGGCCATATTCCTGGCGGCAGCACTGGCGGTGGTCACTCCGGCCGGCAGTCAGGAACAGGACACTCCGCCCGAGGTCGGCGATGCCGATGTCCGCGACGATGGGGGAGAGCCGCCGCGCGACGAGCGCCGCTCGCGCAACTCCCGCAATAGCGACGACCGCGATCAGACCGCGGACGACAGCGCGCCGGACGAGGTTCCGATGCCGGAGAACCGGACGACGGAATCTGCTTCGGACGGCGATGGACCCCAGGCGACCGAGCGCGCCGCCGGTGACGCTGCGGAACCGGTGCGCGAGGCTGCTCCGGCGCCGATAGAAACTCCAATCCAGACGCAAGCTCCCGCCCCGACTCCTGCGGAACCTGCTTCGACAGCAGCGCAGCCTCCGGCGACACCTGCGGGCAAACCCGCGGCAACGGCCGGCGCTCCGCCAGCCAAGGATCTCTACGGAGAAAACGCCCGCCAGATCCTCAAGGCCGAACAGCCGAAGCTTCAGGGCAAGGTGCATCCGCTGTCCCTGCGCTATCCAGAGCACGATGTCGTCGTCTGCACGGCCGGGTGCGGCCCGGGCGGCAAGGTCATTCAGAAGACTGCGAAGAGCGCCGTTGTGTCTGCCGCCGATGCCGCGATGATCCCGACCGCGGCCAGCATGGATTCCGGCGCGGCTGCTCCCAGCGACGATGCTCTGCGCTGCCTCGCGGGCTGCTATACGACACCGAAGAAGTATCGCAGCGTCGAGCAGCCGGCCGATCTGGTCGACCCGCCGCCGGTACGGCCGGAAACTGCCGCCGCTGCCCCGACGCCGAACCCTGAAAAGCATCTCGACAAGCAGAAGGGCATGGGTTCTGGCGACTGGCTCGGCAGGATCAACGCCGACCGCGCCGTGGGCGGACCGGCAGCACCCACGCCTTGAGTCGCGATGATGTGAGGCGCTGTTCCGGTGCGGCACGCCGGGCAACGCTTTATTAGGGTCGGATCGTCATTGTTTTCCTCCGAAGGGCGGCCGCGGAGGCCGTCGGCTCGGCGGGACGACATGACCAATCGCAACAGACTGTTCGCTGGCTTCGGGGTGCTGTTCGCCTACGCGGTGTTCATGCTCTTGACGCCGAAGCAGATGCTGGTTCTCGGCCCCGAGCGCTCGATCCGGCTGGCGCCGGTCGGCACGGCGGTGCAGAGCAAACTGCCGCTTCGAGCGCCAGCCACGGCTTCCGCCGCCAAGCCAAGAGATGTCGCGGCCTCGCCCGATCCCTGGACGCCTGTGGTGACGCAAGCGCCCGAAGCTGGCGAACCCCGGCCTTCGCAGTACGCGACAACGATGCCGGACGAAGCGGTTCGCCCGTCCAGCAGCACAGCGGCCGGGGTTTTGGATTTCGGCGCCGAAGCCATGGGAGCTTCGGCCGAAGCTCCGCTCGATGGTGCGCAGTCCCCAAAACGCGATGTCACCTCGGTGCCCGCGCTGCCGGCCGGGTCCTCTTCCGAGAAGCAAGCGGTTGCGGCCGTCGATCCCTGGTCACCCGTCGTTACGGCAGCCGCTCCGGATGTGTCGCTCGGTCAGCCTGTGCTGCCGACGCCAGCGCCCGCGACTGTGCCCTCGGTCGCCATTGCAGATCGGCCCACAGTTTCCGCCATGCCCCAGACGGCCTGGACCTCCGACGGCATCAGTGATGCGCACGCCTCGGTGGCGCCGCTGCTGGCGGCTCATCCCGATCGCGATCTCATCCTCTGTCTGGCCGGTTGCGGCGGGCGTGCGAGCATCGTCGCCATCCGGCTGAGACCGTCGCTCGTCGAGGCGGACGGTGGTGAGATGGTGCCGACGGCGTCCGCCGAGGCGAGCGCGCTGCCGCGTGCGGGCGACATCGTGTGTGTGGCTGGCTGCGTCGGCAAGCCGGGCGAAGTGGTGTTCCGCAACGTGCGGCTGTCGTGGATTTCCGACGAGGGCAGCAACCTGATCCGGACGGCATTGAGAGTCATCGCGGACCGGCTGATCGCGGCCGAAGGGCTCGACGCCGACACCCTGCCGCCGTCGATGATGACGGAGACCGCGCGGCTGCATCTCGTCGGCCCGTCTGCCGGAACCCTGAGCCGCTTCGGCTTCACCGGACCCCGCGTCGGGGCCTGGGTGCGCCGGCTGCCGGTCATCGCCGAGGCGCGGGGTAATCGCTAGAACATCATGCCGCGAGCGCGCGGCGCAGCTTCTCGGCGTTGGCGGCGAGCACCGTGCCGTCCTCCATTTTGTCGGTGTGTCCCCGCATCCTGACGCCCGAGTGGCGCGGGACGACGTGGACGTGCAGGTGGAAGACCGACTGTCCTCCGGCCGCCTCGCTGTACTGGAAGACGGAGATGCCGTCGGCGGCGAACGCGGTCATGGCGGCGCGGGCGATTTGCTGCGCGACCGGGAGCAGGCGGGCCAGCACCTCGGGATCGGCGTCGAGGATGTTGCGCGCCGCGGTTTTCGGAACCACCAGCGTATGGCCGGGCGCCTGCGGCATCACATCGAGAAAAGCGATCGTGTCGGCGTCCTCATACACTTTGTGGCAGGGGACTTCGCCGCGCAGGATCTTGGCGAAGATATTGGTGGGATCGTAGCTCACGCGCGCACCTCGTCGGTCAATATTGGCGCCTGTTATCCGGCTCCGTGCGGCGGGGTCAAGCGGCAACGAGCAAAATCAATTCCCGTTGGCTCGGATGGTTTCGCTGATCCAATCTCTATAAGCCGCCACCCGCGTATAGACTCCGTACTTGAGCTTCCTAGCGCATCCATCACCCCAAGACACAACGCCGACCAGGATAGGTCCATCGGCGTGCCGCCACACCAGCGGGCCCCCGCTGTCGCCCTGGCAAGAGTCGATGCCGCCATCGCGGTAGCCCGCGCACATCATTCCGGATTGGATGGCGCCGTCATAGGCCGCCTTTTCGTTGCAAATGGCGTTATCGATGTAAGGCACACTCGCCTTCAGCAGGATTGCCGAGGCGTCGGCACCTTCTCCCGTTGCGCCCCACCCCGTCACTTCGAGCGGCTGTCCGACGGTGATCGCTTGAGCCGCCGTGACGAGAGGAATGACCCGCCCTGGCGGTGCGGACCTGAATTTCACGAGCGCCAGGTCGTTCTCGTGGGTGTCTGCATTGTACCGCTTGTGCACGAGCACGCGGTCGATGTTGGCCCAGGCGCCCTCGGCCACGTAGTTCGTCACGCGCGATTTCGCCCTCACGTCGCCCGGCTTGACGGTAGTGGGAAAGCAGTGGGCAGCAGTGAGCACCCACTTGTGGGCCACAATAGAGCCGCCACACAGCATCGTCTGGTCGGCCCATTTGATCGTCAGGGCCACCTGCCAGGGATGCCTGGCGATGTCGGTCGCCTCGCCGCCGACGATGCGCCGCCCGCCGAGTTTGATCGTTTCCTGGCCGAGGGCTGGCGACGCCGGCTCAAGCCCGCCGAGCGGTGTCAAAACAAGCGCTGCTGTTCCCGTCAGGATCTTCAGTCGCTGGAACAACGTCATCAATGCTCACCATACGATCGAAGCGCTGCATTATGATTTGATCTGGGCAGAGAGGCCGCCTACTCTTTCACGAGGCCAGTTGTCAGGCAACGGTTGCGTCATGCGTTGGTGCAAGCTCTGGGCGATGGCCACGCTTGTGGTCATCATTGGGTCGCTCGCTGTTCTCACGGCGCAGTCAACGCCGGCACGCGCACAGGACAGCGCCACACGTGACATCACCGATGCCAGGACAGGCATCAGGCTTGCGCTTCCTTCGATCCTCACCGAGGAGAAGGAGACCAAGTGGGGCACCAACTGGTCATCGCTCGACAAGAGCATCAACATCGACGCTCTGACCTACCCCAAAGACAAGTCGCTCAAGTCCATCTACGAAAACCTGCGTTCCATCCGCGGCCGCACGTACACCCGAAATGATCTGAAGGAGGACCATTTCGTCCTGGCCGGCCGTGCCTCCGATGGAAGCTCCTTTCATATCGAAGGGCGGGAAAAAGACGGAGCTGTGAAGGCCCTTTCGATTGTTTACACGGCAAGACTTGGAGACAAAGGGTCGAAGCTCACCGAAGAAATAGTCGCAGGATTCGACCCCTTTTCCGAAGCGACTGCCGTCGCAACCACAACACCGCCTGCGCAGGAGACGGCGCAGGACGTGAAGCCGGCAGAACCGGCCGGCACGGCTGCGTCCGGTCAGGATGGCGCGCTTGAGGCACCAGACCGGCACCCTGTGACCGTCATGCCCAATCTCGGCAGCATAGGAGGGGGGCTCGGCAGGGCGATCTTCTCACCGGATGGCCGCATCGTTGCGACAACCTCCTACGAGGGCGTGAAACTGTGGGATGTCACCACCCTGCGGCCCCTGCGAACATTGCAGCATTTTGCCTATCTGCTGGATGCTGCTTTCCTTCCGGACGGTAAGCAGATCGCCACCGCCCACAAAGATGGAAGCATCAAATTGTGGGATGTCGCCACCGGCGCAATCGCCGCGACACTGAAGCCAGGAAATTATTGGGGACTAGGGAGCGTCAGCACCGATCCGAAGAAAGCAGGGGACGATCCAGAGCTTCTGCCCGTTGCCGGCCTGTGGATCAGCCCGGACGGATCGAAGCTCGTGTCGAGCGACTATTACGACGTCCAAATCTGGGATTTGCCGAAGCGTCGGCTCCTGAAGAGCTTCCGACTCGAACCCGATGTCGAATTCAACGGCTTTGGAGGCACGATCGACCTGCGGCTGTCTCAGGACGGCCAGCGGATCGGTTCGTTCTTCAGGAAGACGGCGCGACAATACGATGCTGCGAGCGGCAAAGTTCTGGCGTCTCATGAGCACGACGAGAACTCCCTTGCGGTGCTCCTGACCGACGACGTGCTTCTCGTGGCCGCCAACGAGGCCGGCTGTCAGCAGATGACGTACACGCTCAAGAGCTTGAGCAAAGCTCAGGGGCGCGGCGACGTTGTGATCGGCAAGCCGCCAACATGCGGCCCGGAGAATGGAGACAACAATGAACCGCCTGCTGTCTTCGTATCGCCTGACTTGAGACGCGTGGCCGTCAGCCGCCCCGAGAGCGGTGAGTTGACGATCGTCAGGATCGACGACGGAACCATCGAGCGGACGATCAGAATTCAAAGCGGCGCCTCGAAGTCGTTCATCGGGCTTTCTCCCGATTTTTCGCTCGCTCTTGCGAGCGTGGACGAAAAGACCTCAGCCGTCTCGGCGGAGACCGGAGCATTTCTCGGCGAACTCAAGTCGTATGGCGAAGGCGCCGACGAAGCCATCGCGACCTCCCGCAGGGGGGCCGTGCTGATGTTCCCATCTTCTCCAGGCACGGGAGCACAAGAGGTCGAGGCAAGGTTGTGGTCGCTCGAGAACCCGGCATCCAGAAAGTTCAAATACCAGCCCAAAGAAGGCTGGCGGATCGTGGATGTCGCTAACGACGAGACCGTGGCGCTTGCCACCTCTGAAACCGGACAAATGTCCTTCATCCCGCTCTCAAAGGAGGGGTCTCCCGTTCCCATCCCGGTCTCCGGGTTCTCGAACATCAAGGAGGCGCAGCTGTTTCCTGACCGCAAGCGAGCCATCATCGCGGCGCCGGGCCAAACCGAGACAGACAAGGATGCCGCTTACATCATCGATCTCGGCACCGGCCGGACGCTTCACAAGATGATGGAGCCCAAGGCGGAAAACCCGGAAGACGACGACCGAAACAGCATCAGCACCCTGGCCGTTGCCGCAGATGGCAGCAAAGTCGCCATCGGCACCTGGGGCGGTGTTGTCGAAATCTATTCTGCAGATACCGGTAAGCGTCTTGCACGCATGTATGAGGAGTATGCGACGTTCCTGTCGCTGAGCTTTACACCCGATGGCAAGACGATCCTGGGTGGCACGCGAGACGAGGACGTCTATCTATGGAACGCGGCAACGGGAAAGAAGCTCAAGTCGTTCGAGGTTACGCGGCAAGCTGGACACGTGAACGTATCATCTGTGGCGATGTCCAAGGACGGACGCCTCGTCGCCGCAGGTCTTGCCATGAGAGCCGCATCTACCGGTGACATCGGGGCGGAGCAGTCCGTCAAGGTCTGGGATGCCGCCACAGGCAAGCTGCGTTTCAGTCTTTATGGGCACGAGGAAGGAATAACGGCGGTTACGTTCACGCCCAACGACCGCTGGATCGTCTCGGCGAGCTACGACGGAACGATCCGCTACTGGGATCGCGAGACGGGCAAGTGGATGGCGACGATCACCGCGGCTGAGGGCGAGCGGTGGCTCGCCATAACGGAAGCCGGGTTCTTCGCCGGCTCGCCGGGTTCCGAAGACCTCGTCAATGTCGTCAGGGGCCTCGACGCCTACTCGGTCGCCCAGTTCCGCAAGCACCTCTACCGCCCCGACCTCGTGGAGCAGCTTTTCAAAGGCGATCCCGAGCGCAAATACAAGGATGCGGCCTTCGCGCTGAACCTGGAGAAGGTGCTCGACTCCGGCGCGGCGCCGCAGATCGAGCTGCATCCCGAGAGGAAGACCGAAAAGGCCGGCGAGACGGTGCGCATTGCCGTGCGCATCACCAATACCGGTGGCGGCATCGGCAAGGACGTGGAGTGGCGCGTCAACGGCGTTCGGGCGGGCAGCGGCGAGCCGTCCACGGCGCTGGCAGGGGATGCGAACGAGAGCTACCGTATCGTCACGGAGACGCTCCGCGTCGATCCGAGCAAGAAAAACGAGATTGAGGTCGTCGCCTACAACGGCGCCGGTCTGCTCGCCGGCGAGCCCTATCGTATCGCCATCGATCCTTTCGGCCTCTCCGATGCTCCGCGACCGCGAATGTTCGTGCTCGCGGTCGGAGTCTCGAATTACGACAATGCGGAGTGGCGCCTGCAGCACGCCGCCAAGGATGCCGCCGCCTTTGCAGAGAGCATTTCGCAGGTTGCCAAGGGGCTTTACGCGGATGTGAAGCCGTTGGTGGTGCCAGAGTCGGAGGCGACGCGTACCGGCATCGAGGCCGCGTTCAACCGGATCAAGGGCGAGGTACGTCCGGCCGACGTCTTCATTCTTTTTGTCGCCGGTCATGGCCGCACGGTACAGAGCACCGGCACGTACTACTTCCTGCCTCGGGATCTCACCTTCGACAACGGACGCACTGTCGAGGATGCAATCGGGCAGGAGACATGGCAGACATGGCTCCGGCAAATCGCGGCGCAGAAGAGCATCCTTGTTTTCGATACCTGCGAGAGTTCAGCGGCGGCCGGCCTGACGCGTGGCGATAGGGAACGCGAGACCGCCATCGACCGGCTGCGCGACGCCACGGGGCGCAGTGTTATCACCGCTGCGCGGCAGGCCGCCTACGAGGGCTACAAGGGTCACGGCGTCCTGACCTACGCCATCCTTGATTCCCTCTCCGAAAAGCCCGGCGAGCGGTCGGGCGAGGTCGATCTCCTGCAACTCGCCTCCCATGTCGATCGCGAGGTGCCGATCATATCCAGAAGCCTGTTCGGCGTTGCGCAGCGGCCGCACAACAAGATCGAGGGCAATTTCCCGATCGGCGTGCGCCGGGCGGGCCTCGTTGCTGCGGTCGATACGGACGCTGTCCCTGCGGCACCAACCCACGTCGTCATACGGGCGGAGCGCGTGCGCGAGGAGGCGCGGCCGGACGCTCCAGGTGAGCGCGAGCTGAGTGCAGGCACGCAGGTTCGCGTCGTCGAGTACAAGGGCGAATGGGCGATCGTGGCCCGCGACGGTGTCAAGATGGGCTACGTGCCAGCGGCAGCATTGCTGAAGCTGCAATAGCGACCCAGAAAGCCGAGGCTCGTTGGGAGGCTGCTAGTGTCCCGTTCGCGAAGTTCGCATCCACTTGCGGCTGGCTCTGGCGAACTTCGCGAACGATAAAGACACTAGCCAAGCATATGTTTTCTAGTGTGATTCAGATTCCGAAGTTCGCAACCCGATCTGGCGGCAACATGAGTGCGAACTTCGGAATCATCACACTAGGCATCCTCGTTCACTCATGGAGCCGGTGTTTAGGGATGCCGCGTGCAGCCCTACGTCGCGTCGCCGCGCCGATAGGGTCCGGCCTCGGCGAGTTCCGCGATGGTCTCGTCGACGGCGGCCCGCTCGGCATCGAGATAGCGGGCGATGGCCCGACGGAGACCCGCATCCGCGATCCAGTGGGCGGAATAGGTCGGTGTCGGCAGGTATCCGCGCGCCAGCTTGTGCTCGCCCTGGGCGCCGGCTTCAACGCGGGCGAGGCCGCGGCTAATCGCGAAATCGATGGCCTGATAGTAGCAGACCTCGAAGTGCAGGCAGGGGTGATGTTCCGTCGAGCCCCAGTAGCGCCCGTAGAGGCAATCTCCGCCGATGAGGTTGAGCGCGCCGGCGATGGGGCGGCCTTGGCGCTTCGCCATCACCAGCAGGCAGCGGTCGGCGAGTGTGGAGCCGAGCAGCGAGAAGAACCGCCGGTTGAGATACGGACGGCCCCACTTGCGATTTCCCGTGTCCATGTAGAAGGCGAAAAAGGTGTCCCAGTGTGCCTCGGTAAGCTCGGCGCCGGTGAGCCTTTCGAGCGTGATGCCTGCACCGGCCACCTCGGCGCGCTCGCGGCGGATCGCCTTGCACTTGCGCGAGGCGAGGCCGGCGAGAAAGTCGTCGAATGATCGGTAATCGTGGTTCGACCAGTGGAACTGCTGATCGGTGCGCTGGAGGAAGTTCAAGGCGGCGAGCCGGCGCCATTCTTCGGCACGGAGAAAATTCACATGCACGGAGGAGGCACCGATGCGCTCGGCCACGCGGATGGCGGAGGCGGCGAGCAGCGTCGCTGTCTCCTCGGCGTCGGGTGCGGGCCGGACCAGAAGGCGACGGCCGGGCACCGGAGTGAACGGCACCGCGCCGATCAGCTTGGGAAAATAGCGCCCTCCCGCCCGCTGGAAGGCATCCGCCCAGGCGTGATCGAACACGTATTCGCCCTGGCTGTGCAACTTGACGTACAGCGGCATGACGCCGGCGAGCGTGCCGTCGGCGCCGGCTATGGAGAGGTGCTGCGGCAGCCAGCCGGTTGTTTCTCCGACCGCGCCCGATAGTTCCAGCGCATCGAGAAAGGCGTGTGAGAGAAACGGATTGAACGTCGCCGGGTCCGGATTGGCGCAGGCATCCCACTGGGCCGCATCGATGTCGGCGATGCGGGGATGCACGTGGACCAGCCGGGGCTCGGCAGCACTCATGAACTCACCGATCGATGGCAGCGATGCAGGCCGGAAATATTACGTCGGAACGAGCGCTTCAGACTGCTTCCCGGAGATGGCCGTCGCGGACGTACGAGCACCACGCAAAGCAAAGGGGCCACCCTTCAGGCGGCCCCCGTGAGATTCGGGCGGCTTTACCGGCACGTGTCGGCCGGGCCGCGAAGCGCCTGATCCGTCAGGTCAGCGAAAGAGGCTGATCCGAACCGAGACCGGGCGATCCCGACATCGCCGTCCTCAAGATCCCACTCGACATCGGATCACCTCCTTCCAGTTGTTGAATGATGGAGCAAAGGTGCCATGCTTCGCGGGAGTTGCAAAGTTACGTTTTTGCAAGGCTCGGCGAGGGCGGGCCGACAGGTGCCGGCGACACGAAAATCAGATCCCCTGCCGCTTGGACGTGCCGCGCCAGCCGGGTTCCATGTCGCGGCTGGAGAGCGTGCCGCGGTGGATTTTGCCGCCGGTGTCGGGCCGATCCGCCTCGGCGGCCTCGATCGGCTCATTGCCGCCGGCCGCGTAGCGCATGATGGCGTCCTTGGCCAGCCCGGCAGCGAACTCGGCCTTGACCTTGAACTGAGCCCAGACGTCGGCGGCGCGGGCACAGGTCTCAGCGTTGCGGTCGCAGTATGTGGCGGCGCTGTTGGCGGCGGCGACGGCCTGCTGGTAGAGCTGCTGCTGGCGGCCCTTGTCGGAGGGCAGGAGCGCAACAATGACAGCCAGCACTGCGGCAGTCTTGATGATCGACATGTCGCTCGGTTCCGTCCGGTCGGGCCCCATAGCCGCGTCGCCCCGGTGCGTTGCAACCTAGTCGAGAGACCTGAATTTAGCGCGCCGGAGCGTGCTCGTGTTTGAGCGAAACTCGCCTCGAATTTTATCATTCGGCGTACGGCGTGTTGCGGTTAATCATCCGTTTACAGGCCGCCTCGATAATCGCCGCCGCGGGCCGCAGAGGCCCCGCGCTAGAGCGCGATTGCTTTTCTTTGAATTGTAATCGCGCTCTAGAGTTTTGATGAGACCGACGATTCACGCTTCGGACTGTTAGGGTCCGAAGCGATCGTGGTTCAATGGACGGCTTGAGGGACGGCAGCTCGATGACACAGCGTAGCCTGCGGATGGGGTTCCTGGCGTTCCTGCTGCTGACGAGCGGTTTCGCCTTCAATCTCGTCATGCTGCAATCGCGGTTGGACGACCGGGGGCTGCCGCGCGCGGCGCTCGCCGCCTCGCCGTCGGCCCGCGCCGGGCTGTCGACGGGCGCCGTGGTGATGCTCAACGGCGACCGGCAGGGCGAGGCGGCGTTCCTGGACGTCACTCGATCGTCGACCGGCGACGGACCCGAGGTGGTGCGCGCCATCCAGCGGGAATTGCAGGCGCGCGGGTACGAGGCCGGTACGGCGGACGGGATGCCGGGCCTCGTCACCCGCGCCGCCATCATGGCCTATCAGGCCGATCACAATCTGGCGCTGACCGCCAAGCCGAGCGACGGGCTGCTGCAGCACATCCTGCTCGGCATCACCGACAAGAGCGCCCGCTTCGAGGCGGTCACCGCCGACGCGGCCAGCGCCGAGGCCGAGCAGGTGATCCGCACCGTGCAGCAGTCGCTGTCCAAGCTCGGCTACGCGCCGGGCATCGGCGACGGCCACCTCGGCGAACAGACCGTGCGGGCGATCCGCGAGTTCGAGGTCGACCAGGGCCTCTCTCAGACGGGCCGCATCTCCGGGCAGCTCGTCGCGCGACTGGCGCGGCTCGCCGGGCAGGGACGGCTGGCCGATGGCCGCTGAGCGCTTTCGTTCCCAGCCGCACCGCCGTCGCGTGTAGGCTTGGTCCGATGCGGCTCAAAGCGGACATCTGGGTGAAGGCGTATGTGCGCCGCTGCAGCGTGGCGGGGGCTTTCGCCGCCGTCGTGCGCCACGGCGACGACGATGCGGGTGCGATTTTCATCCGGATCAATCAGCTGGACGGAACCTCACTGCTGTTCGGCCCGGCCCCTGCGGGTCTCGACCACGCGGCCGACGACCGGCTGTGGACCCGGATCGGCGCCGGTGTGGCGACGAGCGACGCGGACATCGAAGCCCGCCTCGCCCGTGAGATCGGAATCGACAGCGACTGCTGGATCGTAGAGGTCGAGGACCGTCAAGGCCGGCATTTTCTCGGGGAGGACCTGCTGTCGGAGGGTGGGTGAGGAGTGTGCGCCTCAGCGCCGGCCGTCGTCCCGGATGCGCGACGAATTCTGCTTCGCCGGTTATTCCGGAAGGCCAGTTATCGCGCTGCGGATCTCGGCGTAGACCGCCGGCTGGGCCGACTTGACATCTTTGAGGATGTCCAGAATGTGGATTGCCTTGTTCTCTTTGTCGCAGCTACCCCCGGCGCCGCCGACTGGCTCGTGTCCGAGGTGGTGCAGGCCGACGAGCGCTCCCGAATTATCGAAAATAGGCGCGCCGGAGCTTCCCGACTCGGTATCGCAATCGTGGACGAACTCCGTCATCGTCGCGTCGCCCGCGGTCGCACGCCAACCCTTCCGCTTCTCCTTTCGCACGCTGCAGGCAAAGCTGAGCTGCTTACGCTTGCACTCCGCGTGGTGGATGACGCGAACATCCTGTCCGAGCGTCACCGTCCCGGCAGCAATTCGCAAGGGACGGCCGATCGGTCGACGCTTTTCAGCATTGATCGGCGCGACGCGCAGCAGCATGTAGTCGAGTTCTTTCTGCCTGCCGGCCCTGAGCGGCGCGACACAGTGGTACTCCCGGCCTGACTGATCCTCATCCCACGACAGATCGACGATCGTCGTGCTGCAGATTTCATTCTTCCAGATTCGCGTCTCGCTCATATGCTCGAGTGAGCCGCCGCAGTGCCAGTTCGTCAGGTAGATGTCTTCGGTGAGCATGATGCCGGAGCAGCACCAGCTCAGAGTCGTATCGAGATCGGTCCGGCCAATGCCGACGAGGAAACCCACCCGGTCGCCGTCCGTTCGCACCCGGGTCTTGGTGTCTTCGTTGGCGGTGAATTTTTTGCCTTCATAAAGGGATTCATAGCTGGCGCTGCCCCCCTTCCACGAGTATCGGGCAACGGCCTTGCTGACGTTCTCAGGCATCAGAATGACTTCATCGACCGTGATCTCGACTTCGACGGGTTCGTTGTCCGGAATGTAGAGATCGAGCGTAATGGCCTCGGCAACGAGCCGGCCGGTCCAGAGTCCGCCGCTTCCCGTCTGGGCAAAGTCCTGAGGGCCGAGAACCGTCAGAACCCGCTGGTTCTGATCGCGGATGGCAAGGTGCCATTTGCCGGCACCGGCGCCTTTGGAGCACTTGAGGCGCAGCATGGCGTATCGCACATCGAATTCGGTGGCCTTGGATAAGGATCTGGACACCGACTTGGTCGAGCTGATCGTCGCGACAGGATCGAGCAGTTCCCCGAACGTCGTGACACTTGTCGCCGGACGCGCGCAGCTCTGCGCCGTCGCAGAGACGGCCCACACTAACGGGAGCAGAATCCCCCCGACGGCCAACAGCAGCCGCAGCCGCTGAGGGAGCCTTATGGAAAGCAGGGCTTCAGGCTTTCGCAGGCCGCCACTTTCTTGCGGCCAGGCAGGTCTTTCTTGAGGATGAGATCCTTCAAACCGGACAGTTGAATCGCGCATTGACCACGTCCCTCGATCTCGACGGCGGCAATCTTCTTCGCCAGACTCGTTGGCTTGCCGGGACCTTTGGAGCTGAACGACACGACGGTCGCGCTATCCAACGAGAGACTCAATTCACGAACCAGAAACGTGCCATTTCCCACGTCAGTAATTCGCCGAGTCTGACGAAGGGAGGGATACACCCATGTCTCCTGCTCGTCGTCGGCGGGTCCCTCGCTCAGGGCCAGAGTATCGTCACACCAATGCCCGAAGTTCTTCACGTCGATGAGGCCGCCCTGCCCCTCGAGCTTGAGCCACGACTTGTTCGGGTCGATGAGTGCCAGACTGGGATCGAGCGTTCCGGCCGGCAGCTTGCTCCTGTCCTCGTCCTTGAGATTGGCTCGGCCAGTCAGCAGCAGTTGCTCTTTCACATTCTCCTTGGCGCGTAGGTAATAGCTCGGATAGCAGGCCATCATTTTTGCCGCGACACCGGCCGTGAATGCCGCGGCGGCCGACGTTCCCCCGAATTTGGGTTGTCCGAGTGAGTAGCCGTCCATCAATCCGGCTATCGGCTCGCCACCCGGTGCCGCAAGCTGCACGAGGCCCGCGCTCGGCAGGCCATGATTGGCCTTCTCCCACAGGCTTGCATTGCCCGAGCCGCAATCCTGGCAGGCCGTGACGACGATGACGTTGGCAAGATTTCCGATGTTCTGTGGCGAGGCCGCGCTGGTCAGGCGGAGCTCGTCGCCTGTCTCATCGTCCTCATCGCTCTTGTTCTGACCGGCCGCGACGATCAGCAGCGGCTTGATCTGAAGGCTGACGGTTCTGTTGACGGGAATGTGCTTCAGCCTGACCTCCGGATTCTTGAATTCGGAGTTGCTGTAGGATTCTCCGTCGGCGCGCCTGGCCCATATTCTCGATCTCGCCTTGTCGTTGCCCGTGGTCGCCTCGAGGCCCTGAAAATTGCTGGCAAACAAGAAGATCTGCGGCTGGTTGTCCGCATAGACTCTGGTGATCTCCTGCTTCAGCGCGTTGTCCCGGACGCCCTTGATCCATGGGATGTGCCATATGCGAACTTCGGGGTTCATGCCGACAAGTCCCGTGCTGGTCCCGCTGCTGGCTACGATGCCGGCCAGGTAGGTGCCGTGGTGCGCATCCGGGTTCCAGTCCGATCCCGACACGCATCGCTTCGGCTCGGTCTCGACGCCCGCCGCCTTGGATGGGGGTTGCGTGCTGGGATTTTCGACCGGGATGTCGGGGTTCGGCGCAACACCGCTGTCCATGATGTAGACGGTTGGCCGAGCAACGTTGCCCGTTTCGCATTTGACGGCCGTGGACGGGTCGTAGTCGGTAGCGAAGTAATTATTGTATGCTCCCTTGTCGGTGGAAACGAGTGTCTCTGAGATGCAGCGGTCATAGTACGCCGACGGCGTCAACTCGGCGTATTTTCGCGGCGCCGCCTGTTCGGTCCCGGTTCGCTCGACATAAACGGCGACATTGGGCTGGGCCAGATCCAGAGCCAGCACGTCGGCATCGAGCACGGCCGCCTTCTCCTTGAGGAGCGCCGTCCAGCGAATGCCGGCGAACGCGAGACTGGTGATGGGGCTCTCTCCTATGGTCGGCGCTGGGCCGGTCGGAGGCGGTTGCGCCGTTCCCGCATTGGGGAGGGCACTGTTCAGCCGCAGAAGCTTCAACCACTCGGGATTATTTCGAATGATGTCGAACTCTTTCCGCTGTTTTTCCTTGCTCGTGTCGAAGCTGCGCCGGAAGGTGTAGTACTCGACCTGAATATCCGGCACGTACAGTGTATCGCCCGGCCGGTATCTCCCGCGCGGCCCCGTCGCCACGGTGTTCGACATCGAGAAGGCCTTCAGTGCGGCAACAATCTCCGGGGCGCAGTATTCGTCACGGCCCTGCAAGGCCTCCTTGAGGAGAACGCAATCATCGAAATGCTCCGGCTTCAGCACGAATGGGCGGGACGGAACGATGCCCGGAGCGGCCGCCAGCTTCATGAGCACGGTCTTCATCTCGGTCGAGACGACACCGCCTTCGAACTCGATGATCAGCCGGCCAGCGTTCGCCGCCTCCCAGCTTTCCGGCTCGATCTGAGCCTTCGAGGCCCCGGCCAACATCAGGCCGCCCGACCACCAGAGCGCCGCCGCCGAAAGCAAATGAATGATGCGCCGCATGCGTGCCGTGCCGCTTTTCCGGTTTGCGTGTTCCGAAACTGCCGCTTTCTATCGGCCAGTATAGAGCTTCGTGTGCCCTTGCTTGTCGAGTGGGGTCAGAACGAAGTCGCCCCTGTTCTGCGACGCTCCGCAGTTGTAGTGCATGACCGACTTTCCATCATAGTTGGTGAGCGGCTTCCACTGCTTATCCTCGAGACTGCAGCCGGCTACATCCCGTATATGCTCATGACGATAGCCGAGCGCGTGTCCCAGCTCATGCCGAAGAATGCCGCGTCCGGTAAATATCTTCGATTTTGATCCGTCATAGTTGAAATACGACGAGTCGATGACGACGGTCCGCAGATGCTCCGCATCACCTGGAAAGAAGGCGCGGGCAATATAGGCGTTCCAGGGATCGGCAGCCGTATAGTCGGAGTAGAAAACGACGAACCTGATGGTGTCCTTCTTGATCGGCTCGAGGTAGCCGAATGGGTCGTCGAGGGAATCCAATTCACTTACGTGCACAAACTTGATTCCACAGGCTGCACATGCGTTCGTCCAGTCCCGGCCGGCGCCGGCCAAGTCCGCCACGACCTTGTCATACTTGGCCTGGCTGGGGAACGAGGCGCGCATGACACTGTATTTCAGTGTTCGGCTTGCTTTGTCCTTCCAGAATGTGGGCTTGCCGCCGGAGACGTTGACCAGAAGCTCGGGGTTCGATTGCGACGTCGGCTTGCCGGCGGAGTTCTGGCCCCTCAAATAGTTGCGAACCTGCTTCTCGGTCATGGGCATATCGCCCTCGACCAGATAGAACTGCGTGACCTTGTCCAAAGGGCTCTTGACCTTCGGGAGCGTGCCTAGAAACTTCTGGAAGGCGTTGTCGTCGTCGGGGTCCGCAATGGCGGCCGCGACGATATTCAATGTGGCTTCCTTGTCGGCCCGGGCGGGCAGCGCACTCGCCAAAAAGGCGGCGAACAGCCAGGCAATCAGGCAACAGCGACTCGTCATGTCAACCTCCCTAACATTGATCCGCTGCGGGTTCGTAATCGAGGCGGTGCTGAGGTTTCGAGAGAGCAGACACGAGGCCGCAATAAGCTTGATCCGAAGATTCGCGATCACAGTCGCGATTTCGCATCAACGTGGGAATGAATGATTTTGGCTTCCGAGGAACTGCTCTGGACGAAAGTGGAGCCACCTCCTGAACTTGAACGCGAGGCTCTGCTCACCTGGCTTCGGATGTCGGCCCCATAGCATCGTACACGCGAGCGTACTCCGGGGGTAGAACCTTCGCAATGGGCCTGCGATCACTCCTCGTGATCGAGCTTCAGCTTCTGGCGCGTGCGCTTCAGGACATAAGCGATGGCGAGGACGATCAAAGGGATCGCGAGTGCCGTCGCCGTCTCCGGCTCTATCTTTGCGCCTCCCGCCTTCAAGCCCTTGGCAAAGTAATTGACCAGCCCGGCGACGTAGTAGGTGATCGCCGCGGAGGGCAGGCGCCCAAGAGATCGTCGCACGGGCCGGTCTTCGACCCGGTCGCTTTCAGCACTGTCACGGATGCTTTCAGTCCAGGGTCGAGGAAACTCCAGACGGCACAAAAATTCCCGCCGCCTCATACCGCCGTTAACTCGCGGTTAACCGAAGCAGCAACCCAATGAGGGTGGGGTGTCGCGAAGTGTCCGGAGCGCCGCAGGAGAGCGGTTGCCGGCGCCGCTGCGGAGCAGCCCGGGTCAAGGGGGAGCCGATGGCCACCATCATTGATTTTCGTTCCGAAGCGATGCGAGCCGGGTTGACCGCGGGCATGGCGGGAGGGCTGGCCGGAGGTCTTGCGGCGCGTTCCGGGCCGGCGGAGATCGTGCTGTTTCCCGGCGTGCGATACGAGCGCGCCGGAGACGCATCGAAGTCGCGGCCGCGCGGCGGCAAGGGCCGGCGGCGCGATCAGCTGGACCTCGAGGACTGAGCGCGTCTCGGCTCAGCCCCGCTTGAGGCCGCACTTGGCGCGGGCCAGCCCGGCGTCCTGAATATCCTTGAAAGCCAGACCCATCTCGGGCGCGCGCAGAATGGCGACGCCCTCGCGCGCGACGAGGGTGAGCGAGATGTCCTCCTTGCTGGCGACACCCTTGGCTTCCGGCGTCAGGCCGGCAAAGCGCTCGTCGCTCGGGATCAGCATGAGCGCGACCTGCGACTGGCGTTCCGGCTGGGCCACGGCGGTATAGAAGTTGTCGCCCTCACGGGAATGCAGTGCGAGTGTCCAGCCGGGGCCGGGCAGCGTCGCCGTCAGTGCGACGGTACCCTTCGATGTGTCGAAGCGACAGATCGCGTAGCGGGCATCCGGCGCCATGAAGGGCAGCGGCTGCGCTTCGGCGGTGACCGGCGGCAAGATCTGCATCGAGTTGACCGGAAGCAGCCCCGCGATGCGCTCGAAGGGCGGAGCGGAGGCGAGTCCCGGAGCGGCGAGCGTCGTGCAGATGTGCAGGATGGCCGCCGCGCAGAACGTCGCCGCCACGAGCCGCCAGTTGGTTTGCCTGAGCAGGTTCAGTCCGGCCATCGGTGCGGCCAATATGCGTCGCAGCGGACCACTCAGCGACGATGTCGCGCTGCCGGAATAGCCGCTCTGCGCTCCGATGCCTGAGCCCGACGGGCCGCTGGTCGTTGGCCAGCTCATCGGCAGGTCTCCTTGCGAATGACCGGCAGGCGCTGGCCGCTGGCGAGGGTGTCCTTCTCGCTGACGCCGATCCCGAGGTCGAGGATGGTGAACACCACCGCCAGCCGTCCGGCGCCGCCGGTCGGCAGCCAGTTGCCGGGGCGCGCGTCACGCGCCAGCGTGGCGAGGAATTTCCCGCTCGGCTGCAGGGCCATGGTGTCGCTGGTGAAGGCATGGCGGCCAGCCGCATTGGGAACGAGACGCCCGCCGTCGTCGAACACCGCGAGGCTCCACCAGTTGCGCGGCAGGTCGCGGCCCTCGATCGCATAGTCGCACGAGGAATGCAGGCGCGCCCCATCGCTGTCGGTGCGGGCGACGTAGGTCTCGGCGACTTCGGAACTCATCGGCATCGCCCCGATGCGGGCATAGTGGGCGCGCGTATAGGGGTCGGCATCCGAGCGCGAGGCGTTGGTCCATTGCATCCATGGCCCATGGCTGACGGTGGTCAGCGCCGAGCCGGCCTCGACCATGTACCAGCTCGATCCCAACCCGCCGATGAGCACGATGCCGAGGAACAGCGCCCAGTCCCCGACCAGGGTGAAGATCGCCGAAACCCGTTTCTTGAGCTGATGGACGACGAGGTTCACGGGGGTCCGTCCGTCATGGCAGCGAGACGGCGCGGCCGCGGCCGTCGTCGTCGATGGCCGCCCGGTTGTCCTTCGCCGCCGGCTTGGCAGGCGGTTGCCCGCCAGGCCCGGAGGCGGGAGCCGGCGTTGTGGGTGACGGCGCAAGCTCGGGCAGACCGGCCGCCTTGCGCAGGGCCCCGGTCAGCTTGCGCAGGGCTTCGCGCGTCTGGTCGGGCATAAGGCTCGACGACTTCTGCGCGGTTTCGGCGGCCGACTGCTCGGCTGCGGCCACGGGGTCGCTCTCCTTGAGCGCGGCGACGCGCTGCTGCTCGGCAAGCTGCACCGGATGGGGCGGCAGGCCGGGAATGGTCGGAATGTTGTAATCCTTGTGGGCGACCGACATGAAGGAATGCCAGACGGGCGCAGCGAGCTGACCACCGGTATTGCCGCCCGACATGGCCGAGTTGTCGTCGTTGCCGAACCACACACTGGCCACGTACTTGCCGGTGAAGCCGACGAACCAGATGTCTCGCGGACCCGTGCTGGTGCCGGTCTTGCCGGCCGAGTGGGTGAAGTCGAGCGCGGCGCGCGTGCCGGTGCCGTCGGTGACGACTTTCTGCAGCATCTGGTTCATCTGCTGGGCGACGATCTTGGACACAACCTGCGGAGCTTCCGGCTCGTCGCGCTCGCGGCTGTAGATCAGCTCGCCCTTCGAGTTGAACAGTTCCAGGATCGCGTAGGGCTTGGCGCGCTTCCCGCCATTGGCGAAAGTGGCGAGGCCGCCCGTGTGCTCCAGCGGCGTGATGCCGTAATCGCCGAGCGCCATCGAGCAGGTCTTGCGGATGTTGGAGATGCCGACCCGCTTGGTCATGTCGATGACCTTCTCGCGGCCGACCTTCAGGGAGAGCTGCACCGCGACGGTGTTCAGGGATTTGGCGAGCGCCAGCCAGAGCGGCATACGTCCGCCGCCGCCGTGACTGCCGCCGTAGTTTTGCGGATGCCAGTTGCCGCACGACGGCGAGCTGTCGCTGACCGACGTTTCCGGCCGGTAGCCGTTCTCCAGTGCCGTGGCGTAGACGTAGACCTTGAACGACGAGCCGGGCTGGCGCCTCGCGTGGGTGGCGCGGTTGAACTGATTCTCGCCGTAGTCGGGACCGCCGACCAGCGCCTTGACCGCGCCGTCCGTTTCGAGCGCCACGAGCGCGCCGGCGTTGATCCGGTTCGAGCGCCGGTACTGCTTGTAGGCGGTCGCCATCGCCTCGTCGGCGGATCGCTGCATCGGCAGATCGATGGTGGTGCGGGCGGTGAGGACGTAAGGCCCCTTGCCGGCGGCGATGCGCTTCACCTCCTCGAAGGCGTAGTCGAGGAACCAGTCGGGGCTGTTGGTCGTCTGCGTCTCGACGATCTTCGCGGGGTTGAGCCGGGCTTCGTGCACCTGCGCGGCGGTATAAAATCCGGCTTCGACGAGGTTCGAAAGCACCTCGTTGGTGCGGGCTCGGCTCGACGGCAGATTGAGATGCGGCGCGTATTTCGTCGGCGCCTTGTAGAGCCCGGCGAGGAGTGCGGCCTCGGCGAGGTTCACGTCGCGCACCGATTTGCCGAAGTAGAACTGCGCGCCGGCCTCGACGCCGAACGCGCCGCCGCCGAGATAGGCGCGGTCCAGGTAGAGCTTCAGGATCTGGCGCTTGGTCAGCCGGCTTTCGAGCAGAAAGGCGATGAACACTTCCTTGATCTTGCGGTCGATCGAGCGCTCGGAGGTGAGGAAGATGTTCTTGGCGAGCTGCTGGGTCAGCGACGAGCCGCCCTGGACGACGTCGTTGGCCTTGATGTTTTCGATGAGCGCGCGGAACGTGCCGAGGAAGTCGACGCCCCAGTGCTCGAAGAATCGGCGGTCTTCGGTGCCGAGCGTCGCCTTGATCACGTGATCGGGAATTTCCTCCAGCGGCACGCTGTCGTTCTGCAGGATGCCGCGCTTGCCGATCTCGTTGCCGGACTTGTCGAGAAAGCGGACCGAGTACTGGCCTTCGAGGAATTTGTTCTCGTCGAACTCCAGCAGTGCCGGCAAGGCCAGCGCATAGAGCACGATGAATCCGCCGGTGGCCATCGAGACGGCTTCGGACGCCAGCTCGTTGCCGAGCCGCTTCCAGCCGGTGAGCCGGAAGCGGGCGAAAAAGGACGACGCGCTGTTCCAGTGGTTCTGGACGACGGAGATCGTTTCGGCGACGAACGAATCGATGCGCGAATCGAGGCCGAGCCAGTTGAAGACCCGGTCGCGGTCGCCCTGCTTGAAGAACCAGTCGCTCAACTTGAGATGTCCCGACTTCTGCCGCCGCCGCGGTGTCGCGGCCGACGCTGTCCGATCCCCTGAGACCGCAGCATCCGAATGTGGCTATTTACCATCAGGGCGGCGCCGAGCGCGAGGGATCAATTTGGAGCAGGATGACGAGCCGTATGTCGAGCCGTTCTGGAAGGTCAAGCGGCTGGCCGAGATGACGATCGCGGAGTGGGAATCGCTCTGCGACGGCTGCGGCCGCTGCTGTCTGGTCAAGCTCGAGGACGAGGATTCCGGCGAGGTGCATCTGACCCGCCTGGCCTGCCGGCTGCTCGATACCGGCTCCTGCCGCTGCAGCGATTATGCCGGCCGCCACGCCGTCGTCCACGACTGCATCCGCATCGACGCCAAAAAGATCCGCGACCTGAAATGGCTGCCCCTCACCTGCGCCTATCGCCGTCTCGACGAGGGGCGGGGGCTCGCCTGGTGGCACCCGCTGGTGTCAGGCACGCCGGACACGGTGCACGAAGCAGGCATCTCGGTGCGCGGCTGGGCGCGCAGCGAGACGGGTGTCAAGCTCGCCAGCTACCACCGTTTCATCATCAGCGGATTTGATGAGGAATGACCGGGACGATGACATAATAATTTGGCTGAACAGGCCATTCCGGGCGGTGCCGGGGCTGGAAATCCGGCTTCGGATTGGTTATACTCCTAAGACGTTTGATCGCTGTTTATTCCATACGAGGTTTACCGAATGAGCATCAAAACACTCGCCGCAAGCTGTGCGCTCTGCCTGGGCGTTGCAACCTTGCTGCCCCTGCAAGCTGTTGAAGTTGCTGCTGGTTCGAAGACCCTGACACCGCAGCAAATCGTCGAGGGACTGAAAGCCAGACCTTCGCGCGGCCTCTCCGTGAAGCCCTCGCAGGCCGAAATCGACCGGGTCAAGACGATCGAGGACATCCGCGCGAAGGCGCAGACGCGCGGATTGTCGGTCAACGAGCGGACGGAGCTGGCGAAGGTCGTCCAGTCCAATCCGTCGGTCGATCTCGTGATCTACTTCGCCTACGATTCCGCGAAAATCACCTCGAAGTCGCGCGAGCAGCTCGACTCGCTGGCCGAGGCGCTGAAGGATCCGGCCCTCAATGACGCGGCGATCATGATTGCCGGCCACACCGACGCCAAGGGTGGGGCCGAATACAACCAGTCGCTATCGGAGCGCCGGGCCGATTCGGTTCGGAACTATCTCGACAACAAGCACGGCATCACGTCGGACCGGCTGACGGTCGTCGGCTATGGGGCCGAGCAGCCGAAGGTCAAGTATGAGCCGTATGCTGCGGAGAACCGCCGGGTGCAGGTCATCAACCTGACCAGCCAGACGACGCAGAACACGCAGTAAGCCGCAACGGCGCCCTTCGGCCGAGTTGGCCGGGGGGCGGAAATGACTTCTACTCTCGCCGCTGCTCATCTCGACCGGTGTCAATCGAGCAGCAGGAGAGAGCAGCAGATACACCAAGAGGGTTCCGGGAGCGGCTTTCGCCCCGTTCAACATGGTTCTACGCATCCATCACGAGATGGGAGGCCGGAAATGACTGTAAGAGCAGGGGTGCAGCGAATCGGTAAAGTCGCGGCGTATGCTGCGGCGGTTGCGGTTGCGCTAGGAGCTTCGGTGGCATCCGCCGCCGAGCGCCGCGTCGCGCTCGTCATCGGCAATGCCGCCTACAAGGACGTGTCTGAGCTGACCAACCCGGTCAACGACGCGACCGACGTGGCTGAAAAGCTCAAAAAGCTGTCGTTCGACGTTTTCCTGGGCAAGGATCTCAATCGATCCGAGATGCAGGAGGCATTCAAGAAGTTCGCCTCCGAGGTGAAGCCGGGCGACGTCGGCCTGTTCTACTACGCAGGCCACGGCATCCAGGTGGCGGGTGAGAACTTCCTCATTCCGACCGACATGCCTAAGGAAATCAAGGTCAAGTCCGAGTCGGAGAGCGTCGGCAGCGAGCAGCTCGAAGGCTATCTGATCAACCTGTCGGACGTGCTCGGCGCCTTCGACAAGGCCCGGGTCGGCTTCGTGTTCCTCGACGCCTGCCGCAACACGCCCAACAAGGAAGAGCTCGGGCTGCAGATCATCGCCGACGACAACATGACCCGCAAGGTGCGTGCCCTGTCGTTCGAGCGGGGCTTGAGCACGCTCAACACCAAGTCGGCCAACAAGGCGAGTGGTCTCTTCCGCGCCTACGCGACCGACAAGAACCAGGTGACGGACGACGGCACGGGCCGCAACAGCCCCTTCGCCAAGGCCCTCTTGAAGCATCTCGACACGCCCGGCCTCGAACTCCACCAGATGATGCGTCGCGTGCGCGCCGACGTGAAAGAGGAGACCAACGGCCGCCAGACGCCCTGGGAAGAAAGCGCGCTGACGGAAGACTATTACTTCGTGCCGCAGTCCTCCAACGCCAAGGACGCGGCGCCGGGAGCACCGAAGGCTCCGGGCGTGAAGTCGGCCTCTCTGGGTGACAGCTCTGTGCCGGCCAGCACCATTGAGGAGCAGGTTGCTCCGGGCAAGGTGCCTGAGGACGCCGCGGACGACTCCGGCTCCGGTTCTGCCGCGCGGCCGTCGCACACGCGGCCGGAATACAGCCGTCCCGCCTACACGCGGCCCGACACGGACGGTCCTCGCAAGGGATCGGCGTCGAAGGGCAGCGAGCCCAAAGCCAAGGCGGCACGTCCATCATCACCCCCGCCGAGCCGCGCGAAGTCGGTCAACAAGCCGGCGAAGGTCGTCTCGCGGTCCTCGGGCGGCGGTGGTCGCCGCAGCGGCGGCGGGCTTCCCCCGGGTCTCGGCGCGGGTGTCGGTGCCGGTCTCTGAGGCGCAACCGCACGGCGTCGATACGATGATTAAGTCTGAGCGCGCTGCCCCCCGGGCGGCGCGCTTTCAGTTTCTGAGCTGTTCGGCACGCGCACAGCCCATGGGATCGATGCGATCTCTCAGCGCCCGAGTGGCAAAGCCGTTGTGAATCCACGACCCCGGGGTTTGTCGCCAAGGGACGACTCTGGCGAGAGACCGGATTGGCGCCGGAAGGTCGCCCGATCGGGATTGCCTAGAGCGTGTTTGTTTTTCTTCGAATCGCAATCACGCTCTAGATCTTTGACGAGACCGACGATTCACGCTTCGGAACCTATCGGTCCGAAGCGATCGTGGTCTAGCGCGCAATGATCTCGTGTGTGGCATTTCTGAACACCGTCAAAAGAAAACCGCGGGTCGTCCTCTCTCTCTTCGCAGTCCTGCGTTGCGGGGCCCCCGAATCAAAACCTACTCATGGAGATATTGAGGGGCCAGTTTCTGCGTCTGCTTCCCAACAGCCGGTATTTCGGGGGGACCATGATCCGGACGCATGACCGCATTCTGCGGGGACTTTTTCTCACAGGTTTGGCCTGTGGCTTGGTTTCGGCGATGGCGATTCCCGCGCTGGCAGCATCTTCGAACGCGCTCGAGGCGTGTACGGCCCAGTTGGTTCCCAATCCAGGCCCCCCGCCGCCGTTTTTCATCATCCGCCCTGCCGAGGAGTGCGCTCCGCTCTCCGTCATCGGCAACAATGTCGCCATCGTCGGGCAAGCCTTCGCCAATCGGGCGAACGACTTCCAGAACAAGCAGGCCGACAGCCAAGTACTGAGCAACACCGGCTTCGCCGCCGGAGCTGCCGCGGGACTGCCGGGCGTGTTCCCGACGGGCCGGCTGGCGCACTCCGAGCACGACGGACAGACGGTGTCGAACGGCAACGATCGCTTCAAGCTCGCCGGCTACGATGTCGATGAATATTCCGGCTACGTGAACCTGCAGTTCGAAGGGCGGCCCTCGGCCAACTCCGTGCTGCGGATTGCGCCCTTCATCGGCGGCGCCAATGTCGATGTCGGTTACGACGGAAATCTCGCCAACGCCGACAACGACAGCATGATGGGCGGCGTCAACATTCTCTATGCGGTCGGGCAGACCTACGGCGTGGTGCTGGTCGCCTTCGACAGCGGCAAGACCAGCTACGATCTGCCGACCATCAACCAGGAAGGCCGCTATCGCACAACGGGCTACGCGCTGACCGCTGCGCTCGGGCACACCATGCAGGCCGGCAACAACATATTCGTCGATGTTCGCGGCGGTCTCGCCTACTCCGAGCACGAAGGTGACGGCCATACGACTCGCACGAACGATCCAGCCAATTCGGTGCCCATTACCATCGGCAAGAGCCAGCATGAACTCTTCACCGGCTCGCTGAACATGATGCTGTTCACCGTCTGGAACACGGGCGAGACGCGCGTGCGTCCGTTCGTCAAGGGCGGCGTCAAATTCGAATTCGACGAGGACAACACTCTGGAGCTTCCTGCTCAGCTCGGCATCCAGGCCGGCAAGCTCAGCTTCGAGGACGACGACATCTATTTCAACGTCGAGAGCGGTCTGCACATCAACGTCGGACAGAACTGGGATTTCGTCGGCTCCGGCTACTACGAAGGCTCGGGCGACGAGGACATCTTCGGCGGCCGCTTCGCGATCCAGTACAAGTTCAAATAATACCAGCGCCCATCACGTCTGGAAACTTCGGCCGGCGGGATCAGTGCTCCCGCCGGCTTTTTTGTGAGCATGATGGGTGGGACCCGTCACGGTGCCCGGGGTGGAGGCGTTGTCCGTGGATACGCTCTGAATTGGTGCGGC
>JBQTIA010000005.1:0-90865 GCA_052388455.1 Hyphomicrobium sp.
CAGGGCAATCGCATATGGCGCGAAATGTAGGTTGGGTCGACGAAGGAGACCCAACAAACTCGAGCGACCAAAGTTGTTGGGTCTCGTGCCTCGACCCAACCTACGTCCAAATGCGATTCCCCTGCCCCTCGAAGGGGAAGGTGTCCCGCACGGCTCCGGCAGCGAGAGCATGGCTGACAAACTTGCGGAATTCGCCGTTCGCCCCGCGCCCGACGATCCGCGGCTGTCGCGCGTCGTCGCGGGTATCGACCACGAGGGCAAGAGCGTCGAGACATCGGTCGTCACCGAGCGGCCGCTGACGCTGTTCCTCAATGCCCGCGAGATCGTGACGATGATGACCATCGGTGATCATCCCGACCTGCTGGCCATCGGCTATCTGCTCAACCAGAACATGCTGCGTCCCGACGACGAGATCACCGGCGTCGATTTCGACGACGACATCGCGACGATCGTCGTGCGCACGAAGCGTCGGACCGACTACGAGGAAAAGCTCCGCAAAAAAGTTCAGACCTCGGGCTGCGCGCAGGGCACCGTGTTCGGCGACCTGATGGATGAGTTCGACACCATCGAGCTTTCAAAGCAGGCCCGCATCAAGACCTCGTGGCTTTACGGGCTGACGCGCAAGATCAACACCGAGCCCTCGCTTTATCTCAAGGCCGGGGCGATCCACGGATGCGTGCTGTGCGAGGAGGACCGGCCGCTGGTCTACATGGAGGACGTCGGCCGCCACAACGCGGTCGATAAGATCGCCGGCTACATGTTCCGCCACGGCGTCGCGCCGGACGACAAGATCTTCTACACGACCGGCCGTCTCACCTCCGAGATGGTGATCAAGACGGTCAAGATGCGCATTCCGATCCTCGTCTCGCGCTCCGGGTTCACCGCCTGGGGTGTGGAACTGGCCGAGAAAGCGGGCCTCACCCTCATCGGTCGCGCGCGGGGCAAACGGTTCGTGTGTCTTGCCGGCGCGGAGCGCCTCGTGTTCGATGCCGATCTCGACCGGATCGACGAGGAGGATCGCAAGCACGTGCGCAAGGGCGCGGCGACGGATAAGGATTGAACGAAGCCGCCGCGGCGCGGACGTGACAAAGAGTCTGGCGGGGAGAACGTGTCATTCCGGCGTGGCTGCAGCAGGCGATCGACAAACTCGGCGAATGGATCGACGACATCGACTTCGCCTGGGAACGGCTGATGGCGCTCTGGTGCTTGACGCTGGTCGTTCCGCTGGCGCTGTTCGCGGATCTCGTCCTCATCTTTTACGGCCAGCCGGCCGAAGGCGAGATGCGCAGGCTCGGCTTCCTCGATCAAGTGGCGGCGTATGGCGTCTATGTGCTCGGCATCCCCGTGGCCATCGTGCTTTATGCCAGCTTCACGCGGTTTACGCTGGCGAAGCGCATCCGCAACGCCATCGATCGCTGGATGATGCCGATTGCCTACACGGCCAGCGGCCTGCTGCTGCTCTTCGCCTGCCTGATGTGGCTGCGTGGCGAGCCGCAACCGGCTGTCACCGGTGCACCGGGCGAGGTGCGCGGGGAGGACTCGTAGGAGCAGCTTGTCATCGGACTTTGCGCTGCTCACCCCGATCTAAGGCCGTCACTTCTTCGCGTTGGGGAAGAACTGCTGCTCGCCTTCGATTCTGAAGCTGGCGATGGCGGCCTGGCCTTCGGCAGAGAGCAGCCAGTCAACGAATGCCTGACCCTCGGCCGCCTTCACCGCGGAGTGCCTGGCCGGGTTGACCAGGATGACGCCATACTGGTTGAACAGCTTCGGGTCGCCCTGGACGAGGATCTTATGATCGCCGCGATTCTTGAATGCGGACCACGAGGCGCGGTCGGAAAGCACATAGCCCTGCATGCCGACGGCGGTGTTGAGTGTCGCGCCCATGCCCTGGCCTGCCTCGCGATACCAGGTTCCTGATGCGGACTTGGCATCGACGCCGGCGTCCTTCCACAAGCGCAGCTCCGCTTTGTGCGTGCCGCTGTCGTCTCCGCGCGAGACGAACGGCGAAGCGGCCGCGGCGATTGCCTTCAGAGCATCGATCGGGGGCTTGCCGGCGATCTTGGCCGGATCCTCCGCCGGGCCGAGGATGATATAGTCATTGTACATGACGTCGAAGCGGGCGACGCCTAGGCCGTCGGCAACGAACTTTTCCTCTGCCGCCTTGTCATGGACGAGCAGGACGTCGCCATCTCCGTTGGCCGCGTTCTTGATCGCCTGTCCGGTGCCGACCGCCACGACGCGCACCTCGACGCCCGACTTGGCCGTGAAAAGGGGCAGCAGATGCTTGAACAGCCCGGAGTTCTCGGTCGAGGTCGTCGACTGCAGGACGATGAATTTCGCGGCCGTGGCTACCGCGGGATCGGTGCCGGCCTTGGGTGTCGCATCCTCGGCCCGCGCCGGCGATCCCAGTGCGAGCGCCAATGTCACCAGCGAAGTCAGGAACACACGGCGCAGCATCGTCATCACTCCTCGAGCCTATTCAGGTCATCGGGCAGCGTGTGCGGCCGCGATGGATCGAGCCCGGGATAGCCCAACGGATGACCTATGTCTATTTTGATATAGATTGACCGCGCGACCTCAGAGCACGATCTCGCCGGCGAGAAACAGTCTCGCCTCGGGCGTGCGCGGACGTCTGAAGAATTCCTCGGCTGGCGTCGTCTCGCGGACCCGTCCCCGATGCAGAAAAACGATCTCCGCGGCGATCCGGCGTGCCTGACCAAGATCCTGTGTCACCATCAGGATGGTCACGCCGGAGTCGCGCGCGTCGCGGAGCTGCGCTTCCATCGCCGCCACCGAGGTGGGATCGAGGTTGGAGGTCGGCTCGTCTAGAAAAAGAACTTCCGGCCGCATGACGAGCGCGCGGGCCAGCGCGAGACGCTGCTGCTCGCCGCCGGAGAGAACGCGGGCGGGAGACGATGCAAGGTGCTGGAGGCCCGCCCGCTGCAAGCCGCGCCGCGCCGCATCGGCCCGTTCGGACGCCGGCAGGCCGGCGACCACAAGCGCATATTCGACATTGGCGAGGACCGAGCGACGCAGCAGCACCGGCCGCTGAAACAGGAAACCGAGGCGAGGAGCGCGCGCGCGATCCGGCGGCGACCCACCCCAATCCACGCGGCCTTGATCCGGAGCGAGCAGGCCGGCGAGCAGCCGCAGCAGCACACTCTTGCCCGCGCCATTCGGCCCGAGGATGATCGTCGGACCGTGTCCGCTGGCCAGCCGAAAGTCGACACCGTCGACGATGTCGCGGCCCGCGCGCCGGAACACGAGCCCCTTTGCCGAAATGGGGAGAAGCGTCGGGCCGGCACCGGGAGCATGGTCGAGAGCGCGCTGCACTTTCAGCCCTCACGCGAAGGCGGCGGAGGTGCGACCGCGCCGCAGCGCCATCAGGGATGCGTTGACCACCGCCGCGATGGCAATCAGGACACATCCGAGCGCCAGCGCCAGAGCCAGCTCTCCCTTCGAGGTTTCGAGAGCGATGGCGGTCGTCATCGTCCGCGTGACGTGGTTGATGTTGCCGCCGACGATCATTACCGCGCCGACTTCGGCGATGGCGCGTCCGAAACCGGCCAGCAGGGCGGTCAGCAGGCTGAAACGTCCTTCGTACAGAAGAGTCGCCGACTGGCCCCAGGCACCGATGCCGAATACCCGCAGCTGCTCGTCGTATTCCAGGCGCAGGTCTTCGAGCGTCTGGCGGGCGAGCGCGGCGACGATCGGTGTGATCAGCACCGTCTGGGCGATGATCATCGCGGCCGGCGTGTAGAGGAGCTGGAAGCCGCCCATCGGACCCGAGTTCGACAGCACGAGATAGACCGCCAGTCCGACCACGACCGGGGGCAACCCCATCAATGCATTGAGCAGAACGATGGCGGCCGTGCGGCCCGGAAAGCGGGTGGTGGCGAGCAGCGCACCGAGCGGCAGTCCGATCAGGGATGCGATCAGCACCGCCGACAGCGTGACCTGCAGCGACAACCCGACGATGGCCATCAGGTCGGCATCGAGGGTGGCGACGAGACGCATGGCGTCAAGCAGTGAGTCCGAAAGATCGATCATCGGGATTCCGCGCTGAGGGCAGCAGCCATATCTGACGAGACATTGCTCTCGGCCATGAGCCTCGTCAACGCGAGGAATAGCTTGGCGGGTTCAGTCTCGGTGTTCGCAACGCCGATCGGGTGCGCCACTGCTGATGCTCGGAGACAACGAAGGCTGGCGGTCGAGAGGCTGCGGATCGCCGCCACGTCCCGCCTCTGGTCATGATAAGATTGGGCGAAGTCATTCGCCAAGCAGCGGAAGCTATGTTTATTTGGGAATAGCTTGCGGTCAGCAGTATTCCGATGAATATACGCGGGACAGGATAGAAAACCGTCACTCCTGTACCTTAGTATAGTTGCTGCGGTTTCAGCCTTGGCGAGAACTGTCTTCGCGGCCCGCTCAAGAGGCCCCCATAGGAGGAACGATGCTCAAGGCGCTGGTGATCGACCCTGGCAAATGCACCGGATGCAAGCAGTGCGAGATGGCATGCTCGTACGAAAACGAGAACGAATTCAACGTCGCCAAGTCCCGCATCCGCGTCTTCGACTTCCACGAGGAAGGGCGCATGGTGCCCTATACCTGCACGCAATGTGCGGAAGCGTGGTGCCAACAGGCGTGCCCGGTGAATGCGATCACCACCGATTTCGCGACGGGCGTGAAAATCGTCCACGAGAATCTCTGCGTCGGCTGCAAGGTGTGCACCATCGCCTGCCCGTTCGGCACGGTGAACTACAACGCCTCGACCGGCAAAGTGATCAAGTGCGATCTCTGTCAGGGCAACCCGGCCTGCTCGGACGCCTGCCCGACCGGCGCCATCACCTATCAGGACATCGAGCAGACGGGCTTCGACAAGATGAAGCTATGGGCCGCCAAGTCCGCCGCCGGCTCCGAGCGCTCGGGCCCCAACGCGCCGGCCGCCAAGCATTGATCGAAACCGATCCGGTGCCGCAGGTGCTGTGCGCCGGATCGACCGTTACTGCCAGATGAACCGAAGCGCGCGATGCCACGCCATCGCGGCGCGAACGATACAAAGGAGCGACCGATGGCCTGGGCACGCAAGCTGCTGCGAATCAATCTGACGACCGGCACGGTGAAGTCCGAGCCGCTCAACATGGACTGGGCGCAGAAATATCTCGGCCAGCGCGGCCTCGCGACCAAGTATCTGGTCGAGGAGGTCGACGCCAAGACCGATCCGCTGGGCCCGTCCAACAAGCTGATCTTCGCGACCGGCCCGCTGACCGGCACGGCGGCTTCGACCGGCGGGCGCTACTCGGTCATCACTAAGGGCGCGCTGACCAACGCCATCGCCTGCTCGAACTCGGGCGGCTACTGGGGCGCGGAATTGAAGTTCGCCGGCTGGGACATGGTGATCCTCGAAGGACGCTCGCCGAAGCCCGTGTACATCTCGATCATCGACGACAAGTGCGAAATCCATGATGCCTCCGACATCTGGGGCACCAGCGTCTGGCACATGGACGAGTGGATCAAGGCCAAGCACCAGGATCCGATGATGCACGTCGCCGGTATCGGCGTGGCGGGCGAAAAGCAGGTGCTCTACGCGGCGATCGTCAACGACCTGCATCGTGCGGCTGGCCGTTCGGGCGTCGGCGCGGTGATGGGCTCGAAGAACCTGAAGGCCATCGCGGTGCGCGGCACCGGCGGCGTCAAGGTCAAGGACGGTATGACCTTCCTCAAGGCGGCCGCCGCCGGCAAGAAGGTGCTGCAGCAGAACGCGGTGACGGGGCAGGGCCTCCCCGCCTACGGCACGCAGGTGCTGATGAACGTCATCAACGAGGCCGGCGCCATGCCGACCCGCAACCACCGCCAGGTGCAGTTCGAGGGCGCGCACGCCATCTCGGCCGAAGCCATGGCGACGCCGCGCAAGACCGACGGACAGAAGAACCTCTTGACCAACCAGGCCTGCTTCGGCTGCACCATCGCCTGCGGACGCATTTCGAAGATCGACGAAACACACTTCTCGATCGTCAACAAGCCGCAGTACCGGCACGCCTCCGGCGGCCTCGAGTACGAAGCGGCCTGGGCGCTCGGCTCGAACACGGGCGTCGACGATCTCGAGGCGCTGACCTACGTCAACTTCGTCTGCAACGAGCAAGGCATGGACCCGATTTCGTTCGGTGCCACGGTGTCGGCCGCGATGGAGCTCTATGAGCTCGGCCTGATGACTAAGGAGCAGACGGGCGGCATCGACCTGAAGTTTGGCTCGGCCGAAGCGCTGGTCAAATGCGTCGAGCTGACGGGAACCGGCGAAGGCTTCGGCAAGGAGCTGGGCCAGGGCTCGCTGCGGCTCTGCTCGAAGTATGGGCGTCCCGATCTCTCGATGTCCGTCAAGGGCCAGGAGTTCCCGGCTTACGATTCGCGCGGCATCCAGGGCATGGGCCTCACCTACGCCACGTCGAACCGCGGCGCCTGCCACCTGCGCTCCTACACGGTGTCGTCGGAAATCCTCGGCATCCCCGAGAAGACCGACCCGCTGACGACCGACGGCAAGCCGGCGCTCGTCAAAGCCTTCCAGGATGCGACCGCCGCGGTCGATTCATCGGGCCTCTGCGTCTTCACCACCTTTGCCTGGACGCTGAACGACATCGCGCCGCAGGTCGACGCGGCCTGCGAGGGCTCTTGGACTCCGGATCGTATGATGGAAGTCGGCGAGCGCATCTGGAACATGGAGCGTCTGTTCAACATGCGCGCCGGCTTCACCGCGAAGGACGACAACCTGCCGCCGCGCCTCGTCAGCGAAGCGGCAGAGACGGGTCCGGCCAAGGGCCTCGTCAACGGCCTCGCGAAGATGCTGCCCGAGTACTACCAGCTCCGCGGCTGGACCACCGACGGCGTACCGACGAACGAGACGCTGTCGCGGCTCGCCGTTTAAGTCGCGGGAGTGGGGAGTAGGGAATGGGGTCAATTCGATCCGTCCGTCATCCCACTCCCCACTCCCCTCTCCCCTCTCAAAGGGTCTTCCATGAACTACGTAATCCTCGGCGCGGGCCCGGCGGGCGTGACGGCAGCGGAGACCATCCGCCAGATCGACAAGACGGGGAGCATCACGCTGATCGGCGGCGAGCCGGAGCCGCCCTATTCCCGCATGGCCATCCCCTACCTGCTGGCGGGGAACATCGCCGAGCGCGGCACTTATCTGCGCCAGGACGACAGACACTATCAGAAGCACGCCATCACCTACAAATCCGACCGTGCGGGCGGCATCGATTCAGTTGGTAGAAAGCTGTTCCTGGCAAGCGGCGAGACGCTGCCCTACGACCGGCTGCTGATCGCCACGGGGGCATCGCCGATCATTCCGCGCATGGACGGCTCGAACCTCGACGGCGTGCACACCTGCTGGACGCTGCCCGACGCGCGCGCGATGCTCAAGCTCGCCGGCAAGGGCGCGCCCGTGGTGCTGGTCGGCGCCGGGTTCATCGGCTCGATCGTGCTCGAAGCCCTGCACCAGATGGGCTGCGACATCACCGTGGTCGAGATCGCGCCGCGCATGGTCGCGCGCATGCTCGACGAGACGGCCGGCAACATGCTCGGCCGCTGGAGCACGGCGAAGGGCGTCAAGGTTCTGACCAACACCAAGGTCGAGCGCATCACGGGTGCGAGCGGCACCGACGGCGCCAACCTCTACGTCAGCCTCTCCAACGGAACCTCTGTTCCGGCCAAGCTTGTCGTCATGGCGGCCGGCGTCAAATCCAACACCGGGTTCCTCGTCGGCTCCAGCGTCAAGACCAACTGGGGCGTCGTCGTCGATGAATACATGCAGACCTCTGTGCCCGGCATCTATGCCGCCGGGGATTGCTGCGAGGCGGTCGACATCTCGACCGGCAAGCCGGACATGCTGGCCATTCAGCCGGTGGCCGTCGAGCACGGCCGCTTCGCCGGCCTCAACATGGCCGGCCGAAAAACGCCGCACCGCGGCTCGCTCAACATGAACGTGCTCGACACCATGGGGCTCATCTCGTCGTCGTTCGGGCTGTGGCAGGGCGCGCCAGGCGGCACGACCGCGAAAATGATCGATGAGAAAAACTTCAAGTATCTGAAGCTGGAATTCCAGGGCGACCGGCTGGTCGGCGCCCAGTGTGTGGGCTTGACCGATCACGTCGGCATGTTGCGCGGCCTGATCCAGACCGGGTTCCCGCTCGGCGAATGGCACGGCAAGCTGCTGAAGACGCCCGAGCGCCTGCGCGAAGCCTACCTCGCCGTGGCCCAGAGCGCGCCGATCTCCGGTCCGACTGCGCACAACGTCAAGCCGCCCATTCCGAAAGCCGCTTAATGAGGGACTGGGGATTAGGGACTAGGGATTTGGATCGAGGTGCTGCCAACTTGGGAGTGAGGACTTGCGTCCCGTACTTATATGGCTGATTTTCTACCACTCATCCCTAATCCCTAGTCCCTAATCCCTAGTCCCTAGTCCCTAATCCCTAGTCCCTAGTCCCTCGCCCCAAAATGCAAGTCACCCTCAAACTCTTCGCCTCGCTCGGAGTCTTCCTGCCGCCGCACGCGGCGAGGAACGAAGCGCCTGTCGAGGTGCCGGAGGGGACCAGCATCCGCAAGCTGCTCGACGACCATCAGGTGCCGGCGCAGATGTGCCATCTCGTGCTGCTGAATGGCGTGTTCCAGCCTCCAGCGACGCGCGCCAGCGTGCAGCTGAAGCCAGGCGATGCCGTTGCGGTCTGGCCGCCGGTGGCCGGTGGTTGAGCGGGGGCCTGCGGATCGGTCATCTTGCGTCGGGACATCGGCATGAGCAGCACGCGCGTGGTCGAGAAAATCATGTCAGCCACGGCTGCGGAATTCGGGCAGAGCCTCGGCGTGCTGCTCGGTCGGGCCGCGTCCTGCGACGAGCTTCCGCTGCTCATTCCCTTGGGTTCCGTCGGCGTCACCATCCGGCGCGAGCCGCTCGACGGCGTGCTGCTCGGCGGCTTGCTGGCCTTGCCGCGGGCGCGGGTCACGCTGACCTTCGAAGGAGTAGACGAGGCGGACTGCGCGGCGTTTCTCCGCCGCTTCGACATCGCCTTTCAGCGCGGCGGCGGGTGATCCGTTCCGCCCGCCCGGATCCGCTGTGGCCTTCCCAACACGGGGGCTGATTATTTCACGACAGTGCGGCGACAGCCTGTGATTCGGCACCAGTGTCGGGCTAGATGTTGAAGCTGTGTCGATTGAGACATAGCCGTATCGAGTTCGTCCCCAATCCTTCCGACACCACCGAAAGCCTACACATGATGACGTCCGCCAAGCTCGCTCTCGGCAGCCTCGTGCTTGCCGCGGCAACACTGTCGACCACCTTCGTCCAGGCCGCCGACCTCGGCGGCAACTGCTGTGCCGATCTCGAAGAGCGGATCGCGGAACTGGAAGCGACGACGGTCCGCAAGGGCAACCGGAAGGTCAAGCTGGAGCTTTCCGGCCACCTCAACGAGGCGGTGCTGTTCTGGGACGACGGCCTCGAGGACAACACCTACGTCGGCACCAACGACGTGCAGCGCTCGCGCTTCCGCTTCAAGGGCGAAGCCAAGATCGCCGACGACTGGAAGGCCGGCTATCTGCTCGAAATCGGCGTTCGCGGCAATCGCCTGAGCCGCACCGATGATGGAACTGACGAAGGTGTGGGCGGGCTCGACCTGCGCTACTCCGCCTGGTACATCGACAACAAGCACCTCGGCCGCGTGTGGATCGGCGAAACCTCGTTCGCCACCGATGCCATCACCGAGCTGAATACCGCCAACCTGACCCACTTCGCGCGTTTCTCGGCGTCCAAGTGGAACATGTCCAACCGCATCATCATCAATGGCGTGCGCAGTCCCGACCGGCGCTGGCGCGATCTGCTGCCGGCCGACGGGTCGAGCGGCGACAACGTGCCGGGCGAAGGCGATCGCGGCAGCCTCATTCGCTACGAGACCCCGCGGTGGAAGGGATTCCAGATTCAGACGGCCTGGGGTGAGGACGACGTCTGGGACGTGGCGCTGCGCTATGCCGGCGAGGTCGGCGGCTTCAAGCTGCTCGGCGGCATCGGCTACGGCCATTACACCGACGACAACTTCAACTTCGGCACGGCCGCCGACGAAAGCGTGCGCGGCTGCGCCTCGGCGGATGCCGTCAATGCCGCCTCGGCTAACGATCCGGGTGCCGGCGGCAGCTCCGACCATGACTGCAACACGCTCGGTCTCTCCGCCTCGGCCATGCACATCGAAAGCGGACTGTTCGTCACCGCCGCCTACGGCATAAAGTCCGACGAGCTGCGCGACGAGATTTTCGCCAACCGTGCGCCCAACGGGATTACCGGCATCGACGACGAGGACTGGTTCTGGGGCGTGATGGGCGGCCTCGAACGCAAGTTCATCGATCTCGGCAAGACGACGTTCTACGGCGAGTTCGCGCATTTCGAGGCCGGCGCGCAGATCGGCGATACGGTGGGTGACATCCGCACGTTCAATTCGGTGTTTCCCGATCTCGGACCGGGCTCGAATTTCTCGCGCGGTTCCGAGGTCGAATACTGGGGCTTCGGCGTCAATCAGCAGATCGAGAAGGCGGCGATGGAGCTGTACATCGGCTATCGCCACCACGAAGGTGAGATCACCCTGTCGGACACGACCAACACCGGCGTCGTGCAGCGATTTTCGATCGAGGACATCGACATGATCATGTCGGGAGCCAAGATCAGCTTCTGAACGGCGCGCGGCAGCAGGGTTTTTGCAGGCCCCGCGGCGACGGTCCTGCGATCGACGAGACTGTATCGGTGGAAAGGGTATGCTAAGGCTTCTCGATCTTCTCCTTTGAAGTCCCGGGAGCTGAACCGTGTCCGAGCCGACCCTTCCCCAGGCCCTCCCCCGCAGCGCTGCTCGATCACGCGAAACTGCAGCCGCACCGCGCAAGCGGGCGGCGCCGCGGGGCACCAAAGGCCAGCCGAAGCTAAAAATTCAGATCGACTTTCCGGGTGGCGCCCGGCTCGGTCCCGGCAAGGTCGCGCTGCTGGAAGCCATCGACCGCGAGGGTTCGCTCAGCCGCGCCGCCGAGAACCTGGGCATTTCCTACCGGCGGGCCTGGCTGTTCATGCAGCAGATCAATCAGGCGTTCGACGAGGTGGCTGTCGCCACGCCCGAGCACGGGCACGGTGGCGGGCCGGCCCGCATCACGCCCTTCGGGCGCGAGCTGATCCGCCACTATCGGACCATGGAGCAGGAGGCGGTGCGCGTCGGCGAGCAGATCATGCTCTGGCTCGATCGCCATCGGACCGATCGGGGTCCGTCCGACAAGGCGTGAGGTCGTTCCGCCCCGCGCAGTCGGCCGATCATTCGGTTGCATCTCGTTGATGATCTTAGACGAAGGGCCGGATACTGGCTGCATAGCTGCTGGCTTGGAATGCCGGTGCAGCTTGTCTATAGTGCTCGCGGGCAAGGCCACTGGGGGTGGCCGCAGCAAGCGGTCGATAATAGGCGCGGCGCCGGGCCGAAGCCGGCCAATGCCCTGACAATCAGGTCCCGTGGCGGGGGTACAAGGACTGGGAGCGTCTTTACGATGCGATGCAATCCGTGGCGCTGGTTGTGGGGTCTGATCCCCATCGCCATGCTGAGCTGGATCACGTTCAACTGGGAACGCGGCAACATCGAAGCCGATCTGGCGACGCGGACCCGGGAGGCTCTGTCCCGCAACGGCCTGGACTGGGCCGTCACCACGTTCTCCGGGCGTGACGTGATATTGCGCGGGCAGGCGACGGAAGAGGATCAGCCCAAGGCGGCACTCGAAAGCGTTCGCAAGGTGTGGGGTGTCCGCATCGTCGAGCCGCGCACCGATCTGGTGCCGAAGGCTTCCGTGTTCACCTGGCTCGCCACGTTGAACGGCGGCAAGCTGGTGCTCTCCGGACTCGTGCCGAGCGAGCAGGCGCGGGCATCGCTGCTCTCGGTTGCCAGGGCGAATTTCCCCAAGCTCCAGATCGAGGATGCCATGCGCCTCGCGCGCGGCGGGCCGGGGACCGACGTCTGGCTTTCCGGTGCAGGCTTCGGACTGAAGCAGCTTTCGCACCTCAAGCGCGGAACCGCCGGCCTCACAGACGCGTCGCTCGCGCTTGAAGGCGAAGCGCTCGACAATGCGGCGTTCAAATCGGTCAGGACCGCGCTCGGCAAGCTGCCGGCCAAGATCAAGCTATCCTCCGACGGCGTCATGCCGGCGGTCGCCTCGCCGTTCGGCTGGTCGGCAAAAAGGGTGCACGACAAGCTGGTGATCGCCGGACACGTTTCGGACGAGGAGGCTCGCGAAAACCTCTTTGCCCTGGCGAAGAGCAAGTTCGGATCGATTGCCATCGTCGACCGGATGGAAGTGGCGGGCGGCGCACCGGACGGCTGGGCCAAGGCGGCATCTGTCGCGCTCGAACAATTGGCGCGGCTTGCGGAAGGTTCTGCCGAGACCAGCGGGCCTGCCTTCAAGATCGCCGGTGAAGCCGCCGACGAGGCGACTGCGCTGGCCATCCGCAAGTCGCTCGGAGGGCAAATCCCGGCCACGTTCCAGGTCAGTGATGCGATCAAGTTCCCCGAGCCACCGCCACCCGCCGAGGAACCCGCGGCTGTCGAACCACCTCCGGCCGCAGCCATCGAGCCGCCTCCGGCAGCGTCCGACGAGCCGCCTCCGGCAGCGTTCGACGAGCCGCCTCCGGCAGCAGCCGTCGATTACGACGCGCTGTGGCGGGAGGCCGAGGCGCGATGGGAAAAGATGGAGTCGGAGCGCCCGCAGACGGCCACACCCGCAGATGACGGCGAAGCGTGGTGGCTGATCGCGCAGCGCGATTTGGCGACGCGACAGGCGGCACTCGAAGCAGAATTGGTGGCCGCCGAGGAGCGTCGCAGGGCAGACGAGCGGGCTGCCGAGGAAGCTGCGCGCAAGGCGGCGGTGGCTGCCGAGGAAGCTCGTGCGGCCAAGGAGATTGAAGCCCGACGTGCCGCAGAGGCGGCGGAGGCCGCGGCACGCAAGACGGTCGACCCTGTGCGCAAGGCCGAGGCCGACAAGTGTCAGGTGCTGCTCAGCGCCGCCGTCAAGAAGGGCAACATCCTGTTCAAGTTCGCGAGTGCCGATCTCGATTCCAAGAGCACGCCGACTCTGAACGAACTGGCCAAGATCGCCGCCGCCTGTCCGAAGGCGCGCATCGAGATCGAGGGCCATACGGATACCACGGGCGACGAGTCCTCGAACAAGGAGCTGTCGCAGAAGCGGGCCCAGGCCATCGTCACCTATCTGGCGAATGCGGGTATCGACACCGCCCGCATGACTGCGGCCGGGTACGGAGAGTCGCGGCCCGTGGCTCCCAACACCACGCCTGAAAACATGGCCAAGAACCGACGCATCGAGTTCTCGGTCGTTCCGAACTGACGCGCGGCCGCACGGCGAAAGGCTATTCGACCATGGACTACCTTTTCATGAAGCTGATCTGGTACGTGCTCTTCGCTTTTGCGATGGGGCTCTTCGTCGGCTGGGTATCGTGCGGATCCGAGGACTGAACGTGGCTGTCGCACCGGTGAAGACACACCGGAGCGAGGCCGGCATCGCAGTTGTTTGGCGGCGGGTCCAGACGGTGGACCGTATGCTGCCCGGGAGAGAGTAGTATGACGACGTTGCTTTGGCAGACCTTCCTGGTTCTGCTCGGTTCGTTTTTCACGGGCTGTGCGGTGGCCTGCCTTTTCCGCCGCCTTTTTACGGCCGACACACGCAGGGCCGACGCCGCCTTGGCGACTGCCGCGGCTTCCGCCCGCACGGCACCCGCTCCCGTCGTGCCAGCACGGCCAGCCGTCGCACCCGCGCCCTCGAAGCCGCTGGAGACCACGCGCTTCGAGCGCGCGCTGAGCGGCGATGCCGCGACCGGTGCCGCATCTCAGCAGGCGCCGACGAGAACCGCACCGGGTCCGGTCGTGGAAGTGAGCGCACCGCCGCCGAAGCTGACACCTCCCACTCCGGCCGCACAGCCTCTGGCGACCGCGCAGCCGGCTCCACTCCGCCCGGCCCCCGCGCCCTCACCCGCTGCGGCTCCGGCCGCCGCCTCGCCGCGTCTCGAACCCACCGTCACACCACTGCGACCCGTGCCGCCACCAGCGACCGCAACGCCGAGCGCCGCTCCGATCCCGGCGGCTCCTCCCTCGGCGACCGCTGCCGCTGCCAGCTTGGCGACCGCCGCAGCAGCCGCAGCCGCTGCTGCGGCTGCGCGACCGTCGGCGCCGCCTCCAGCGGCTCCGGTGCCTGCGGCCCCAGCCAGTGTCGGCACTCCGGCCACCGCCGCTACGGCCGCCGCGACGGGGCCGGCTGACGACCTGACCCGCATCCGCGCCATCGACAAGGACATGGAAGCCCGGCTCAACCGGCTGGGTGTGCGCCGCTTCTCCGACATCGCGTGGTGGACAGCCGGCGATGTCAATCGCATGTCGCAGTCGCTCGGTTTCAAGGGCCGGATCGAACAAGAGAATTGGATCGAGCAGGCTCAGATCCTGGCCAAGGGCGGCGAGACCGACTATTCCCGCCGCCGGTCGATGGCCGCGAGTGTGGCAACGACAACGGCATCGCCGGCTGCTGCGGCTTCCTCGCCCGCGACGGCCAAATCTGCGGCGAGTGACGGTGGCGCGGTTCCCTTCGGCGTTGCTCCGCGCAGCCTGGCCGCAGAAGCGGCTTCTGCTGCTGCAGCGGCTGCCCTGTCGGCTGCCGCTTCCAGCCGCTCAGCAGCATCGCCGGCCGCGCCCGAAAAGGCTTCGGCACCGGTTACACCTGCGACCGCTCCCGCTTTAGCTGCCACCCAAGCTCCGGCTTCGCCCTCCCTGGCCCAACAAACTCCGGGCGCGGGGGACCGACTGCACCGCATTCTCGGAATCAATGCGGAAGCCGAGCGCCTGCTGGTCGCCAACGGCGTGACGCGGTTCACGCAGATCGCCGCGTGGACTCCCGCCGACGTCGATCGCTTCGACCTGCTGATCGGACGGCCTGGCCGCATCGCCCGCGAAAACTGGATCGAGCAGGCGAAGGTGCTCGCGCGCTCGGCCGACGACACCGGCAATCTGTCGTCGATCCGAGCAGCCGACGCCGTCCGCGAGCCATCGTCATCCGCCGCCGCGCCGGCGAGTTCTGCGCGGGGCGACGTGAGCCAGCTTCGATCCGTGCGGTCGGAAGCGCTGCGCAGCGGCGTGACGAGCGAGCCCACGGCGCGGGCCGGCGGACTGACCCGGCCCATCGGCGGCTTCGAGGATCTGAAGCGCATCCGTGGCGTCGGCGTGCTGATCGAGAAGAAGCTCAACTCACTCGGCATCGCGAGCTATGAGCAGATCGCCAACTGGACCGGGGCGGACATCGACCGCATCAGCCACATTCTCGACTTCAAGGGTCGCATCGAACGCGAGAACTGGGTCGAGCAGGCGCGCATTCTGGCCGCCGGCGGTCACACCGAGTTCTCCCGCCGCGTGGACCGGGGCGATGTCGACAGCAGCAAGCCGAGCCGCTGAGTGGTTCTCTCGCTCTCGATGCGGGCGGCTACAGCCAGCCGGCCAGTTCGCGGCGTGCGATGGCCTCGATCACGTCGACGCCGTCGCTCGAATCGTTGAGAGCCGGCAGGTAGGCGAACTTCTCGCCCCCTGCCGCCTCGAAGATGTGCCGGTTCTCGCCGTCCAGCTCTTCCAGCGTTTCGAGGCAGTCGGCCGAGAAGCCCGGCGCCACCAGCGCCAGCCGCTTTACACCTTCCCTGGCCAGACGCTCCACCGTCATGTCGGTATAGGGCTGCAGCCAGGGGTCGTTGCCGAAGCGCGATTGAAACGTCGTCAGCCAGCGCTCGGCTGAAAGTCCGAGCCGCTCGCGCAGCAGGCGCGACGTCTTCTGGCAATGGCAGTGGTAGGGGTCTCCCGCATCGAAATACTTCTGCGGCATCCCGTGGAAGGTGGCGATGATCCGCTCCGGCTCGAAATCGAGATTGGCCAGATTGGCCTCGATCGAGCGCGCCAGCCGGTCGATATAGACGGGGTCGTCGTGGTAGGCCGGGGCGACGCGCACGGCAGGCTGCCAGCGCAGGCTCATCAGCGCACGGAACGCCTGGTCGCAGGCGGTGGCTGTGGTGGCGGCGGCGTACTGGGGATAGAGCGGCACCAGCAGGATGCGCTCGCAGCCCTGCTCCTGCAGTGCGCGGATGCGGGCCTCCGTCGACGGATTGGCGTAGCGCATGGCCCAGTCGACGACGATGCGGGAATTGTCCCGCTGCAGGCGCTCGGCGAGCTTCTCGGCCTGCGCGCGCGTGATGGTCTTCAGCGGACCTTCGTCGCGCTCGTTGTTCCAGATCGTCGCGTAGTCACGGCCCTTGCGGCCCGGGCGTACCGTCAGGATGATCAGGTTGAGGATCGGCCACCACTTCCACTTCGGCTCCTCGATGACGCGGGCGTCGGAGAGGAATTCCTTGAGATAGCGCCGCATCGGCCAGTAGCCGGTGCCGTCTGGCGTGCCGAGATTGAGCAGCAGCACGCCAATCCGCCCGTGTGCTACGGCCGGATGGTCCTCCGGCCAAGACGCGGATTGTGTTCGGAACGCGGAGCTGCGGATGATCTTGTTCAAGGCGCGGGGCTTTCTCGTGTCAGCGAACGGCGCAGTCACCATAGCGGATCAGTGGCGGCAGCGCGACGGGCGCGGGCACGAGGCCGCGCACGGACGGCGCGGGTGTAGCGACGTCAGGGGAGTCAGCAATTGGAGCACTTGCATTCCGTCGACGCTGAGGGTCGTACGGCCTGCTCTTTCAATTGGCCGAGCCGGTGAAGGTGCCGAGCACCGGGGTCTCGCCGCGCGTGCGCCGAGCGCTTTCCCGCCGCCCGTCGGCGGCGACATCTTCGCGCCGCTCTTCATCGCGCAGCCGCTTGGCGCTCGACCACAGAACGTCGATATGCCGCGCGAGATCGCCGGGCCGCTCGGCGAACAGCCGCTGTGCGCGCGGCCGTGCGGCCTCGCGCAGATCGTTCTGGCGATCCCTGACCGCGCGGCGGATGACGCGGGCTTCGGCCGGGCCGATGCTGCCCGTCGGGACGCGCTTCAGATAGATTTTCAACACTGCCAGATCGTGATCGTCGCCAAGAATCTGCGACAGATCGCGGGCGGCGGCAATGCGGGCCGCGCAGAAATCGGGCCACGCCCGCTCCAGAAGCTGCATGTGGCGCCAATGAAGCTGCGCGCCTTTGCGCAGCTCGTGAAAGGCTTCGTCGTGCGGTTTGGCGAAGGCGGAGGCCGCCGCGCGGCGCCCGTGGGCATAGCTGCGTTCCAGACCCTTGCGCAGAACCGTGAACCGCGAAGGCGACAGCTTCAGGCTTTCGAACTTCGACCGCGCCTGCCGCAGTCCCGCGATCGCCGCCGCCGTCAGGCCGGGATCGGTGCCCGACGCCTCGACATCTCGCTCCGCCAAGATCAGACGCTTCAATCCCTGCAAGGGCGCCCGCGCGCCCTCCGCCTCCAGCTTTGCGATGGTCTGCAGCATGATCTGATTGTCTCGCGCCTCCGACAGCAGCGCACCGAGCTGACGGAAGTGAGCGTTCGCCTGATCGAAGGCGTGCGGGTCGAGGCCGGGCCGCGCGAGGCGCAGCAGTGCGCGGATGCGCTTCAACCCCTTGCGCGTTTCGTGGATGGTCGTGTCGTGATTGCCCGCCTGCATCAGCACGCGCTCTGCGCGTTCGATCTGTTCGCTCCCGATGCGCAGGAAACCCTCCCTGATCGGCTCGTTGAGCTTGAATCGATAGGCCATGGTCGATCTCGCGGCGGGGAAGGGAGGAGGAAGAATGCAATGTTCGTCGCGTTCGTCCGCTCCGTCAAACGACATCGCTGTCATAAAACTGTCATATCAAGCACTTGTGCGGCGTGAGTTAACGAGGCACGTCGAGACGCAGCAGGCAGCCGACGGTCGCGTTCCGCTCGCCGACGGGTCGGGAGATGAAGTTGTTTGTCGGCGAGCTGGCCGGTGTCACGTCGTCGAGGATCGATTGGCCGGGGCAGGGGGCGTCCGCCGACTCTTCCTCGATGCGCCCCCCCGCATAGGTCGCCTCGCCGTTCTCTCGGCGGGCCTGCCGCCAGCTTTCGAGGGCGGAGCGTTCCGGGCAGGCGGCGACGTCGGCGCGGCGACAACCCGGCGGCAACTCGGCCGAGACCACCCATAGTGTCCGGCCGAGCATATTGAGCCGCACCGCGGTACCGGCGGGCCGAGCGCCGGTCAGAAGTGACGCGTCGGTCCCTTCGGGTGCAGCCAGTTTCAGCAGGTGATCCTGGCCCGTCACGCGCAAACCCTGCTGGTAGCGGACGGCAACGGCCGTCGTCGGATTGGCGGAGGTGGCATCACGCGACCAGGGATCGAGGGGATCATCGCTCGCCAACAGCTGGCGCGAGACGACGAGCTTCCAGAAGCGGGGCGGGAACAGTCGGCGGGCCTCCCGCACGCTCGAAACTCCCTGTATCAACACCACGTCGGCTTCGACGCTCGCCGCCGCCCGAAACCGCGGCTGGCGGGGCCGGAACTCAGAGCCGAAGGACGTACGCCAGGACGGACGCCGCGTGCCAGCCGTCTCCGCTGCAGATGTTTCCTGGGCCGCAACACCTGTCAACAGCCTCAAATCGAGGCTCGCAAGCCGCAGCACGTCGGCTGCCGGAGGGCCGAACATCACTGGCTCGCCCGCCGCACCCGTGGCGGCGCCAGCGAGGATCGCAGCGATGGCAGCCCTCAGCCAGGGCCGGCTTGCCCGCCCGACAGGCTTCGGGGGCGGGACCGCAGACCTTCCCCGCCGTCCTGTGACCCGGCCCACGGCCGCCACCGGAGTTCCTTGGGTTCCCGCCACTGTCCTTGCCTCAATTCACGGCTAATACTATCGAACCAGCAGAGGTCTGCGAAGCGTCCCGGTCGCTGGCCGGCGCGCTCTCCACATCTCGGCCGTCGCCCGAGCTTCGCAGGCCCGGGTCAGGCGGGCGCCAAAGCACGACGAACAGCGCCGACGAGGAGCATCGATGCGGCTGGAAACGTTTGAAACGCCGTCGGTCTTCAGCCGCTGGACCAGTCGGACCGCGTTGTTCAGCCTGATGCTGCTGGCGACCACGGCCATTCTCCACCGCGTGTTCGCCATGCCGACGCCGGTTGCCGTCAATCTCGTCAAGCTGGCGCTGCTCGGGGCCGCCGCCGCACTGGCGATGGGTGCGCTCGGAGCCTTCGGCATCTGGCAGAGCGGACGGGCCGGAAGCTCGCGCGTGGTGCTCGGCATTACGCTCAGCCTCGCGCTCCTGGCCGTGCCGGTTTTCGTCGTCGCCCAGTCGCGCAGCTACCCGGACATCTACGATCTGACCACGGACTTCGCCGACGTACCCGAGTTCGTCACCCTGGCGAAGGTCCGCGGCCCGGCCACCAACGGTCCTGCCTACCCCGGCGAGGAGTTTGCCCGCCGCCAGGCGCGCGCCTATCCCGACCTCAAGCCGATGATCATCGAGAGGTCCGCCAAGGAAACCTACGAGCTCGTCGTCGATGCGGTCAAACGGCAGAAATACAATATCGTCAGCCAGCATGTGCCGGCGGCCCCCGGGGAGCCCGGACTGCTCGAAGCCGTGGACCGCACGCTGGTACTCGGACTTTACGACGACGTTGCCGTCCGCGTGACGGGCGACGAGGCGACGGCTCGCGTCGACATCCGTTCCGCCTCGCGGTTCGGCGTCAACGACCTCGGCCAGAACGCCGAGCGCATGCGCAGCCTTATGAAAGAAATCGTCGTGCGTCTCGAAGAGACGGTGCCGACGGCGGAGAGCGACAAGGCCGAAGGCGGAAAAAACGCCAAGCGTCCGGGTGTCAGGCAAGGGCAAGGCGGCGATCGAAAGCCGGTTCGCCGTCGCAGACCACGAGACCCCGCTCTATCAGATGCTCCACGTGGGCCAGGACAGAGAGCGCGGCCGCCGGCAAGAGCCCAGGATCAATGGCTTGGTATACAACCGGGACGATCGTTCGAATAGTCGGCGCGCCCTCGCGGATGGCGGAAACGATGGTCTGCTCCCGCCAGCGCCGGTGCAGAAGATAGGCTTTCACCGTCCGCCGCGGTGCGCTGATCCGCCCGCCATGACCCGGCAGATACATGCGGTCGGACGGGCGCGCGAGCAATCGCTCCAGTGACGTCAGATAGCTTGCCATGTGGCCCTCGGGCGGCGCGACCACGGTCGTGTTCCACGCCATGACATGATCGCCGGAAAAGAGGATGCCGCGGCGCGCCAGGGCGAAGCAGAGATGATCCGGAGCGTGGCCGGGCGTGTGGATCGCCTCCAGCGTCCAGTCTTCGCCTGAGACGATGTCGCCATCGCCGAGCGTCCGGTCGGGCTCGAAATCGAAGTTCACGTAACCCGGCCGCGCCGGAGCTTCGCCAATGCCCGCGACTGGCGCAGTCTCGCGCCGGGCCGCGGCTACGACGGCACCCGTCGCCGATTTGAGGCGTGCCGCCGCATCCACGTGATCGCGGTGGCTGTGCGTGGTCAGGATATGTGTGATCGGCCGTCCGGCGGCTGCAGTCATCACCGCCGCCACGTGCCGTTCGTCGTCCGGTCCGGGATCGATCACCGCCAGCTCGGTCGTGCCGACGAGATAAGTGTTGGTTCCCTTGAACGTCATGACGCCGGGGTTTTCGGCCACAACGCGGATGATGCCGGGGGCCACCGGGCTCGGGACCTCGTAGGCGAAGTCCATGCTGGTCTTGAGGTCGAGGCGGGGCGGCATGGGGAGCGGATCGGGATATGCGCCAGGCGCGTTGGATGGCCCGCAGCGAAAACAGGCGAGGCTGCCGCGGAGGTGCGCCGGTCGAAACCGGTCGCGCCGGGCGAACGTATAGCTGAATACGACCGGCGTGGCGGCGAAGTTCCGTCGCAGCGACGATGGAATGTGGACTCTGGTTCGTGTCGTCCGGCGTGGCCGAACGGCAGAGCCCCCTTCAGCGGACCGCACGTATTCTCACAGTGGTCCGCCGCATGATCTTCGTGGCCGACGGCCGCCTTGACGCTTGGCCAGAGAAGAAAATCGAGCACGGCACGGGGATGGAGCAGGTTGGCACCTGATCGTTCCGCGTCCCAGTAAAGAAGTCGCTGCATCAGGCGACACCTTACACAACGGAGAAACTCATATGATCAAATCGCTTCTCATCGCCGGACTGCTCGCTGCCGCTGGTGCGGTCGCTGCTCCCGCCATGGCGGAAGGCCCCGGCACCTGCGGCCGCGGCAAGATCTGGGACGCCGACGCCCGCAAGTGCGTGCCCAAGCCGCGCAGCTCAGGGTCCGGCTCGCACAATCTTTGAGTTTCGAAATCGGTCGATCGGTGGGAGCTGACGATTGCTCCCGCCGTCGGCTGCTCGGCAAGGAGTTGTCCCGTCCCCTGGCGACGACGTGGGGCCGGCGTGCGACGCAGGCGGTCACGACCCATTCGAGTACTGTCAATGACCAGCCCGCCACGCGGTCGACGATGCGCCGCTCAACCGAGCCGAACCGGAATTTTCAGGTAATGGATGCCGTCGCTTTCGGCGGGCGGCAGCTTGCCGGCGCGGATGTTGACCTGGATCGAAGGCATCAAGAGAAGGGGAGCCGCGAGCTTGGCGTCGCGGGCCTCGCGCATGGCGACGTAGGTATCCTCTGACACGCCGTCCCTGACATGCACGTTGTTGGCGCGCTGTTCGGCGACGGACGTTTCCCAGGCGTAGTGATCGCGCCCTGGCGCCTTGTAGTCATGGCACAGGAACAAGCGCGTAGCCGGAGGAAGGGCAAGCAGCTTGCGCATGGAGCGATAGAGATCCCGTGCATTGCCGCCCGGAAAATCCGCACGCGCCGTGCCGTAATCCGGCATGAACAGCGTGTCGCCGACGAACACGGCATCTCCTGTTTTATAGGCGACATCGGCCGGCGTGTGCCCAGGCACGTGCATGACGTCGACCGCGACTTCGCCGATGAAGAAGCGCTCGCCGTCTTTGAACAGGTGGTCGAACTCGCTGCCGTCGCCCACGAGATCAGTCGCATTGAAAACGGGTCGGAAAATCTTCTGCACATCGCGGATGTGCTCGCCGATGCCGACCTTCGCATTCGTTTTCAACTTGATGTACGGCGCGCCCGACAAGTGGTCGGCATGGGCGTGCGTTTCCAGCACCCAGTCGATCGTGAGACCACCCGAGGCCGCCGCCGCGAGGATCGCATCGGCGGACCGAGTCGCGGCCTTGCCGGTTCGATGGTCGTAGTCGAGAACCGGATCAATGACAGCGGCGCGCCTGGTCGACGGGTCGTGCACCAGATAGCTCACCGTGTTGGTTGGTTCATCGAAATAGGCACGGATGACGGGGGCGGTGTTCATCGCGGTCACTCCCGGCTTCGTAAAAGCCCTGCTGCTTGACATATATATTAGATAAAACTAATTTAGCAACGACTGAAACGAAAGTGTGATCGATGCCGCAGGCTCCGACCGACTTTGCCACCTTCGAGGCCAATGCGACGCATGTCGCAGGTATCCTCAAGGCGCTGTCGAATGAGCGCCGGCTGATGATCCTGTGCAAACTCGTCGAGTGGGGCGAGGCCAGTGTCGGCGCCCTGGCGGATGCCGTCGCCCTGTCGCCGTCGGCATTGTCGCAGCACCTCGCCAAAATGCGCGAGGAAGGCATCGTCGCCACCCGGCGCGAATCACAAACCATCTGGTACCGCGTCGCCGATCCGAACATTGAAATTCTGCTCAGGCACCTGCAACAGCTCTACTGCCCGCCCGAGCCAGTCAAACCGAAGGCACGCAAAGCTGCCTCCAGAGCTTGAACTTCAACGCTTCAACGAGAGATCGCCATCATGAGCCTGAAAACCATCTCCCCCGTCGAAGCCCGGCGCCTGATTGCCGAGGGTGCCGTCCTGGTCGACATTCGAGGCACCGACGAGCACGCCCGCGAGCGTATTGATGGGTCACGAAACCATCCGCTCGATCGTCTGGCCATGGTCGACAGCGACGGAAGGCCGGTTCTGTTCCACTGCAAGTCGGGCAGCCGCACGGCTGTGCACGCGACCAAACTCGCAGCCGCCACGTCCTGTGAAGCCTACATCGTCGAGGGTGGCATCGATGGCTGGAAAAAGGCCGGCCTGCCGGTCATTGCCGATCGCAGACAGCCGCTGGAATTGCAGCGGCAGGTACAAATCACCGCGGGCAGCCTCGTACTGCTCGGGATTGCGCTGAGCGTTCTCGTCGATCCGCGCTGGATCGGCCTCGCGGCTGTTGTCGGCGCCGGCCTTGCGTACGCCGGCATCACCGGCTGGTGCGGCATGGCCAAGCTGTTCGCGCTGATGCCGTGGAATGCGCGCTCACGGGTTGCCTGATCCGCTACCGGAGGGCCGCATCATGGCAGAAACGTTTCTCCCGGACGCACTCGCGGTCGCGTCTGGCGGCATCGTCGGTCTCGTGCTCGGGCTGATTGGAGGTGGAGGATCGATTCTGGCCGTACCTCTGCTGGTCTATGTCGTCGGGGTATCGTCGCCACATGTCGCCATTGGCACAGCGGCCACCGCTGTCGCCATGAATGCGGCGTTCGGCCTCGGCTCCCATGCCCGACAGGCTACGGTGAAATGGCCTTGCGCCATCGTATTCGCTGCAGCCGGAATTGGCGGTGCCGCTCTCGGCGCTGAACTCGGCAAGAGGTTGGATGGCCAAATGCTGCTCGCGCTGTACGGCGTGATCATGGTTGCAATCGGCGTGGCGAACCTGCGCAAGCCGAGTTCCGAGGCCGACCCACACGTGCGGCTCACCGAGGCGACCGCGCGTCACTTGCTGCCCCGCCTCGTCAGCATCGGCTTTGGCGTAGGGATGCTCGCCGGCTTCTTCGGCATCGGCGGCGGCTTTCTCATCGTGCCGGGGCTGATGCTCGCGACCGGGATGCCGATGGCCAACGCCGTCGGAACATCGCTGGTGGCTGTGACAGCCTTCGGCCTCACGACCTCGGCAAGCTATGCTGCCTCCGGCTTCGTCGACTGGCGGCTCGCCTCGCTGCTGGTGGCAGGAGGAGTGGCGGGAACGCTGGTTGGCGTTCGGTTGTATCGGGTGCTGGCTTCCAGCAAAGACCTTCTGAAGCGAGCCTTTGCAAGCTGCGTCGTGACGGTCGGAATAGCGATTATCGCACGCAGTGTTATCGCCTGACGCGCCCTGACCCATCACTGCGCGTTCGGCAGTCTTGCCTGTCACAAGCCATTCGGCACGATGGCAGACCTGCCAACGGATCGCTGAGGTTCGACAGCAAAGCGTCGCCTCTCCAACGGGGAGAGCCGCTGTGCCCGATGTCCGCTTCAGGCCGATACTTATCGGGGCTCGGCTGCTTCACAGCTCGTTTACACCCGCTATCGTCGTTGGTAGCATAACCGGCAGGGGCACGACTTTGAAAATTCACATCAACTGGTGGATCACGCTTCTGCGTTTGACAGACAGCCGTGGACTTCACAGGGCTTCGTGCGGGGCTTAACGGGGGTAAAGTATGTCCGCGAAGACCTCGACGAAAGCGTCAACGCTCACCATTCGCAAGCATTCGATCCTTCTGCCTTCGATCCTGCTCGCGCTCACCTCCCTGCTGTTCGTGGCCTACGCCTTGCCGTCGGACTATGGAAAGCTCGCGAAGCTGTTCGACATGGAGACGGCGAACCCGTCGTCGAGCGAGGTCCTCACCCGCGCCGGCGACATGTTCGTGGCCGATGACCCGACGCTCCGGAATGCCTTCTGGTCCGACTTCGGCCTGCATCCGTTACGTTTCGTCGGCGATGTTCTGTTTCCACTTTTCAAAGCCTATCTCGAGGTGCTCGGGCAAGACTTCATCGACATCATCCAGAATGTCGTCGGTACCGCCGGCATCATCGCCCTCTACTCCCTCATTCCGGGTCTTGCCGGTCTCATCTACCGCCGCCAATTCACCACCTGGTTCCTGGCCTCGTTCATCGTGTTGCTGGCGGTGAATGCCTCGGGCCTGTTCCCGAAGCTGAGCATCGGCGGAGAGCCGATGCCGAGTTCGGGCAAGATGCTGTTCTTTCTCCTCACCCAGGTCGTCGTTCTGCTGACGGCCTATCGGCTGCGGCGCCACGGATCGGGCATCAGCGGGCTACCCCCCAGAATTCACAACTGGGTTCTGACCCTGCTCCTCGTCGGTGCAGGTTATGTGATCTACGACACGTGGGACCCCTTCTCGTCGAGCGCCGACCAAGCCCGCGAGAGCGCGTCACGCGACCACAAGGCCGCCCTCGACGATCAGCGGGCAGGCAAGGCGTCCGCCGGCTGGCGCGACTGCAGCGAGGCTCAATGCCCAGGTCTCGCACGTCTCGAATCCGGCCGCACCTCGCCGCTCTACTTCGGACTCTACGAGGTCACCTCCGGCGAGTGGGCCGCCTGCACGGCCGCTGCGCCGGACCTCTGCACCAAAAAAGAACCGCCTACGACGACAGGAAGCGATCGCCAGCCGGTCGAAGTGTCATTCGACGAAGCGAAGTCCTATGCAAGGTGGCTGAGCAGCCGGACGGGAGCATCGTACCGTCTGCCGTCCAAAGCCGAATGGGAGTACGCGGCGGCCGCCAACGCCCCCGCCGGATCGAAATGGTCTTTCGGCAGCGACCAGAACGAGCTCAGCAAATACGGCTGGTGGGGCGACTTCGGAGCCGAGCGCGCGCGTCACGTTGGACTTCTGCAACCGAACGGCTTCGGTCTCCACGACATACACGGCAATCTGTCGGAATGGATCGACCCCTGCCTTCGCGGAGGCGGTACGGCCGAGGAGCCCTGCGTCGAACCCCAGGGCAAGGCCATCGGCGGCCGCTTCGATCAGCTGCCTGACGAATTGGCGCTTGGGGCGGTGCCCTTTTCCGGCGGCCATTTTGGTAAGGCCGGCATCCGCCTCGTCCGTGATGCCGGCGACAAGGCTCCCGCCCTGCCGCCGGCGAGCCCGGAGCAGATCGGCGCTACGGCGCTCGCCGACCAGAAGGTGCCCGCACTGCCGCAGCGATCGATGTGGTCCCTCTTCACGAGCAGGTTCAGCGGCCTCATCTTCAAGTGGGAGGTCATCCTGCTCGGCCTGCCGCTCCTCTACACGCTGTTCCGCAATGCGGGAGCGTGGATCAACCCGAAGCCGAAAAACATCGTCATCTGCCTCGACGGCACGAGCAACAACCCGGACCAGGTCGACCAGGGCTTCGCCGCGACGACCAACGTCTACAAGCTGTTCCGGATGCTGAAGGCCGATAAGCAGGAAATGTTCGAGCCGGGCGACGTGCTCAATGCATCCCTGTGCAAGCGATACGACGGCAAGCAGATCAGCCTCTACTACGCGGGCGTCGGCAACGCATTCGACAGCGATCCGCTGCTCAGCTTCCTCGGCCAGGCGACGGGCCTCGGCGCCGAAGACCTTGTCGAGCGGGCCTATCTCGATCTGGTCCGCGTCTATCGCCCGAACGACCGCGTCTTCATCTTCGGCTTCAGCCGCGGGGCCGCCATCACGCGGCTTCTGGCGAAGTCCATCGATGCACGTGGCGCGCCGCGCACGGTGTGGACGATCAAGCTGTTCGGCAAGCACCGGACGGTCTGGAGCTCGAAGGACAAGCGGCCGGTTCCGATCGTAGTGATCGGCTGCTGGGATACCGTCGGCTCGTTCGGAGTCGCCAAGACCATCGGCGGCGTCAACCTGCAGCAGCTCAACTTGTTCCGCGACATGTCGGTGCCGGACAACGTGAGGCAGGCCTATCACCTGGTCGCGCTCGACGAGAGCCGCCAGGAGTTCGAGCCGACGCTGATGGATCCGGATCCGAACAGGCCCGAGCGCATCATCGAGGTCTGGTTCGCGGGCGACCATGCCAACATCGGCGGCGGCTGGGCCACCGACCGGCTGTCGGACGTCACCCTGGATTTCCTCTTGCGCCATGTCAGCAGCGGCTACGCCGACACCAAGGAGGAGGCCGGCAAGGAGGACTGGGGCCTGCACCTCGTGGCGTGGAAGGCCGACAAGCTCGATCACTGGAAGCGGCAGACCCTGGACGCGCATGTGGTCGACCCGGATCCGCTCGGCCAGATCCAGATCTCCTTCAGCCACGTGTTCAACTACCGGCCGCGCAAAGTGCCGCCGCACGCCATCATCCACGACACGGTTTTCGAGCGCATGGTGTCCTCGCTGCCGCTCTACGCGCCGCAGTCGCTGTTCGATCTCAACGACGAACTCGACAGGCGGCGCGACCTGATCGATGGCCAGGTCGCCAAGCTGACGGAAAGCAAGCTCCTGTCCGCCGACGATCTCAAGAAGATCGAAGGCTACAAAATGAAGCTGCGTCTCAACCGTTTCGAGGACTACTACAGGGACAAGCTCCGGCCGTCGTTCAGCAGCGAGTACGTCGCCAAGGAGATCGCGCTCGCCAACGGCCCGAACGGATCACTCGACATTGACGTTCGGAGCAGAACAGGTGGTGTGACGACGGGTGTCGCACCGGTCGCGGCACCGATTTGAGACCCAGTCCAGGGACTTGCGCATACGTGACGTGTATGCCGCGAAGCATCCCTGCGGTCCTGTCGATCCTTGCCAACAAGCCTTACGGCTAGGTTCAGTTGCAGACGGAGATTCCCCATTTGCCGTCACCCCGGCGGTCCGCGCCCTGCGCAGCTGCGCCGCGACGCCGGGATGGGGAGTGTCCCAATCGACCGCGACGTTCGACTTCGCGAAATTTCCGCCCCACCTTTGACCAAGTTTTTGCGCGGGGTCTCGCCGCAGCGCGGCCGGGCGTGGCAGGCTGGCCGGAGATCACACGAAAATCACGAGGGAGATGAGCGGTATGAAGGTTCGGTGGTTCGGGGGGGCGCTGCTGATGCCTGCGCTTCTGGTCGGCAGTCTGACGGTGGCCCTGGCCGGTGCGGATGGGGCGGGCGACCCGCAGCTCGTGGCGCCGCCCGAGCCGGCCGCGCGGCCGCCGTCGGTCGGTGAGCCTCTCGAACCGCAGCTTGTCGCGCCGCCATCGCCCGCCGCGAGGCCCGAGCCGCAAGCGGAACCGTTGCCTGTCCCGAAGCCGGCTGTGGCGAAGCCGAACGGCGGGGCCGCCCCGCAGTTCACCATCACGCTGGCCGGCGACACCGGCTTCAGTCCGCACCTCGCGCCGGTCAATCCGCGCACCTCGTCCAAGAGGGGCCGCACGCTCACTTTCGAGCAGGCGTTTGCGCCGATGGCGAAAGATGCGAACGGCGAATTGAATTTCGTCAACGTCGAGACGGTCATCACCGAGCGCAACGATCTCGAGCGCGACACCAAGGGTCAGGGCGGGCCGTTCAATTTCCGCTCTCACCCGAACGGGTTTGCCCATCTGGTGTCGAAGGGCGTCAACCTGTTCTCCCTCGCCAACAATCACTCCATGGACTTCGGCGAGGCGGGACTGCGCGACACGCTGAAATACGCGAATGCCATGGAGAAATCCGGCCTCAAGGCGCATGCCGGCGTGGGTCTCAATCGCGAGGAGGCGAGCCGGCCGAAGATCGTCGACGCCAGCGCGGCAAAGGTCGCGTTCTCGGCCATCGGCATCGTGACCAACAATCTGGAACGCCATCGGGCTGGCGAGGACAAACCGGGCCAGATCGCCTATCGCTTCGACGAGGACTACCGGCTGGTGGTCGATCGCCTGAAGGAGCCCAAGGCCGACTACCGCGTGCTGTCGATCCACTACGGCGTCGAGGGGCAGGTGCGCGCGGATTTGGACCAGCTCAAGAACTGGCGGCGGGAGGCGAAGGGCGGTGTCGACCTCATCGTCGGGCATCACGCCCATGTCGTGCGCGGCGTCGAGATGACGGACAACGGCGCGCTCATTTTCTACGGGCTCGGCAATTTTCTGCATCACGGCACCGCCGACATCACCGGCAATCACGTCTGCCGCAGCTACGGCCTGTTCGCGCGCGTGCATGTCGCCGCGGGGTCTGACGGGCGGTGGCGTACGCGGGCTGTCGAGGCGATTCCCATCACCGACACGCACATCGCACCGCGGCGCTACCCGTCCGTCGACGTGTCGCACTATCGCGTGCACGCGCTGAATTATCTCGGCGAGACGCTGGACGACGCTTCGACGGGTGCGAAGGGCATGCGCTTCACGCCGCAATCCGACGGCAGCGGGCTCTATTGCGTCGAGGGAGCGGCCGGCGATGGCGGAAAGATCGGCGCGCTCTGCAAAGGCTGGAAACCCTCCCCGCCGATCCCCCCCGGCATGCGCGGCGCCATCGCCGGAAGCTGCGTGAAGTAGTGGGGGACATGACCCGAATGCGCGGCATCCGCATTCGGGATCGTGTCCCTGTCAACTCTCAAAAACTCGTCATGGCCGCCTTCGCGGCCATGACAGAAATTCTTGGTGGGTTCGGGGACACCATACTTATCTGCCCACAGAACAATCGCAGCGACGATCTTGCGCCAGCGGGACACGATCCCGATCGCGCTGACTTCGTTGACAAGCAGGCCGTGCCGTCAGGCGATCGGGTCATGTCCCGTTCCGCTACCTGTCGATGAACGGCCGCAGGATCGCCATCAGCGCGCCGGGGCGCTGGTCCTGGGGGAGGTGATTGCAGCCGCGCAGGGTTTTCAGCGTTGCGTTCGGCAGCATGCGGGCGAGGCGGCGGCCGGCGGCGAGGGGCACGATATCGTCGCTACGGCACCACACCAGCAGCGTGGGCAGGGCCAGCGTGCGGGCGGCGGCCTCGACAGATATATCGGTGTCTCCGACGAGGGCGCGGGCCGTGGCGAGGAACGCGCGCTTGGCGGAGAACTCCGAATAGGGCGCGGCGTAGCCTTCGATGTCCTCCTCCGTGATGCCGCGGCGGCTGCCGCGCGAGGCTTCCAGCAATTGCCGCGCGATGAGTCGCGGCGGCAGCGGCAGCAGCAGCGCTTCGGGAACGCCGGGCACGAGCACGAAATCGTAGGAGCGGGGCAGTGAGCCGGGCAGCGCAGGTGCGTCGATCAGAACGAGACTGGCCATGCGGCCAGGGTCCTCCCGCAGGAGCATCGCCGTCCGCAGGGCCACCGCACCGCCGAACGAGTGACCGACCAGCGTCACCCCGTCGAGGCCGCGTTTCCTCACGAATGCGGCGACGAGGTGTGCCTGATCGACGGCCCCATAAGCGTCGTCGAGCGGCTTGTCGGAGCGGCCGAAGCCCTTGAGGTCGAGGGCGATGACGCGGTGCGTGCGGGCGAGATCGGGCGCGATGTGCCGCCAGGTGAAGGTCGAGGCGCCGAGGCCGTGCAGCAGCACGACCGGCGGCCCTTCGCCCTGGTCCTCGGCGTAGAGGACGACCGGCTGGCCGGTCTTGCCGGCGACCTCGGTTCGGTAAGCCGGCAAGCGCCCTTCGGCGCCAACCAGCGTCGGCGCAAGCACGATCAAGAGGCTGAGGAGGGCAGTCGCGCGCCGGATGCAGCGTTTCACCGTCGGCAGCCCTTGGCGCGTTCGGCGGCATGCATTTCCGAAATCTGATCGCGCTGGGACTGGCTCAAGGGAACGTCGCGGACGTCGTCGAACTGGCAGCCCGCATTTCCGAACCGCTTGATCGCCTTCGGCGTGGTGAAGCAGTAGCCCGCCGCTTTGTAGATCGCGTTGCGCGTCTCCCACAGTTCGTCGCAGCTCCACTTGCGATAGTCGTCACCCGCGCGTGCCGGGATTGCGCCGACCGAGGTTGCGATGGCCAACAGAGCACCCGTAAGGGCGGGAACCACGCGCATGGAGTCGTCTCCGTTCGAACCGAGGCACACCTGACGACAACCCTAACGCCGGCATCCCTTGCCGTCATCCACGCCGCGTGAGGCTCGCACCCGAACCCGTCGGCATTGATGGGTCTCGTGAGGCGACCGTCGGAAATCGCAGCCCATAGCCGACCTGTGGATAACACCGCCAGCCCACGGACTATGGTTAACCAACCATTGACGCCCATAAAAAACCATGCAATCCCATATACGCCCGTCCGCACCGGGCAAGGGCTCGTGGCGTTGGCGCCGGTCTGGTCGAGGGCCCGGACCCGAGCGACCGCCACGGCCCCGCCGGTCGGACGGACATTGGCTTTACTTCCGCTGCCCACCGGCCGGGAGGCCCGTTTCGTGCGTCGAGGATCACCGAGCCCCGAAGGATGGACCGCTTTGTCTCGACATTCACGAACAGGATCGACGCCAAGGGCCGGGTCTCGATCCCGGCGCCCTTCCGCGCCGTGCTCGAGCGCGACGGCTACCAGCAGGGCAGCCTCGGCGGCGTCTACTGCTACCCCTCGCTCGACGCTCGCGCGCTCGATGCGGGCGGCGAAAGACTTGCGAAGAAAATCGACGGGCTTCTCCGCGGCCTGCCGGACTATTCGGACGAGCGGGATGAACTCTCTGTCGCGCTCTACGGCGACGTCCAGGTACTCGGCATCGACGGCGACGGACGCATCGTGCTTCCTCAGGCGCTGCGCGACCACGCCGGGATCACCGACCAGATCACCTTCGTCGGTCTTGGCGACAAGTTTCAGATGTGGGCACCCGCCGCCTTCGACGAGCGGCGTACGCGGGCCCGCGAGAAGGTTCGAGATCACAGAAATCTACTCGGCGCGGGGAGCGGCCGACCGTCGGGAGACGGCGGCGACGAGGGAGCACGGGGTTGAGTCCGAGCGGGACATCCGGAAGACCACCGGAAGCCCGTGTGGCGGGACGGCACATCCCCGTGCTCATCTCGGAGGTGCTGGAGCAACTCGCGCCGGTTCCGGGCGAGACATACATTGACGCGACCTTCGGCGCCGGCGGGTATTCGAGGGCGCTGCTCGAAGCGACAGATTGCAAGGTTCTGGCGCTGGATCGCGATCCGCACGCCGTGCGCGACGCGGCCGCCCTTTGCGCTCAGTTTCCCGGACGGCTGACCGTCGTCGAGGCCCCGTTCAGTCGCCTTGAAGACGTGGCGCGCGGCTCCCTGTCCTCCGACGCCGAGCCCGGCCGTCCTTCGGTGTTCACGCCGCCGGACGGCATCGTGTTCGACATCGGCGTCTCCTCGATGCAGCTCGACGAGGCGGAACGGGGTTTTTCGTTCCAGCGCGACGGGCCGCTCGACATGCGCATGTCGCAATCGGGAGAGAGCGCGGCCGACATCGTGAACACTTTAGGCGAGAAACCGCTGGCCGATCTCATCTACGAGTTCGGCGAGGAACGCCGCTCGCGCGCCATCGCGAGGGCCATCTTGGCGCGACGCGCGGAGCGGAGGTTCACGACCACTCTCGACCTCGCCGACGTGGTGATGCGCGCCTATCGCGGCCAGCGCGAGGAGGGCCGGCATCCGGCGACGCGCACCTTCCAGGCGCTCAGAATGCACGTCAACGACGAATTGGGCGAGCTGCGGCGCGGTCTCGAAGCCGCCGAGCGCCTCCTGAAGCCGGGCGGGCGGCTGGTGGTCGTCACCTTCCACAGTCTCGAAGACCGGATCGTGAAAACCTTCCTCGCCGACCGCGCCGGCCGAGCCCCGCGCGGCTCACGCTATCTCCCCGAAACGATAAAACTTTCGAGCCCGAGTTTCCGGATTGTTAACCTTCGTCCGTTAACTCCTTGTCAAGGTGAATTGGACGTCAACCCGCGTGCGCGGTCGGCACGGCTGAGAGCAGCCGTCCGCACCGAAGCCCCAGCACAGAGCTGATCGCCGCACACGGGACCACGGACGAGACAGCAGCCGGAGAACCGTTCATGCGTGCCGCAACCCTTTCCGCCGTCTTCATGGCCATCGCCAGCGCGTTTCTGGTCTACGGCCTCAACTACGATACACGCCTCATCGAGGCCCGCGTGCTCGCCGCCGAGCGCGCTGCCGAGGCTGCCCGCGGCGACATCGCCGTGCTGAAGGCCGAGCGCGCGCACCTTTCGCGCCCGGAGCGCATAGAGCCGCTGGCCCGCGCCCAGGGCCTGCGTCCGCCCGTCGAGCGTCAGTTCGTCGGCGAGGGCGAGGACGCCGGCATCATCACCGGCTCGACGACGCGATAATGGCACCGGCGGCTGATCCCGTCGCGCGCCAGGGGGCTGGCCCAGGAGCCCTGGAACGGCAAATCATCGCCGCCCGCAGGCCGCGGCCGCGGCTGGTGGCCGTCACCGCCACGCTCGTTTTCGCGATGCTCGGCGTCGGCGCGCAACTCGTGCTGCTGGCTGCCCGCGGCGATGGCACTGCCGGCCTGAACATGCTGGAGACCGTGGCGTCCAGCGTGGCGCGGCCCGACATCGTGGATCGCAGCGGCCGGCTGCTGGCGACCGACATCGAGACCCAGTCTCTGTTCGCCGATCCCGCCGTCATCCTCGATCGCAACGAGGTGGTCGAAAAACTCCAGGAGATCCTTCCGGGCCTCGATACGACGCAGCTTCTCGCCACGCTGGCAGACCGTTCGCGCCGCTTCGTGTGGGTCCGGCGCGGGCTCGCTCCGGCGGTCGCTCAGCGGGTGCATGACCTCGGATTGCCGGGGCTGGCCTTCCGCTCCGAGCTGCGCCGCGCCTATCCGGGCGGCACGCTGGCCGGGCATCTGATCGGCACCGTCGACATCGACAATCGTGGCGCTTCCGGCGTCGAGCGGCACATCGATCAGCAGATCGGAGTCGAGACGCTGCATGGCGCCACCCGCTCCGAGCGGGCGGCGGTGAGGCTGTCGATCGACCTCGGTGTGCAGCATTCCCTCGAAGAAGAGCTGACCCGCTCCATGCGCCGCTACGGAGCTCCCGCAGCGGCCGGCGTCGTGCTCGACGTCACGTCGGGGGAGGTGGTGGGAGCCGCCTCGCTGCCCGCCGTCGATCCGGCCCGGCCCACGGCAGGGACCGAAGGCGCCCGCCTCGACCGGCTCAGCGGTGGTACCTTCGAGCTTGGCTCGATCTTCAAGATCGCCACCCTGGCGATGGCCTTCGATGCCGGAACCGCTTCGCCCGAGAGCATTTTCGATGTCACCGAGCCGATTGTCGAGGGTGCGCGCGAGATCAGGGATCCGCATCCGGCCGGACGCCCGCTGACGGTGAGCGAAGTGTTCACCCGCTCGTCGAACGTCGGCGCCGGCCTGCTGGCCCTGCAGATGGATGCCGGCCGCCAGCGGGACTTTCTGGCCCGGATCGGGCTGCTCTCCCCGATGGCGACGGAAGCCGGTCCCATTGCCCCGCCGCAGGTGCCCGCCCGCTGGGATCGCCTGACCCAGGTGACGGTATCCTACGGGCACGGGCTGGCGGTCGCGCCGCTACAGTTCGCAGCCGCTGCAGCGGCCCTCGTCAATGGCGGCAAGTATCTGGCGCCGACGGTCTTGCGGCGGCAGCCAGGGTCTCTGCCGCAGGGTTCGGATGTGGTCTCTGCGCAGACGAGCCGGCGAATCGCCGATCTGCTGCGCCGCAACGTCATCGATCCGGGGGGCACCGGACGGCGGGCCGACGTCGCCGGCTACAAGGTCGGTGGCAAGACCGGCACCGCCGAAATGGCCGTCAAAGGGCGCTACCGCAAGGACCTCGTCATCTCGTCGTTTCTCGGTATCTTTCCGAGCGACCGGCCGCGCTATGTCGTGCTGGTTTCACTGTTCGAGCCGAAGCCGTCGAGCGAGACGGACGGCGAAATCTCCGCTGCGGTCAACGCCGCGCCGACGGTCGGCCGGCTGATCGCGCGGGTGGCGCCCCTGCTCGGCATTCTGCCGGATGCAACCGCGACCGTCGCCGGCGATTGAGCTTTGAGTTGATCGGGAGGGCGCGCTTCGATCAGCGTCCGGCCGATGCGGTGCCCGACATGCCGTCGTTGCTGGTCCAGTACATTTTCGAGCCCTCGCGACGGACGGTGAAGCACTGCTCCTTGCCCTTGTTCCACGTCGACCAGCGCTGGCAGAAGCGGTTGCCGGCGATGCGCCACGATCCGGTGTCGCGATAAATTCCAGAGAAGATCTGCATGGCGCGCGACTGGGCGACCATGGTGCCGCCGGTCGAATAGCGGATCGGCAGGCTGCCGAAGGGCGCGCTCAGATAGATGGTGTTGCCGGCGAAGGTCTTCTGCAACTCGGCGCCGCTCATGCTCTCGGCTGCCGTGGCGGCCGTTACTGTTACCAGACCCACGCCCGCAATCGCTACTCGATACCTCGACGCCATGACCTACCCCCGGTTGATGTCACACGACCTTCCGACCCTGCCGACCAACGCGCATGCCGCTCATGCACGGATCGAACGACCAGGCCGATGCAAGTCGCTCCTCGCTGCACACGCACGAATTACGCACGTTTCGGGCCAACGGACCTGTCGGCCCCGGCATTCGAGCCGTGATGCAACGAACCCACAATGGGATCGTAATCCCAAAAATGGCCTTGCACCACAACTGCGGGCCGCTGGCAGCGTGTCCATCGTCTTGCGAACTGTGCCAAAGGGAGCCGTGGCGGGCCGCAGCGGTTTGACGGCAGGGCCCGACGCGGACTAGTTAACCGCGTCCCCCTTGCTGCTCCATCGAGCAGACCACTCAGCAGACAACATGCAATTGGCTTCTCTCCTCGGCCCAGAAATCGATGCGACCTCGGGATGTGGGGCGGTCGAGATCACGGGGCTCGTGTCCGACAGCCGCGCGGCAACGCCGGGCGTCCTGTTTGCCGCAATGCCGGGCACCAGGGCCGATGGCGGTCGCTTCATCGACGATGCCGTCCGGCGGGGAGCCGTTGCCGTGCTCGTGGGCCGGGACGCTGTGGTGCCGGAGGGCACCCAAGTTCCGGTGCTGCGAAGCGACGAGCCACGACGTGCGCTGGCGCTCATTGCCGCCCGCTATTATGGGCTCCAGCCGCATACGATCGTCGCCGTCACCGGCACCAGCGGTAAAACTTCGGTCGCCGAGTTCACACGCCAGATTTTCGCAAGCCTCGGCCACCGCGCGGCCTCCCTCGGCACCATCGGCGTCATCAAGCCGGGAAGCGCCACCTACGGCTCGCTGACGACGCCCGATCCGATCATCCTGCACGCCACGCTCTCGGAGCTGGCACGCGAGGGGGTGACGCACCTCGCCATGGAAGCCTCCTCGCACGGCCTCGATCAGCACCGCCTTGACGGAGTGCGGCTGACAGCAGCGGCCTTTACCAATCTCGGCCGCGACCACATGGATTATCATCCGACGGTCGAGCAATACTTCGCGGCGAAGCTCCGGCTGTTTACGGACCTGCTCCCGCAATCGGGACGAGCGGTCGTCAACGTCGACAGCTCGGAAAGTCAGGCCGTGCTCGCTGCGCTCGCCTCGCGCGGCATCGAAACGCTGACTGTCGGCGAAGGCGGCACCACACTGCGGCTCGCCGAAGTGGTGCGCGACGGCTTCGCGCAGCGCATGACCGTCGTGCATCAGGGTCGCGCTGTGACGATCCGATTGCCGCTGGTCGGGGCCTATCAGGTCGCCAATGCCATGGTAGCCGCCGGATTGGCCATTGCAACGGGCGGCGAGGCGTCCGCCGTGATCGGCGCGCTAGAAAGCCTGCAAGGTGTGCGCGGACGGCTCGACATCGTGGGACAGCGCAACAACGGGCTCGCCATCGTCGACTATGCCCATAAGCCCGAAGCACTCATAGCAGCGCTCGATGCCTGCCGACCGTTCGCGACCGGGAAACTGATCTCCGTTTTCGGATGCGGCGGCGATCGTGATCGCGGAAAGCGACCGATGATGGGCCGCATCTCCGTCGAGCGCGCGGACGTGACCATCGTCACGGACGACAATCCGCGCACCGAGAGACCGGAGACGATCCGGGCAGAAATTCTCGCCGGCGCGACCGGTGCCCGCGAGATCGGCGACCGCGCAGACGCGATCCGCACTGCGGTCGCGATGATGGGGTCCGGCGACGTCGTGCTGGTCGCCGGCAAGGGTCACGAAACCGGCCAGATCATCGGCGACAGGACATTGCCTTTCTCGGACCACGACGTGCTGCGTGAGGCCCTGGAGAAGAGCTGAACGCATGGCGATGGCAGTGTGGGACTTCGACGAACTCGTGCGCGCTGCGGCCGGCGTGGCAGACGGAGCGCCAGCGGGGCCGCTCACCGGGTTCTCCATCGACACCCGCTCGCTCGCCGCCGGCGAGGTCTTCGTCGCACTCGAGGACCAGCGCGACGGGCACGAGTTCGTCGGTAACGCATTCAAAGCCGGCGCGGCAGCGGCGCTCGTTGCCGAAACCTATGAAAAGAAGTCCGGCGACGGCGCGTTGATCCGCGTGGCCGAGCCGCTCCGCGCGTTGGAGGGGATCGGTCGCGCGGCACGGGCGCGGCTGTCCAGCGAGGCCTGCGTCATAGCGGTCACGGGAAGCGTCGGCAAGACCGGCACAAAAGAGATGCTGCGGGCCTGTCTCGCGCGGCTCGGCGAAACCCACGCGGCCGACAAGTCGTTCAACAATCACTGGGGCGTGCCGCTGACGCTGGCGCGGATGCCGGCCTCGGCGCGCTTCGGCGTGTTCGAGATCGGCATGAACCACGCAGGCGAGATCACGCCGCTCACGTCCATGGTTCAACCACACGCGGCCATCGTCACCACCGTCGAGCCGGTGCATCTCGAGTTCTTTCCTTCCGTCGAGGCCATCGCCGAAGCCAAGGCGGAGATCTTCACTGGGCTGGTGACGGGCGGCGCGGCGATCCTCAATCGCGACAATCCGCATTTCGAGCTGCTGCGTTCGCGGGCCGCCGCGGCCGGTGCGCGCATCGTCGCCTTCGGGCGGCACGCGGACGCCGATGTGCGGTTGCGGGCCTCTACCCTCGGCGCGGAGGGCAGCGAGGTCGAGGTCAGTGTCGGCAACGGGATCGTCCGATACCGGCTCGGCGCGCCAGGAGCGCATCTGGTGCAGAACTCGCTCGCCGTGGTGGCGGCCCTGTCGTCGATCGGCGCCGATGTCGAAACGGCCGTCGCGGCCCTGGGTGATGTGCAGGCGGCGGAGGGTCGCGGCGCACGTGCCGAGCTGGCCGTTGTGGGCGGCTACGTGCTGATCATCGACGAGAGCTACAACGCCAATCCGGCCTCGATGCGCTCGGCGCTGGCCGCCATGGCGACGGTGCCAAGGTCGCGCTTCCCGCGGCGCATCGCGGTGCTCGGCGATATGCGCGAACTCGGAAAAGATGCTCCGCGCCTGCATGCGGAATTGAAGGAAGCAGTTGACGCTGCCGGGGCCGATCTGGTCTTTGCCTCGGGACCACACATGGCACATCTCGTGTCGGCGCTGGGCCCGTCGCGGACGGCGGCGTGGTCGGATGCGGCGGCCGGCATCGAGGCGGCCCTGCTGACCACGGTGACGGCGGGCGACGTGGTGATGATCAAAGGGTCGCTCGGATCGAAAATGGCTCCCCTGGTCGGAGCTTTGAAGTCGAAACTGACGGCGGCGGCCGGCGGCTGAGGGGAGCCGCTTCCGCAGCCGGATGCCGGGAACACTTCGGTGAGACGTGCGCCGGAGACGGTCGGGGTGGGGGAAAAGGGTCGGCAATGCTCTACGAACTGGTGAACCTCAGCGATCAGATCGGGCTGCTGAACGTCTTCAAGTACATCACCTTCCGCACCGGCGGCGCCATCTTCACGGCGCTGCTGTTCGTGCTGCTGTTCGGGCCCGGCATCATCGACCTGCTGCGCGTCAAGCAGGGCAAAGGCCAGCCGATCCGCGAGGACGGGCCGAAATCGCATTTCTCCAAGAAGGGCACGCCGACCATGGGCGGGCTCATGATCCTGGCCAGCGTGACGGTCGCGACGCTGCTCTGGTCGGACCTGTCGAACGGATATGTGTGGGTGGTGCTGCTGGTGACGCTCGCCTACGGCGCCATCGGCTTCTACGACGACTATCTCAAGGTCACCAAGCAGCACGTGTCCGGCTTCGGCGGGTATGCGCGACTGGGGCTCGAAATCGTCGTCGCAGCCGTCGCCACCTACGCGATCATGCTAATCTCGGCGCCGGAGCTCTCCGGGCATCTGGCCGTCCCGTTCTTCAAGTCGACACTGATCCCGCTCGGGTTCCTGTTCCTGCTGGTCGGCATCGTTGTCATCGCCGGGGCCGGCAACTCGGTCAACCTCACCGACGGCCTCGACGGCCTGGCCATCGTGCCTGTGATGATCGCGGCCGCCACCTTCGGCCTCATCGCCTATCTCGTCGGCAACGCCAAGTTCGCCGGATACCTTCAGATTCACTACGTCGTCGGAACCGGCGAGCTGGCGGTCATCTGCGGCGCGCTGATCGGCGCTGGACTAGGCTTCCTGTGGTTCAACGCGCCCCCGGCCATGATCTTCATGGGCGACACCGGATCGCTCGCACTCGGCGGCGCGCTGGGCGCCATCGCGGTCGCAACCAAGCACGAGATCGTGCTGGCCATCGTCGGCGGGCTCTTCGTGCTGGAGACGCTGTCGGTGATCATTCAGGTGACCTCGTTCAAGCTGACCGGCAAGCGCGTCTTCCGCATGGCCCCTCTACACCATCACTTCGAGCAGAAGGGGTGGCAGGAATCGACCGTTGTCGTCCGCTTCTGGATCATCGCCGTCGTGCTGGCCCTCGTCGGCCTCGCGACGCTGAAGCTGAGGTAAGCGAAAGCGATCGAGGGCGCTCGCGAGGTGTCAGACCCGGAGGCTCCGAGACCGTCGAAGGGCGCGCGGTCAAGCGCATTACGCTAATATCCAGCATGATTCGCTGCACCACATTCGCCGGCAAACGGGTGGCCGTATTCGGGCTCGGGGCCTCGGGGAGCGCCACGGCGCGCGCGCTGATCGAGGGCGGGGCCGAGGTCGCCGCCTGGGACGACAGCGCGCCCGGCCGGGCGGCTGCCGAAAAAGCCGGCGTTCCGATTGTCGATCTCGCCGCCGCCGACTGGGGGGGCTTTGCCGCCCTCGTCCTGTCGCCCGGCGTGCCGCTGACCAATCCCGAGCCGCACTGGGTCGTGCTGAAAGCACGCCAAGCAAGAAGTGTGCTGAAGGCCCGCGCCGCCGGCGTCGAGATCATCGGCGACATCGAGCTCTTCGCCCGCGAGCGGGCGGCCACCGCGCCGGATGCGCCATTCATCGCCATCACCGGCACCAATGGCAAGTCCACGACGACGGCGCTCATTGCCCACATGCTGCGTGAAGCCGGTCTCGACGTCGAGATGGGCGGCAACATCGGCAAGGCGATCCTGACCCTGGAGCCGCCGTCGTCAGGCCGCGTGCTCGTCGTCGCGATGAGTTCGTTCCAGATCGACCTGACGCCGACGTTGAAGCCAACTGTCGGCGTGCTGCTCAACATCACGCCCGATCACCTCGACCGGCACGGCACCGTCGAGCTTTATGCCGCCGTCAAGGAGCGGCTGGTTGCGAGCGCCGATACGGCCGTCGTCGGCGTGGACGATGCCTATTCGAAAGCGATCCACCGGCGCGCAGTGGAGCGCGGGCAGGATGTGATCGCGCTGTCGACGCGCACCCTCGTCGAGCACGGGATCGTCGCCATGGGCAAGACGCTCGTGTGGGCCAGCGGCGGCAAGGCGAAGGAGCTGGCCGACCTCACCGACATTTCGAGCCTGCGCGGCGCGCACAATGCGCAGAACGCGGCCGCCGCCGTCGCCGCGCTGGCCGTGCTCGCCGTTCCGCCGGCCACGATGCAGCGCGGCCTGCGTTCGTTCCCGGGGCTCGCGCATCGCATGGAAGAGATCGGCAGAATGGGGCCGGCGCTGTTCATCAACGACAGCAAGGCGACCAACGCCGACAGCACCGAGAAGGCGCTGCTGTCGTGGGAGCGGGGCATCCACTGGATCCTCGGCGGCAAGTCCAAGGAGGGCGGCATCGAGCCTCTGCGCCCGTATTTTCCGCGCGTCGCCAGGGCGTATCTGATCGGGCAGGCCAGCGACGAGTTTGCGGCGACGCTCGAGGGCGCGGTGCCGTTCGAGCGCTGTGGAACGCTCGATGTGGCGGTGTCGCGTGCCACCGAGGTCGCTCTCGCGACCGGCAGCGCTGACAGCGTGGTTCTGCTCTCTCCCGCCTGCGCGTCCTACGACCAGTACAAGAATTTCGAGGAGCGCGGCGATCACTTCCGCCGCCTCGTCGAGGCGATCCTCGCCTCGCGGAGCGGGGCATGAGGATCTCCCGCGCCGATCGGAGCCGTTTCGCGGACTGGTGGTTCACGGCCGATCGCGCCTTGCTGGGTGCCCTGATGGCGCTGCTCGCCCTGGGGCTCGTTCTCTCGCTCGCGGCGAGCCCGGCCGTGGCGATGAAGAAGGGGCTGCCGCCCTATTACTTCGTCGAGCGCCACTTGATGTTCGCGGTCCTCGGCATGGCTATCGTCATGCTGACCTCGCTGCTGCCGCCGCAGCGCGTCCGCAGGCTGGCGCTCGGCATTCTCGCCGCGTCCTTGGTCAGCCTCGTGTGGGTGCACCTCTTCGGCGCCGAGCTCAACGGCGCGCGACGCTGGCTTTCGATCGCCGGGCACTCGCTGCAGCCTTCCGAGTTCGCCAAGCCGGCGTTCGTCGTCGTTTCAGCCTGGCTGCTGGCGCAGACCAGCGAGCGGCCGGATATGCCGGCCATGCCGCTGGCGGTCACCGCCTACGCCGGTCTCGTCATTCTACTGGTCGCCCAGCCCGATGTCGGTCAGACGCTGCTGGTGACGCTCGTTTGGGGCGCGCTGTTCTTTCTCTCGGGCCAGCCGATGCGCGCGGCCGGGCTGCTGGCGGCACTGTGCGGCCTCGGTCTGCTCGCGGCCTATCATTTTCTGCCGCACGTGCAGGCGCGCTTCGACAAGTTTCTGCATCCGACACCCGGTGACAATTCGCAGATCGACCGCGCCATGCAGAGCTTCGCGGAGGGTGGGTTCCTCGGGCGCGGTCCCGGCGAGGGGACGATCAAGATCGTTCTCCCCGACGCGCATACGGATTTCATTTTCGCCGTCGTCGCGGAGGAATATGGCGCACTGGCCTGCCTCGCGCTGCTGGCGCTGTTCGGCTTCGTGGTGCTGCGCGCCCTCACCCGCGCCGCCGACGAGCCGGATTCCGGAAACCGGCTCGCGATTGCCGGCCTCGCGCTGCTCATCGGACTGCAGGCGCTGATCCACATGGGTGTCAACGTCGGACTGCTGCCGGCCAAGGGCATGACGCTGCCGTTCATTTCCGCCGGCGGGTCGTCGCTTCTTGCCGCTTCTTTGCTGGCCGGAATGCTGATGTCGCTGACGCGGCGCCGGGCGGACCATGAGCGCCTCAAAAAGCCACGATTGCGATCCGACATCGCGGCGTTCGACATCACAGGATCAGCCAAGCCTTGAGCGCCGCCCATTCCACGCCCACCCGGACGGTCCTGCTGGCTGCCGGCGGCACCGGCGGGCATCTGTTTCCCGCCTTCGCCCTCGCCGAGGAGCTGGGCCGTCGCGGACTGACGGTCGATCTCGTCACCGATCATCGCGTCGATCGCTACGGCACGGATTTCCCCGGCCGGCAGGTGCATCAGGTGCCCTCGGCGACGCTCGCCTCGAAGTCGCCCATCGCGGTCGCCCGAACGGGGCTGACCCTCGGACGCGGCCTCATCGCGGCCCGCAGACTGCTGAACGAGGTAGCGCCAGGAGTCGTGGTCGGCTTCGGCGGCTATCCGACCTTTCCGCCGATGCTGGCCGCCGCGGCGATGCGCATCCCGACCGTGCTGCACGAGCAGAATGCGGTGCTCGGCCGGGCCAACAGGCTGCTCGCCAAGCGTGTGACCGCCATCGCCACATCCTTCGAGCGGGTCAAGCTGCTCGACGCGGCGCTCGAGGGAAAAGTGCGCTTCACCGGCAATCCGGTGCGCGATGCCGTCGGTCGTGCGGCGGCTACGCCGTACGCCGTTCCTACCGTGAACGGCCCCTTCAATCTGCTCGTCTTCGGCGGCAGCCAGGGCGCCCGCTATTTCTCCGACGCCGTTCCTCCGGCCCTCGTTGCATTGCCAGAGCAACTGCGACGGCGGTTGAGCGTGATCCAACAGGCGCGCGAGGAGGATCTCGATCGTGTTCGCGACGCTTATGCGCAGGCGGGCATCCGGGCCGACGTGCAGACGTTCTTCAAGTCGCTGCCGGAGGCGATGGCGGCCAGTCATCTCGTCATTGCCCGCGCGGGCGCCTCGACGGTGGCCGAGCTGTCGGTGATCGGACGGCCGTCGATCCTGGTGCCGCTGCCGCACGCGCTTGACAACGATCAGCTCCAGAATGCAACTCGGCTGGCCGAAAGCGGAGGGGGCTGGTGCATCGAGCAGAAGCACCTCGATACGGAAAGACTGGCGGCTGAGATCGCACGGCTGGCGGGAGATCCCAATGTGCTCAGCGTCGCGGCTGCCGCCGCCCGGTCGCAGGGACGGCCCGACGCCGTCAGTCGGCTTGCGGTCGTGATCGAGGACTTGATGCGTCGACACTGATGCCCCGCCACCCGGAGCGCCATGCGCGCGGCCGCGGAGAGGGGTGCAAAGAGGACAGGACCAACAGCATGCAGATGCCGCGCGAGGCAGGGACGTTTCACATCATCGGGGTCGGCGGCATCGGCATGAGCGCCATCGCCGAGATCATGATGGCTAAAGGCTATTCCGTTCAAGGAAGCGACCAGACGGAAAGTGCCAACGTGCGCCGCCTTCAGGCGAAGGGTATGCGCATTTCGATCGGCCACGACGGGGCCAATCTCGCCGGTGTCCGTTACGTGGTCATCTCGACCGCCGTCAAGAAGGGCAACCCCGAGCTGGAAGCGGCGCGCGCCAGGGGCCTGCCGATCATCCGCCGGGCCGAGATGCTGGCCGAGCTGATGCGGCTTTACGCGACCGTGTCCGTCACCGGCACGCACGGCAAGACGACGACCACATCTCTGGTCTCGACGGTGCTCGAAAGCGCCGGGCTGGAGCCGACCGTCATCACCGGCGGCATCATCAACGCCTGGGGCACCAACGCCCGGCTCGGCGCCGGCAAGTGGATGGTGGTCGAGGCGGACGAGAGCGACGGAACCTTCGTCAAGCTGCCGACCGAGATCGGCGTCGTCACCAACATCGATCCCGAGCACCTGGATTATTTCGGCTCGGTCGAGAACATGCACCGCGAGTTCGAGGCGTTCTTCCGCGGTATTCCCTTCTACGGGCTGGCGGTCGCCTGCATCGACCATCCGGTCGTCCGCGACATGGTCGAGCGGCTGGATCTCCGGCACGACGGTCGCCGGCTGCTGACCTACGGGCTGAGCGAGGGCGCCGACCTTCGGCTCAGCGATGTGCGCTTCGAGGGCTTCACCACCCATTTCGATGCCGCGCTCAGCAGCCGGGTCAGGGGCGGAGAGGGCGAAACGCGACGCATCGAGGACTGGTCGATCCCCGTGCCCGGCCAGCACAATGCATTGAACGCACTTGCCGCCATCGCGGTCGCCACCGAGGCCGGCATTCCCGATGAACTGATCCGCAAGGGCCTCGCCAACTTCTCCGGCGTCAAGCGGCGCTTCCAGCAGACCGGCACCTGGAACGGCGTCGCCATCTTCGACGATTACGGCCACCACCCGGCCGAGGTCGCCGCTGTGCTCGCCGCCGCGCGGGCCGGCACGAAGGGCCGTGTCATCGCGGTTTTCGAACCGCACCGCTATACCCGCGTGCGCGATCTCTTCGACGATTTTTCCCAGTGCTTCGGCAAGGCCGACAGCGTCATCGTCGGACCGCTCTACTCGGCCGGCGAGGCCCCTATCGCTGGCATCGACCCGAACTCGCTTGCCGAAGGCATCCGGCGCTCAGGCCATGGCAACGTCGTCGCCGTGGCCAGCCCGCGCGACATTGTTCCGCAGATCCAGCGTCAGGCGCGGATGGGCGACATGGTCGTCTGCCTGGGAGCTGGAATGTCCACCGAGTGGGCCCATGCGCTCCCCGATTGGCTTGCGGAAGCCCAGGCGCCCCGTCTCGTCGGCGGAGGCGCGGCGTGAGCTTTCCCGACCTGACCGCCGAGCTGCGTGCTGCTAGCCCCGAGCTGCGCGGCCGGCTGATCGCCAATGCCAGCCTCGCGGATGTGACCTGGTTCCGTGTCGGAGGTCCGGCGCAGGTGTTGTTCACGCCGGCCGACGAGGCAGACCTCGCGTATTTTCTGAAAGCTGTTTCCGGCACGCTGCCCGTGGTGGTCATCGGCCTCGGCTCGAACCTGCTGGTGCGCGACGGTGGCGTGCCGGGCGTCGTGATCCGGCTGGGACGCGGCTTCGGCGAAATCAAGGTCGAGGACGGCGAGCGGCTGCGTGCCGGAACCGCGGTGCCGGACGTGAAAGTCGCGCGCGCGGCGGCCGATGCCGGCATTGCGGGCCTCGCATTCTATCGCGGCATTCCCGGTTCCATCGGCGGCGCCCTGCGCATGAATGCCGGCGCGCATGGACGCGAGACCAAGGATTGTCTGGTCGGTGCGCGCGCTGTCGACCGGCAGGGCAACATCCATGTTCTGACGCTGGCCGACATGGGGTTCACCTATCGCCATTGCGCAATTCCCCAGGACTGGATCTTTACCGAGGCGACCTACCAGGGCACGCCCGGCACCCCCGCCGACATCCTCGTGGAGATGGACGAGGTGGCCGCCTATCGTGAGCGCGTGCAGCCGATCAAGGAGCGCACGGGCGGATCGACGTTCAAGAATCCGCCCGGTCACAGCGCCTGGAAGCTGGTCGATGCGGCGGGCCTGCGCGGGTTCCGTGTCGGCGGCGCCAAGGTTTCCGACCTGCACTGTAATTTCCTGATCAACGACCAGCAGGCGTCCGGCGAGGACGTCGAGCGGCTGGGAGAAACCGTACGCGCACGCGTGCGTGCGACGAGCGGCGTCACACTGGATTGGGAGATCATCCGGCTCGGTGTTCCCCGGGACGGTCATCCCACGGGCGAGCACCTCGCCATGCCCGTGTCGGCTTGAACCTGCGAACAGTCAGGGCCGCGACTGGCAGGGGAGCGCGCTGACGTTGGCCAGTCCGAGTTGCTCCGGAAGGATCAGCGCATCGTCGCCGGGCGGTGCGGGCTTGGCCTCCGGATCGACGCAGCGCGGCACCTGGATTTTCAGGTTCGAGAACATCTGCATCGCCTGCCGGAAAAGCTGCCAGTCAGACCGCTTCAAAGGCCCCGTGAAAAACCAGGCGGACCGCGCGGGCGTGCGGGCGACGAAGGCGATCGCCTGTGCCAGCGTGTCCGGCCTTGCCTCGTCTATGCGCACCGGCACGAGCCGCGATCCGACGAGCGCCAGGGATCGCGCCATGGCCGCGGCGGAAGTGTCCATGGTCTGGGTAAAGGGTCGCGCGTCGTTGTCGACGAAGTCCCAGCCGATCAACTCGCCTTCTCCATCGCGGGCGAGCGCGCTGGCGATGTCGCCTCGGGTGTAGTCGATCCCGGAGCCGATCAGGGCGACGGCCGGGCCGCCGGGGTCGCGGCCGAGCGGCACGGGCGGATCGCCGGCCGCTGATGCTGCGGCGGATAAGGCCGTCGTAAACGCAAGGACGCCAGCGGTTGTTCTCACTCGCGGTCGTCCCGCGCCAACGGCCTCGAAGGGGATGTGTGCTTGCCGCTGGCGTCCGTGTCGCGGCGCCTCCGGCCGAGCGGGCCGATGGTCTCTTCGATGAGATCGGCTATTCCAACGACGTCGTCGAGCGAGAGCACGGGGACGGCGCGGACATTGGTTTCGGCCGCGACGGCGTGATCGGCAGCAATGGCGATGACCAGTTCATCGCTATTGGTCAGCGACCGCCGGTCGGACTGGGCGCTGCGGCGCGCCTCGATCTTGCAGATCGGCGCCGACTTGTAGCCTTCGACGAGGATCAGGTCGGCCGGGGAGAGCCAGGAGATGACCTCCTCGAAATTCGGCTCCGGCTCCTCCCGCAGCTCGTGCACTATCGCCCACCGCTTGCCGCCGACGATGGCGACTTCGGACGCCCCGGCGCGCCGATGGCGGGCGCTGTCCGTTTCGCCGTCGTCCACCTGGAACTCGTGATGAGCGTGCTTCACCGTCGCGACCCTGAGTCCGCGGCGGGTGAACTCCTCGACCAGATGCACCGACAGCGTCGTCTTGCCGGATTTCTTCCAGCCGGCGATGCCGATGACGGGTGTTCGGGGATTGGAGGAGGAGCGGGTCACGAGCGCCTTGGAGTTGAGTGTCACGGGACGGCCTAGGTGGCCACGATTCTTGCGGCTACGAGCCTGATGGGCGGCGTCACGTTTGCAACAACCGGCGCGCTTCGTCCAGCTCTTCGGGCGTGTTGGCGTTGAAGAACGGGTCGACCTGCCGGCCGCCGATCTCGACGAACGAAAATGCGACCGGAACCGTTCCATGCCGGTCCGTCCAGGCGAGCACCTTGCGCACACCCGACCGCAGGGCCGCCTCCAGGTCGTCGGCCAGATGGACCGGCCACAGTCCGATCACAGGATGCAGTTCGCCACCGGAGGAGGCGAGCGCGATAAGGCCGGTGCCGGAGGCGGGAGAGGTGCCAGTCGAGGCTTCCCTCTGGGCCTGCAACGCCGCATCGAGCCGCGCAACGAGGTCGGCCGGCAGGAAGGGCGCGTCGGCGGACACGCTGGCGACATGAGTGGCGCCGGGCGCGTTGGCAACCGACCAGCGCATCCCGGCCAGCACGCCCGCCAGCGGTCCGACGAACCCTTCGATGGTGTCGGGGACGACGGGGAGCCCGAAAGCCGCGAACCGCCCCGCATCACCGTTGGCATTGATGACCATTCTGCCGGTCTGCGGCGCCAGCCGGCGGATGACGTGTGTCAGCATCGGCTGGCCGGCGAGATCGAGGAGCCCCTTGTCGCCGCTCCCACTGCTGAACGCCGCCGCCATCCGCCGCGACAACCCTCCGGCGAGAATGAGCCCCGTGACTCTTTGATGCTTGTTCACGGCTGACTGTGATCCGTATATGCAGCGGAGTTCAAGCCCATTCCGGCGCGCCGAGACCCACCCCAGGAGACGTCATCCAAAATGGCCAACCCGCTGCCCCGCGACTGCAAGTCCATCAACGACATCAAAGTCGGTGACGAGTTCCGTCAGTCCTACGTCATCACCGAAGCGGATGTGCAGAAGTTCGCCGAGATTTCCGGCGATTTCAATCCGGCCCACTTCAATGAGGACTACGCAAAGGGGACCGTGTTCAAGACCCGCATCGCACACGGCATGATCTCGGTCGCCAAGTTCAGCGGCATCTTCGGCATGGACCTGCCGGGCCTCGGTGCGATCTGGGGCGGCCAGTCGGTGAAGTTCCTCGCGCCAGTTCCTTTGAACGTTCCCCACACGGCGATCGCGCGCGTCAAGGAAAAGGGTGACAAGAACGTCGTCTTCGAGTGCTGGGCCGAAGATGCATCCGGCAAGCGCGTTCTCGAAGGCGAGGGCGTGCTCTATCCGATCCCGCAGAAAGTCAAGGATGCCATGGTCGCCGGCGGAAAGCTCGAGCCGCTGCTGGCTTGAGCTTCAACCCGCGGGCTAACGGCCGCCACCCTCACGCCGCCTCGCTCTCGTACAGATTGAGCGTGCCCCAGATGGCGATGTCGCCGGCGGTCATCGAGGCGGCGTTCTCTGCCAGGCCTTCGTCCAGCTCGCGCATTTCGTCGAGGCTGGTCACCGGCTGCATGTCTTCGATGCCTTCGACCGTCAAGCCTTCGTCCTTGGCCGTGCTCATGATCAGCTCGGTCGCTTCCTCCTCGCTGGTGGCGGCAACAGCGACCCAGCAGTAAGCGCCGTCGGCGTCGTCGTCCATGTGCTCGGATGGATTGATCTTGTGCACGTCGGCGAGGCCGGCCCACCAGGACTGACCGGGCGAAAGGCGAGGCAGATCAGACATGAACGTCTCCCGAAGGTTCGAATCGATAGCCAAAAAGATGACTGAACCGTTGCCGCCCGGCAAGCCGAGGGACGAGCAAAAGTCGCTAGTGTCCCGATCGCGAAGTCCGTCACAGACTTCCGCACGCTCCGAACGGACTTCGCGATCGAAAGGACACCAGCAAGCCAATGATTCTAGTGTGATTCAGATTTCGAAGTCCGCCTCTCGGACAGCCGCAAAGTATGAAGCGGACTTCGAAATCATCACACTAGGCCGGCCGGCCGCAATTGGCTTTCGTCACGAGCGAGAGTATTGATTTCCGCGCTCGCAGCGAATGTTGCGCGGCCGGATTGCGGTGGAGGATGAGATGGCCAGGATCGATCGCCGGCAGGTGTTGAAAACCGTGGGCGGCGGGCTGGCCGTGGCATCGGCCGCGCCGCTCGCCGCGCCTGCCATCGCCCAGACGGCGCCGAACCTCAAATGGCGGCTGACCTCCAGCTTCCCGAAATCCCTGGATACGATCCACGGCGCGGCGGAGGTGTTCTCCAAGGCCGTGCTGGAGATGACCGACAACAAATTTCACATCCAGGTTTTCGCCCCGAACGAAATCGTCGGCGGTCTGCAGGCCATGGACGCGGTCGCCAACGGCACGGTCGAGGCCTGCCACACGGCTTCCTATTATTACTGGGGCAAGGACCCGACCTTCGCGCTCGCCACCGCCATTCCGTTCGGCCTCAACTGCCGGATGCAGAACGCCTGGATGTACGAAGGCGGCGGCATCGATCTGATGAACGACTTCTACAGGAAGTTCGGCATCTACGGGCTGCCCGGCGGCAACTCGGGCGCGCAGATGGGCGGCTGGTACAAGAAGGAGATCAATTCGGCGGACGACTGGAAGGGTCTGAAAATCCGCATCGGCGGCTTCGGAGGCGCGGCGATCTCGAAGCTCGGTGCGGTGCCCCAGCAGATTGCCGCGGGCGAAATCTATCAGGCACTCGAAAAGGGGACCATTGACGCGACGGAGTGGGTCGGGCCCTACGACGACGAAAAGCTCGGCTTCCAGCGGGTGGCCCGCAATTACTACTACCCCGGCTGGTGGGAAGGGCAGGCGATGCTGCACCTGTTCTTCAATCTCGAAAAGTGGAACGCGCTGCCGAAATCCTATCAGGCCATCGTCAGAAGCGCGGCGCAGACGGCCAACACCATCATGGTCGCCCGCTACGACATGCTGAACCCGGCCTCTCTCCGCAAGCTCGTCGCCACGGGCGCAGTTCTAAAGCCGTTCTCGGAAGAGGTTCTCGACGCCTGCTTCAAGGCATCGAACGCCGTCAACGACGAGTTCGCCGCCAAGAACGCCGATTTCAAAAAAGCCTATGAAGCGATGAAGGCCGTTCGCGCCGAAGGCTATCTCTGGTTCCAGCTCTCCGAGCACACCAGCGACACCTACATGATGATCCAGCAGCGAAAGGGCGGTGTGTGAGGCGCCGGCTGCGGGGGCGAGGTACGGGCACAACCTCGCCGAGGATGACGTCGTTCTCGCTCCGCCGTGTTCCCTCTCGCGTTTCCCGCACGCCGCGTCCTGCACGCGGCGATCCGGGATCTTTCGCGGCGGCAGGTGTGCTCCGGCTGTTGACAGGTATGGATCCCGGATCGCTGCGCTCCGCGCCGCGTCCGGGAAACGCCGGGGCGAGAAGCGCGCTCGATCGAGAATGACGACGTTTGTTGTTGAGTACTGGGTGTCGCTTTCGCGCGGGCCTCAATGGTGCGAGTGATCGCCTTTCGGCGCGACGAGCTTGAGGCTCGCGGCCGGTGACTTGAGATCGTGGGCGCTTTGGCCCGCCGCCGGCACCTCGACCCAGCGGGTCTCTCCTTTTTCGCAGGTCTGCACGACGGGGAAAACCAATGTCTGGTCCGCCGACAGCTCCTTGGCGATGAAGGCCGAGACGACGAACTCGTCGTAGTGCTCGTCGTCGAGCGATCCGCCGGACCACGAGACGGTCTTGACGCCTTCGCTGAGCGTCATGCCGTGGTAGAACGCGTAGCCCTTGGCGTAGGCGCCCCTGGTCGTCGCGATCGTCCAGCCCGGCTTCGGCATCGGCTTCACCGCGATCACGCCTTCGGGGATCTCGACCGAAATTCCCGTCGTAGGCGAGCCCTGGCATCCGTGCGGCACCTTGAACACGGCTTTGTAGGCCTTGCCGGTCGTGGCTTCCGGCTGTTCCAGAACGACATGCGCAAGTGCTCCTCCGGTCGAACTCACCATCAGCCCAACGCTTGCGAGAACGGCCAATCCAATCCTGGGTCTCATCTGTCCAATTCCTGATTTCGAATTCATGCCTCTCACCACTTCGCCTGCACGCCGCCGAACACGGCAGCGCCGGTTCCGGGTTCGAAGAAGTTGCCGTCTACGCCGCCGAGGTCGCCGGCGACGCTCGCCGACGAGATGTAGGATTCGTCGAACAGGTTGCGCCCCTCGATGTAGGCCGAGAATTTCTCGCCCTCATAGCCGAGCTTGGCGCCCCAGATGGCATAGCCTTCGGTCTTCAAGGTATTGGCATTATCGATGTAATAGGCCTCCGGAACCCATTCGACGTTGGGGCCGAAGAAGACGCCCGAGGGGTGCCGGTAGAGAAGTTCGGCGCGCATGAAGTGCCGCGGTGCGCCGGGCAGCTCGTTGTCGCCGAACACCTCGTCGCCGTCGAAGTGGAAGTCGTTGAGCGTGTAGGCGGTGTTCAGCCACAGCTTGTCGGGGTTGGGTCCGGCAGCGAACACGGACTGGATGATCGCCGCGCCGAATCCAAGCTCCACGCCCTGGTGAACCGTCTGGTCGGCGTTGGTGACCGCACAGGTGTTGGTGAAGAACGGAAACACCAGCGTCAGGCACTGCAACTCGTCGTCGATCTCGGCGCGGTAGAGTGCAACATCCCAGTTGAAATTCTCGCGCTTGCCGCGCGTGCCGATCTCGTAGGTGATCGCCTCCTGGGCCTTGGACGTGAAGGCGCTGCCTCCAACCGTATTCTCGCCGAAGCTCGGGACCTCCGCGCTTTCGGAGACGTTGGCGAACACCTGCCAGCCGGGGTCGACATCCCAGAGAATGCCTGCCTTCGGGCTCCACAGGTCGAACGATTGCGAGCCTCCGACATCGCCGACGACGGAGAACACCACGTCACGCTCGCGCGTCGCATAGAGGTATTGCAGCCCGGCGATCAGCGAGACGCTGGGAACCACCTCGAAGGCATTCTCGCCATAGACAGTGAAGTTTTCCGAACGGTCGTCCGTCTGCGACAGCAGGTTCAGCTTCTCGGCTCCCGGGCCGATGGCAAACTGCTGCGCGTCGACCTTGCCGTCGTGAAGGGTGGTGCCGATCAGGAAGCGGTTTTCGTGGCCGAAGATGGTGCGCTGGTCCACGAGCCGTGCAAAGCCGCCGTAGTCGTCGTAGACGTAGTCGAGCCAGCGGAAGATCGGGTGCTCGAGGTGGCGATCGACGTTGAAGGCTCCGAACTCCAGCGACGTGCCGGCCCCGAGCCGCAGTGTCGATTTGTTGGCGACACGCACCGTCTCGACGTTGCGCTGCCAGTCGTTGAGCTCGTTGATGAAGGCGGCCTTGGCCGGGTCACGGAGGGCCGTCTCTTTGGTCACCGCACCCGGAATGCGCTGCTCGATGTCGTTGGCGTTGACGTAGAAGCGCGTCTCCAAAGTCTCGGTGATCCGGTAGCCGATGTTGAGCGAGCCGCGCACGCTCTCGCCGTCGCTGTGGTCACGGTAGCCGTCCTGCTCCTGCCAGGTGCCGGTGATGGCGTAGTCGGCTGCTCCGGCAACGGCGCCTGACGAGGCCGAGACCTTGCGGAAGCCGAAGCTGCCGACGTCGAAGCGGGCGCCGAAGAGGTCGGAATCGTAGCCGGTCGGCATCACGAAATTGATGGCGCCGCCGAGCGAGTTGGCGCCGAAGCGCAGGGCGTTGGCGCCCTTGTAGACCTCGATGTAGCGGTAGGCGGTCGGGTCGATTTCCTGGAAATCGCCAAAGCCGTCGGCGGTGTTGATCGGAATGACGTCCATGTAGAGTTGCAGGCCGCGCAGGTGGAACTTGCGCGAAAGCCCCGATCCGAGGATCTAGAGCCGGCTGTCCTCACCCCACTTCGGCTGAACGAATACGCCGGGCACGTAATCGAGCGCGTCCTTGATGGTGACCGCCGGCGTCGACGACTTGTAGGCCGTGTCGGGCACCACCTCGACGGCGCCGGGCGTGCGCTCGATCTCGGCGGTGGCTTCCGCCGTCGTCGGAACGCCGAGGCTGCCCGAGCGCGTGCCCGGTGCGACGCTGCCGTCTCCGCCCTCTCCGTCGCCGGTCGTATCGGACTGACCCGAAACCGAAGCGGACGATGCCGACGCTTCGGCCTGAGGTGCCGACGCTGTGGCCGGCTTGGCCTTCGCCTTCGCCTGGGCCTTGGGTTTCGGAACCGGCTCGGCTTGCGCTGCGGGCGCGGCCGACTTCGGCCTCGATGCCGATTTCGTTTCGGGGGACGTGTCGACGACGACCGGAGGCAGCTGGGCGCCGGACTTGCCGTCGGGGCCGGCGGCGTTCTGGGCGCGGGCTGCGGTTACGGTCAGAACGAGCGCGGCGATCGACAGGGCGACGGCCGACGCGAAAGCTGGCGCATGGCGGCGCCAATGGAACGACATCGGGAACTCCTGATGGGAACGTGCTCGCGCCGCCGGATTCAGGCGCGCGGGCGTCAATGGAAACGGGTCGTCGGATCAGGAGATCGAAGGTGGGCCGCGGGCGGGCAGCGGCAGCTCGTTGCGGGTGCCGGGCAGACGTGGCGCGTGTGGAACGCCGGTGGCGACGAATGTGACGTTGACCGCCGGCATGGAGACCGGTGGCAGGGGCGGCGCGACGGCGACGGCCGCCGAGGCGGCGAAAGCGCAGAGCCCCGTGTCGGATGCCGCGGGCTTGGCCGGAGGCACTGGATTGCCGTCGGCGTCGATGGTCATCAGCAGCGGGCCGTGACCCGTGCAGACGACGATCGTCATCTCTCCGCTGCCGTCGGCCGCCGGCGACAGCATGTAGCCGGTCGGCACGAGGCCGCGCACGGCCAACGCCAACACGAACAGCAGACTGAGCAGGCGTCGCAGCATCGATAGCCTTCGGGCCGGCGCGATCATCGACGCCAGCAATCCCGATTGATGTTGTCGGCCAAGTCTCGGATCGGCAATGCGATCAATCCGACGATGCCAAATTCGAGCACGTCGCGTGTCGCGAATGCCACATCTTGGCCGCCGCAGCGTTACGCCGCCGCCTGAATGACGCCCAGGTAGGCGTCGAACGTCGCCCAGAACCGCTGGCGGATGCCGTCGGCCTCCTGCAGGATTTCGTGCTTGGACGCAGGCAGCAGAATGTGTGTCCCGACCTTGAGCCGGACGCCGAAGTCCTCGATTGCCGATGTCTCGACAATCCGATCGTTGCCGGCCGCGAACAGCAGCGTCGGAACCTGCATCGATACGGCGTATTGCGGATGCTGCAACCGCCGGCATGATCGGTAGGCGGCGCGCAGCCAGCCGACGGTTGGGCTTCCGAGTGCCAGATGAGGGGCTACGTCGATGACCGCCTTGGTCCGCATCCACCGCTCCCGGTCGGACGTCAGCACGTTGTTGTCGAACCCCTTCTCCTCCTCGGGGGCGTCCGTGCCACCCTGGACGTAGGATGTCGCGAGGCCCGCGAGGCTGCCGGCTTCGGCGTAAAACCGCACGATCGACTGGGGGTAGCCGACCCTGTCCTCAGAGATGGCGATCATCGGTGCGGTGCAGATCATGCGCTCGAACCAGGAGCCCGGCAGCACGCCATTGCGAAGAAGGATGTTTCCGCCGAGTGAATGACCGAGCGCCGTGAACGGCGGCGGGCAATCCGGCAGCACGATGTCCTTCATGAAGCGCAGCAGGTCCTGGTCGTACTCCGAGAAGTCGCGGACGTGGCCCTTGCGCGGGTTGGCGAGCTTGCGCTCGGAGCCGCCCTGGCCGCGCCAGTCCATGGTGGCGACGGCAAAGCCTCGCCGCCGGAGATCGGCGATCACCTCGAAATACTTCTCGATGAACTCGCCGCGTCCCCCGAACAGGCAGACGGTTCCCCGCCGCGGCCCGCGTGTCGCCTCCCAGCGGGCCGTGCGCAGCTTGGTCCCGTCGGTCGCCGTCAGCGTCGCCACGACGGCGCCGCTCGGCACCGGATTCTTGGCCAGTGATACGAGCTCCATGGCCCGCTCCTCCCCTCTTCGCGAGCGGCGAGTTTACCATGGGCGCCCGCGGAGTCGGAAGGCCGTCTCGGATCCGCTTTTTTCTTCGCCGCGGACCGGATGCGCGTTCAGTTGGCCCAGCCGAAGCGGCGCGGCCCCGGCCCGTAGATGCCGTATCGCGGGAGGCGCGCCGGACGCTGGTCGACGACCTCGCCCGAGCAGCGGTCGAGCTTGAGGTCAAAGGGTCGGCCGTTCGGACGCTCTGCCCGCAGGATCACGACGCGCGGACGGACGGCGATTTTCTGGAAGTTGCGCCAGCCGTACGCTTCCAGCCGATTGCGGACCTGCCAGCGTGGGGCGCATCCGGGCTGCGTGTAGCGGTCCGCATCGGAAAACCGCGGCCGGCGGTCGGGCGGCGGCAGATAGTCGCCGTCCTTCGTCGAGCCCCGGTAGGGGTAGGGGGCGTCGCGGTAACGGTCGTCGCGGTATCCGTCGCCACGGTAACCTTCGTCGGTGTCGTAGCGCTGGTCGCGGTCTCCGTAGCGGTCTGCGTAGCGCGGCTCGGCGTCGTAGTCGTCGTCCCTCTGATAGCGGTAGTTCTCGCCGTAGAGGTCGGCGGCGGACGCCGATCCCTGGGCGAGCAAGGCAAACGCGGCAAACAATCCTGCCGCCAGCGTGCGCGTCGCGGTCATGGTCGATACTCCTCGAGCTTCCTCCCTGGTCGCTGCGGCGCGCTTCCGCGCCCGCGGACGGCCTGATGGCAGGATGGTGTCCGCAACCTGAACGGCACATGAAGGAAACGTAATCCTGCTGGAGATGCGGGGAGTTGGCGAACTCCCCGACAAGCTGTGGCGGACCGGCCGCAGGTCTGTAGCGGGGCCTCTTGAAACGGGCCGGTCGCTCCCCAGATCGTTTGGTGCACGCGCTTCGCGAGAGGGCGTGCACATCCCGCGGCCCGGTCTCTTGCGACGGGCCATCCACATGTCGCTTCTCACACGGAGGATATGTCATGCGACACACCGACTACGCTCCCCTCTATCGGACCACCATCGGGTTCGACCACCTCACCCGCCTGCTCGATCAGGTGGCGGGCTTCGATGCCGACAACGGCTACCCGCCCTACAACATCGAGCGTCTCGCCGAGAACCAGTACCGGATCACCATGGCGGTCGCCGGTTTCACCGGCGACGAGTTGAAGGTCGAGGCCAAGGAATCGATGCTGCTCGTCAAAGGTGACAAAAAATCCGAGACGGCGGACAAGAGCTTCCTGCATCGCGGTATCGCGGCCCGCTCCTTCGAGCGCCGGTTCCAGCTCGCCGATCACATCGAGGTCGACAGCGCCGCTCTGAAGGACGGGTTGCTCAGCATCGGGCTGACCCGCAACGTGCCCGAGCGACTGAAACCGCGCACGATCGCGATTGCCGCCGCCGAGCTGCCGAAGCAGATCGATTCCAAGGCGGTCTGATCGTCGAGTGATGGATGCGAGCCGGCGCCCTCCCACCTGAGGTCGCCGGCTCTTTCATTGCGAGGTCTCACTGCCGCCGTGCTCGGCGTTAGAAGGTCGCGGGTGTGCCGACATACGAAGGAGGTGAACCGATGCGTGTCATGGTCCTGGTCAAGGCGTCGAACGACAGCGAAGCCGGTGTGCTTCCACCCACGGAGCTTCTCGAAGCCATGGGCAAGTACAACGAGCAGCTCGTTGATGCCGGAATCATGCTGGCGGGCGAGGGGCTGCATCCCTCCTCGAAGGGCAAACGGGTGTCCTTCGATGGAGACAAGCGCACCGTTGTCGATGGTCCCTTCTCGGCGACGCAGGAACTCGTCGCCGGCTTCTGGATGTGGGACGTCGAAGACATGGATGAGGCCATCGCCTGGGTGAAGCGCTGCCCCAATCCGATGCTCGGGCCGAGCGTGATCGAGATCAGACCTGTGTTCGAAGCCGAGGATTTCGGCGAGGCGTTGACGCCTGAACTCGCCCGCAAGGAAGACGAGCTTCGCAAGAAGACCAGCAAGCCGGCTCCCGAGCGTCGTTGACGGGCGACGGGTGGGTTCCGACGGCTCGCGGAGGACGGGAGTTTATTGGGTCGAACGAGTGCTGCCGTTCGCTGCAGCCGCATTGGCGGCACCGAGGACCAGCAGCTCGATGGTCGTGTCGGCGCCCTGGCGCTGACCCTCCCTCGAATAGCGCCGAACTCGGAACGACGACGCCGACAACGGTTCGACCTCGAAATACCCTGAGCGGCCGAACGGCATGGTCGTGTTCAGATAGAAGCGGTCCGGCCTGGCGCCGGGCGTTTCAACAGTGTGGCCGAGCGCTTCGGCCACGATTTGCGAAAGCGCATACCAGCTTGGTGGCGACATCTTTCGGAACCGCGTCGCGATGGCCGACTGCGGTCGGTTGGTGAGCAGCAGCATCGGCACCTGCGCAACCTGCAGATCCGGCATGGAATGGCCCCACATGCCAGCTTCGCCCATCATCTCGCTGTGATCGGCGGTGATGAAGATGTGCACAGCGCCCGCCGCTCCCGCAAATGCCGATGCCAATTGCTCGACATTGCGATCCCAGCACCTCAGTCCGTTGTCGTAAGCCGTGCTGCGCAGCGACTCGCGGGACCGGCCTTCGGCTTCGAAGATGTAAAGGCGGCGCTGCTCGTCGGACGTGAGATGCGAGCAGTGCGAGGTGTACTTCGAATGGTTCACGCGCTGGTGGAAGACGACGAACCGGCGGGCGGGCTGCAAGGGAATCTCGCGTGCCAGATCGACGAGAAAATCGTCGTGCTTTTCCGCCAGCCGCGCCTCGTTGCCCTGCTCGGCGACGACACGCACGGCTTGACGTGCCCCGCCTGCCGCGTCGAGGAAGTGTCGGCTCTGGGCTGAGAGAAACCAGCTCTTGAAGCCGCTCCGGTGCGCAAGGTCGAAGAGATTGACGCCGCGCCATTCGGCCTCCACCGGCCAGTAGGCCATCTTGAGGAACGATGGCACGCTCCCGAAGGTCGCGACGCCGCCGGAAAACCCGATGCGCGCGATCAGCTCGAAGCCGGCAGGCGGCTCGGTGCGCCACTGGGCGAGGCGGGGGCTGGTGTCGCTCGCATGGCCGAACAGCGACAGGCGCCAGGGTGAAATGCCTTCGCCCATGACCACCACCACCGTCAGCGGCTCCTCCTCGATGGCGAGCGGGGTGATGGTCTGATCGGTGACGATCATGCCGGGCGCCGGAGCCACCGGCGTCAGCAGCAGCCGGACCGCGGAAACGCCGGCTTGATAGGGTCCGAGTGCCGAGAAGGTGTGCGCGCCGGGGATGCTGACCACGACATTGCGGTGGGTCAGCCAGTAGCCGGCGAGCAGCACCACGGTCAGCACGAACAGACGGCCGCCGATGAAGTCGCGCAGCGAGCCGGCACCAACGGTCCGGCGCTGGAGCAGCAGCAGGGCTGTCCCGGTGGCGGCGATCGTAAGCAGCGGAGGCAGAAGCACCTGCCAGCCGTCGATGATGCCGGCGGTCACGTCGGCGGCCTCGTTGGTTGCCAGAAGGAGTTGCTCGGGTCCGAGCGGGCGGCCGAAGTAGGCAAGACATCCGAACCAGAGGGCCTGCGAGGCGAGCAGGGCGCCGACCACCAGCATCCGACGGCGCGGCGTGGCGACGAGTGTGGCGCCGACGGCGACGAGAGCGGCGAGCAGCACCGATTCACGTTTGCCGACGGCGGCGGCCTGATAGCCGTAGAGATGGAAGATGGTGTCCGGCAGCAGCAGGAGCGCGAATGACCCCGCCGCGATCAGCGCCAGCCCTGCGTTGTTTCTGGCGGCGGCACGAACGTGCTGCCGGAGAGTCTCAAATTGCACCATGCCTCGCCAATCTTTTGGGCGCGGAGAATACACAGCAAGTCCCGGTGGTCAAATGCGGGAGGCTGAGGGAATCGGCGAAGGGAACGCGACAGCATCGCAGTCTCTCTTCGGTTTCCCGGAAGCCGCAGCCCCGCTGGGGCTCGGCGATCCGGGAAGCCGGGTGGGTGGTGTGCTGCGGCCGGGTGCGTCTGCCGCGTAGGGCCTTTGCCGTCACGGACTACGCGCTGGCCAGACGGGTGAGGGGACGAGCCAGCCGCGCCATGGGCAGGTGCTATTTCAGCGCCGACAACCCGCAACCTCCTGGCCCCGAACCCCGCAAACACGTGCTCGCCTCACGCGCGAACCCGCTTGAGTCCCGGGAAAAAATCTGCCACAAACCTCACGAAAGGTCAGCATTCCTGTCCTTTATCGGAGCTATCGCGGGTTGGGCCGCGGCTGCTCCTTGCAAGCGTGGGAGGCGCGGCAGAGGCAAGCTCTGCCCGCGGCGCGGGAGAGACGATGCCGTTCGAGTTGGAGTCGGTTGTCCGATTTGTTGCCCGCGGTTCTCTTGGGGCCGCTGGTGAAACGCGCGCATCCGCTGCCGCACCGGCCGCAACCCGAACCCATCTCAAACGGCCAAAACGGTCGAAGCGCGGCTGAAAGCCGTAGAGCCCGACAAGCTTGCCTGCGCAGACCATTTGACCGCTGCCGCAGGCCTCGCGACCAAGCTACAATCGAACGAGATCGAAAAGCGCCGTCAAGGCACCCGAGGTTGGAACATGAGCGACACTCCCCCGATCAGCCGAGCCGAAGCACCGAAGGCTCAGGGCCTCTTCGATCCGGCGTTCGAGAAGGACGCCTGCGGCGTCGGCTTCATCGCCGACATGAAGGGTCGCAAGTCGCACAAGATCGTCGCCGATGCGCTCGGCATGTTGTGCAATCTCGAGCATCGCGGTGCGGTCGGCGCCGATCCGCTGGCCGGCGACGGTGCCGGCATCCTGGTCCAGATTCCGCACGGCTTCCTGAAGGCCGAAATGAAGGCGCAGGGGCTCGTCCTGCCGGAGGCCGGCAAGTACGCCGTCGGTCACATCTTCCTGCCGCAGGACGAACGTCTGCGCGCTCATTGCGAGCGGGTGTGGGCCCGCTGCCTGAAGGAAGAGGGCCTTGAAGTGCTCGGCTGGCGTACCGTGCCGGTCGACAATTCCAGCCTGTCCGAGCTGACCAAGGCGACCGAGCCGGTGCACCGGCAGGTGTTCGTCGGCCGCGGCCGCTTCACCGGAAGCCAGGATGATTTCGAGCGCCGCCTCTACCTCGTGCGCAAGGTGGTCTCGAACGCGGTGCAGTATGCCTACAAGGGCCGCGACATCGGCCACTATACGGTCAGCCTGTCGAGCCGCACGCTCGTCTACAAGGGCATGTTCCTCTCGTTCCAGGTCGGCGCCTATTACAAGGACCTCTCCGATCCGCGCTTCGAATCGGCGATGGGACTGGTCCACCAGCGATTCTCGACCAACACCTTCCCGTCGTGGAAACTGGCGCATCCCTATCGCATGGTCGCCCACAACGGCGAGATCAATACACTGCGCGGCAACGTCAACTGGATGGCGGCGCGGCAAGCCTCCGTGTCCTCGCCGCTGTTCGGCGGCGATATCTCGAAGCTGTGGCCAATCTCCTACGAGGGTCAGTCGGATACCGCCTGCTTCGACAACGCGCTCGAGTTCCTGGTCCAGGGCGGCTACAGCCTCGCCCACGCCGCGATGATGCTGATCCCGGAAGCCTGGGCCGGCAATCCGACCATGGATAAGAAGCGCCGCGCGTTCTACGAGTATCACGCCTGCCTGATGGAGCCGTGGGACGGCCCGGCCGCCATGGCCTTCACCGACGGTCGGCAGATCGGAGCCACGCTCGACCGCAACGGCCTGCGCCCGGCGCGCTACTACGTCACCAAGGACGATCTGGTGGTGATGTCGTCGGAAGCCGGCGTTCACGTCGTGCCCGAGGATCAGATCGTCCGGAAGTGGCGCCTCCAGCCGGGCAAGATGCTGCTCATCGATCTGGAGAAGGGCCGCATCGTTTCCGACGACGAACTGAAAGCCGATCTGGCCGCGGCGCAACCTTACGAGACCTGGGTCAAGCGCACCCAGATCATGGTGTCCGATCTGCCGCTGCCGGCCAAGAAGGCGGCGGCGAAATCCAACATCAGCCTGCTCGATCTGCAGCAGATGTTCGGCTACACGCAGGAAAGCCTCAAGTTCCTGATGACGCCGATGGGTGCGCGCGGTGAAGAGGCCGTCGGCTCGATGGGTAACGACACGCCGATCTCGGCGCTCTCGTCGAAATCGAAGCTGCTGCACACCTACTTCAAGCAGAACTTCGCGCAGGTGACGAACCCGCCGATCGATTCGATCCGCGAAGAGCTGGTGATGAGCCTCGTGTCCTTCATCGGGCCGCGGCCGAACCTGCTCGACCAGGGTGGCATGTCGAACGTCAAGCGGCTGGAAGTCACGCAGCCGATCCTCACCAACGAGGATCTGGAACGCATCCGCCAGATCGGCGAGGTGAAGGACAACCATTTCTCGTCGATCACCCTCGACATCACCTATTCCGCCGAGAAGGGTGCCGGCGGCATGGGCTCGGCGGTCGAGGTGGTGTGCGCCGAGGCCGAGGAGGCCGTCCGCTCGAAGGACTACAACATCATCATCCTGTCGGATCGCGCCGCGGGCCCCGACCGCATTCCGGTGCCGTCGCTGCTCGCCACCTCGGCCGTGCACCATCACCTGATCAAGCAGGGCCTGAGAACCTCCGTCGGGCTCGTCGTCGAAACCGGCGAGGCGCACGAGATCCATCAGTTCTGCACGCTGGCCGGCTACGGCGCCGAGGCGATCAATCCCTATCTCGCGTTCGACACGCTGGCGTCGATGCTGCCCGACCTCGGCGGCGGGCTGACCAGTGAGGATGTGAAGAAAAAATACATCAAGGCCGTCGGCAAAGCCTTGCAGAAGGTCATGGCCAAGATGGGAATATCGACCTACCAGTCCTACTGCGGCGCGCAGATTTTCGACGCGGTGGGATTGCGATCGAGCTTCGTCAGGAAGTACTTCACCGGCACGCATACGCAGATCGAAGGCGTGGGATTGCGCGAGATCGCGCGTGAGACGGTCGATCGCCACGCCGCCGCCTTCGGCAATGTCCCCGTGCTTGCCAACGCGCTCGATGTCGGCGGCGACTATGCCTTCCGCGTGCGTGGCGAAGCGCACGTCTGGCGGCCGGCCGTCGTCGCCGACCTGCAGCACGCGGTGCGCTCAACCGAGAACGCCGATGCCATGTCGGGGCGCGTGCCGCAGAAATATCGCGACTACGCCAGGTCGATCGACAATCAGTCCGAGCAGCTGATGACCATGCGCGGCATGTTCCGCATCCGCTCGGCCGAGGAACTCGACCGCGCCCCCGTTCCGATCGAGGAGGTCGAGCCGGCGAAGGAACTCGTCAAGCGCTTCTCGACCGGGGCCATGAGTTTCGGCTCGATCAGCCGCGAGGCACACACCACGCTCGCCATCGCCATGAACCGCATCGGCGGCAAGTCGAACACCGGCGAAGGCGGCGAGGAGTCGGATCGCTTCAAGCCGCTGCCCAACGGCGACAGCATGCGCTCGGCCATCAAGCAGGTGGCCTCGGGGCGCTTCGGCGTGACCGCCGAGTACCTTGTCAACTCCGACATGATGCAGATCAAGATGGCGCAGGGCGCCAAGCCCGGCGAAGGAGGCCAGCTCCCCGGCCACAAGGTCGACGCGGTGATCGCCAGAGTGCGACATTCGACGCCGGGTGTCGGGCTTATTTCTCCTCCCCCCCACCATGACATCTATTCCATCGAGGATCTGGCACAGCTCATCTTCGACCTGAAGAACGTCAACCCCAAGGGCGACGTTTCGGTGAAGCTCGTGTCGGAGGTCGGTGTCGGCACGGTCGCCGCAGGTGTCGCCAAGGCGCGCGCCGATCACGTGACGATCGCCGGCTACGAGGGCGGAACCGGCGCTTCCCCGCTGACCTCGATCAAGCACGCCGGCTCACCCTGGGAGATCGGCCTCGCCGAGACGCACCAGACGCTGGTCATCAACCGCCTGCGCACGCGCATCGCGGTGCAGGTCGACGGAGGGCTTCGAACGGGGCGCGATGTCATTGTCGGCGCGCTGCTTGGCGCCGACGAGTTCGGCTTCGCCACCGCTCCGCTCATCGCAGCGGGGTGCATCATGATGCGCAAGTGCCACCTCAACACTTGCCCCGTCGGCGTTGCGACGCAGGACCCCGTGCTGCGCGCCCGCTTCACCGGAAAGCCGGAGCACGTGATCAATTTCTTCTTCTTCGTGGCCGAGGAGGTGCGCGAATACATGGCGGCGCTCGGTTTCAGATCGTTCGACGAGATGGTCGGCCAGTCCGACATCCTCGACAAGGATCGCGCCATCTCGCACTGGAAAGCGCGGGGGCTCGACTTCGAGAAGCTGTTCTACAAGCCGCGGGCGGCCGACGGCGCAGCGATTTTCCATTCCGAGCGGCAAAACCACGAGCTCGACCGTGTGCTCGACAACAAGCTGATCGAGCTGGCGAGACCGGCGCTCGATGCGAAGCGCCCGGTGAAACACGAGCTCGCCATCAAGAATACCGACCGCACGGCGGGCACCATGCTGTCGGGCGAGATTGCCGCGCGCTACGGCCACGCCGGCCTTCCCGAGGATACCATCTGGCTCACCGTCAAGGGTACGGCCGGCCAGAGCTTCGGCGCCTGGGCCGCCAAGGGCCTGACGCTCGACCTCGTCGGAGAGGCCAACGACTACGTCGGCAAGGGGCTCTCGGGCGGCAAGCTGATCGTACGCCCGAATGCCTTGTCCGGCATCACGCCGGAAGAGAGCATCATCGTCGGCAACACGGTGCTGTACGGCGCAATTCAGGGCGAGTGCTATTTCCGCGGCGTCGCGGGCGAGCGGTTCGCCGTGCGCAACTCGGGGGCCTATGCGGTCGTCGAGGGCCCCGGCGACCATGGCTGCGAGTACATGACCGGCGGCGTCGTCGTGGTGCTCGGCAATACGGGCCGCAACTTCGCGGCCGGCATGTCGGGTGGCATCGCCTACGTCCTCGATGAGAAGGGCGATTTCGAAGGCCGCCTCAACAAGGAGATGGTAGCGCTGGAAGAGATCAAGGCCGAGCCGGCGCTGCTGTCACAGCTCGCGAAAGCGAACGGCGAGAGCGCCAACCGGGCGCTCGCCGACGTGATGCTCGACATGCGCGAGCAGGATGTGGAACGGCTGCACGCGCTGATCGTGCGGCACGCGCATTACACCAACTCGGCCAAGGCGCAGGCGATCCTCAAGGACTTCGCGTCCTGGCTGCCGAAGTTCAAGAAGGTCATGCCGGTGGAGTACCGGCGTGCGCTGACCGAGCTGGCGAAGGCGCGCGCGACGGGCGCAAAGACGAGCGTCATGATGTTGGAGTGACAGGATCTAGGTGGGTCGACAAATGACAATATCACCGATCTTCATGAAATGGTTGTCTGATCATCCATCAGTCATCTGGTTTGATGTCGTGGGAAGTTGGGGTGAATGGGACGGAGATATCTCTCCGATTGAATGGATCGCGAGGCAGCCGCGATGCGATCGGGCGACCGCGGTACACATGTTGGAACACAGCGATTTGTATGACGTCTGGTGCGAGCAACCGAACAGAGCTGCCGCGGAACAAGCCTTCAAGAGTGAAGATGCAATGCGGCTGTTCGATTTAAGTGAATTCATAATTCAAAAATGGCGAACTACAGGATTTGATAAAGCTAACTACAAAGCCCCTGGGCTGAACCTGATTTATTTGGATACAGAGCGGGGAAAAGAATTGCCCCGAGATATGTTTGACAACTTCGATGGACCAGACCGCGATTGGCGAACGGTCGAAGACCGTATGAACAGAGATTTGCGATCGCTCGGCCTCTCGAAGTTTGGAACGGGAGCGATTATAGTTTGTTGAAGCAAGGAGCAGGGTCAGGCCCGCAAGGTCTGACTCCGCATTATGACGGACAAGACCATGGGCAAGCCGACGGGATTTCTGGAGATCGAGCGCGCCGCCCACAACTATGCTGCGGAGTTTCGACGGTCATGACCATCTTCGTAAAGACCCTTAAAGCCGGCCAGCTCCCCGAGGGCTGGCAGAAGGAGCTGGGGCTCGCCGCCGACAAGCAGGTGCGCGTTGCGATCGAGGAGGTACGGCCGAAGCGATCTCCGGAAGAGATCGAAGAGATGCTGGAGCGCCTGCGCCAGATCAAGCCCGTAAAGATCGATGGCGACATAACGGAGTTCATTCGATCCGAGCGTGAGCGTATCGACGGACGGAACCTGCGCTGATGCGGTTCGTCGTCGACTCCTCAGTGATCGCAAAAATTTTCCTGGCAGAGTCGGATCGGGACCTGGCGAAGGATTTGATCGAACGAGCCACGAATGGTGCGGTCGAGTTAGTCGCGCCCAGTCTCCTTCTGTACGAGGTCAACAACGCCTTGATCAGCAAGGGTATGACGGGGCAAGCTTATGACGAAGCAATATCGTTGCTGATGGATTGGGCGCGAGACGGTTACATATCGATCGTCGACGCCTCCGAGGATCTCTTGCGCCGGGCGGAAGCCATCGCCTCCATGGACACGCAAGGCCAGGGCCACATCTCCAGCTTCGATGCGACTTTCCATGCCCTTGCCCTCATGCGCGGTGTGACATTCTTGACAAGCGATCAGACCTACGTGTGAAAGACTAAGTCTCTCCTCGGCGGTGTCGAGCTGCTAAAAGACCTCGCGATCTAAGGTGCATGACGGACAGGACCATGGGCAAGCCGACGGGATTTCTGGAGATCGAGCGCGCGGAGCGCAAGTACGAGCCCGTGGAGGCGCGGACGAAACATTGGCACGAGTTCGTCAAGCCGCTGCCCGAGGGCGACGTCCGCTCGCAGGCCGCGCGCTGCATGGACTGCGGCATCCCCTATTGTCACAACGGCTGCCCGGTCAACAATCAGATCCCGGACTGGAACGACCTCGTCTACACCGGCGACTGGAAGACGGCGGCGCTGAACCTCCACTCGACCAACAATTTCCCAGAGGTGACGGGCCGGATCTGCCCGGCCCCCTGCGAAGCCTCGTGCACGCTCAACATCGACGACGTGCCGGTCGCCATCAAGACGATCGAATGCGCCATTGCCGACCGCGCCCTCGATGAGGGCTGGGTGCAGCCGCAGCCGCCGGAGAAGAAGACGGGTCGCTCGGTCGCCATCGTCGGCTCGGGACCTGCGGGTCTCGCCGCCGCCCAGCAGCTGGCGCGCGCCGGCCACGACGTCCACGTCTATGAGAAGCAGGCGAGACCCGGCGGGCTGCTCATCTACGGCATTCCCGACTTCAAGATGGAAAAGGCGATCGTCGCCCGCCGCGTGAAGCAGATGGAAGCCGAGGGCGTCACCTTCCATTGCAACGTGCAGGTGGGAAAATCGATCTCCGCCGCCGATCTGGAAGCCAGGCATGATGCCCTGCTGTTCGCCATGGGCTCGGAGCATCCCTTCGATTTCTTCGCCAAGTCGCCGGGGCGGGACCTCGACGGGCTGCACTACGCCATGGATTTCCTGCCGCAGCAGAACCGCCGCGTCGCCGGCGAGGCTCAGCCGGCGGGGACGCGCGAGATCAGCGCCAAGGATAAGCACGTCATCGTCATCGGTGGCGGCGATACGGGCTCCGACTGCATCGGCACATCGTTTCGTCAGGGCGCCAAGAGTGTGACGCAGCTCGAAATCATGCCGCAGCCGCCGAAGAAAGAGAACAAGGCGCTCTCCTGGCCGCACTGGCCGCTGAAGTTGCGCATCTCCTCGTCGCAAGCGGAAGGCGCCAAGACCGAGTTCTCGATTTCGACCACCGGATTCTCGGGCGAAGGCGGCAAGGTCAGGAAGCTCCACTACACGCGCGTCGACGAAAAATTGCAGCCGGTGCCGGGGAGCGAGGGAACCCTCGACGCCGATCTCGTTCTCTTCGCCATGGGTTTTGCAGGTCCGGTCGAGAGCGATGTCGTCAAGGAGCTTGGCCTGAAAGTCGTTCCGCGCGGCCGATTCAAGGGCCTCGACGCGACCGAGAAGGACTACAAGCTGCCGGGTGACAATGCGCTCTTCGCCGCTGGCGACATCCGGCGCGGGCAATCACTCGTCGTCTGGGCCATCCGCGAGGGCCGTCAGGCCGCGGCCTCCATCGACAAGTTCCTCATGGGCAAGACCACGCTGCCGCGCTGAAGCGCAAATGTCGCTGCTCACCTCTGACATCACAGGTCCGTTCGAGTGTTGAACGGAAGCTGGTATGGCGCGGCGGATAAAGCGTTTCTTCGTGCCATCGGATTCAGGCGCCGTGCTCGTGTCTCTCGGGCGCTGGCGGGACAATCGATGACACAGAACTGTTGCACCAATGTCATTGATTTGAAATGGAATTATTAGTCCCGACGGGCGTTCTGCCAACACGTCATCGCACGACGATGACTGGCAATGAGCGACCTCGGGAGACAACGATGCAACTGCTCGATTTGGATAGGATCAATAACGCGAAGCGGGCCACGTCAACGCGCCGCATCGACCTCAAATCGTCCCGTCTCCTGGTCGCGAGTGGTGTTGCGCCGAAGGCGGGGGATCTCGTCCTTGCCCGTGTGATCAGGACCGGACATCACGACGGCGTCGAGGAACTCTCGGGCCGGCGCAACACACTCTATGCCGGCGACGAGATCCTGGTCTGCTACGGCAACCGGTACGCACCCGACCAGTTCGAAGCCATCGTGCCCGAATCGCTCGCACCCTGCCATCTCGTAGCCGCCGGTGGTCTCGCGGGTCGCGCGCTGAGCTGGCACACCTCCATGCGTTCGCCGACGGAGATCGCGCCCGTGGGCCTGGTCGCCGGTCAGGATGCGAGGGTTCTCAACATCCGCGATTTTCGCGTGCCCATGGTTGCGGCCAACCTCAACATCCCGGTTATTTTCTCGGTCGGGACGTCGATGAATTCAGGCAAGACGACGACCGCCGCACGCGTCATTCACGGATTGAAGCTCGCCGGATTGAAGGTGGGGGCGGCCAAGATCACCGGAACCTCTGCGGGCAAGGACACCTGGCTCATGCGGGATTCGGGCGCCGATCTGGTGCTCGACTTCAATGATGCGGGATTTGCCACCACCTACAAGGAGAGCATTGCAGACGTCGAGGACGGCGCGTTTCGCATCATGGGGCACCTGCAGGCGAAAAACTGTGACGTTGCAGTTGTCGAGATTGCCGATGGGCTTCTACAGGGCGAGACCCACGAGCTCCTCCAACGGCCGAGCATCCGTAAGGCCGCCTCGGCCGTGTTGTTCTCCTCGGTCGATTCGATGGGCGCCGTGGGTGGTGCGAGGTGGCTGCGCGACCTCGGGTATCACGTGCCCGCACTGACGGGAGTGATGACCAACTCGCCCCTGGCAGCGCGAGAGGCATCGGAGGCGACCGGGTTGCCTGTCATGACCCTTGCCGCATTGCAGGATCCGCAGCTCATTCTGCCGCTCTTTCCGTTCGCCACCCGGGCGCATCGCGCGCGCGTCCTGGGGGAGGTCGTCGATGCTGCCCTCTGTGCTTGACGGTGTACGCCGCGTTGTCCTGGCGCGGCTCGTTGCCAACGGACTGATACAGTCGGTGACGGGTATCGGCATGGCGCTGACGGTCGGACGTGTGCTCGAGGGGAGTACGTCCAATTCCGTGCAGGGGCGCGACCTCGCGATACTGGCAGCAGGTGCGGTTGCATTCGTCATGCTGCGGGCGCTGCAGCGGCGTGATGCCGAGGCGCTGGGCCTCTCCTACATCCATGCGCTCCGGCTTGCCGTCTTCCGACACGCCTGTCGCCTGCCGATGGAGGCGGGCGGACCCAGCCTCGGCCCTCTCATCGCCCGCCTCACGAATGATCTCCTCAGTGTAAAGAACTGGGTCAGCTACGGAATCGCCGGTCTCACCGTCGCCGTCACCACCGTGACATCGGCACTCTGTTTTCTCGGCTGGCAGCAGAGCCGCCTGGCGATCGCGAGCCTTGCAGGCATAATCATTGCGGCGCTCGCGGCGGCGGCCACCTTGCCGGCGCTCGACCGGGCCGTGCGGGCGGCTCGCAGCACGCGCGGACGCCTTGCGAGCAGGATCGGCGAGAAGCTGCTCGGACGCCATGCCATCGAGGCGCTGGGGCGGACCGACAAAGAGACCTCGAAGCTCGCAATCGTCTCGAACGACTTGACGGAGTTGCTCGTGCGACGGGGACTGCTGAGCGGCGTCTTGAGAGCAGCGCCTGAAGCGGCACTGCCGATCGCCGTGGCGCTGCTCGGCCTCGGGGCCCTCACGGGTGTGATGCCGCCGGTGGGTGGAAGCGGTGGGCAGGGGCTCATTGCCTGGGTCTTCGTCATGGGGCTCGTGATGGCTCAATTGCTCGAAGCCGCGCGCTCCTGGGATTACTGGCTGAACTTCCGCCCGGCCATCCAGCGTGTTCGCGCCATCCTCGAACTGCCGGCCCTGGTCGCCGCGGACGATGCGCGGCCGCTGTCCCAGGCGCCGGAAGCCTTACAGATCGAGCGATCGAGCCTCGTCGCGCCCGCGGGGAGCGTCCGTCTGCCACCGATCGTGCGGCGTGGCGAGATCGCTTGGGTAACGGGGGGCACGGCGGCCGCGCGGTCGACGGTCCTTCGATCGCTGGCACGCATGGCGCACCCGATCGGACTCGAGATTCTTATCGATGGTCAGCCCATCGAGCGTGTTGCGCTCTCCGATCTGCGGTCGAGAGTGGCGCTGGTCTCCCCGGACCTGCCCCTGTTCCGCGGCACGATCGCGGGAAATCTCAAGAAGGCCAAGTCGAACGACTTCGATCTCGACCTGGAGAAGGAAATGCTGCGCAGTCTGGGTCTTGCTGACGAGGAGAGCGAAATCGACGCATTGCTGGCCACACCCGTCGGGGAGGGTGGGCGAGGACTGCATCCGGAGCTGGCGGCACGCGTGCGGCTGCTTCGTGCTCTCATCCGGGGGCCAGCGTTCCTGCTGCTCGACGAGGATCGCATCGCATCCAACCCCGTCCTGATGGAGTGCCTCGCCGATATCGCCGGACGCCGTCGTATAGGGGTCGTGGTGAGCGCGGCTGACTCGGCAGTTATTGAGAAGTACAGCAAAAGGCTCCAACCGAACTCGTTACATCCATAGCAGCGACAGCTGCGGCGGCGAGCTGGGCAGATGCGGAAAAGTGGTCGGCATGGCCATGCCCAAAGTGCCCATCGGAGCCCTGCGCCGGAGCCTGGTTGCTGCCCGGACGGCTCGGCGGAACGATTTTTTCGTGTTTTCGCCGCTGCGACGCCAGGCACCTGCCCCGGCGGATGTGGATCGGCTAAGACGTTGTGCCATGACGTTCGACGACAAACGAAAATCCCGAACTGGTCCAACGCCGCTTGGCGCCGAGGAAAGTGGATACGCGCCCACGCTCGAAGCGCTCGTGCGCTGGCGGCGCGACGTGCGCCGCTTTCGCCGTGACCCGGTTCCGGCAGAGCTGATCGACCGGCTTCTGCGGCTGGCCGATCTCGCGCCCTCGGTCGGCAACATCCAGCCGTGGCGCGTTTTGATGGTCGAGGATGCGCGTCTCCGGACGGCTGTGCGGTCCAACTTCGAGGCGGCTCGTGCGCAATCGGCGGCGATCTATGCCGATGCCGCACGCGAGCAGTATCTGGCGCTGAAGCTCGCCGGTTTCGACGCGGCGCCGGTGCATCTCGCCGTCTTCTCGGATCGGGGCACGGAGCAGGGTCGCGGCCTCGGTCGGCAGACCATGCCCGAGACGCTCGACCAGTCCTGCGCCTGTATGATCACCGTGCTCTGGCTCGCCGCGCGCGAAGCCGGGCTCGGGCTCGGCTGGGTCTCTATCCTCGATCCCGATGCGGTCGGAGCCGCTCTCGGTGCGCCGGAGGGGTGGAAGCTGGTCGGCTATCTGCTGCTCGGCTGGCCGGAGGAGGAGCATCTCGATCCGGAGTTGGAGCGCCACGGCTGGCAGGGCCGTACGCCGTTCGAGACTCGGGTGTTCGCGGGCGCGGCGAGCGATCGTCCCGCCGCTCTGATGCCGGTCGGCCGGACGAGAGTCGTCAGCGACGGGCCAGCCGGAAATCCATGCAAAATGGGCTCGATCACGCTGGTCGGCGCCGGCCCTGGCGATCCCGATCTCCTCACCGTCAAGGCGGTCCGCGCGCTCGCCCAGGCCGACGCGGTGCTCTATGACGACCTCGTTGCCAAGCCCCTCCTGGCGCTGGTGCGCAAAGGCGCCGAGCTGATCGACGTGGGCAAGCGCGGCTACCGCGTCTCCTGCAAGCAGCCCGACATCAATGCGCAGCTCGTCGCGCTCGCGCTGGAGGGGAAACGTGTCGTTCGGCTCAAAGGCGGCGATCCGCTGATCTTCGGCCGCGCGGGTGAGGAGATCGCCGCGGCGCGGGCGGCAGGGATCGCGGTCGAGGTGATCCCCGGCATCACCTCGGCACAGGGCGCGGCGGCGAGACTCGGCGTGTCGCTCACCCATCGGGATCACGCGCGGCGTCTGCAATTCATCACGGCGCATGATCGGCACGGCCGCCTGCCGCCCGACATCGACTGGTCGGCGGTGGCCGACAGCGCGGCGACGACCGTCGTCTACATGCCGAAGCGCACGCTGCCCGAGCTGACCGAGATCGCGATGAGGCGCGGGCTGGCTCCGGAGACGCCGGCCATTGCGGTCGCCAACGCCACCCGCCCCGACGAGCAGGTGATCCTCTCCACCGTTGGCCGGATTGCCGGCGATCTGCACAGCGATGAGATCGATGGCCCCGTACTGGTGATGATCGGCGAGGCGTTGCGCGAGGCGATGACCGCCGAGCCGAATGCCGAGGCGGCGCGACGCGCCCTCGAAACGATTACGGCCTGAGCGCTTCGGCCAGCCTGCCGAGCTCCGCCGTCGTTTCGGGAAGTCCGAAGCGCAGCCACGGCCATTGCGCGAAGGGCCGCACGAGGACGCCTCTTGTGGCGAGACGCTCGAATAGCGCCGGGGCGTCGCTGCATTCAGCGAGGCGGAAGAGGGGCGTGCCGCCCACGACATCGAGTCCAGCCGAACCGAGCACGCCGTCGAGACGGTGGGCCATGTCTGCCAGCCGGTTGCAGGTCTCGGATCGCCAGGCGACATCGCGGAGTGCCGTGCGCCCGATCGCGAGGGCCGGACCGGAGACGGGCCAGTCGCTGAGCAGCGGGCGAAGCAGCTTGCCGATCGGATGCGCCGTGATGACGAACCCGAGCCGCAGGCCCGCAAGCCCGAAGAATTTCCCGAACGAGCGCAGCACGACGGTCGCGGAGAGGTCGGCATCGGGCTCGAGCACGCTCGAGCCCGGAACGGCGTCGGCGAACGCTTCATCGACGACCAGCAGTCCGCGATGCGTGGCTGTCCGCTTGGCGAGGTCATGCAACTCGGCGTGTGCCACCATTCGGCCGTCGGGATTGTTGGGATTGGCCACGACGGCGACGGCGGCGCGCTGCAAGGCATCGACATCCGAGACGCGGCGGACGAGGTGTCCGGCCGCGTTCCAGGCTCGCTCGTGGCTGGCGTAGGTCGGCGACAGGATCGCGACCTCGCGCGCGAGGTCCACCAGCCGCGGCAGGAGGCGGATCGCGAGATCCGTTCCGGCGACGGGGATCACGTCGGAGCCCGGCGGCGCGCGGTAGGCTTCTCGCGCCGCCTCGCACAAACTTGCTATGTCCTCGGGATCGGGGAGGCGTTGCCAGACGGCAGTGTCGAGGGGCGGCACCGGATAAGGCCAGGGCGAAATGCCGGTCGAGAGATCGAGCCAGGGGCCGGGCGCTTCGGGATAGCGGACCCTGGCCGCGGCGAGGCGACCGCCATGCTCGGCGAACGGAGGAACGGATGGGAGTGCGCGTGCAGACATGACGGGGCTCGGGACATCCCTGGTCGTCGCGGTTCTGGCGCTCGGCATCGAGGCGCTCGCCGGCTATCCGCACGTCCTTTACCGGACGATCGGCCACCCCGTCACCTGGATCGGCGCGCTGATCGGCGCGCTCGACCACCTACTCAACCGCCCGCAGTGGACCGACCTCGTGCGCCGGATGGTCGGTGTCGCAGCGTTAGCGGTCATCGTGGCGGTCCCAGTGGCGCTCGCGTTTGTATTCGAGCGGTGGGCGCCGCCGACCTCCCTCGGCTTGCTGGCAACCGCCGTAATCGCCAGCACGCTGGTTGCCAGTCGCAGCCTCTACACGCATGTCCGCGACGTTGCGGCGGCGCTGGAGGCCGGCGGCGTCGTGGCCGGCCGCTCGGCGGTGTCGAAGATCGTCGGCCGCGATCCCGAAGCGCTCGACGAGCACGGCGTCGCCCGCGCGGCGATCGAGAGTCTGGCCGAGAATGCGTCGGATGGCGTGGTGGCGCCGGTATTCTGGCTGGCGCTGCTCGGGCTGCCGGGGCTCGTCGCCTACAAGGCGATCAACACCGCCGACAGCATGATCGGGCACCTGACGCCGCGCCATGCGGCTTTCGGGTGGGCGGCGGCGCGGCTCGACGATCTCGTCAACCTGCCGGCCTCGCGCCTGACCGGGCTGCTGCTCGCGCTCGCAGCGTGCTTCCTCGAAAGGGCCAGCCCGCGCGACGCACTGCGAACCATGCTTCGGGAGGCAGGCAGGCACCGCTCACCGAATGCCGGCTGGCCGGAAAGCGCCATGGCCGGAGCGCTCGGGCTGAAGCTCGCGGGACCGCGTCAGTATGCCGGCGAGCGGGTCGATGATTCGTACATGGGCGACGGTCGCGCCGAGGCCACGGCGGTCGACATCCGGCGTGGGTTGCGGCTGGCGGCGATGGCGTGGGGCATAATGCTTATTGTACTTGCGGGGCTGGCCCTGCTGGTCAGCGCGCGAGGCTGAGCAGTTTTTCCAAGTCCAAATGCCGTGCGAGATGATCGGCGAGTGCATCGAGCGTGGCATCGACCATGGTTTCATAGCTCTCGCCCGACGAGGAGGCGCCGAATTGAGCCAGCAGCGCCGCGCGCGCCGGATCGGCGGTGAAGAGGCCATGCACGTAGCAGCCCGTCACGCGGCCATCGGGCGATGTGGCGCCGTCGGGCCGTCCATCTGCGAAATGCAGAACCGGACGTGCCGTGTCCGGTCCCGTCGTGTTTCCGACGTGGATCTCGTAGCCGGCGAACGGTGCCGCTGAACCGGTGAGGGTGCCGGCGACCTCGGCCACCGTCTTTTCACTCCCGAAGATCGTTTCGACGTCGAGCAGGCCGAGGCCCTCGATCGCGCGCGCCGGCCCCTCGATGCCGTGCGGATCGGAGATGCTTCGGCCCAGCATCTGATAGCCGCCGCAGAGCCCCACCACGCGCCCGCCCCTCCGCACGTGCGCGGCGATGTCGATGTCCCATCCGGCCGTGCGCAGGGCGGCGAGGTCGTCGATCGTCGATTTGGAGCCGGGCAGCAGCACGAGGTCGGTGTCGGCGGGGATTGGGCGGCCGTTCTCGATCAGCAGGACGCTGACCTCCGGCTCGTTGCGCAGCGGATCGAGGTCGTCGAAGTTGGCGATGCGCGGCAGCAGCGGGACGGCGATTTTAAGCGTTCCGCTTCCCGCTTGCGCCTGGACGAGGTCGCGCAGGCCGAGCGCATCCTCCGCCGGAAGCCTGCGCGCATCCTCGAAGTAGGGGACGAGGCCGAGCGGCGCCCATCCTGTCATGCTGACAATGGCCGCCATGCCGTCGGCGAACAGCGAGGCGTCGCCGCGTATCTTGTTGACGAGAAAGCCGGCGATCATCGCGGCGTCATCCGGCGCGACGACGTGCTTCGTGCCGACGAGGCTCGCGATCACACCGCCGCGGTCGATGTCGCCGATCAGGATCACCGGCACGTCCGCCGCGCGCGCGAAGCCCATGTTGGCGATGTCGTTGGCGCGGAGGTTGATCTCCGACGCGCTGCCGGCACCTTCGACGAGCACGAGGTCGTATGCGGCCCTCAGCCGGGCGAAACTGTCGAGCACGGCCGGCATCAGGTCGCGTTTCATATCTTGAAACTCGCGCGCTCGCGCGGAGCCTGTCATCCGGCCCTGCACGATGATCTGCGCGCCGGTCTCGCTCTGCGGCTTGAGCAGGATGGGGTTCATATGCACGCTCGGCTTCTGCCGCGCGGCGCGGGCTTGCAGCGCCTGGGCGCGGCCGATCTCGCCGCCGTCCGCCGTTACGGCGGCGTTGTTCGACATGTTCTGAGGCTTGAACGGGGCGACGCGCACGCCGCGGTTCGCCAGCAGACGGCACAGCCCGGCGACGATCAGCGACTTGCCGACATCCGACCCCGTCCCCATGAACATCAGCGCGCGGGCGGTCACGCAGCACCCGCTAAACTGCCTCCGTCATCCTCGCGCGAGCGCGGGCGGTCGCCCGCGTCATGCTGGAAGCATGCCTCCGGCATGGAGCGCGGGGATCCAGCGCAAGACTCGGCGAAGCCGGCAAAATTCATGCGTTCTTCGGACGACTCTGGCGCTGGATCCCCGATCTCGCGCGCCGTGAGGGGCGCACTCGATCGAGGATGACGATTAGAAAATGATCTCTGGAGTTGAGCGATCAAAACTCGATGCCTTCCTGGGCTTTCACGCCGGCGGAGAAGTGGTGCTTGATGGCGGCCATCTCGGTGACGCCGTCGGCCAGCGCGATCAATTCGGGCTTGGCGTTGCGCCCCGTGACGACGACGTGCAGGCCGCGACGGCGCGCTGCGAGCGTGGCCAGAACTTCTTCGAGCGGCAGGTAATCGTAGCGCAGCGCGATGTTCAACTCGTCGAGAATGAGAAGTCGGATCGTCGGGTCGGCCATCAGCTCTTTTGTCTTGTCGAAGGCGCGGCGGGCGGCGGCGACGTCGCGGGCGCGATCCTGTGTCTCCCAGGTGAAGCCCTCGCCCATGGTGTGCCACGCCACCTGATCGCCGAAGCGGGCGAGCGCATCCTTCTCGCCGGTGTGCCACGCACCCTTGATGTACTGCACCACGCCGACCCGCCAGCCGTGTCCGAGCGCGCGCAGCACCAGGCCGAACGCCGCCGTCGACTTGCCCTTGCCGGGGCCGGTGTGGACCAGCAGCACGCCTTTCTCGATGGTTTTTCCTGCGACCTCCGCATCCTGAACGGCCTTGCGCTTGGCCATCTTGGCCTTGTGACGCTCGGCCTCGGCCGCATCGTTGTCGGGTGCGTCGTTCAAGCCGGTCATCCTTTCAGTGTCATTGGCAATCCCGCGGCGACGAATAGCACCCTGTCGGTTGCCGCGGCGATGCGCTGATTGAGCCGGCCTGCCTCGTCGCGGAACGCCCGCGCCAAGCCGTTGTCCGGCACGATGCCGAGCCCGACCTCGTTCGAGACCAGGATGCAGGGATGCACCCTGCGTGAGAGAACGTCGATCAGCGTGGCGGTCGCAGCGGGAACATCGTGGCCGCCGAGCATCAGGTTGGTGAGCCACAGCGTCAGGCAGTCGACCAGCGCGGGATGGCGTGCCGCCGAACCCTCGGCCAGCGTCTCGGCCAGCGCCAAGGGCGCTTCGATGGTCACCCAGTCCGGCCCGCGGCGGCTGCGGTGGAGCGCGATCCGGTCGCGCATCTCGCCGTCCCGCGCCTCGGCGGTCGCGACGTAGACCCACGGTCCCGGCTGTTCCGTCAGCAGCCGTTCGGCCAGCGCGCTCTTGCCCGAGCGGGCGCCGCCGAGGATCAGGGTCGATCGGGGGAGTTTGCCGCTGGTCATGGGGGCCCGTCGGGGGCGCTTTGCAATTGACTTCCTCGGGAGTGGTCCCTTATCGGTTGAGGTGACGGTCCCTCGCAAGAGGGTTCACAAGGGAATGCGGTGACGGGCGGGGAGTGCGGAACTCCCGGTCGCAATCCGCAGCTGCCCCCGCAACTGTCAGCGGTGAGCATCCGGCGTTGCGTACCACTGGGGCCTCGGCCCCGGGAAGGTGGCCGGATGCAGCGACCCGCGAGCCAGGAGACCTGCCGTCGCGCACTGCCGCTTTCGAGTCCGCCGGTCGGGGAGTGCCGGGGGACAGCTCTTGAGGTCCGGCCAAGCCGGGCTCCGTCGGAGGCGGTGTATCGGGGGAACGTCGGCGTTCCCACCCAACGACGGAGACGACCATGGCGGCCAATAGATTTCTCACTCGGGGTTTCGGCGCGGCTCTCGCGCTGGGCGTGGCTTCACCGGCATTCGCGCATCACCCGATGGGCGGCGTTACGCCGACGACCTTCATGCAGGGCCTGCTGTCGGGCTTCGGGCATCCGATCATCGGGCTCGATCATTTCGCCGCGATCATCGGCGTCGGCATTCTCGCGGCGCTCATCGGCGCCCGGCCGCAGATGGTGTTCGCCTTCGTCGCCGCCATGATCGGTGGCGTCGTCCTCCACCTCGCGAGCTTCGATCTGCCGAACTCGGAACTGCTGGTCGCGCTTTCGACCCTCTTCATCGGCCAGCTTGTGGCCCTGCGCCTTGCGCCGACTGCCTTTCCCCTCACGCTCGTGTTCGCGACGGCCGGGCTGGTGCATGGCTACGCGCTCGGCGAGTCGATCGTCGGCGCAGAGCCGACGCCGCTCTACGCCTATTTCGCCGGCCTCGCCATCGTGCAGTCGGCCATCGCGCTCGGAGCCTACGCGGCGATCGGCGTGTTGAGGTCGCGCACGGCCGATGCCGCGCCGGTGGCCATCACTGCGGCCGGTCTCGCCATTGCTGTCCTCGGCGGCTACTTCGCAGGCGGCGCGGCCGGGCTCTGGGTCTAAGTTTCTGGGCCTAAGTTTCTGGGCCTAAGTTTCTGGTCCTAAAATTCTCGCTCTGAGTTTGAGAGCCGACGGGTTCCGGACTACGCTTTCGAGGTGAATGGCATGACGACGGCCGGCGAGATGCCAGGGCACGTGGAGACGACGCTGTTCGTCTGCACGACATGCCGCCGTCCGGACGTGGCGACCGATGAGACGGCGCCGCGTCCGGGTTCACTGCTGCTGGCGGCAGTCGAAGCGCTTGCGGCGCAAGTCGCGCAGCCCCATGGGCCCGCCGGCGTTCGCGTCGTGCCCGTGCAGTGTCTTTCGAACTGCAACCACGGCTGCACGGCGGCCATCACCGCCGCCGGCAAGTGGACTTATGTCGTCGGACGCCTCGATCCGGCGATCGATGCCGAAGCCGTGCTCACCTTCGCCCGCCAGCACAGCCAGAAGGCCGACGGGCAGCCCGCATGGCGCGAACGTCCCGAGATCGGTCGCAAGAACGTCGTCGCGCGCGTGCCGCCGCTTCCTGTCGCTGTCCTGGAGGCCGCTGAATGACAACCGCCCCCGCCAGCGCCCGCAAGGTCCCCGTCACCATCGTCACCGGCTTCCTCGGCGCCGGCAAGACGACGCTGGTGCGCCACGTGATCGAGAACGCCGGGGGACGCCGGCTGGCTCTCATCGTCAACGAGTTCGGCGATGTCGGCGTCGACGGCGCGATCCTCAAATCCTGCGGCGTCGAGAGCTGCCCGGAAGAGAACATCGTCGAGCTGACCAACGGCTGCCTCTGCTGCACGGTCGCCGAGGATTTCATTCCGACGCTCGAGGCACTGCTTTCGCGCTCGCCGGCTCCCGAGCACATCATCATCGAGACGTCAGGGCTCGCTTTGCCGAAGCCGCTGGTCAAGGCGTTCGAGTGGCCTGACATCCGCTCGCGCGTGACGGTCGACGGCGTGGTGACCGTGGTCGACGGCCCGGCCGTGCTCGGCGGTCGATTCGCCGACGATCCGGCGAAAGTAGCGGAGCAGCGCGCCGCCGACCCGTCCGTCGATCACGACAACCCGCTCGAAGAGGTCTACGAGGACCAGCTCCTCTGCGCCGACATCGTCGTGCTGAACAAGACCGACCTCATGGACGCCGCGGGAATAACGGCCGTCAGCCGCGAGATCACCTCGGCTGTTCCGCGCGCCATCAGAATCGTGCCGGCGCGCGAGGGCAACGTCCCCGCCGACGTGCTGCTCGGCCTATCCGCCGCCGCCGAGGACGACCTCGCGGCGCGGCCGTCCCATCACGACGCCACCGGCGAGCACGATCACGACGATTTCGAGAGCTTCGTTATTTCGATAGGTACGCTCGCCTCGGCGGACGATCTGACGCAGCGTGCGGAACGGCTGGCGCGCGAGCACGACGTGCTGCGCGTCAAAGGCTTCGCCTCCGTCGACGGCAAGCCGGTGCGGCTGCTGCTGCAAGGCGTCGGCACGCGCATCGACACCCGCTACGAGCGGCCGTGGAGCGCGAACGACCTGCGCCAGGGCCGCATCGTCGTCATCGGCAGGAAGGGCCTCGACCGGGCGGCCATCACGGCTATCTTGAACGGCGGGGGCTGATGCATCTCCTGGTGCGCGAGTCCCGCGATCTCTCCGAGGCGGCCCCGCCCGAGGATCTCGGGCTGGCGCCCGCGGACGTGGTCGTGCTGTCATTCTCGGATTCGGATCTGGCGGCGGTGGCCTCCGCGTGGCAGCGCTTCAGGGGACATGAACCGAATGCGTCCGCAGTCGGGATCGTGTTCCCCAACTCCGGCTGTACGGGACACGAACCCGATCACGCACCGAAGGTGCCCGATGCGACCCAATATCAGGCGATCGGGTCATGTCCCGGACCGACGCTCGGCGCCGCCAATCTCGTCCGCCTCACGCATCCGATGTCGGTCGATCTCTTCATCGAGGCGACGCTACCGGGGACGAAAGCCGTGCTCGTGCGCCTGCTCGGCGGGCTCGATTACTGGCGCTACGGCGGCGAGCAACTGAGCCGCGCCTGCCGCCGGCTCGGCATAGCGCTGGCCATCGTGCCGGGTGACGGCCGCCCCGATCCGCGCTTGGCCGCCCTCTCGACGCTGAGCGCCGGCGACCTCGACGCCATTGAGGCCCTGCTCGATGCCGGTGGCGTGGAGAACACGCGCGCGGCGCTGGCGGGACTGCTGGCGCGGGCCGAGGGTTCGGCAGCCGCATGGCCCGCTTCCGTGCCGATGCCCGACTTCGGGATTTTCGGAAGACGCGGAGCCGCAACGGCGTCTGGCCGGAGCGCGGCAATCATCTTCTATCGCTCGCACGTGCTGGCTGGCGACACGGCGCCGATCGAGGCCATGGTCGAAGCCCTCGCAGCACGGGGCGTGGCAGCGACAGCATACTATGTGCCGAGCCTGAAAGCACCTGCCGCCGCGAGCTGGCTGGCTGCCGAGCTGTCTGAGCTGGCACCCGGCGTCGTCATCAACGCAACCGCCTTCTCCGCCCGCGACGGCGACAATGTCTCGCCGCTCGAGGCGCCTCGCTGCCCGATCCTGCAGGTGGCGATGGTCAACGGGCCGCGTGACGCCTGGGCCGCTTCACAGCGCGGGCTCGCCCCGGCCGATCAGGCCATGCACGTCGTATTGCCGGAGTTCGACGGCCGCCTCTTCGCCGGAGCCATCTCGTTCAAGGCGGTCGATGAAAAGGCGAATTCAACCGGCATTTCGGTGATGCGCCATGAGCCGTGCGCAGATGGCATCGCGCATGTCGCCGAACTCGCGGCGGCTTGGGCGAAGCTGCGAGCCAAGCCCACGAACGAACGGCGGTTGGCGCTGGTGCTCTCCACATACCCCGGCCGCCCCGATCAGATCGCGCACGCCGTCGGGCTCGATGCGCTCGCGAGCACGCAGATGATCGTCGCCGGGCTGTCGGGTGCCGGATACGCGCTGGACCACCCGCCGGCCGACGCCCGAGAACTCATCTCTCGGCTGGAGCCGGCAGAAGCAATCCGCTGGCCGGTCGATCAGTATCTCGACCACTTTCTCCGCTTGCCGGATGCGTTCCGAGAGAGCATCGCATCGGCCTGGGGTGCGCCGGAGGACGATCCCAGCTTCGAGAACGGCGCATTCAATATGCGCGCCGTGCCGTGCGGTAATCTCGTCGTCGCCTTGCAGCCCGAGCGGGGCACACTCGCGGATCGCAAGGCGCAGTATCACGACCCCGCGACGCCGCCGCGGCATGGCTACGCGGCCTTCTATCTCTGGCTCAGGCACGTCTTCGGCATCGATGCGCTCATGCACCTCGGCGCCCACGGCACGCTCGAATGGCTGCCCGGCAAGGCTGTTGCACTGTCGCCGGAGTGCGCGCCGCGCGCGGTGCTCGGTCCCGTCCCGCTCGTCTATCCGTTCATCGTCAACGATCCGGGCGAGGCGGCGCAGGCCAAGCGCCGCGTCGCCGCAGTCACCCTCGGCCACAAGCCGCCGCCGCTGGTCGAGACGGCGCTGTCGGCGGGCTTGATGGACGTCGAGCGCCTCGTCGACGAGTTCTCTTCTGCCGACGGGCTCGATCCGCGACGGCGCAAACGACTGGTGTCCGAGATCGTCAACGCCGCCGCACGCGCGGGCATTGCCGAGAGCTGCGGACTGACGCCGGGCCAGAGCGAGGCCGATTCCGTGACCCGCATCGACGCCTTCCTCTGCGACGTCAAGGAGCTGTCGATCCGCGACGGCCTGCACGTGCTCGATCAGGACGAGATTGGCGCGCTGCTCAAGGCCCTCGATACCCGCTTCGTCGAGCCGGGTCCGTCGGGAGCGCCGAGCCGGGGCCGCGCCGACGTACTGCCCACGGGGCGCAATCTCTACGGCACCGATCCGCGCGGTATCCCCACCATTACGGCGTGGGCCAACGGCCGCCGCGCCGCCACCGCCATCCTCGGCCGCTACCTGTCGGACCACGGCGACTGGCCGCGTGCCATCGTCATGGACCTGTGGGGCAGCGCGACGCTGCGAACCGGCGGCGAGGAGCTGGCGACCGCGCTCGCCCTGCTCGGAGTGCGGCCGGTCTGGGACAGCCGATCGTTCCGTGTGACCGGCGTCGAGACCTCGCCGCTCGCCGAGCTCGGCCGGCCCCGGGTGGACGTGACGCTGCGCATCTCCGGCCTGTTCCGCGACATGTTTCAGAGCCAGCTCACGCTGTTCGAAAGCGCCGTCGCGCTGGTCGCCGGGCTCGACGAGGACGGCGCGGATAATCCGCTCGTCCTCTCGCGCCAGAAGGGCGCGCCGCTCGACCGCATCTTCGGTCCGCCGGCCGGAACCTTCGGTGCGGGAGTGATGAGCCGCATCGACGGCGGCGACTGGCGGGACCGGCAGGCGCTGGGCGAGAGCTATCTCGCCGCATCGAGCCACGCGCACGGCACAGGCGATGGCAAGTCTGCGCCCGCAGCCTTCGCCGACCGCGTGAGCACCGCCGACGCTTTCGTCCATATCCAGGACCATCGCGAGATCGACGTGCTGAGCGGCGGCGACTTCGCTGCTCACGAGGGTGGTTTTGCGGCCGCCGCCGCGGCCACCGGCAACGCGACTGTCGCCCTCTATCACGGCGACACCGGAACGCCGGACGCGCCGCGCGTCCGCACGCTGGCCGAGGAATGCGCCCGCGTCGTGCACGGCCGCGCTGCTAGCCCGCGCTGGATCGAGGGACAGATGCGTCACGGCTTTCGCGGCGCGGCGGAATTGGCCTCCACCGTCGATGCCGCGTTCGCCTTCGCGGCGACGGCCCGCACGGTCGACGACGGCGCGTTCGAGCGGCTCTACGAGGCGTATCTCGGCGATCCGGCAGTGGCCGCCTTCGTCAGCCGCGAGAATCCGGCCGCGCTGGAGGCCATGCGGCGGCGCTTCGAGGAGGCAGTCGCGCGCGGCCTCTGGCATCCGCGCCGCAACGACGTGCAGCGGCGAGCCGAGGAGACTTCCAGCCGCGAGGCCGCCGAATGATGCTGCGCGAGGAATTACGCAAGGGCTGGTGCCCAGGGGCTCTGCGGCCGATGCCGACCGGCGACGGGCTGCTGCTGCGCATCCGTCCGCGCGCCGGTGCGCTCACTCTCGATTCCCTGGCAGCGATGGCCGAAGTCGCCGGCCGCTTCGGATCCGGCGCCATCGACCTGACCAGCCGCGCCAACCTGCAATTGCGAGGGTTGACGGAAGCGACTTATCCGGCAGCACTGGCCGCGCTCGATGCGAGCGGCCTGATCGATCGCGACGCGCACGCCGAGGCGATCCGCAACATAGTCGTCGATCCGATGGCCGGGCTCGATCCCTCGCGCATCGACGTGCGGCCATTGGCAAGCGAGTTCGAAGCGCGGCTTGCGGCTCAGTCTGCGCTGCACGACCTGCCCGACAAGTTCGGATGGAGTTTCAGCGGCTGCGCGCAGTCGTGCGAGGGCGGTACGGCGGCGGACGTACGGGTCACGGCCGGCAGCCATGGCGGTCTTGTAATCAGGCTCGACGGCGACGAGGCCACTTCGGCGCACGTCGAATGCGAGAATGCCGCCGGCGTGCTGTGCCGACTCGCGGAGGAGTTTCTGGCCGTTCGGCGCGATCATCCGCACGTGCTCCGGATGCGCGATGCCGTGGTGCTGGCCGGGAGCGGAGGCATTTTCAGGAGAGCCGGGCTGACGCCTCGCGTTCAGCCGTTCGGCCGTGCCAGAACACAGCCGGCGCCGATTGGTGCGCTCGGTCCCGTCAGCGAGCCCTTTGCGGCCGGCATCGGGCTCCCCTTCGGACGCATTATGGCGGACGATCTGGCTGCGCTCTGCCGCCGCGCCGCACATCTAGGGTGCACGGAGGTTCGCGTCAGTCCGTGGCGTGTGTTGGTGGTTCCCTGTGGCGGCGAATCGGCTGTGACGGCGCTGCTGGCGGAAGCGGAGCGGTTCGGATTGATCGTCGGACCGGCCGATCCACGGCTGACCATGGACGTCTGCGTCGGTGCACCGGCCTGCGCCAACGCGACGACGGCGACCCGTGCCGATGCCGAGCGCATGATCACAGCGCTTGCGGCGATCGATACAAAATGGCCGCCCATCCACGTCTCGGGCTGCGTCAAGGGCTGCGCACGCCGCGCTACGGCCGCGCTGACTTTCGTTGCAAGGAACGGCGCCTACGACCTCGTGCGCGACGGCAGCGCGGATGGCGTGTTCGATCGCGTGGGTATCGCGCCTAAGGACATGGCCGCCGCCGCCCGATCCGCTCTCACCGGCTTTGCATCATGACCGCGCACGATTACGTCCGCGACGGCAGCGCCATTTATGCGCGCTCGTTCGCCATCATCCGCGCCGAGGCCGACCTTGTCCGCTTCTCGCGTGAGGAGGAGAGGGTCGCGGTGCGCATGATCCATGCCTGCGGCATGGTGGAGATCACACGCGACATCGTGTTCTCGCCGACGTTGGCCGTCGAGGCCACGGCGGCGCTGACCCGCGGCGCTGCCATCCTCTGCGACGCCAAGATGGTGGCCAACGGCGTCACGCGCGCCAGGCTGCCTGCCGCCAATCCCGTCATATGCACGCTCGACGATCCGCGCGTGGCGGGCCTTGCCAAAGAAATCGGCAACACGCGCACGGCGGCTGGCATGGAGTTGTGGCGGCCGCACCTCGGCGGCGCCGTGGTCGTCATCGGCAACGCGCCGACGGCACTGTTCCGACTGCTCGAAATGCTCGACGCGGGCGCGCCGCGGCCGGCAGCCATCATCGGAATGCCGGTCGGGTTCGTCGGCGCGGCGGAATCGAAGGAGGCGCTGGCGGCCGACGGCCGGGTGCCGTTCGCAATCGTGCGCGGGCGGAAGGGCGGCAGTGCCATGGCCGCGGCAGCCGTCAATGCTTTGGCCAGTGAGGCCGAGTGATGTCTCCCCCGCGCGGCATCCTGTATGGCGTGGGCCTCGGACCCGGCGACCCCGAACTGGTGACGCTGAAAGCCGCGCGCATTGTCGCCGCGGCAGCGGTCGTCGCCTATTTCAGGAAGCGCGGGCGGCCGGGACATGCGCGCACCATCGCGAGCGGTCTGATCGACGCAAAGTCGCAGGAACTGGCCTTCGAATATCCCGTGACCACCGAGGTCGGTTTCCGCGACGACGCCTATGTCGGCCCGATCCGTGAGTTTTATGCCTTGAGTGCAGCCACGCTCGCCGAGCATCTCGATGCCGGCCGCGACGTAGCCCTGTTGTGCGAGGGCGACCCGTTCTTCTACGGCTCGTTTCTGCATATGTACGATCGTCTGAAGCCATCGCAGCATATCGTCGTCGTGCCGGGCATCACCGGCATGTCAGGCTGCTGGACGGCTGCAGCGGCTCCGATTACCTACGGCGACGACGTGCTGACGGTGCTGCCGGGAACTCTCGATCGCGAGGCCCTCGCGCAGCGCCTGCTCAGTACCGACGCGGCCGTGATCATGAAAGTCGGACACAACCTCGCAAAAATCCGATCCGCCATCGGTGATGCCGGGCGCTCGGCCGAAGCGATCTACGTCGAGCGCGGCACCATGGCCGGCGAGCGTGTGCTGCCGCTCGACAAGCTCGATGGCGGCGCGGCGCCGTATTTCTCGATCATCCTGCTGCCCGGCGGGCGCGGCAGGAGGATCACATGAGCGGGCGGCTGACCGTGATCGGCCTCGGCCCCGGACCCGAGCGGTGGGTGACACCCGCCGCCTGCGACGCCGCGAGCGAGGCGGACGTGGTGCTCGGCTACGCGGCTTACGTTGGCCGCCTGACGCCACGACGCGGCCAGCGCTTCGAAACCTCCGACAACCGCGAGGAACTGAGCCGGGCCGAGCGTGCACTGTCGTTGGCGGCTGAAGGCAAACACGTCGCGATGGTCTCCGGCGGCGATCCCGGCGTGTTCGCCATGGCCTCCGCCGTGTTCGAGGCCATCGAGCGCGGTCCCGTCTCGTGGCGCGCGCTCGATGTCCAGGTCGAGCCCGGTGTGACGGCGATGCTGGCGGCGGCCGCGCGGCTCGGCGCGCCGCTCGGTCACGACTTCTGCGCCATTTCGCTGTCCGACAACCTGAAGCCCTGGAGCGTGATCGAGCGCCGGCTCCGCGCCGCCGCCGAGGCCGACTTCGTGATCGCGCTCTACAATCCGGCCTCCAAGGCGCGCCCGCGCCAGATCGTCGAGGCATTCGAGATTTTGCAGCAGTGCCGCGCGCCGGAGACGATCGTCATGCTCGCGAGCGCGGTCGGGCGGACCGACGAGAACATCGAGTTGCGGACCCTTGCAGATGTGCACACGGCGGCGATCGACATGCGCACGCTGGTGATTGTCGGATCGAGTACCACGCGGCGCATCGAGCGCCCGGACGGAACGGCGTGGGTCTACACGCCGCGCAGCTTGGAGCCCGCATGATGCTCTTCGAGGCGCTGCCAGACCTCGCCGACTGTCGCTGCCGCCATCCGGCCCGGGACATCCTTGCGGTCGATCATCAGCACCGGCAGGCCGAGTCGGCGCGCGGCCTCGATTTTGGAATAGGCCGCGGTGCCGCCGGAGTTCTTGGACAGCACCACATCGATGCCATGCTCGCGGAACAACGACACATCGTCCTCGGTCGCGAAGGGTCCGCGCGCGGTGATCACAGTTGCGATAGGAATCGGCAGTCGATCGGCCGGAGGATCGACGACGCGAATGACATAGTGATGCTGCGGCGCGAGCGACAGTGCGTCGAGCGACAGCCGGCCGAGACCCGAGAACACGCGGCAGGGCTCTGGCGGCAGCGAGGCGATGGCGGCCTCGGCGCTGGAAAAGTGTCGCCAGTGATCGCCGGGAATGGGCTGCCAGGGTGGACGCTCCAGTGCGATCAGCGTAACTCCGGCTTTGCGGCACGCGGCCAAGGCGTTGGCGCTGATCAGCGTCGCGAATGGGTGCGTGGCGTCGATGACGACATCGATGGCGTTGTCCGCGAGATAGGCCGCCAAGCCGTCGATACCGCCGAAGCCGCCGGTGCGCGCTTTGAGCGCCGACGCCTTGGGCGTGGCCGTGCGTCCGGCGAGCGACAGCACGGCGTCGAAGCGCCGGTCGCCGTCGAGCCGAGCCGCGATCACGCCGGCTTCCATCGTGCCGCCGAGCAGCAGGACGCGGCAGGGTCTGGCCGGGTTCCGTTCCATATCGCGAGCCCATGACATGACCGCACGCTGGTTGGCAATCATCGGCATCGGCGAGGACGGGCGGGCGGGGCTGGGCCAGCGTGCGCTGGCGCTGATCGATGCGGCGGGCCTGGTCGTCGGCGGAAAGCGCCACCTCGAGCTGATCGGTCCGACGAGTGGCGAGCAGCGCGTCTGGGCGAGCCCGATCGAAGCGACGATCCCCGGCATACTGGAGAGACGGGGTACGCCCGTCACCGTGCTCGTCTCCGGCGATCCGTTCTGGTTCGGCGCCGGTGTCACGCTGGCGCGAGCCATACCTCCGGACGAAATGGAGGTCATCCCCGCGCCGTCGAGCTTCAGCCTGGCGGCGGCCCGTCTCGGCTGGCCGCTGCAGGACACGACGACGCTCGGACTGAACATGCGCGGTCAGACGCCGCTGCTGCGCCGCCATCTGCACCACGGCCGCCGCATCCTGGCCCTCTCGCTCAACGGCGAGACCCCGCACGAGGTGGCTGCCCTGGCAGTGGACAGCGGTTTCGGTGCGTCTCAGCTCACCGTGCTCGAAGCGCTTGGAGGGCCGCGCGAGAAAATCCGCCCCTGTCTGGCGTGCGATTTTGCTTTTGAAGACATCGATCCGCTGAACATCGTCGGCCTCGATGTGGTGGCGGGAAACGAGGCGGGCCCGCTGCCGTTCACCGCCGGGCTGCCCGACAGCCTCTACGAAAGCGACGGGCAACTGACGAAGCGCGAGGTCCGCGCCATCACGCTCTCCGCGCTCGCGCCCGGAGCCGGCGAGTTCCTGTGGGACATCGGAACGGGCAGCGGCTCGGTCGCCATCGAGTGGCTGCTGGCGCATCCCGCCAACCGCGCCGTCGGCATCGAGCTGCGCGAGGATCGCGCTGCGCGCGCCACCCGCAACGCCATCGCTCTCGGCGTGCCCAAACTCATCGTGCAGACTGGAGCGGCGGCCGACGCACTCGATGGACTGGCGCCGCCGGATGCGGTTTTCATCGGCGGGGGCGCCTCTTCGCCGGGGCTGATCGAGCGCTGCTGGTCGGCGCTGAAGCCGGGCGGTCGCATCGTCGTCAACGGCGTCACGCTCGAAACCGATGCCATACTTTTTGCCGCGCGCGGGCGCTTCGGCGGGACTCTGACGCGGATCGGCATCGAGCGGGCCGAGCCGGTCGGAACCCGCACCGGCTGGCGGGCGGCCATGCCGGTGACGCAGTGGGCGGCCCGCAAGCCGAAGGTGACGTCATGATGGCCATCGGAATTGGAGCTTCGCGCGCGGCAGCCACGGCCGACCTGCTGCTCGCCGTCGCCCGCATGGAAGACCTCGCCGGACGATCGGCGGACGCGGTCTCCTCGTTGGAAGGAGCTGCGTTCTCCGCCCGCCTGGCGGCAGCCGTCGCGGCCAAAGGCATCGCGTTTCAACCGCTCGCACTGACAGCCCTGCAGCAGCGCTCGGGCGATTGCGCCTCCATCTCGAAGAGAGTCGTCGATCTCTTTGGAGTTGCCTCGATCGCCGAGTCCGCAGCTCTGACTGCCGCAGGTCCGGGTTCGCGGCTGCTTGTGACCCGTCAGGTGTTCGGCAACATCACCGCCGCCGCGGCGATCTCAAGCGACGATCAGGGGCCAGCCCCATGACCATCCACTTCATCGGTGCCGGCCCCGGCAGTCCCGACCTCATCACCGTGCGCGGCCGCGATCTCATCGCGCGCGCGCCCGTGTGTCTCTACGCCGGCTCGCTGGTGCCGGCGGCGCTGCTCGCCCATTGTCCGCCGGGCGCCACCATCATCGACACCGCGCCGATGACGCTCGATCAGATCGTCGCCGAGATGGAAATAGCCACCGCCGGCGGACGCGACGTTGCGCGGCTGCATTCGGGCGATCTCTCGATCTGGAGCGCGCTCGGCGAGCAGCTCCGACGCCTCGACCGTCTCGGCATACCCTACACGATCACGCCCGGCGTGCCGTCGTTCGCCGCCGCCTCCGCCGCGCTGGCCCGCGAGCTGACCTTGCCCGAGGTCGCGCAGTCGGTGGTGCTGACGCGCACGCCGGGCCGCGCCTCCGCCATGCCGGAGCGCGAGACGCTCGAAGCCTTCGCCGCCACGAGGGCGACTCTCTGCGTGCATCTCTCCATTCACGTCCTCGCGGATGTGGCGGCGCGGCTCGTGCCGTTCTACGGCGCGGAGTGCCCGGTCGCCATAGTCTACCGCGCGTCGTGGCCCGACGAGACCATCATCCGCGGCACGCTCGATACCATCGTCGGGCGATGTGCGTCGGCCAACCTCGAACGCACCGCGCTCATTCTGGTCGGCGAAGCCCTCGGCCGCGACGACTTCCGCGAAAGCGCTCTCTACGACGCCGATTACCAGCGGCGATTCCGCACCAAGACCTGAGCACGTGTAAGACGAGGCATTCTCACATCTGTCTCACATCTGTACAATTTCGCTGCGGCCGGCGAGGTGGCCGTCGCGGTCGAAGATCACGACATCGAGGCCGATGGTGGGGCTGGAGATGACGCGGGCAGACATCACTCGGACAGCCGCTTCTGCGGCACGGGTCGCGATCCGGCCGGCGATATCGATGCCGGCAGTCTGGGCCAGACCGAGAATCTGCTGCGCGGTGTTGGCCTGCCGGGCTTCATTCAGCAGTGCATCCGTCGCCCCGGCTTCGGCGAGCCATCCCGCAATCAGTTCGAGATCGACGACGCCGCGCCTGGAATGCAGGTCGAGACGCCCGGCCGCGAGCTTCGACATCTTGGCGAAGCCTCCCGCGATGGTGACGCGCGGCACGGGATGCGTTTTCAGATATTTCAGCATTCCGCCGGCGAAGTCGCCCATGTCGATGAGGGCGATGTCGGGCAAACCATAGAGCCGTGCGATGGCCGCCTCCGAGGTGGCCCCCGTCGATCCGGCAACGTGCGTGATGCCGCCCGCCAGCGCCACATCGATGCCGCGATGGATCGAGTGAATCCACGCCGAGCACGAGAAAGGGACGACGATGCCGGTGGTACCGAGGATCGACAGCCCGCCGACGATGCCGAGCCGGCCGTTGAGCGTTTTCTCGGCGATCTTCTCGCCGCCGGGAATGGCGATCTCGACCACGATGTCCGCGGGCCGCGAGAACAGCCGCGCGGCTTCCTCGATCGCATTGCGGATCATTTGTCGCGGTATGGGATTAATCGCCGGCTCGCCCGGCGGAATGGGGAGGCCCGGCCGCGTCACCATGCCGACGCCGGGACCGGCCCGAAACGTCACGCCCTCACCGGGCGCGCCGGCCGTCACCGTGACGACGACGAGCGCTCCGTGCGTGACATCCGGATCGTCACCCGCGTCCTTGACGATGGCGGCTGTCGCCCGCCCCGGTGCGAGCGCATGTTCGGCCAGCGCAAAAGTTGGCTGCTGGCCATTCGGCAGCGTCACGGCGACGGGATCGGGAAAGGTGCCGGTCCACAGCCCCTCGACGGCCGCCCGCGCGGCGGCGGTGGCGCAGGTGCCGGTCGTCCAGCCGGTGCGCAGCGGGCGCGCGGGGTCCGCGTCATTGCCGTTCGTGTTCGCCATCGCGAGCCGTTATAAGCCCATCGCAGCCGAATACACGGCCTTCGACCGGACCTCCGCCGCAACCACATGACCGACGCCATTGCCCTGCCGCCCGGCCTGATGATTGCCGCACCCCGGTCTGGTGCCGGCAAGACGACGCTCACGCTCGGCCTGCTGCGGGCGCTGACCCGGAGCGGCGTTCGTGTGCAGGCCCTTAAGGCCGGCCCCGACTACATCGATCCGGCCTTCCATTCCGCCGCAACGGGTCGGCCCTCGTTCAATGTTGACAGCTGGGCCATGCGACGGCCAACCGCTGCGCAGATCCTGCGGACGGCGTGCCGTGAAGCCGACCTCGTCGTGGTCGAGGCGCTTATGGGGCTCTTCGACGGCGTTGCGCGCTCCGGTCACTGGGGATCGGGGGCCAGCGCCGATCTCGCGGCGGCAACGGGATGGCCGGTGGTCCTGGTGCTCGATGTCTCTGGGCAATCGCAGACGGCGGCGGCGACGGCGCTGGGTTTCCGGAACTTTCGCGATGGCGTGACCATCGCCTGCGTCGTGCTAAACCGCGTCGGAAGCTCGCGCCACAGGAGGCTCGCAGGCGGCGCACTGGAGGCTGACGTCCTCCCGGTGCTCGGCGCTTTTACGCGCAACGCGGATTCTAT
>JBQTIA010000006.1:0-7995 GCA_052388455.1 Hyphomicrobium sp.
GATCGAGCCTCGTCACCACGAACTGATCCCCCTCCCTCATGTAGGCGAGGGCCGTTTTGAGTTCGTGTCGTTCGGACTTCGAAGCGCCGCTCTTTTTCTCTTCGAAGATTTTCTCGCAGCCAGCGGCTTGGAGCTTTTGAACCTGCGTATCCAAGTTCTGCCCGGTCGACGAGACGCGGGCATATCAGAGCTTCATGTCGTGGATGTCTTAAGAAGTAATGAGACCCGCCGTTGAGACGAGTTCCGAGACACAGTGTATTCAGAAGTGACGGGAACGCAAATCGTGTCGCGCAATCCCTAGAATGTGAGATGGTCCGATGCCGATCGAGCGGAAGTCTCGATGGGGCTTCGATTTGTTTGCTCCTACGCAAGCGGTCGGATTATCCCAGACTTTCCGCTATCGTCTCCGCGAGCGGTCGAACCGCAAGCCCTGCACACCGCTGACCGCCATGTCTCAAATTGTGAAGGGTTTCGGATGACGGCCCTGCACGAACGTTTTCCCGAGCACGGGGGCCGTCGTCGGAAAGCCTCCAGTGAAGGAACCCGCGGATGGGTACGCTGCGGTCGTGCCGCAAGCTATGGGGATTTTGATCTTGCGCAGGGCGGCGTGGAATGCGGAGGCCTCGACATCACGCAGGATCCGGGAGGCCGTTGGCATCTTTTGCGTGTGCAAGCCGGTCGGGGTGAGAGCTCCTCCCGCTCGATAACACCGTTCCCGCATGATCCGGGCAATAGCGTGCCGGGCCTGGCTGTCGCGAGGACCGCCATGCCAGTGTCTATGAGGCGGCGCGCGGCAAGACTCATGACGTATCCATCCGGATGCTCGAGTCGGCCGGCGCAGCATGCCTCGGCATCTCACCGCGCTCGAAGCGCTCGATGACGAGCATCCGGGCACCGCAACACGGGCATGGCGTCGGCAGCACGTCGGCTGCGTCAGCAGCAGGCGCCTGCTCGTCTTCGGAGACTGCCGGTGGCACGACGTCGAGAAGCTCGCGCATCCTTGCGAGGTTCTCCCCCTTCACGCCGCTCGCGAGAAGTCCATAGTGGCGGATGCGGTGGAAGCCGCTCGGCAGAACGTGGAGCAGGAAGCGGCGGACGAACTCGTGCGCATCGAGGGTCATCGTCGTGTAGCGGCCGGGGCCGTCGGCTCGATAGTTCTTGACCCTGAACGTCACGCTTCGCGTGTCGGCACTGATCAGCCGGCGATTGGAGATCGCGACGCGGTGCGTATAGCGGGAGAGATAGGCGAGCACCGCCTTGGGGCCCGCGAACGGGCGCTTGGCGTAGACGAACCAGCGCGTCTTCTTGAGCGGGGCCAGATAATCGGAGAATGCCTTGGCATTGGCGAGATGCTCGTGGTCACCGAAGAACACGAGCTGGCCGGCGGCGTGGGCCGCCGTCAACCGCTCCAACATCAGGCGGCGGAAGAGGCGCGATAACACCAGCACCGGCAGCAGGAAGTTCGGCCGCTTCGCGATCCACTTCGACCCGTCGAGCGCTATGCCCCCACCGGGGACGATCATGTGGACATGGGGATGATGCGTCATCGCGCTGCCCCAGGTGTGCAGCACAGACGTGATCGCGATCCTGGCGCCGAGATGCTTCGGATCGGCGGCGATGGTCGTCATCGTCTCGGCCGAAGCCTTGAACAGCAGATCGTAGATCACAGCCTTGTTCTGGTACGCGACGTCGGCGATCGCCGAGGGCAGGGTGAACACGACATGGAAGTAGGGCACGGGCAGGAGCTCGGCGGCTCGTGCCTCCATCCACTCGCGTGCCGCCGCGCCCTGGCACTTGGGACAATGCCGGTTGCGGCAGGAGTTGTAGGCGATGGCGGTGTGTCTGCACGCCGTGTTCTCGCAGCGCGCAACATGCCCGCCGAGCGCCGCCGTCCGGCAGCTCTCGATTGCGCTCATCACCTTCAACTGGCCAAGGCTCACATGGCCGCAGTTGGCCTCACGCCAAGCGGCCCCGTGATCGCGGAAGATGTCCGCGACCTCGAGAGCTGGGCGAGCCATCTCCGGCTGTCACGCCGGTGCTGTATCCGGAGCCGGCGGTGGTGCATCGAGCGGGATCAGCCTGTCGATCGGGCTCATCACGCGCCGGATGACGTTGGTCGCCACCTGCGTGTAGCGGGCGGTCGTGTCCAATTGCGCGTGCCCGAGTAGAACCTGGATGACACGCACGTCGATGTTGTTCTCGAGAAGATGGGTCGCAAAGGAGTGCCTCAGTGTGTGCGGCGCGACCCACTTGGGAAGTCCGGCACGCTTGGCGGCTTGCTGGCAGATGCGATGGAACTGGCGCGTGGTCATCGGTCCGATCTTGTCCCGGCCGGGGAACAGGAAGACGCGAGGGCGTGCGATGCGATACCAGTCGCGCAGCGCTTCGAGCAGCGTCGGCGAGAGCATGACGTAGCGGTCCTTGCCTCCTTTGCTGTTCCCGACGCGGATCAGCATGCGCTTGCTGTCGATATCGGAGACCCTGAGCGCCACGACCTCCATGGCGCGCAGTCCGGCGCCATAGGCGACGCAGAGCATCGCCTTGTCCTTGGGCTCCGGCGCTGCCTCCAGCAGCCGGCCGACCTCCTCTGACGACAGCACACGGGGCAGCTTCTGCGGTTCGTGGATGTAGATGAGATGGCGCGTCGTCTCCGGCTTGTCGACGGTGAACCGGAAGAAGAACCGCAGCCCCGACACCGTCATGTTCTGCGTTCCTGGCGTAAAGCCAGTGGCCGCGAGGTGGCGCTGAAATGCGCGGACCTCATCGGCTGTCGCGGTATCGGGCGAGCGGCCCAGAAAGGCCGCGAGCAGCTTGACCGCGCGGATGTAGCCGCGTTGCGTGGCGAGGGCGAAGTTGTGCACGCGCATGTCTTCGATCATGCGGGCGCGCAGCGGGCTGATGGGCTCCTTGGGATACGGGGTGGTCATCAGGGTCTCCTGTCTCGAGGTGGGGTGCTTGACCCCTCGATCCTCAAGACGGAGCGCCCGCCCCGTTCTCCCTTATCGCTCGATTGGTTAGCGACGGCCCCGACACACGCTCAGCCGGTCAGCGCCGCAGGCTCCCGCGGAAGCGGGTTCGTTCTTTGGCCCGTCGCGTCGGGCGCTCGACGGTCGGTTTTTGACAACTGCGACAACGGGATAGTGGGCCCCGTCATGCCAACCTTGTCGTTGGTCGGCGGGGCTCTGCGTCCGCTTCCGGAGGTCTAGCCGTCGCCACCCCAGGCCAGTTTGGAGGCCAGCTCGATTGAGAGGCCGACTTCCGCTCCCTCTGCGCTGCGTCGTCGTTCGAAGTTTGTGCCCGGTGGGTTCGGCGCGTTATGACGCCGTCGCAACCACCGCCGCACCTGTCGCGTCGATCTCGTAGCCTAGGCTGCGGTAGCCCGACTGCCGCTTCAGGGCCATACGCGCGAGCATTGTGACGTAACTGTCGACATAGTCGTAGACGATGACTTCGCGCTTGGCGTGGTGCTCGCGGTGCAGGCGGCCGACGTACTGGGCGAGAGTTCCCCTCCAGGAGATTGGCATGGTCAGGAACAGTGTGTCGAGAGACGGATCGTCGAAGCCCTCGCCGAGATAGCGGCCGGTGGCCACCACGAGGCGCTCCTCCGTGTCGGGCCGCTTCAAGCCTTCCTCGGCGATCCGGCGCTCGGTGGCGCTCATGCCGCCGTAGAGCACGACGAGGTTGCGCGTGAACTTCTCGAAGCGGCTGCGGAGGTAGTCGAGATGATCGCGCCGCTCGGTGAGAACCACCGGCCGTCGGCGCGCCTCCAGGCTCCGCAGGACGTCGTCGAAGATGAGGTCGTTGCGCTTCTCGTCGGTGGCAAGCGCGGCATACAGCGCTGTAATCTGCAGTGGCCCCTGCGACTCGAGGTTGGGCGTCGGTCGAAACTCCGTCTCCCGCAGACGTACCCTGTGCGTGAATGAGCGCATCGCTGCCTGCGACTTCGCATCGACGCGATAGCGGACGGGGCCGCACTGCATGAAGATGATGGGATGATGACCGTCCTTGCGCGCGACCGTTGCCGACAGGCCCAGTACAAAGCGCGCTTTCGATCGACGCGCGACCAATTCGAAACTCACGGCGGACAGGTGGTGACACTCGTCGACGATCAGGTGGCCATAGCTCCCGACGATGTCGCTCACTTCGCCATTGCGAACGAGGCTTTGGATCAAGGCGATGTCGATTTTGCCCGTCGGCTTGCGCTTGCCGCCGCCGATCGTGCCGATGTCACGCTCCTCGACCGACAGGAAGGTGCGCAGCCGCTCGCGCCACTGATCGACGAGTTGCCGGCGATGCACGAGCACGAGTGTATTGACGCCACGGCCCGCGATCATGCGGGCGCCGACGACTGTCTTGCCGAACGCCGTCGTAGCGGCGAGCACACCGTAGTCGTGCTGCTCGATCGCCGCTACTGCCGCCGCCTGGACGTCGTGCAAAGTGCCGATGAACTTCACATCGAGACGATCGCCCGCGTGCCGCTCGTCCTTCAGAGCCACTTTGGCGCCGGACGAATTGAGCAGTTCGACTGCCTCGTCGAGACAGCCGCGCGGCAAACCGATGTGGCGCGAGTGTAGTTCTGCGCACGAGATGATGCGCGGTTTGCCATGGGTCGCGAGCCGCATGGCCTGCGCACGATAGAACTCGGGGTTCTGGAAGGCCGCAATGCGAGCAAGTTGGGCCACCAGTGACGATGGTAGGCCGTCGCGGTCGACATAAACCTGATCGGCAAGGACGACATTGATCTCACTCGGCACCGGCTCGGTGACCGCCGGCCGCTTGGGTCTGCGCGACGGCGCCATTTTCCACGGTTCGTCGGTGTTCTCGTCGTCGATCGGCAACCGGACGCCGGTCGCACCGCCTGGCGTATCGGCCTCGAGCTTGGCAATGAGCGCGGTGACCTCGGATGCAACGAGGCGTGGGAGCCCCGAGAGGTACGCCCACTGGTCGTCGTGCGGACGGAGGTCGTCGTCGACGAATACACTGTTGCCGGCCTCGCGTGCGTGCCGCTGCAGCGGCAACGCGATCAGGTTGCCGAAGCCGCCGCTCGGCATGCTGTCCTGGCTCGGGAAGAGACGATCGTAGGACCTAAAGCCGATCTCCGGCCGCCGGTTCATGGTGCGCGTCAGCAGCAGGGTACCGAGACGCCGCGCTTCGGCTGCGAAGATCGGTTCCGAGAAGAAAAGCCAGACGTGTCCGCCATTGCCCGAACGGGAGCGTTCCAGTGCCGCTGAAATGCCGGTGTCGCGGCAAGTGGCAATGAAGGCGCGGGCGTCGTCGGCCCAGGCGTCGTCGTCGAAATCAGCCGCGAGAAAGGCGCACGAGTCATCGAACAGCAGCGGGTAGACGCCGGCGACGAACGGACCACCGCGCCCGGTTGGCCGCACGTGATCCTCGCCACGCAAATGGCACTCGATCACGTCCGGCGTTACGAGGATGAATTTCTGGTTCGGGCAGTCTCCGCATTTCACCCGCGGTTTGCCGCAGACGCCGCGCACCCACTCGTTGGCGCAGGCCGGTGCGTAGCCCGACTTGCCACTCTTCGGATTTTCCCAGCGAACGGGGAACACATCGGTACGTCCGCCAAAGAGATGCCGAAAGAGTGCGATCTTATCCGAAGCGGGTGATGTGTTCGTAACAGTGGGCGTAAGGGCGTGTGGCGCCGACGGAAGCACCGGCTGCGGAGGCCGGATATTCTGTGCCGCCTCGAGTTCGCCGAGTCTCCGTAGCAATTCATGTCGCTCTCGTTCGATCTCGGCAATGCGGTGCCGGATCGCATCAATGTCGGCGCCCGGCGTGCTCGTCGTCATCTTTCAGCTCCACGCCATCGGTACACACTCCTTGCTCATCTAAAGATGCCGGGCCGCTCGCACATGCGGCATCAGGAACGCCTCCAAATCCGCCAACACAATCGCCAACGAGCCGGGCTGAATCGCTACATATTGGACGAACGAGGCCCATTGCTGCAGCTTGGCCGCATCGCTCGCGAACTCCGCCGTCAGGCAATCCGGCGACATCGAAGTCCACGCCGTCGTCTGCCGATACGGCGCAGACCTCGCGGAACACGTCCAGCGACACACTCGCATCCGAGCTGTCGAACCCGAGCAGGTCGAGATCCTGTGTCGGTCGGAGTGGATCCGGAAACCACGACGTCAGAAGCATGGCGCCTTTCAGCACGAACCGATCGCGATGCGACGTCGTGCTCAGGCGGTACAGCAACCGCTCCAGCACGTAGCGTGTCAGCAGGACCTGGAAGGGCTGCTGGCGTTGTCGCGCCAAATTCAAGAGTCGAGCGCGAACCGAGGCGCCGATGTTGATCGGCTTACGCATTGACGGTCATCGCCTCGAGGTACGGGCGGACGGCGGCCCAGATTCCAGCCTCCTCAGCGAGGCGTGCGATGTTGGCAGGCGTTGCCTTGCGCTGCCTCAGCGCCTCTCGAAGCCCTTCGAGCGCGATGTTGAGACCCGGACTCGACTTGAATCGCCTACCTTGCGATTGCCGGTAACGGAAGAGATCGACGATCGTGCGGGCAGGCGTGGTGATCGGGACCGCGACGCCGTCGATGTTGTGTCGCTCGACGCTGCCTTCGAGGTGCTTGTCACTGAAGCGAACGACCTCAAGGGCAGGGTACTTGAAGCTCGGCTTGCGGTCTTTCGGTCCAATCGCCACCCAAACACGTGGCGGGATGACATCGGTCAGTTCGTGGAATGAAAGCGCCGAGACCAGACAGATGACGCCGGACGGCACGGCCTTGGCGACCACGGCCAGATCGTGGTGAGTGCTCGCGGGGGCGTCCGGCAGTTGATACAGGCCACGACCGACGCGGACGACCTCGCCGGCACGCTCCATCCGAGTCAGCGTGGTCGCCGCGATGCCGGCTGCAATGAGATCTCGAAGCCGCGCGATGCCCCGGTCGCGAAGTAACTGCGCGACGCAGTCTCGCTGAGTTTGCGTCATTGATGACATGATCGCATCATGTTGTATTTTGCCTGATATGTCAACGTGACATCCGACGTTACACACCATGGCGAGGACGGAATGCCATCGTCAGCCAGCCGCCGACACTCGGATTGCCCTCCCGCGATCCCGTGTTCGATTGGCCGATGCGGGTCGCAGCCTCGTGCAGCTATGTCTGCTTCCTGAGGTCGAGCCGTCGCACTACTCGCTCCATCCTTTGACTGATGACGCGCAGTCACGGTGTCCGCAATCTCTGCATGCCGACCTTGGGTTCAACGTAAGCTTGCCTGTTCCCCTCCCATTTTAGCGGGCGTGCCGGCGCCGCAAGGTCGTCGCTGGCGCTCCTTCCTCCTCCACTCCGTTCCGGCCCTACCAACACCTCGCCGCTTTTCGCGACGGGGTGCGCCGCCGTCACAGAGCCCGCTTTGCACCTTGGCCGCTGAAGGCAGCACGCCGAAGCGCTCTTGCGCGTCTTCGACACGACAGTCGTGCACCGGCATGGCCAAGGGTCTGAGACATGGCAAAGAGGATCGACGTTCACGAGAAAATCACCAACCGAATCATAGAGGCGATCGAGAAAGGGGCGGGCGAGTTCAAGCTGCCCTGGCATCGTCCCGCAGGTTCGATCACGCGACCGACCAACATCCAGTCCAAGAAGGCCTATCGCGGCATCAACGTGGTGACGCTGTGGGTCGAGGCGCAGCTCAAGGGGTACTCGGTTCCGGTTTGGGGAACATACAAGCAGTTCTCGGAATCGGGATGCCAGGTCCGCAAGGGCGAGCAGGCGAGCCTGGTGGTCTTCTATAAGGAAATCGAGTTCCAGCGGGATGTGCCCGAGGCGGCGAGCGATGACGAGCGCACCGGCTCAGCCTGGATGGCGCGAGGCTACTGGGTGTTCAATGCCGAGCAGGTTGACGGTGCGCCGTGACGGCGCGAGTAGAGGAGTGTCCAAGATGGATTAGGACCGCTGAAGATGTCCTATGCCCACCAGTCTGACCGGATGCCGAAAGGCTCAAGGGACAACAGCATGACTGGAACAC
>JBQTIA010000007.1:0-175640 GCA_052388455.1 Hyphomicrobium sp.
CCTGGCGCCGCCCGGGGTCACGACTACGATTCTGACCCCTCTTAAACGGTGCGATGGCCTCGCTTTTCTGCTTGCGCATCAGACTTGCGCCGGGCAACCGATTGAGCCATAAGACGGGTCCGCGCCGGTCCCCGGCGCGACTTAAGAAGTCGGATGCGGGCGTAGCTCAGCGGTAGAGCATCACGTTGCCAACGTGAGGGTCGTGAGTTCGAACCTCATCGCCCGCTCCATCTCATCACCCCAATCGACGGCAGTCCCGTTCATCGGCGGCCGGTCCCAGGGCTTGGTCCTAGGACACGTCTGCTTTTGGATGGTGCGACTGCGTTTAGCCGTCACGCTGCGGCGACGGGCGTTCCGACGGCGGCAACCGGCTGCGCGAGCTCGGCACGCGGCTTCACGGTGGTGAGGCGCTGCAGTACCTCGGCCGCCAGCACGCGCAGTGATTCACCGACCTGACCCGGATACTTGGCGAGGAACGAGCGATCGTGCGGCTGGAACCGCGCCGCGTCCTGCAGCGCCGCGGCCCGCGGCACCACCTGATCGAAGCAGTTGTTCTCGTGATTGTCGCGCAGCCAGGCGTGATACTCCGCCTCCGTCGGCGAGGTCGCGTCGCGCATGTTGACGACGACGCCGAGATTGGTGGCGAACCCCATCTCCGGGTTGAGCGCCTTGAACCGGCGGAAAACCTCCAGCCCGCACACCGACACGTAGTCCGCCTTGGTCGGCGAGATGTGATAGTCCGCCTCGCGCAGCCACGCTTCGGTCAGCACGGAGAGGCCGGGTGGGCAATCGATCAGCACGACATCGAACAGCGGCCGCACGCTCGACAGGAGATCGCGAATGACGACGCGCAGCCGGCCATGCAGGCTTTCCTTCGACACTTCGCGCTCGAACAGCGTCAGCTGCATGTCGCTCGGGATCAGAAACACCGTCCGCGCGTCGTCGACATCCGACACGTTGCGGACAACGAACTTCGTCCAGTCCGCTTCCTTGCTCTGAAGCACGCGGGCGACCAGATAATCGACCAGGGTCAAGCCGTCGTTCTGCAGCGCGTAGAGACTCGGCACCGTCATCAGCATGCTGGACACGCTGGCCTGGGCATCACTGTCGAGCACCAGCACGTTTTTGCCATGATAGGCAGCCAGCGTCTCGGCCAGCGCCAGAACGAGAGTCGACTTCCCGACGCCGCCCTTGGCGTTCATCACGGCAATCGTATTCTGCATATTCGATGCGTCTCCCCCGGTCGCGCGCTCGGCCCGATCAGCCCCCTTGGCGCCGGATGTGCGCGGGGAATGTGGCAACCTGACGGAGTTGTAGCCGTCTCCAGGGGCGGAGTGAAAGGGGGGTGCCCGATCGTTGCACGGATATCTCGGGGCCGAACCGAAGGCGCGGCCGCCGCTGCCCCGAGTATGGTCCGATGTCGATCGCGGTGGCGCATCACGGAGGCAGCCCGACAGCGCTCCGACCGGCCGGAATCGCCTTGCGCTCATGCCGTCGAGACAATACGACGGCATTCAGTCGTCAGTCCCGAGAGGTGGAACGCGCCATGACCCACGCCCTGCTGCACCGCTCTCCGAAGCCCCTGGCCCTATTGATACTCTTCGTCGCTGCGGCGGCGCTCGCCGGTTGCGGCGTCAACAACATCCCGACTTACGAGAACGCCGCAAAGGCGAGCTGGTCGAACGTGCTCTCGGAATACAAGCGCCGCGCCGACCTCATTCCGAACCTCGTCGAGACGGTCAAGGGATTCGCCGAGCAGGAGAAGAGCGTTCTGACCGAGGTGATCGAGGCACGCGCCAAGGCCACCAGCGTGCAGATTCCCGCCGACATCCTGACCAATCCCGATGCGATGAAGAATTTCCAGGCGGCGCAGCAGCAGCTCGGCGGCGCACTCGGGCGGCTGATGGCCGTCATCGAGCGCTACCCGGACATCAAGTCGGGACAGAACTTCCTCGCCCTGCAAAGCGAGCTGGCCGGGGCCGAGAATCGCATCGCCATCGCGCGGCGCGACTACATCGAGGCAGTGAAAATCTACAATACCGAGCTGGTCACCATTCCCGGCCGCTGGTGGAAGTCATTCATGTATCCGACCAACAAGGAGATGGCGACCTTCGACATTCCGGCCGAGGAGATGAAGACTCCGAAGGTGGATTTCGACAAGAAGACCTGAGCCGCAGCAGAGCCGTCTTCGCGTCGCAGAGAAAGAGCCGCGCGTGAGTCCTGATCGGCGCCCTCGATCCTTAGGTACGCTGTCGTGGGTGGCCACTGCCGCCGCCGTGGCGCTCGGCTGGACGCTCGCCCTCGCACCCGCCATTCCGGCGCCGAAATTTCCGGAGCTGACGGGCCGCATCGTCGACAACGCGGGGCTGCTGACCGCCGCCGACAAGGCCGTCATTGAAAGCGATCTGGCGGCGCTCGAGGCCAAGTCGACGGACCAGATCGCCGTCGTCACGGTACCCACGCTCGACGGCTACACCATCGAAGACTACGGCTATCAGCTCGGTCGGCACTGGGGCATCGGACAGGCCGGCAAGGACAACGGCGCCCTGCTGATCGTGGCCCCGAACGAGCGAAAAGTGAGGATCGAGATCGGCCGGCGGCTGGAGCCGCTGCTGACCGACACGATGAGCGCGCTGATCGTGCAGAACTCGATCCTGCCGCGCTTCCGCCGCGGAGATTTCTCTGGCGGCATCCGGGCTGGCGTCACCGACATGAAGGACGTCCTGCTCGGCGATGCCGAGGCCGTCAAAGAGCGCGCCAAGGGCGGCCGTCAGGACGGGCAGGTCGACTGGGTCGCGCTCATCCTGATTGCCATCTGGGTGTCGATCGTCATCTACGTGATCTACGCGCAGTATCGGCAAGCCCAGCAGTTCCCGAATTCGAGCGGACGCTACCGGCGAACCCGCGCCGGCCGCGATGATGGCGGCATCGTCGTCATCCCCGGCGGTTCCGGCGGCTGGGACAGCGATTGGGGTGACAGCGGCGGAAGCGGAGGCGGGGGCTGGTCGGGCGGCGGCGGGGGCTTCGGTGGCGGCGGCGCCTCCGGGAGCTGGTGAGAAAAGGAACAGGTGACGTGACAGATCCGCGAGACAGTCTGCTCCAGATCGACGCGAAATCCTCGCACCTGATGAGCGAGGCCGACCAGCGCCGCGTGGCCGCAGCGATCAGCGAGGCCGAGCGAAAAACCAGCGGCGAGATCGTCGCCGTCATCGCGGCCCGATCGAGCACCTATCTCTACGCGCCGTTCATGTGGGCGGCGCTCGCGGCTCTGCTGGTGCCATGGCCACTGATCTTTTTCACTTGGTGGCCTGTGCAGTGGATTTTCGGCCTGCAACTCGTCGTCTTCCTGGTGCTGCTCATGGCGATGATGCCGTGGCCCGTCCGGCGGCTCCTGGTGCCGAGATCGGTCAAGCACGGCCGCGCCCATGCTCACGCCGTCGAGCAGTTCCTGGTGCAGAACCTTCACACCACGCTGGGGCGCACGGGCGTGCTCATCTTCGTCTCGGTGGCCGAACGCTACGCCGTCGTGCTCGCCGACACCGGCATCGACGCCAAGGTGCCGAAGGGCACATGGCAAGGAATCGTCGACCGGCTGACGTCGGAGATCGGCGCCGGGCGGCCTGCCGACGGCTTCATCCATGCCGTCACCGCGGTCGGCAAGCATCTCGCTCGCCACGTTCCGCCGGGATCACACGACCCCAACGAGCTTCCCGATCATCTGATCGTTCTGGGATGATGACGGTCGACTGACATCCCGCGCCCGCCCGTCGTCGGGCGCTCGTCACGCAAGGAGGTGACCATGAGCGACACGCTACTCGTTGCGACCCGCAAGGGCCTCTTCACGTTCACCCGACGACCGGCGTGGACCTTGAGCGGCACCGACTTTCTCGGCGACAACGTCTCGATGGTCCTTGCCGACCGCCGCAACGGCCGGCGCTATGCGGCGCTGGAGCACGGTCACTTCGGCTGCAAGATGCATCGGTCCCAAGGAGAAGGGGCCGCATGGGAGGAATGCGCATCTCCCACCTATCCGGCCAAGCCCGAGGGAGTGGTCGACACGGACGGCTGGGGCAAGCCCATCCCCTGGTCGACCGTCAAGATCTGGGCGCTGGAGACGGGCGGACCCGACGAGCGAGGCGTTCTCTGGTCGGGCACCATTCCCGGCGGACTGTTCCGCTCGACCGACGGGGCCGCGAGCTGGGAGCTGGTGCGACCGCTGTGGGACGACCCCAAACGGCAAAAATGGTTCGGCGGCGGCGCCGACCTTCCGGGCATCCATTCCATTTCCGTCGACCCGCGCGACCCGCGCATGGTCCGGGCGGGGGTCTCGTGCGGTGGGGTCTGGCGCACCACCAACGGTGGCGGCTCGTGGGAGTGTCATGGCCATGGCATGTTCGCCACCTTCATGCCGCCGGAGCAGAAGTTCGATCCCAACATCCAGGATGTGCACCGGCTTGCGCAATGCGCATCCTCGCCGGACAGGCTCTGGGTGCAGCATCACAACGGCATCTTCCGCTCCGACGACGGCGGCGCGGCTTGGCACGAGGTGACGGACGTGCCGATGTCGAACTTCGGCTTCGTCGTCGCTGTTCATCCGCGCGACCCGGACACGGCCTGGTTCGTGCCGGGAATGAGTGACGAAAAGCGGGTGCCCGTCGACGGGCGGCTGGTAGTGACGCGCACGCGCGACGGCGGCAAGAGCTTCGAGGTCCTGTCGCGCGGCCTGCCCGAGGGCAAGGCTTTCGACATCGTTTATCGGCACGGTCTCGACGTCGATGACAGCGGCGACCGCCTCGCCTTCGGCAGCACCACCGGCGGCCTTTGGGTTTCGGACGACCAGGGCGACACGTGGGCGTGTCTTTCCCAGCGCCTTCCGCCGATCCACGCCGTCCGCTTCGCGTGAAATGAAGTCGAATGCGCTTGGTCCCGGCCGGCACGACAGGTGCGCCGGCCGGACCCGCTATCGGTCATGCGATCAATCGATCTCGATCGTGACGGTGGTCTTCCACGCACCCATTTCGACAGCGGAGACCGGGGCCGACGCAACCGTGACCGGCATCGCCACGATCTCGAGCGGCGCGGTGAACGGCGTTGCGACGGGCGCGGCTTTCCGCGACGCCTTGACGGCGCTGACCGGCGTCTTCACCGGCGCCGGCTCGACATCGGACGCACCGAGCTTGGCCGACGCTTTCCAGCCCGAGTTGCTCCAGCCGTCGCTGGCCCAGGCGGCTTCCTTCTTGCCGCCGCCCGCCTTGGCGACGGCCGGCGATGCCGCTCCGCCCGCACCGTTGAGACCCATGCGGACGAGTTGCAGCTCGTTCTGCAGCCGCTGGATTTCAAGGCTGTAGAGCGCCGTGCAGTCGATCCGCTTCGGCGTCTCGCCGAGCGGTACGATCAGACGGGCGTAGACGCTGCCCGAATTGAAGGCGCCGTCGACTCCCTGCGAACCGATGCCGCCGACGTCCAGGTACGACCCGTTACCGGCCATGCTGCTTTTGCAAGTCGTGCCGTCGGCGGCCCGTATTTCGTCCGAGCCGTTCGGCAGCGGCGCCTGCGGCAGGTTCAGACCGTGCGAGTAGGTCTGCGTGTTGTAATAGTAGGGATTGCCACCATATCCGTCCGCCGCCGCCGGTGAGACCGCCAGCAGCAGGGTCGCCCCGACCATCGGGGCGATAGCTACTGGAGACGATGAGCGAGAAATTTTCCGCATACCTGTGTCCTCAATCGAGAAGTCTCTGTTTGCATCGGGATACTTTCGGCGCAGATGCGGACGCGGCGTTCCGGCTTGCCGTCGAACGGCACGATCACCATCACGCTGCGGCTGTCCTGTGGGCCGATCATCGCCTCGCTCGGAAGCACGGTGGCCGCGACGGGACGGAACGTCTCGTCGTAGACCCTGACCTGAACCTGCATGCGCCGCGGGTAGGGATTCATCGGAAACACGCGAACCGCGAACTGTTCCGAGAAGCTCCTGATCTCGCCGCGCATGGGGCTGAGGGCCTGAGCCGATGCCGTCTGGGGAGCGGCGACGACACAGCTGGCCCACGCCAGCGCTGCCGCGCCGGCCGTAAAGCACTTGCTCTGCATCGTGCCTACTCGCAGCGAACGACGACTTCGGCGGCGTAGGCTCCGGCCGCGAACGTGCCCGACGACTTGGTCGCCGAGAGATCGACCGTCAGATTGGTCAATCCGGCATTGACGGCGGTGGTCGTGGAGCCGGGCGTCGTTCCGATGTTCGTTGCACCGGACGCCTCGTAGGTCGTCGTGAAGTTCACGTTGTCACCGCCGCCGGTCGGCGCCAGCGTGAAGGCCGAGGGCGCGATGGCGCTGACTTGGTAGGTGCCGCCCGTGTTGAGCACGGCGACGGTGCCGGCAACGCCGGAGCCCGCGTCCGAACTCATGTTCGAATAGGATGCATCCGGCGCCATGACGCCGGGCGTGCCGACGGTCAGCACGCAAGCTGCCGTGACCAGGCCGGCAAACGGCAAGTTCGTGGTGGCTGCATCGGCTGCCATCGGCACCGACGCCAATGCGGTGGATAATGCGATCGCCTGATAATATCTGTTCATGACCCTCGACCCGTGTGTGTGGTTTCTTTTCGTTCGGGTTGACTGTAGCGCGCGGGGGTAAATTGCGTGTGCACGGATCAGATTACCTTTCGACAGAGCTAATAATTGCTCAACGAATTCCATCGAATTGCAGAAGCCGGCAACGCTACGGATAGGGCGAAACCTTGCTTCGACGACGGCTCATTCGCGCCTGATGGCCGGGGGACGATCGATATGCGCCAGCGGATGATGCTCGAGTACCAGCGCCTTCAGGCGCTCCTCGAGCACGTGCGTGTAGATCTCGGTCGTAGAGATATCCGCATGGCCGAGCAGCTGCTGCACGCTGCGCAGATCAGCTCCGCGGTCCAGCAGGTGACTTGCGAAGGCGTGGCGCAGCACGTGCGGCGAGACGCGCACAGGATCGAGCCCGGACGCGAGCGCGCAGTCCTTGAGGTCCTGCGCGAACCGCTGGCGGGTGAGGTGCCCTCCGGCGCTCTTGGACGGAAACAGCCAGCGCGTGCGCAGGGCCGGTGCCACGCCGTCTTCGGAGCGTGCGCCGAGCGACAGATATCGGTCCATGGCGATGCGGGCGGCACCGTTGATCGGCACGAGGCGCTCGCGTCCGCCCTTGCCTCGTATGGTGAGACCGCGATCGTCGCCGTCGAGCGTCGCGCGCGGCAGGGCCACCAGCTCGCTGACCCGCATACCGCTGGCATAGAGCAGCTCGAGGAGGCAATGGAACCGCACCGCTCGTACCAGCGCACCGCCGCTGACGCCGTTGGTTGCCGCCTTGGCCGCCTCGATGAGGCGATCGACCTCGGCGACCGACAAGGTGCGCGGCAGTCGCCGCGCGCGACCCGGCGTTTGGAGGCCGGTTGTCGGATCGTCGGTGACGTGCCCCTCGGCCGCCAGGAACCGGTAGAGCTGTCGCATGGCCGACAACCGCCGCGCGCGCGAGGCCGGAGCGAGTTCGCTGGCCAGTGACTGCAGGTAGGCTGTGAGGTCGCTCCGCGTCGCAGCGGTGAGTGTGAGGCCGCGTTGACGCAGGAAGTCGGCCAGATGTTCGAGGTCGCGGGTATAGGCGTCGAGCGTGTTGCGCGCGGCGCCACGCTCGGAGGCGAGCATATCGAGAAATGCGGCGATGGAGCGCGAATCATCGGTGGTCATGGGCGCGATCCTGCCGGCTGGAGCCTGCGGGCTCAATAGGCGGCGGTGCGTGGCCAGCTCGCGAACACCGCCTCGAGCGCCAGCGCACGCGCCTCTGTCTCGAGCCCGACCCGCTTCAGGGCCCGGATGCTGTCGCCGAGCGCGATGACGTGTGCGCCTTCGGCTCCGTTGCTGCCGAGCGCCTTCATCGCCAGCAGCACAGTACGCGCCAGTACTCCGGACTTCGAGGCGTCTGCCAGGGCGGGCAGCGTGCCGGTGTCGGGGAGATGACCGCCCGCGGGCTGAGGCGTGCGGCTGGCCGCTTCCCAGAGCGAAGGTGGAATGGCGATGGCCAGCGCGTCGAGCACGGTGACGAGGCGGTGCAGCACCTGGGGTTCGACCGGCTGGCGACGATCCAGGGCAGTGACCGCATCGAGATCGGCGCGAAGCGAACCGGTACGGCGCGCATCGGCGATGTCGGCAAGAACGAGCCAGTGATCGAGCCCGCCCGCCGGCGACGACGGCCCGCCGCCGACCACGTCCACCCACGACCGCGCCGCATCGAAGTCGCCGGCAGCGACGGCAATCTCGATCGCCGTTTCGGCAAACCATGACAGATCGGGCGAGGGCAGGGCCGCCTGTGCAGGACGGTGGACCACTTGCAGCACCGGCCACGCGAGGCCCACGCGGCGGGCGCTGTCGAGCAACGCGCGGATCATACGGGCACGGCGCCCGTGTGAGGGCTCCGCCTCGATGCCGGCAAAGGCCACGGCGCGGGCTGGCGCTCCGCCTTCGCCGGCCGAGTCCAGCGCCGTCAGATCCGTGCCGCCGGCGGCGGTGCCGGCGGCGCTGCGATAAATAAGCGCGAGTTCGTCGGGCGAAATGATGCTGAGTGCGGCTGCCCGCTCGCCCGCAGCGAGGCGTGCCCCTGAGCTTGCGGTGGCATCGCCGGCGAGGATCTTCAAAAGCGCTGGATTGGCGACATCGGCCAAACCGACCTTGTCGACCTCGCCGCCGAGCAGCAGCATCCGGAAATCGATCGGGCCGAGAGGGCGATCCTTCGGCAAAGTCAGCGGGGAGCCGAGCGCCAGCGCGTCGAGCAGATCAGGCCCCGCATTTCCAGCGAGCCCGTTTTCCCGCGCGAGTTCCGCCCCGATGCCGGCGCCGGGCAGATTTCCGCCGGCCGCCGCACAATAGCCGGCCATCACGAAGGCCTCGGCCGCGAGCCGTTTCGGCAGCTTGTCCTTTTCGCCGGCCAGCGTGCGGGCCGTGGCACATCCCGCGTCCCGGTCCCCCAATCCGATGGCCGTGCGCGCGGTGATCAGCCGAACCACGGGGTTGTCGGCGCCGCCGAGGGCCTGCACGGCGGCGCGTGCGGCGACCGGGTCGCCGGAGCGATCCAGCGCCTCCGCCCGAATGGCCGCCAGCTGCTGGTCCTCCTCGACCGACGCTCGCGGCGGCGAGACGACACTCACGAGGCGCATCCAGAGCCCGCGCAAGGTCGCCGACCGAGGCGGGATTTCGACGCCGGCCAGCAGCGCTTCGAGGTCTGCGAGCGCAAGTCCGCGCCACGGATCATGCAGGACATTCAGTGTCGAGTGTGGACCGATGGCACTATCCCGGGGAGGCGGGGGAAGCTGACCGGCGGAACCATCTCCGGGTGGACCTCCGTCCAGAGGATCGAGCGTGGTGCGCTCGATCCGGTCAGGTACGAGGCTCGGTCGGTCCTCGTAGCGATTGCCGTCCTGACCATAGGCATCCGTCGGAACCGCACGTTCATTTTCCCCCGCAGCGGGGCCGAAAGCCTCTGAACGATCGGCGGGAGACGGTCGGGGCCCCTCCCGGGAAAAACGGCCTTCCATGGGAGGCAAATAGGGCCGATCGGAATAGGGCGATGGGGGTGCCTCCGGCCGGGCCGGCCGAGGCGGGCGGGAGGTCTCCGGTTCGCCGAAGGGATCGAACGGGTCATCGCTGAACGCAGCCCCTGAAAAGCCGCCACCGAGCAGGCCGAAAGCCACGAGCGCTGAGAGCAGGTTGCGGCGCCTTCGGTCTCCCACGTAATGCCCTCGATTCCCCAGTTCATCAGCCCGGCCGCTGCCAACCGCGCGGATCCTCGCGCCGCACTATTTGCGGATGATCTTCACGCCCGGAACAACCTTGCGTTCCTCCTGCTGGTCCGGCTCATAGCGGGTGGCGAGCACGAACAAACCGCCGTAGACGATGGACCCGATCACCGCCACAGTGAAGAGGAAGCGGAAAAGACTTGGCATTTTGCTACACCATCTCCCTCTGACTGGTCCCGGTTCAAATTGGCGTGATTATGACTGCGCCAGCCGACGATGCGCCAGAGTACGTGCCAGAGAACGTCATGCCACTCCGTCCGCATCTGCCGCAATTGAACCGTTTTCCAAATTGCCTTCGGCAGATTTGTCAGTATTGAGGGGCATCCGGCGACGAGTGTTCCACGCTGGCCCCGCCATGCTTCAGGCCCCTGTCATGATTCGTTTCGGCTTCGGTCGCAAGAAGAAAGAATATGCCGAGACGCAGGCCGTCGAGGCCGTCCGCCGTCATCTCAACCAGCGGGCGCTGGTGATGGTCGGACTGATGGGTTGTGGAAAATCTGCGGTCGGGCGCCGGCTGGCCGGGCGACTGTCGCTGCCGTTCATCGACGCCGACGAGGAAATCGAAAAGGCCGCCGGCAAGAGCATCAACGACATTTTCTCCGAGCACGGTGAGGCGCATTTCCGCGAAGGCGAGCGCAAGGTGATTGCCCGGCTGCTCGGACAGGGCGCGCAGGTGCTTGCCACCGGCGGTGGCGCGTTCATCAACGCCGAGACCCGCGCCAACATCCGCAATAACGGCATCTCGATCTGGCTGAAGGCCGACCTGCCGGTGCTGATGAAGCGGGTCGCCAAGCGCGATACGCGGCCGCTGCTGAAATCCGGCGATCCGGAAGCTACGATGCGCAAGCTGATCGAGGTCCGCTATCCGGTCTATGCCGAGGCCGACATCACCATCGAAAGCCGCGATGTCGCGCACGAGGTGATCGTCTCCGACGTCCTTCAAGCGCTGCGCAAACGGCTCGAAGTGGCGCCCGCGGCGCTGTTCTGATAGATGGTCGCCACTGGCGCTTTCCGCCTGCCCTTCACCAGCGACCGAAAAGACCGATGCCGTCCCTCGTCAACTCCCTCGCCGCAACCTCGCGCGCCTCGCGCACCGTTCCCGTCGCGCTCGGAGCGCGGTCATACGACGTGCTGATCGGGGCCGACCTCCTTTCGGAGGCCGGCCGCCTCATCGCCGGCCGGCTCGGCAAGGCGAAGTGCGGCATCGTCACGGACGCCAACGTCGCGCACCATCATCTCGACACCCTCAAGGCCAGCCTGGCCGCGGAGAACCGGCTGGCCGGCTCCATCGTGCTGACGCCGGGAGAGGCGACCAAGAGCTTCCGCGAACTGGCGCCGCTCTCCGAGCGGCTCTTGGAGATGGGTCTCGAGCGCGGCGATCTGGTCGTCGCCTTCGGCGGCGGCGTCATCGGCGATCTCGCCGGCTTCGCGGCGTCGATCCTGCGCCGCGGCGTGCGCTTCGTGCAAATCCCCACCTCGCTCCTCGCGCAGGTCGACAGCTCGGTCGGCGGCAAAACCGGAATCAATACCCCTCAAGGCAAGAACCTCATCGGCACGTTTCACCAGCCGAGCCTGGTGATCGCCGATACGGACGTGCTCAAGACGCTGCCCGCACGAGAGATGCGGGCGGGCTATGCCGAGGTCGCAAAATATGGCCTGCTCGGCGACGCGGCATTCTTCGGCTGGCTCGAGCAGCACTGGCGCAGCGTCTTCGACTACGACGCCGAGCCGCTCACTCACGCCATCGAAAAGAGCGTCAAGGCCAAGGCCGCCATCGTCGCCCGCGACGAGCACGAAACCGGCGACAGGGCCCTGCTCAATCTCGGACATACGTTCGGACATGCGCTCGAAGCGTGGACAGGCTACTCCGAACGCCTGCTGCACGGCGAGGGCGTGGCCGTCGGAATGTGTCTCGCCTTCCGGTTCTCAGAGAATCTGGGACTTTGTCCCGCCGGCACGGCCAGCAGGGTCGAAAAGCACCTCTCGGCCGTCGGGCTCCCGACGCGCCTCTCGCAGATCCCCGGGGGCCGGGCCGACGCAGCAGAACTCGTCCGCCTGATGGGCCAGGACAAGAAGGTGCGCGACGGCCGGTTGACCTTCATCCTGGCCCGCGACATCGGCCAGGCTTTCGTCGCGCGCGATGTCGATCGGGCCACCGTCGCGTCATTTCTCGAAACGGCGCTCGATCGCGCCGCATGAAAATGGCGCGATCGTCTGGAACCGGAAGACCACGACCGCATTATGCGTAAGCGCGTATCGCGTCTCGAACGGCCCCGTGGATGGGAAGCCGACGAGGAGCGGAACTGCGGTGCGCGCCACCGCCGGGACCGTGATAAAGTCGTGCTTAACAAACCAGAATGGACGCCATGTCACTCGAAATTGCACTGACCGTCGCAGCCATTGTCATCCTCATCGCACTATCGGCGTTCTTCAACGGCAGCGAAACAGCTCTCACCGCCGCGTCGCGCGCCCGCATGCACGCACTGGAGCAGGAGGGCAATGCCAGAGCTGCGCTGGTCAATCGCCTGCTCTCCCACCCCGAGAAAATGATCGGCTCCGTTCTGCTCGGCAACACCCTGGTCGACGTGCTGGCGGCGGCGTTGGCCGCCTCGCTCGCCGTGACGCTCGTCGGCGAGATCGGTGTCGCGTATGCGACGGCGATCGTGACCGTGCTGATCGTGATCTTTGCCGCCGTGCTGCCGAAGACCTACGCGCTCGCCTATTCGGACCGAGTTGCCCTCTTCGTCGCACCCGTGATGCGGGTGATCATCGTGGTGCTGACGCCGTTCACCCGCGCCATCGAGTTCGTCGTGCGGCTGCTGCTGAAGCTGACACCTACCTCGAAGGACGACGACGCCAACATCCTGGCCGCTCACGAGGAGATACGCGGCACCATCGATCTGCAGGCCAAAGAGGGCACCGTCGCCCGTCACGATGCGAACATGCTCGGTGGCGTGCTCGATCTGCGCGAGCTGCAGATCGCCGACATCATGGTTCATCGCACAAAGATGCTGACGCTCGACGTGGACGAAAGCCCACAGGTGATCATCGATGCGATCCTCAAGTCGCAATATACGCGCATGCCGCTCTGGAAGGACGAGCCGGACAACATCGTCGCCGTGCTGCACACCAAGGATCTTCTTGCGGCGCTCGGTCGGGCTGGCTGGGATCCCGCCAAGCTCGACGTGATGAGCTTCGCGCAATCTCCCTGGTTCGTGCCCGACACCACAAGCCTCAAAGATCAGCTCAACCAGTTCCTGAAGCGTAAAGCCCAGATGGCGCTCGTCGTTGACGAGTATGGCGAGGTGCAGGGACTGATCACCCTCGAAGACATTCTGGAAGAGATCGTCGGCCAGATCGCCGATGAGCACGATACGGCGGAGGCTCACATCCGCCCGCAGACAGACGGCACGGTGAACGTCGACGGCACGGTCGCTGTTCGCGATCTCAATCGGCACATGGACTGGTCCCTGCCGGACGAGGAGGCCACTACCATCGCCGGGCTGGTCATCCACGAGGCCCAGACAATCCCCGAGCCCGGTCAGGCGTTCACATTTTACGGCTACCGCTTCGAAATCCTGCGCAAGAGCCGCAACAAGATCACAGCGCTGCGGATCGAACGACTGGACGAGAAGGCAGCCGACGGACGGCAGGCTGTGGCTGCGGCGAGCGCCCAGCAGCAGTCCAGCCTGCCGTTGGAAGCGCACGATCCGTCCGGCTGAGGCGAGGTCGGCTGTCAGCCCGCGCGGGCGGGCGCTCCGATGGAGACGTACTGACCGGCCATAGTGAGGTCCGACGTGATGCGGCAGACGATGCCGTCGGGCTCGAAAGTGAGCGCCGCCTGCAGGTGCGGAAGCGCCTCCGACCGCTCGATCAGCATCAGACCGAAGCCGCGCGCCACGGGCGGCGTAACTTCCGGACCTCCGCTTTCGCGCCAGATCAGCTCGAGCAATCGCGGCGATGGCCCCGTCACCTTCCAGGTGATCGTCACGCGACCGGTGCGCCGCGACAGCGCGCCATAACGCATCGCATTGGTGCCGAGTTCATGCAGGATCTGGGAGAGCTGAAGGGCGGTCTGAGGGGGAACGAACACATCCTCTCCGGCGAGGATCACGTTGTCCGTCTCTCCAGCCGTACCCGCGATCTGAGATTTGATGAGATTGACGAGACCGGCGCCGTACCAGTGCGCATCGGTCAGCGCATTGTGTGCGATCGAAAGGGAATGCAGCCGACCTGTGAAATTGGCCATGAAACGCTTCATATCGCCGGACGAGCGCGCGGTCTGGGCGGCAACCGACTGCACGACGGCCAAGGTGTTCTTGACCCGATGATTGAGCTCACCGATCAGCAGATCGCGCATCTGATCGGCCATGCGCCGTTCGGTGATGTCGCGGTTGGTCTCGAGCACCACGCTTTTGGCTCCGACCTGAATCAGCTCCTGCCGGCTGTCGACCCAAACTTCCTTGCCATCCTTTGATACGTGCAGCAGCTCACCCGACCATGCGCCCTCGCGCTTGATGTGATCGATGAACTCGGCGAACGGCAGCGGATGGCTCGTCTTGAGAAGGTCGTGGCTGATCGCCCCTATCGCTTCCGCCGAGGTGTAGCCATAGAGCTCGGCGCAACCGCGGTTCCAAAGGCCAATGCCACTCTCCAAATCCCACACCAGGATAGCTTCGTGCGACAGCTCGATGATCCGCGCGAGCTGCCGCAGTCGGGCGGACGCCTCCCGCTGCTCGGTGACGTCGGTATTCGTCCCGCACCACAGCTCGATGTCGCCGCTGTCATTGCGGATCGGCATGGCGCGGGAAAGAAACCAGCGGTATGAGCCGTCGACGCCTCTCAGTGGAAAAGTGTCTTCCCATACTTCGCCGGACTTGATGCAGCCGGAAAACTTTTCAACAACGCGCTCGAGGTGATCGGGATGGTGGACCGCGCGCCAGCCCCACCCGGCCATTTCCGCGAGCGTCGTGCCGGTGTAGTCGAACCAGCGGCGATTGTACCAGAAGATGCTGCCAGACGGCTCGGCGAGCCACGCGAACTGCGCCATGTGGTCGGCGAGCGCCCGGAAATGCTGCTCGCTCAACCGAAGCTGATCTTCCGCCGATTTCTGCCGCGACACATCGCGGGCAATGGCGACGAGCCACGTCAGCCGGCCAGACAGATCGTGCACCGGACTGACGGTGACGTCCCACCACTTCGGAACGCCGCGGCCCGTGGACGTGCGGCCCGAAAACGTTGCGACCTTTCCCGCGCGGGCGTCGTCGAGAGCCGATTGAACCGTTTGCCGGGACGACTCCGGCCAAAGTGAGACGTAGGGGCGACCCTCGATGGCCACGTCATCTTCGACATCCATCAGCCGCCGACCAGAGTCGTTGACGAGCCGTAGATATCCGTCGACGTCGATGAGCTTGACACAATCCGGACCGGCCGCAACCAGCCGCAAATCGAGCGTGCCTTCAAGCGTCGCTCGAGCGGCTGACACGTCCGGTTGGTCGGCATTCGCACCGTCAGGGCGACCGCGGTCTTTGTCTTCGTTTGGCTGGTCGGGCGCCATGTCCCTACGATCCACCCATTGCGGATGGGCCACCTTCAGGCTGCCGCACCGCGCTCCGTTCCAGCCTTGACGTCGAAGAACAGCGCCTGGCTGATGACTGCCTTCACCATTTCCGGTTTGAAGGGCTTGGTGACGAGGAACGTCGGCTCGGCACGCTGGCCGGTCAGCAACCGTTCGGGGTAGGCGGTGATGAAGACCACGGGTACGCTGATATCCTGCAGAATCTCGTTGACCGCATCGATACCGGAGCTGCCGTCGGCGAGCTTGATGTCGGCCAGCACGAGACCCGGCCGCGTCTTGCGGGCCATGGCGGTCGCCTCGGTGCGCGTCTTGGCGACACCGACCACTTCGTGCCCGATGTCAGTGACCAGAGTTTCGATGTCGAGAGCGATGAGCGGCTCGTCCTCGATGATCAGGACGCGGGCTGCAATCTGCTCTGCGATCTCCTTGCCGGCGGTATCGACGAGACCGTGCACATCCGCTTCCGTCGAGCCGAGGATGCTCGCGATCTCTGCGGCCGAGAAATCCTCGAGTGCAGTGAGCAGGAAGGCCTGCCGCGGAAGCGGTGTCAAAGTTTCGATTCGACGATCCGCGATCCCGTCAGAGCTGAGCTCTGCGGATTCGCGATGCTGATTGACGGGCAGGCTTCCCCACACTTGCAGGAAGGTCTGATAAACCGCCACTTTGGGCGACAGATCATGCCGGAAGGTGCGCTGATCTGCGACCAGCGTTTCGAGCATGGCCACGACATAGGCGTCGCCGCGGTCCTGTGATCCCGTCAGGGCGCGGGCGAAGCGGCGCAGATACGGCAGCTCCGGCGCGACAAGGTCAGCGATCGATCCGTTCATTCCAGCGGACTCCCCCGAAGCATTCTGCATTGCATCGTACCCCATCGGCAAAACCCCATATGCGTTGCATCCGTTCGATCGTCAACGCCTGGGCTCTCGATCAGGTTCCACATTTCGAGCAGGAAATTTTTGCAGCCGAGGTTCACCAATGTCTCCTTCGGCGGAAGCCCTTACTGCGATGCAACCCGACCGCGATCCATCGGAAAATGATCGGGTCCGAAATCGCTGGCTCCAGTCACGCCCATGCGCTCGGCGAGTTTGGCCCGAGCGCGGTTGACGCGGCTCTTGATGGTGCCGACCGCGCAGCCGCACATCGATGCCGCCTCCTCGTAGGAGAAGCCCTCGGCCCCGATCAGGATCAGGGCTTCGCGCTGCTCCTCGGGCAGGGTCTCGAACGAGCGTTTGAAGTCGAGAAGATCCATATGGCCGGACTGGCGCCCGTTGACGCTCAGTTGATCGGCCATCTCGCCGTCTTCATCCTGCACTTCGTATTTTCGCTTGCGACGCTCGGACAGGAAGGCGTTGCGCAGGATGGTGAACAGCCACGCCTTGAGATTGGTGCCGGCAGTGTAACTCGCCTGACTTTTCCAGGCTTTGACCACCGTTTCCTGCACCAGATCGTCGGCATGGTCCGGATTGCCGGCGAGCGATCGCGCGAAGGCGCGCAGGTTCGGCAGCAGTGCCGTCATCTGCTCCTGGAATGTGCTCGGCGGCGCAGACGCATCCGCGGCCGGCACCGACGCCTGATCGGGAGAACGTCCCGTCATGACTTCGACTCCGGCTTGGCGAGTTGCGCCAGCAACTGCGTGAACTTATCGGGCAGCGGCTCGGCGAGCAGCTTGCCATAAACCTGACGGAGCTGACGGCCGAGTTCGCCCTGCACCTCGGGCGGCAACCGCACGTCGCTCTGTTCGTCGACCAGATGACCCCGCATCGTATTTTCCTGTGTTTTATCAGTGTTTTGTTCGTTTGCCTTGGTCGATTTTCCGGTCATGATCTCACCCCGTCCGCAGCAGGTTGAACCGCCGCCGGACATCCCTGCTCCGCATCCGCAGGCCGGCCCGGCCGTCTCCCTGAACTATGCCCCTAAACGCGCAGCACGTCGTTTGGTTCCATCGCGGCATTCACCGCTTTGGACGCCTGCAAAGGGTCGGGATGGCTCGATCGGACCGGCGGGGCCAGAAAGCTCCGCCGACCCGACCGCCCGGTTGTCAACGTTCGTCAGGCTCGCCGGATCAGGCCGCCGATCAGCGAAACGACGAACAGGATGATGGCGACCCAGAACAGGATGCGTGCGCCGTCCATGGCCGTGCCGGCGACGCCGCCGAAGCCGAGAAACGCGGCGACCAGCGCCACGACGAGGAACACGACGGCGTAGTGCAGCAGATTGCCCATGATGAAGCTCCTTGAAAGACGATCGATGCCCACATAACGCTGGCTCGGCCCGGCGGTTCCATCATCGGCACAGGTGATGTCCACGCGCCGTGCTCGGCCGCAGCAGCGGCTTCCTCGCCAATCTGAGATCAGTGAGCAGGCCGCTGAGATGACGACCGAATCCAAGCCGACGACCCCGACACCGAAACAGACGCGGTGCCAGCACTGTCCGCTGAAGACGCTCGATGTATTTCGCGTCGTCTCGCCCGAGGAGCTGGGCTTCATCGAGCATTTCAAGACAGGAGAATTCGTGACCGATGCGGGCACGGCCATCCTGCTCGAAGGCACCAACAGCGCGCACCTCTACACGGTGCTCTCGGGCTGGGCCTTCCGCTACAAGATGCTCCCCGACGGACGCCGCCAGATCCTGAACTTCGTGATGCCGGGCGATTTCATCGGGCTGCAAGGCTCGATGCTCAACGAGATGCAGCATTCCGTCGAATCGCTGACACAGATGATCCTCTGCGTGTTTCCACGCGAGAAGCTGTGGTCGCTCTATTCGAAGCATCCGAGCCTCGCGTTCGACCTCACCTGGCTCGCCGCACGCAGCGAGCGGCTGCTCGATGAAAATCTGCTGAGCGTCGGCCGCCGCTCGGCGCTGGAGCGGCTCGGCTACGTGCTCCTCGATCTTTTCTACCGGGGAAAACATCTCGGTCTTGCGCAGGGCTCGAAAATCAAGTTCCCGTTCACACAGGAGCACATCGCCGACGCGCTCGGCCTTTCTCTGGTTCATACCAACAAGACCCTGCGGGTTCTGATCGATCGCAAGCTGGTGCGATGGAAGGGCGGCGTCTTTGAACTCGTCGAGCCCGAGAAGCTCGCGGAGCTGTCCCACTACGTGGTGTCGACACCGGGCCTCAGGCCGCTCATTTGACAAGGCCGGCGTCCGTGACGCCGCCTATTTCAGTCGCTTTCTCAGATTTTCGATCTGCAGTTTCAGCCGGCGCTCGCTCGTGCCTGCCTCGTGCGGCGGCTGCCCTTCCGCGACCGCCGCAACCCGCTGCTCGAGATCGGCGATCTTCATCTGGATTTCCCGCGCTTCGAGGCCGGTCTTGCGCGGCGTCTTCGGCATGACCGTCAGTGGACGGCCCTTGGCGATCTTATCGCGTACCTCTGCCTTTAGCTCGCCGATCGATGATTTCAACGACCGTTTGCTGGTCCTTTTGGATTTCGCTGCCCGTGGCCTCTTCGCCGCCATGCCGAACTCCCTTCTCCTGTGTCTCTGTCGCCCGACCGTAGACCCTTTCAAACGAAAAGCCCTCCGACCGTGAGGCCGGAGAGCTTTCCTCAACTTCGTCATGCGACGAGCCGAATTAGCGGCCGACGGCGCGCTTCACGTCTCCGACGGCCTTCTGGGCTTCGCCTTCGGCTTCCTGAGCCAGCCCATCGGCTTCCATGCTGGTCGAGCCGACAGCTCGGCCAACCGTCTGCTTCACCTTGCCGGCGGCTTCGTTGGCATAGCCCTTGACCTTGTCGGCGGTGCTGGAGCCGGTGACGCTGTCGCACGCCGAGTTGACGGCGTCCTTCGCATCGCCGATGGCCTGCTGCGCTTCGCCCTTCAGCTCCTGAGCCTTGCCTTCGACCTGCATTTTGTTGGAGCCGACCATGCGGCCGACGCCCTGCTTGACGTTGCCGACGGCTTCGTTGGCATAACCCTTGATCTTGTCGGTGGTGCTCGACATGCGTGTCACTCCTGCATTGGTGGCGTGTGTTGAAATTTTCGCGCGACGCACTCCCTGGCGCCTCGCTCACGGCAGTACAACGTCGCCGCCGCCATTCCGTTCCCACCGACCGTCGATCGAAATGGCCGATGGCGCACACGCTGTGCGGCGAAAGGTGATGGGCGATACAGCGCCAACCGCAACCGCTCGACGCGCACGGTTCTTGTGAAACCAAATCGAAGGGACCGAGTTCATGGAGAGCAACACGGGCGCAACCGTGTCACCGATCATTCGACCTCTGGAGACGTCCCATGACCAAGAATGTTGTCCTCTGGCTGCTCGGCGTGCCGATTTCCGTGCTTCTGCTTCTCAACGTCTTCGGCATTCTTTGAACACGCAACCACTACTGAACCCCAGCAATCGCGATCGACGCTGGCCGTCGATCCTGGAAAGCGGAGAGTGAGATGCACATCGCCCCGTCGCTGATCAACGACTACGTAGCCGGCCGCTTGGACCCGGTGACCATTCTCGCCGTCGAGGCGGCTGCCCGGTCGGATGGACGTATCGCGCGTGCCATCGGCGAAGCGCGCGTCGTACACGGGCGCGTACAACGCCGCTTTTTCCAACGCGCCGCCTGACGAAACGAGACTGATACCCACGCCTCGCCCGACAACACCGCGATTTGCAAGTTCGCCGAATTCGAAACGCCCCCACCCGGCAGCCCTATGGCTCGCCGGGCTTTCTTTGGCTTTTCCGCGCGTTTCCCGGACGCGGCGCGGAGCGCAGCGATCCGGCATCTTTTCCAGCTCGCAGTCGGAGCACACCTGACGCCGAAAAGATTCCGGATCGCATCACCAGGTGCGCGGCGTCCGGGAAACGCGGGCTGCGGGCAACGCTTTGTCAGAACGCCTCAGAGTCACAATGGCTTCAGTGGCCAAACGAGGGCGATCATCGGGATCGACACGGCAGCGACAATGAGTGTCAGCGGGAAGCCCATTCGCGGGTAGTCCATGAACTTATACCCGCCAGGACCCATGACCAGTGTGTTCGACTGATGCCCAAACGGCGTGAGGAAGTCGCACGATGCGCCGATCGCTACCGCCATCAGGAAGGAGTCTGGATTGAGCCCCGCCTTGCTGGCGAACAGGGCGGCGATAGGCCCCATCAGAAGCACGGTTGCTGCATTGTTGAGCACCGGCGTCACGGCCATGGTGGCGAACAGAAACAGGGACAGCGCTGCGATCGGCGAAGCGCCGGCGACGTTCCCGGCGATCAGTCCGGCGATGACGTCGGTGCCGCCGGACGTCTGTACCGCGGTCGTCACCGGCATCAGCGCCGCCATCAGGATGATGATGGAGGGATCGATGGCCTCGTACATCTCACCCGGCCGCATGACTCTCGCAACTCCCAGAACCACGACGGCGGCGAGAAACGCAATGGCGATCGGCACGTAACCGCTCGCCGCCGCCAGTACCGCCGCCGCCATCACCACCACCGGCGTATTGGCACTGTTTCGCCGCCCGAGATCGATGCCGCGGCTGGCCAGCGGCAGCAACGCGAGCTCCCGGATCATGAAAGCCAGATGATCGAGATCGCCCTGCACCGCCAGCACGTCACCCTCACGGAAACGCTCGCGGCTCATGCGGTCGGTGCGACGGCGGCCCTGCCGGCTCATGGCGAGCAGATTGAGCCCCATGTCTCGAAGCTTCAGCGACTGCGGCGACTGCCCGATGAGATCCGAGCCTGCGGTGACCACCACCTCGACGGTTCCGATTTCTCTGGACGACGCGTGCTCGGGTGCCAGTTCCTTGTCACCGACCAGCTCCAGGGCGGCCTGATCGACGATGCGCTTCAGGCGCTCCGCATCGGATTCGATGATGAGGATGTCGCCCTCGGCGATGCGCCAGGACCTTGGCGGCGCATTGAGTGTGCGGCCGGCGGACGTGATGGCGACGACCGTCACATCGTCCTCGCCCAGCGCCTCTATGTCGGCGACGGTCTTGCCGGCAAAGCGGCTGCCTTCCGGCACCCGCGCCTCGGTGACGAAATCGGAGACACGGAACTTCGATTGCGGCGAAGGGGCCCCGCGGCGATCCGCCGGCAGCAGCCGCCACGCGAAGCAGAGATACACGACGCCAGCCACCGCCACGGCGAGACCGACGGGCGCGAAATCGAACATGTCGAAGGGCTGGCCGGTGGCGTCCCTGCGGATGTTGGAGATCAGCAGGTTCGGCGGCGTGCCAATCAGCGTCACCAGACCGCCGAGCAGCGAGCCGAACGCGATCGGCATCAGAAGCAGGGAAGGTGAGCGGCCCGAGCGTTCCGCGGCGGCGATGGCGAGCGGCATCACGACGGCCAGAGCGCCGACATTGTTCATGAATGCGGACAGCGCGGCAACCGCCGTCGTGAAGACGACGATCTGCAGGCGCGGATCGTCGACGACGGGGCCGAGCAGGCCGAGAGCGCGATCAAGCACGCCGGACTGGCGGATGGCGGCGCTCAGAACGAGAACCAGCGCCACGGTGACGACGGCGGGATCCGCGAAGCCAACGAAGGCTGCGTCGGGCTTCACGGCGCCCGTCAGCACGCCGGCAAGCAGCGCGCCGAGGGCCACGAGATCATACCGCCAGCGCCCCCAGACGAACAGTCCCAGCGTGACGGCGAGGATGGCAGCGATGGCGAGCTTCGGATCAATGCTCAGATCGGACATTGCCTCGGGCATCCTCACACTCCGTTGCCGGCTGCGCCGCCCCGCGTGGGTGAGGCAGGCCAGATTTCAGTCATCGAAGGGAGGTCGAGTTGCCTTGGCACTCGTCGGATGTCGCTACTGAAAGCGACAACCCTGAGCACGCACCGAAGCCGTCCGGCTCGCAGTCGCAGTCAGGTCGAAAAACGCGAGTTGTACTCCCCCGGCCGTCTCTCGCAGCCATTGGAAACAACTCGCCACCGCAGTTTCCGTTCCCGCACACGGTCGCAATTGGGCCGCATTCGCCGGCTGCCGGCAGGGTTAATTGCGGCTTGAAAGATGAATCATGCGGGAAGGTGTGTCAAATGACATGGCCTGCTGATTTGCAGGGCGGTAGAGGGTTGCCCAGGCCACCGCGAGATTGGATCACACATGCCGCAGATGGTGACTTCGAACAAAGGTTTCATGATCTGGGCCGGTCTGGCCCTCATCGCCGGACTTTCGGCAATCCTGATTTCTCTGGCCGAAGGCTCAGATGTCCGCCGCGTCACCCACACGCTCCGGGTCGAACAGGCCCTCAGCCGCCTGCTCAGCGCCGCCCAGGATGTCGAAACCGGAACACGAGGTTACCTTCTGACGGACCAGATCGAATTTCTCGATCCCTATCATTCAGGACGTCAGAGCCTGGAGGCGGTCTATGGCGAGCTTGTCGGTCTGGTCGCTGACAACCCAGAGCAAAGCCAGCGGATCGCCGGCATGCGAGAGCTGATCGATGAGCGCGTAAGAATATCCGACCGGAACGTATCGCTGTTTCAAAACGGAGATAAGGACGCCGCGGTGAACCTCATGCGTGAGGGACACGGCAAGGCGGCCATGGACAATCTCCGCATGGCGATCACAGATGCGAAACGCGAGGAGTCCGAACTCTACGCCCGGCGTCAGGAGGACTACCGCTGGCGGCGCCGGCTGCTCGGGGCGGCGATGCTGGTGACGCTGCTGGCCTCTGCCATCATGGCCGTGGTCATGAATGCCAGCGAGCGCGAGCGAAGTCGTGAAATCGAGCTGATGAACCGCATTCTCGCCGGTACGAACGAGAGTCTGGAGGCGCGCGTCGAGGAGCGGACCGCCGAGCTTGCAACCGCGCGCGACCGGGCTGAAACGCTGCTGCGAGATGTCACCCATCGCATCGGCAACACGCTGTCGCTGGTCGTGGGCTTCCTCAATTTGCAGATCAGGCACGCGAGTGACCCAGCGTCGGTCGCGACGCTCACCAGCGCGCGCGAGCGCATTCTGGCGATTTCCAGCGCCCAGCGCCGGATGAATGTCGCCAACGATCTGGAACTGGTGCGGATCGATTCGCTGATGTCGGGCGTGATGGAAGATTTGAAGGCGACGCAGACGGATCAGCGCATCGACATCACCGTGGATATTCCTCCTCTTCACGCGGCCGCCCAGTCCGCGACGTCTGTATGTGTTCTGGCACAGGAATTCGTCGTCAACGCCTTGAAGCACGCGTTTCCCGACGGCCGAGCCGGTAAAATCCGCATCCGGCTCGAGCAGGCGACCGACGGCGGGGCACGCCTGACCGTTAGCGACAACGGCGTCGGCTCAAAGCCGATGAATGGCAGCGGGACGGACGACGGAACAGGCAAATCAAACGCAGCACATGTCGGCCGCGCGTCGGGATTGGGGCTCAAAATCGCCGACCGCATGGCGAAGCAGTTCGATGGTGCAATAGAGATTGCGGACGGAGCAACGGCAGGGTCCGGTCCGACAGGTACGACCGTAGTCGTCAGCCTGCCGGGATTGGAAATCGCGTCCGTCGAGAGTGGTTCTCCATCGTGATCTGCGATTGTCACATGACCCGCCGCTGCGAACCGTAGCGGCAAACCGCTCGGCTCGCCTCCATTGTCAACGTTCCAAATCCGGCACGTTAGGATTGCGCGGTGGACCGTCGGGATCGACGATGGGCGCATCAACCTCGTCGCGGCCGGGGAACTTTTCCATCGGTACCACTGGATCGTCAGGCCGTCGATCCGGGTCGGGCAGCTTGACCGGCGCATCCGTCGGCAGCCGGCGGTCGCGGTCGCCGCCGTCTCGTTCAGGCATATTGCCGGTGTCATCCGTTTGGCTCTTACGACTCATGACGCTCGTCCTCCGTTCACGCGATGCGGGGATGCACACTCGCCTCGCTCGTTCAGCACAGCGAGCAGTGTGAACCATCGGCGCGACCAATGGTTCCGCTCGCCAATGTCGAGGCGGCATGTGCGGCTACTTGTATTGATCCATGGCGAATGCGAGCTCGCCGGCGTTTACAGCACATCACGGCACAAGCGATGGAACCTTCGAGGCGGCTGTGCATTTACCGCGAGCCCCAAGGGCGCTCGCCTCTTCCCCCGGAGGCCGTAGCGGCGGTCCGCACACAGCTCCCCTGTCGCGGACCGCCTCCCCTTTTTCCAATCCCGGCTTATGGATGGTCGCCTGCCCGTCCGTCCTCGAATTTGGCTCGCTTGCGGTCACAATCCCGCTCCCGAAGCGCGAATCAAAGCACGGCCGGAACCGATCGCCTCCGCTAACGTTTCGAGAACAGGTTTATCCAACCCGAACCCACGAATTGACCACGAGGAGATCTCGCACATGAACACGCGCTCATTCGCCACCTTCGCCGTCGCCAGCGCACTCGTGTCGGCCGTCGCTGTCGCCGAGACGACGAAGAAAAGCGAAACCAACCTGACGCCAGCCAACATCGACTTCATGCGCAATCAGTCTGGCTCGGATTTCCGTGTCAGCATGCTGAAAGGCGTCAAGGTCTTGTCGATGGCCGGCGAAACGATTGGCGACGTCAATGACGTCGTCATCACGCCCAATGGCGGGGTCGCGGCCGTCATCATCGGCGTCGGCGGATTTCTCGGCGTCGGCGAGAAGAACGTCGGCGTGCCGATGAGTGCCGTCCAGTTCTCGACCGATGCGTCCGGCTCGCGGATTGCGAAACTCGATGCAACCAAGGAACAGCTTCAGGCCGCTCCGGCTTATGCGGGAGAGAAAACCGCGCTGGAGAAGGTTCAGGACAAGGCTTCCGACGCGGCCTCTGGCGCCAAGGACAAGGCGATCGAACTCAAAGACGCTGTAACCAAATCATCCGATCGATAAAGGGAGCAACCCATGATCGACTTCAAGTCTACCCTTGTCGGTGCTTTGATCGTCGCGGCGGCCGTAATGGGATACGTTATGTACGAGCGCAGTCAGCGCACCATCAGCATCGAGCTGCCTTCGGTAAAAGTCGACTGACGCAATCACCACATCCGACCGGCAGGCGCTCCGTCCTGCCGGCCTTTTTTCGATTCACCGCTCGAACGCCGAGCACGCGATCAATCGCTGCCCACCTGCGCCACGTCCTCCAGCTCTTTCAACATGCAAACCGTGCCATCGCCGTCGCGCTGGATGGCGCCCATGTCTTCCAGAAGCTGCATGGCGAGATTGACCCGCGGCCGGCTGGCGCCGATCAGCAAAGCGAGCTCCGATTGGGAGAGCAGGCCGGTCAGCCGCACCTGCGCCGGCGCCGGACCGCTGTTGCGCTTCACCTGCGACAGCAGATAGCGGGCGACGCGAACCTCGATCGGATGCAGTGCGACGGATTCGAGTGTCGTGTTGGTGCCGCGCAAACGCCGACACAGGAAGCGGCAACAGGCGAGCGCGAACGCCGGATTGGTCTCGAAAAACCGCATCAACGCCGGCGCGTCAAGCTGCATCAGCCGGACCTGGCTCACGGCCTTGGCATCCGTCGTCCGCTCGCCGCCGTCAATGGCCGCGATCTCTCCGAAAAGCTGTCCGCGTCCGGCGTGAAGGTACGAGAGCTCGCGCCCGTCCGACGAGACGACCGACAGCCGAACCCGGCCCTGCAGCACCAGATAGATCGAGCGTCCCGCATCGCCCCTGGCAAACAGCATCTGCCCCGGCGCGACGCTGACCTCCCGCATCTGCTTTGCGATGAATGCGCGATCCTCGGCGCTCATCTCTGCAAAGATCGGGGCGGCTTGCAGCAGGTCGGCAATTTCGGTAACGGACGCCATGGGCAGAACCTCGCAGGGCGAAGGGAGGTTGCCGCTATATAGCAGAGAAGCCCGCCGCCGGTCATCCGCGGGCTGGCTTTGAGACGGAGCGGTCCCCGCCGGGGCTTTCACTTGGCGTCCTTGACCCAGACCTCGACGCGGCGGTTGAGCTGGCGACGCTCGACGGTATCGTTGCACGCGATCGGTGCCAACGGCCCGAAGCCCTTGGCCACGATGGCCTGATCCGCTATGCGGCCATCCGCCGAGGCCAGCACGGCGGTCCTGACCTGCGATGCGCGCCGCGCCGAAATCGAAGCATTCGGCCCGAAGCGCCCCTCGGCGTCCGTGAAACCGATGAGCATAATCGTCTTGCCAGCCAGCTCGGGGCTTTGCATGTATTCGGCGAGCCTCAGAACATCGAGACGCGAGTTCGGCGCCAGATCGAACGAGCCGCTCGTGAAGCGGAAGGTGAGCGACAGGCGCCGGGCACCTTTCAGGTCTGCCAGCAGCCGGCGCATCTCCGCCATGTCGAAACCCTGCGAGGGGACATTGAGCGCAAATGCCATGCGCTCGGTCTGCTCTTCGAAGGCAAGCTGCTCGACCCTGTCGTCGACGAAGTCCTGCGCCGCGATGTCCGGCTGAGCGTCGCGCGACATGGCGTATCGCAACAGCCCCCGCGCCGCCGGCTGGTTCAGCACGCCCCCGGTTACGAAGTAGAGGGGACGGCTTAGCCCGTATTCGCCAGCCTTGACCGCAAACGTCGTCGGCCGCGTGATCAGGCCGCAGCTTCCTTCGAGGTTCAGCCGCTTGGCGCTGCGCTGAAAGGCGAACGAGACGACACCGATGCCGTTCGCGTCGCGCGACACCGCATCCGCCACGTCGCTCTCGCTGGCCAGCTCCTTGTGGCCTGTCCCCCGCGCCAGATTTCGCGGTCCGAGCACCACGGCATCGAAGACCTCGGCGGCACTGCTGCGACGGCCAGCCGAATACACGCTAATCGTGCCACCCGGAACTCCGATTTCGCCCCAGCTGCCGATCTGGCCGGAGAAGATGCGCGCCAGCTTGTCCTCGGATAGCGATGTCAGCGGATTGTCCGGCGAGACCACGATCGCCAGCCCGTCGTGGCCGACGATATGCTCGCCGGTCGAGAGCCGGGAGGTCGCAGCACCGGCCGCGGCTGCCGTTTCGCCGGAGATTTCGGACGCGACCGGCGGCCGATCGGAGAACTCGATGGTCGCGTGGCCCGGCACTGCCTGCTGTTCCGTCGCAGCGGTCGCCGGGCCGCCTGCTTCGACGGCAATAGTCGCAAGCTCGGCGCCCGTCGTGTCGGCGAGGCGGAACTTGATGTCGCCCGGCGAGGTGCCGACGATCATGGTCGTTTTCGCGCCGACGCTCGACGCATACCCGCGGATCAGAGCCGGCATCAGCGCCCGGTTCAGCGGACGCGAGCCGCCGATGGAAAAACGGTCGGGCGTTTCCGGATTCAGCTTTTCGGGCGGCAACGCCTGAATGCTGACGCGGCGCGTGCAGTTCTCGCCGATACAGTCGAAGCGTGAGGCATCGAACGACATCGTGCCAACCGCCGGCGCTTCGATGACATAGGTGTTGCCGTCGAAGGACTTCAGCTCGCCGCTGACCTCCAGGCCGCCGCCTTTGACTTTCAGCGTCACCTCGCCGGCGAGGGCCGGTGTGAGCAATCCCAACGGGATGATCACGGACGCCGCGAGGGCGAGGCGAGTGACGCGGTTGGCTGAGGACATCGGGCTACTTCCTCACCTTGAGCACGGGAAGCAGATGCCGATCGAACCGCACATCCGCGCTCAGCCGCCCGCCGCAGGACGCCGCAGCGATGCGGCCCTGGTCCTGCAGGGTGAGCTGTCCGCGAACCAGCATGGTGAGGCGGAACGGTATCTCGGCGTGCTCGTCGGTTCCGCAGGTGCCCGCCGCCGGGTTCTCGCCGCGCGTTTCGTAGTCCAACGCCAGATCGACAGCGCCCGCCGCCTGATGGTCGCTGTGGTAGAAGGTGTAGACCTCGACCTTGTCACCCTGCCCGCGGGCGCCCATCGTCGCACTCATGAAGCCGCGTCCCCGGCCGGAGCCCTCGACGTCCTTTTGCGTGGACGACCAAGTGCCGGGCGCATGCTCGTGGACAGGCCCTTTCTCACCACGTTCGGCGGCGTATTCGAAGGCGTGCAGATCGAGATTGACCGGCGCCCGCCAGACGACCGCCACCTTCGACAGCCGCGCGAAGTCCGTCGCAACGACCGCAAGACTGCGGGTGCGGCCATCGCCGAAGCGGATCTCGACAGGGAACGTTGGACCCGCGAAACAATCGAACTCGAGTTCGAGGCTGCCGCCGGGGTCCAGCCGATGCACGAACTCGGACCCGGCATAGCCGAGGCGCACATCCTCGTTGCCCTTGCAGGGCGCGGCGATGCGGATGCGCATCCGCCCTCCGTCCAGCGGATCGGTGCTGATCTCCGGTTTCTCGCAGACCTCGACGGCATTGCCCGTGTTGCCGGGCGCTACGGCGGCCACCTTCGTGCCGCCACTGGCGGTTGTCGAACCGGCACCGGCGATACCTGACGACGTCCCGCCTTTCGCGTCGGCTGCACGCGCCTGCACATCCTTCCGGCTCGGCAGGTATTGGGTATCCTGGGCATTGGCGGGCATCAGGCCGGAACCGGCTGGACGATCGGACACCAGATAGTAGGAGCCGAGCCCAAACGCCATCACGACGGCCAGACCCGGAGCGAGCCAGCGCTTGCGCCGCATGCGGTTGGCTGCCTGGCGACCCTGCCAATGAATGGAATCGGCCCGCTTGCCCGTCGCAATGCGGACCGGGCCGGCACCATCCATCGAATGCCCGTCGAAATCGGGTGAAGAGTCGCCGTTTGAGCGGTGGCCACCCCCGTCGGACAGAGAGCCTGCCAGATCCGCCACGAGCGCCGGTTGCGGCGGGCCGCTCGGCGAGCCCGGCACGCCGGCCATTGCCGCCTCGCCCTTGTTCGCCATCAGTGCCAGATCAGCGGCCGAACCCCCTTCACCACGGCCGGTATCGATGTGCGCATCGTCCAGTTCGGATGCTTGCCCGCGCGCCTTTCGCATTCCGACGACGGTGCGGCGACGTGGCTGTGCGGTGGGAGCGACGCTCGGCCAGAGGAATTCGCCGCGCACGCCGGCATCCGGCAGTTCGATGACCACCGGCGTGCCCGCCAGCAGCAGCGGATGCTCGACGATCTCCGGACCAACCACCAGCTCGACGCCGTTCTCGGTGAGCCGTGTCGTCACCGGGGTCAGCAGGTTCGAGCGCTGCGTGGTGCGCTTGGCCGGAATGAAGCTGCCATCGAGCGGCTTCAGCCGGAACATCGGACGGTCCGAGACGGCTTCGAGGCCCTGAATGAGGATGACGACATGGCCGCCCTGTGGTCGGGTCTCGTCCTCGGTGGCTTCGACGAATACGCGTTTCACGGCCATGCTCCTCAAAGCGTGACTTCAAGGAGCCGCAGCAGCCTTCCGAGCCGCCGGTTCTGCTCGTCACTGATCTCCCGCTCCCTGAGCCCGGTCGCATTGTCTCCGACGAGGCTGATGAAGGCCTGCGACCAGTCGGCGAAGAACTCGCTGTCGAGATCGTCCGCCTCGTCGGCGGCGTCGAGAGAGATGGAGCTCCTCGGCGGAAAGATTGGTTTCTGCGCCTTGCCCTTGCGGCGCGGATGGCTGTTGGCCATCACGTCGTCGAACCCGAGCGATACGATGAAATCGCCGATCGCCGATGCCGCGCAGCGGGCCGCCTTGCCGACATCGTCCGGCGTGAGCGTCTCGCCGGCGGTCACGCGCTCGATCAGTTCGGAAACCTTGTGCTCCAGGCCCATGCGGGTGGCGCCCACGATCAGCTCGTCGACCAGATGCAGCAGCGCCTGGCGGGGCAGCTTGTAGCGGTTCGACGCCGCTGAGCCGTTGGCGATCGCCCTGACCGTTTCGATCCAATGGTCGACGGCGGTGCGCGCGTAGAGGCGGGCGTCTCCAGCCGCCGTCGCGTCGACGGGCAGCAGCGAGTCGATGTCGGCCACCGAATTCGAAAGGCCGTTGGCGCTGTGCGGGCCGTCCTCGCCGTTGCTTCCGGTCCACACCTCGACGTTGCGCAGCACGTCGGCGAACTCGGATTCGGAAAGCTGCAGCGACCTCAGCAGATGGCCGAAGCGCCGGTTGTCGGAGCAGCCCTTGAGGCGGCGCACGACGAGCAGACCGGCGGTATGCCGGCGATCCTGCTGGAAGCTGTAGTTGTCGGAAACATAATATCGCCGCAGCCGATCCTTCATGCCCTCGCGCAACTCGTCCAGCGAAGCCACGATCTGGCGGTATTTCACCCGACCGTCGCACACCCCGGCGATGGACTGCGCCAGGTAGCTCAACCCGCCGTCGTTGACCACGAAGGCCTCGCGCCACGCCCCGGCCGGATCGGCGAAATGGCGGCGAACCAGCTCGCTCTGCATGAACTCCCGGCGCGAGCGTTCGATCCGGTCGAGCTGGCTGGCCTTGAAACCCAGCTCCTGCCCGTCGCTCGCGTAGTCGAGGATCTGCTTCGCCTTGTAGCTCGGATTGCGCAGCAGATGGATGTTGTCGAACGGCCGGCCGGGTGACCACTCGTGCGGCCACTGGTGATCGCGCCCGAAGCCTTCGATCAGGATCGACCGTATGCGGTCCGTCCAGTCGAGCCGCCGATCACGACCCTGGCGCGGACTGTCGCCGAATTCCTTGTCGATCTTGGTGAAGGCGAGAAACAGCGAATTGTCGTGCTGCTCGCGCGCCACCGCATCGCGGCCGTGCGAAACCTCGACCCAGTTGGCGACCAGCGGCGCCAGCTCTCCGACATCGCGGAACGCATGATCGATGCACACCACCATGCTGGTGATCTTGTGCTGATCGGAATAGTAGTCGTGCAGGTAGACGGCCTTCGCCCGCAAGTAGATGCGGCCGAGCAGCGAGGGGTCCTTGACGAGGGCCTGCTCGAAGTTCGCGACGCCGTGGCGATGATCGAGCCCCGGAAACTCCAAAAGGTCCGCGCGGCGCGAAATCTCGCAACTCTCGTGCGGCAGCGGCAGCCGGATCTCGGCGGCAAGCGCGGCGAGCGCGATGCGCGGGATCGAGATCCAGTGACCGAACTCGTTCGATACGACGACAGTCCGGTCGTCCTCGGTGCCGAGCTTGGAAATCGTCTCGCCGTTGATCACGCTGTCGACGCGGCGCGAGAACCGGCCGGTCCGGGGGTCGAGGCTCAAAATGGAATCGAGCGCACAGTTGGCGTCCAGCCCCCCACCGAGACTGGTCACCGCATCGGCCAGCGCGACGAACGCCTTTTCGAAGGGTTCGAGACCACCCCAGAGCGGCGCCAGCAGCTTGCCGCGCGCCGCATTGCTGATGAAGGGCGCCAGCTTGGCCAAAGCCTGCCAGAAGCCCGCCGCACACAGAGTCCGGAACAGTGGCTCGTCGCCGAAGCGCGTGCCGAAATAGGTCCGCACCTCCCAGATGTCTTCTTCCGCCAGACCGACCACCGGATCGGCACCGGCGAGCTTGCGGGCCTCCGTATTGAGATCACGGATTTCGGCGAGGCTCGGAACGCGCGCGCGCTTGCCGGCGGCTGTGAAATACGCATTGCCGAGGATCTTGATCACATCGGCCATGGAGAGCAGCCGCATGGCGATGGGAAAGTTCTGCGGCAGAGACTTTTCCTGCTCCGAGAGCCGAACGACCATGGACGTGCCGTGCCGGCCGCTGTCGGGCACGATGTTGCGCAGATAGTCGATCTTCTCGCGGATGCCGTCGAACCGCATTCCGAGCCGCCCGCCCCGACGCTCTATCATGGAGGTGATCGTGTGGGTCTTGCCCGAGCGGGTCGATCCGACGAAGGCGACGGCGGGCGGCTGCGTGACGGCGGTCGCCAGCGTCCGCGCGCCGACATCGGTGCGGTTGAACTCGTGCAGCAGCGACACCCGCTCGGTGCCGACGATGCCTTCGTTCTCGTTGATCCACTCCAGAGTCTCGGCGGCCGCCTCTCCGACCTGATTGCAGGCGAACACGAGACGATTCTCGAAGGCGCTCATACCAATCGTTCCCTGCTCATTCGATCGCAATCGCGCCAGTGTCGAGCCAATGGCCCTTGGGTGATCTCAGCGTCTGCAGCCTCAGCGCCATCTCGGACGGTGCAAGATTATTGCCGTCGGCATCGCACGCCCTGACGACCCGCAGCGTATCCGGCTGGCCCCGGTCGCCCGGAACCCGCTCGATCGTCACCTTCAGCGGACCGCGCTTCCTGGTGCGCTGATCGAACGGCTCGTGATCGAGCCAGAACATCGGTGTCGCCGGCCAGTTCTCCAGACCGATGCGCCGGCCTCCGAGCAGCACCGGCGGCTCCACCGACAAGGTGCAGGTGCGGGCCTCGCGGCCAGCCGGATCCTTGCCGAGAGCGGGGTCGCCGAACACGAACAGCACGGTGTCGTTGGCAACCAGATCGCGTTCCGTCATGCGGCCGATGTGCAGCCGGGCGGCGTCGGCGTCCAGCGGACGCAGCGTGAGGTTCTGCACCCCACCTGCCATGCCCTGGCAGGCCAGCATGGCGCCCATCACGGCCATCGATTTGGTATCGCCGACGGTACCGGACCGCTCGCGCAGCGCATACCAGTCGCCGACGCGGTAATCGGCCATCGAGACGATGCGGTTCGGCTGCGAGGGCATCCGCTCGACCAGCATGTCGACGACGATCGGCAGCCGCGACGGCCAGCCGGAGATCAGCAGCACGTCGCAATCGAGCGCCTGGACGATTCGGGCCACGTTGCCGATCACCGGCTCGAGCACCGACTTGATCGTCGACGAGATGTCGCGATCACGGAACGAGATGATGGTCTCGTGCGGCGAGAAGGCGTCCGCCCCTTCTTCCGTCGCCAGCTCGTCGAACTCGTCGAGTACCGCCCGGGCGTCGGTGGAATGCAGGCTGATGAGGTTGCCGAGGCTGCGCTCGATCGGAACGTCGGCGTGCACCCGCGAGCCCAGATGCGTTTCGAGCATGCTGAGAGCCAGCGGCTGTGCGATCTCGCTGGCGAAGCGTCGGCCGAACTCGCCGCTCCAGGCGGCCCGGCGCGAGCCCTTGCCGTTGATCACCCGCTCGAGGAACCGCTTGGCCGAGGTCAGCTTGCATTCCACGAGCCGGCGCTCGAGCGAGGGCATCAGATGGCGTTCGACGATGGCCTTCAGGATGTCGTCGCCGCCGGTGCGGCAGCCATCCGCCACCTGCGTCGTCTGCACCAGCGTCGCGGCATCGGTCAGTTCATAAGTCGCGACCGAAAGGCAGGTGGCGCCGCCGCCAATATCCAGGCTGGCGATGCGCAGCGAACGCCCGCTCTTGTGCTCGGGCCGCTGCTTGCCCATCAAATCGAGATATTCGCGGATCTTGCCCTTGAACTTATGTCCGAACTCGTTGTGCAGATACGCAAGGCCGGTGTTGGTCGCGTTGTCGCCGGAAAAGCGGACCTCCGGCATGCGCGGAGCGAACGCCGCCCCCGGCTCCAGCCAGCCGAGTGACAGCCAGACCAGCCGGACCGCCGCCTCGACGCGCCTTTTGAGGATGGACTGCTCGTTGGGAGCGAGGTTGGCGGGCACCGTCAGCACCACCCGGTCGAGCACGCGCGGCCGGCCATCGGTCCGCCGTTCGGGCGCGTTCATGGCGGCGATCGTCTGGGCGATCAGCTCGACGGCGAAAAACGTGGTGAGCGAGGAGCGCGAAAACCGGGGTTTGGTCGCAACACCCTGACGATCAGCCGGGCCGAGCACATCGCCGGCTTCCGACACGTGTGAGAGCTGCAGGCCGGAGAGCAGCGATCCGCGACCGCCCCCGCCTCCGTTCTGCTTGGCAAAGCGCCACGCTATCGGACTGAGCTGCTCGTCCCAGATGTAGTGCATGGGGCTCGACAGGCCGGTCCAATCCTCGCTGGCCGGCTGCTCGACCGCCAGCCGCTCGGCCTCGTTGCCGACGCGGGCGAGGCTCGGCCAGAAGAACGCATTCGTTCGGCCGCTCCAGCGCGACCAGGCCTCGTTTCCGAAGGTCGCCTTGGCGAACTGCATCCGGCTTGAGAAGATGTCGTGATGGCGCCGCCATGGCTGCGAAAAATCTCTCAGGGGCAGCAAGGTCGGCCGGCTGGACTCCTGCTCGCCGGCGACCGGCTTCTCACTCAGAAGCGCACAGGTGCGCGAGGTGCCCATATCGAGCACCAGGTCGACGCCACGCGCCCGCCACTGCGCCTGATCGTCCGGCAAGTCTGCGAAACGGATGACAGGCATCTCAGTCGCCTGCCGCACCACGCTGAGCAGCGTCAGGTAGTGCGCCAGATGCTCCAGCGCCGAACAGTCCTGGAGGTTGTCCTCGCCCTCGCTCGCCCGCCGGCGCTCGATGCGCTCCCGGTAGACGGCAGACAGCCAGTCGTCGACCCACGCCTCGCTGACGAACCCGCCGATGAGGTCGACATCGTCGGAGAATTCGAACGCGTCGCCCTGATGCACGTCGTCGAGACGCGGACCGGCCTGCGTGCGGCCCCTGACCGTCCGCGCGTCGATCGCCGTATCGATGGCGAGGATGACCCGGTAGCCGCCGCGACGGTTGTCGGGCCCGCCGACGCTGGTGACGTAGAGGCGCGCCCAGTTGCTCGGACCGTCATCGAGCAGCGGCGTGCCATCCTCGTCTTTTCCCGCCCGGCGCAGGTACGGAACGGGGATCCACGTGTCGAGAAAGGGAGCGATGGCCTGCGTGCCGTCGATGGCATAGGTCTCCGACGCATTGACGACCGCGCCAGTCACCGGGTGATGCACGATGTCGTCGTCGAGCGCCACCACGTGCAGCACGGGACCGTCACCCGCTCCGCCGGTCCCTTCGTCGTCGCCGGTATCGGAAACGTCCTCGAAAAACCGCCGGCGCAGGCGGACGGCTTCTACCTCGCCGATCCGAAAATCGAAGAATTGCAGCGAGCTGTTGGGGATCAGCGAAACGATGCCGCGGTCATCCTCGGCTTGCGCTTCTACTGTCGGCGCCTCGGCGGAACCGGGCAGGTCGTCAGCTCTTTCGGCGGTGCTCGACATCGCTACGCAAACCCCAGCCCCAGGACAAAACCGCACCTTACCCGCAGCCTACGATCTTTATCTGATCTGGCCTCTGAGCGAAACACGCCTAGCGGTAACAGGTGTCATTAATGTTAGCTCCCGATCGTCTCCGCCTCCAGCGGCGGCCGGACGACCGGCTTGTGTGATGATTCCGAAGTCCGCCCCACCTTGCGGCAAATTGGGTCTGCGGACTTCGGAATCTGAATCACACTAGAGCGTGTTTGTTTTTCTTCGAACCGCAATCACGCTCTAGATCTTTGATGAGACCGACGATTCACGCTTCGGACTGATAGGGTCCGAAGCGATCGTGGTCTAGGTCACCGCAGCCGCTTCTTGCGTCGGGGTGGCACGCGGGGACTATCCGTCTCGGGGTCGGCGATCGCCAGGCGCGGAGGAGGCGGCTGGTCGCGCAGCCAGACCTCGACCCGGCGGTTGCGGTTCATGCTCTCGGCCGTGTCGTTGCAGGCCACCGGCGAGGCGGTGCCAAACCCGTCGACGATCAGGCGGGCCGGGTCGATCGAGCCGGCGGGGGCTGCAGCCAGGATGGAGTCGCGGACCTGATTGGCCCTCCGCTTGGCGAGGACCGCATTGGCACGGGCCGAGCCGACGGAATCGGTGAAGCCCGTCAGCATCACGGACTTGCCCTTGAACTCCGGCTTGGTCAGCAGCCCGACGAGCCGCACGATGTCCTGCTGCGCCTTGGCATCGAGCCGTGCCGATCCCGGTGCGAACCTGAAGGTCAGGGATAACCGCTGCGCATCCTTCACCGAGATCAGAAGATTGCGTCCCAGCGCCAGCTCGAATGGGCTGGCGCCGCTCTTGGCGAGCCAACTCTCGACATTCGATACTTGGCTGCCGTAGGGCTCGAAGATCACCGACTGGTCCATGAACTGGCTGGCGGCGATCGTCGTCTGGGCCGCGTCCGAGCTGGCGAACTTCACAAGCCGGTCGGCCTCGGCCAGCTTCCCGGTGCCCGCCGTATAGAGGTACAGGCGGCGGCTCAGCGGATATTCCTCGGCCTTGATCGAGAACTCAGAAGGCCGCCAGGTCAGCCCGCAGGACCCTTCGACGTCGACAGCGCGAGCGTTGTTGAGGAAGGCGTACGAAGCGATGCCGATGCCGTTGGGATCGCGCGCCACGGCGTCGGACACCTCGGACTCGGTGTTGAGCCGCACCACGTTCTGCGCCAGGGTCAGCCCGGCCGGCGCAAGCACGACGTTGGCAAAGGCATCGCTGGCACCTGCTGCGTCCTGGCCGAGGTAGATGCTGATCCGGCCGGCGGGCAGTCCGACGCCCGACCAGTCGGTGATCCGGCCCGAGAAGATCTGCGCCAGCTTGTCTAACGAGAGCGCGCGCGCGCCGTTGGCCGGCGACACGATGACCGCTACGCCGTCGAGCGCTACGACGTTCTCAAGTCGGCCGCCGGAATCTCCGCTCGACCGTTGCGCGAGCTCGGCGAACTCGTCCTGCCGGATCGGCCTGTTGGACATCGCGATCGCCGCACTGCCCGCGGCAACCGACTTCAACGCGGCGGCGGGCGCGGCCCGGGCCACGTCGATGACCGAGACGACGGCGCGGTCGGCACCCATGACACTGAATTGTGTTTCATCGGCCCGGCTGCCGACCAGCTGGCGAACGGAGCCGCCGATGCTGCGGGCATACTCACGGATGAGGGCCGGCATCAGCTCGCGGCCGAGCGTATCCGAGCCCTGGATCGAGAACCGTGACACCGGCCTGTCGTCGCCGGATACGATCGAGAAGCTCGATTCCGCGGCCGCCGTCTCGGCGATCGCCGTCACCTCCTTGCAGCGCTGGCCCTGGCAGTCGAAGCGGGCGGCTTCGAGCGAAAGCACGCCGAAGGAGCGGGTTTCCACCACGTACGATGTGCCGTCGAAGGACTTGAGGGCGCCCAGCACCTCGATGTCGCTGTCCCTCAGTCTGAAAACGACGTCGTCCGGCTTCGACGCATCGACCCGGACGCCATCGCCCGGCGCCGATCCGGCCGGCAGCGCGGTCAGCGTCGATCCCGCGAGAACCGCTGCTGCACCGAGATAACGCACTTTCTTGAACACCACTCGACCCCCGTAAACTCGACCCACTCGGCGAACCCGCGCGACCCGTTCAGCGCTTCACCTCCGGATACGAAGCCCCGGCATGGCCGACTGATTGAAGCGAGCCTCGGACGTCAGCCGGGCGCCACACGCCACGCGGGTCAAGACGCCGCTCTGGCGCGCCACTTGACCCCGCCGCGGCAGGATGCTGACCTGGAAGTCGATCTCGGCCAGCGCACCCTGGCCACAGGTGGCCCCGGTCGGGTTTTCGCCGCGGGTCTCGTTGTCGAGAGCCAGGGAAATGGCGCCGGCGGTCTGCTTATCGTTGTGGAAGAAGGTGTAGACCTCAAGCTTGTCGCCGAGGGTCTTGTCGTCCTCGGCCGAGCTCAGGAAACCGTGTCCGCGGCTCTCGGACTGGCCCTGGAGGCGGGAGGCCACCAGAGTCGACGGGCTTTTGGCCCACAGGTGACCCTGCTCCTGCAGCTTCGCGGCGTATTCGAACACGTGCAGGTCGAGATTGACGCCGGCCCGCCAGACGACGGCGATCTTCGAAACCTTGTCCATGTCGTTGGCGACGACCGGAACCGACTTGGCGAGACCGTCGGCGAAACGGACCTCGACAGCGGACGACGTACCGGCGAAGGCGTCGAGGTTGTAGTCGAGCGCACCTTGCGGATTGAGTTTGCGGATGAACTCCGCGCCGCCGTAGCTGATCTGCACGAACTCTCCGGCGCGGCAGTTGGCCGTGATTCGCATCCGCATCATGCCGCCGTCCTGGGGCTCGGTCGAAATGTCGGGCGGGGCGCACGCCGCGCCGTCGATCTTGAGCTGGCCGGGGGCGAGAGCGACGAGTGTCGGCAGCGAACCGTCGTCGGCGCTGTTTGAGCCAGCGTCCGCATCAGAGACGGCAGGCGTCGACGCGGCAGCATCGTTCGCCGGTGCCTCGGACGGGGCGGCCGGCTTTACAGACGTTCCGTCGGCATCCTTGATGACGACAATATCGCCTTCCAGTTGACGAACCATCGGCGAGCGGTCGGCGAGGAAGTACCCGACCTCGAACGGCTTCGGACCCGCATCTTCGGCCTTTACCGGCGCGGTGGCTGCAGCCGGCGGCGGGGTGGGAGCCGGCGTCACGATGGCGCGTTCGTCGCGCAGCGACGGCAGGGCCACGGGGCGGGCATCCTTGAACGACGGCGCGGCCAGCGGCCGTGTATCGTGGAACGCGGGCACTTCGACATCGGCGGCCTCAGCCGGAGAGACGACGCTGGATGCGGCAGCGACCACGGGCAGGCTGCGTTCGTCACGGAACGACGGAGCAGGTGGCGGAGACGACGGCGGCGCACTCGCCGATGACGGCTCCTTGACCGCCGGATTTGCGGCGTTTGCTGGCGGCGCAGCTGCCGGCGCGACGCTTGCAGCGGTGGGCCGGGCTTCTGAAACGGCATCAGCGGCCTGGGCCGAGCCGCGCGACTCCAACCTGGCGCTCGCGGGCGGAAGTGGCGCCCGTTCATCTGCCGAGGCGGTCTGAACCTTCTCTTCGGCCGTCTTGCGGCCGATCATGACGCTGCCCAGCACGACCGTGGCCACGAGCAGAGCGAGAGCGCCCCGCTGTGCCAGGGCGATGCGGTCGCCGGCCGGTCCGAGAGTGCGTGTCATCCGCCGGTTGAGCCAGCGCAGACGCGCGGCGGAACGGTTCGGTCGCTGTCGTTGGGCGGTGCTGTGATCGGTCACGGATCGATATTCCCCACTACTCGTTACTGATCGCTACTGTCGGACGCGCTGAAGTGACTCTTCTATGCCCGGGCAACCGCCCTTTTCCTTCGACCTCTCGTACCATTGCAGAGCGGCCGAGCGGCTGGCGGCAACGCCGAGCCCGTTCTCGTGCAGGAGGCCGATGAAGCACATGGCCACCGGATCTCCGGCGGCGCTCGCGATCTCCCAGACGAAGCGGGCCTTGGTGTAATCCGGCGCTTTGCCGGTCGGCTCTGCAAAAACGCTGCCAAGCTGAGTGAGCGCGCGCACCGTGCGATCCTCGGACAGCGTGCCGACGATGTATTTCTTCAGCCAGAACGCACCTTCCTCGGTGTCGCGGCCGGCACCAGCCACCTGAAGCTGCACGTTGGCGTTCTCCAATGCCTTGGTCAGGCTGATGCCGGAGGCCGCGGCACCCCGCGGCGAGGTGGCGCCAACCGTCAGCGCATCGAACATCAGGGCATCGTTGACCGCCGCGACTGCCGGATTGCCGGAAGCGGGGGCCTGCGACGGGGCCGGTGAAATCACCGCTGCCGTCTTGGCCGGCGGCTCGCCGGCACCGATCGACGGGCGGCCGGAGAGCAGCGTAACGGCCGCGACGCCGCCGATGGCCAGGGTCGCCAGCGCTGCCGCGATGCGCACGTTCATCGGCTGCTGCGGTGCCATCTTGGCGGCGAAGGGGGCTCGAGGTTCGACCCGGACCTCGGGGGTGGCATTAGTGATCAGGCTGCCCCGCGCATGTGGGTAGAAGGTCTCTCCGCTCGCGCCGACCTCGACCGGGTCACTCGGAATCTGGATCAGCTCGGACGTGATGGGCGCCAGCGTCTGATCGCCGATGGAAGCGTGCTCCTCGTCCTCATGGCTGGCCAATATTGCCGTGGCCTCGCTGGCAATCGTGTGATGCGGGCTGTGGCTGACGGCGCTCAGCGCCTCGTCCTGCACCGCGTCACTGCGGGAGGCGCCAAGGGCGAAAAACTTCTTGGACAGCATGACGCTTACATCCTTCCTGAAAGCCCAGCCGTATTTTCTGGCGATCTCGTCTGTCGATTCCTGGAGATTGAGCCCGCTCTGTGCCGGGCCGGTCGGTTTGTCGTCTTTCATGGGCGCCTCATGCGAACGACTGTGCGCAAATGCTGTCGCGACCGTCTCGATCGGGATGGCCGGCCTCGGCTCCTCGACTTTGAACACGATGGGCTGAGGCACGGCGACCGACGCCGCAGCAACCCTCAGGGCTTCAGCGAGGTCGACGGCAGCGGACGCCTCTGGCGAGGCAGACATGATAACGGGAGCTGCGACAGGGGTTGAGACGGGAGCCGAGATCGGCGTCAAAACCGGCGCGGCAACGACCGTCGGCTCGGTCATCGCCACGTCAGGATCGGCCGCGGCAGGGCTGACCGTCTTGAAGACAGGGGTCACGACCTTGTCCGCGCTGTTGCGCGGGGAGTTGCGGGACTTTCCACCGACGATCGAGCGTCGGCGCGGACGCATCAGCGGCGCCACGTTGGGCCACAGGAACTCACCGCGGGCGCCGCTGCCGGACAGCTCCAACTCCACGACGGTGCCGGGCAGCAGGTGCTCGCTCTCGGTCACTTCCGGGCCGACGACCAGCTCGGTGCCCTGGTCGGTCGCCTTGACGCCGACAGGAACATGCTCACCGCCGATCCATCCTCCCGTGTCGCCCGCTCGCGTGGCATCGGCCACGCGGATGCGGAACACGACCTTGCCCTCAGGCTCCGTGATGCCATGCAGCAGCAGCACGGCATGACCGCCTTCGGCGCGGCTGCGATCCTCGTAGGCTTGGATGCTGACTTTGTTCAAAACAGGCTCCTGTGCGATACCGTTGAAGGCCCGCCATCGAAAATGGGTCGAGCTGCCAAGCCGATCGCCAAATGCACCTTCAATTCCCCGCAGCGACAATGCCCAATTTCACGTTCGTAAGGGGCATTAGGCTGGACTTAGGGTTACTGCCCAAATGCCCTTGCGGCATGGGCCGTGGATGCGGCCCTAGTTTCCCGCACCCTCCATTTCTAGCACGGCATGTGCAACGGCGGAACTCCAATGCAGCCCATTCTGCTCCGCGACATCGCCAAACCCGGAGCCCGGTCGGCGCAGGCCGTCGTACTAAAGTCGGGTGGCCATCGGCTGCTCATCGCCCAGCAGGTCGGGCTGCGTCCGGACGGCACCCTGGAAAAGGGCCTCAAAGCCCAACTGGAGCGGGCGTGGCTCAATACCTTCTCCGTCATCGAGGCGGCAGGCTTCCGTCTCCAGCATATCGTGCGGACGACGACCTACGTGACCGAGCCTGGCCGGATGCTGCTGGTGCGCGAGACAAGAGAGCGGCTGTTGCAGGGCCATCCCTGTCTGGCAACCACACTTCAGGTGTCGGCATTGCAGCTTCCGGGGCTGCTCTGCGAAATTGAAGCCGAAGCCAGCAAGGACGTCTGAGCGGATTTGGCCCGATCCTTTGCAGCACTTTCGCCAATTAGCACTAATTGCAGGATCGGCTGTGGCGCCCGGTGCCGATAAGGCAGCATCGCGCCAGAATCGTTTCGCGCGTCGTCCGTCAGTTTCGGCACAGGGTCCCGCATCGCTGCGGGTTTGCCTTGAGCCGCTCCCGAGCGGCGTCCATCGCTGTTTTCGAGGATTTGGAATGACCGATCAGTCGCACGCCGGCCGCCGCACCTTGGCGGCACTCGTTGCGGGGTTCGCTGTGGCCGCGCTTCCGGCCTCGCCCGCACTCGCCGCCGGAGCGGTGAACGCCGGCGACACCGCCTGGATGCTGATGGCCTCGGCGCTGGTGATGCTGATGACCATCCCCGGTCTGGCGCTGTTCTACAGCGGCCTCGTAAGGACCAAGAACACCATCTCGATGCTGATGCAGGTGCTGGTGACGGTCTGTGCCGTGTGCCTGATCTGGATCATGATCGGCTACAGCCTGACCTTCACAGGCGGATCGCTCGGCAATTACATCGGCGGGCTGTCGCGCGCCATGCTGCAGGGCATCGACGTCAAGTCCGTCTTCGCCACCTATCCGAACGGTGACGGCATCCCCGAATATGCGCGCGTCGCCTTCCAGATGACCTTCGCCTGCGTGACCCCGGCCATCCTCGTCGGCGCCTTTGCCGAGCGGATGCGCTTCGCCGCCTGCCTGCTGTTCGTGGTTCTATGGGTGCTCGTCGTCTACATCCCGATCGCGCACATGGCCTGGTATGCGCCCCCCGCCGACGTCATGGCCGCCGCCGCCAAGGCCGTGGCCCAGGCGTCGACGCCGGACGCCCGCTCACAGGCCGACGCGGCTCTCGCGGCCCTCAACGACAGCTCCGGCCTGTTCGTAAAATGGGGCGCCATCGATTTCGCCGGAGGCCTCGTGGTGCACACCAGTGCGGGCATCGCCGGTCTCGTCGGCGCGCTGATCGTCGGCAAGCGGGTCGGCTATGGCCGCGATTCCATGGCCCCGCACAGCCTCGCCATGACCATGATGGGCGGCGCCCTGCTGTGGGTCGGCTGGTTCGGCTTCAACGCCGGCTCGGCGCTGAAGGCCGACGGCACCGCGGCGCTGGCCATGCTCAATACGTTCGTCGCCGCGTCGTCGGCGGCCGTTGCCTGGATGTGCATCGAGATGCTGAACCGGGGCAAGCCGTCGCTGGTCGGGCTGGTCTCCGGCATTCTTGCCGGCCTGGTCGCCGTCACCCCGGCCGCCGGCTATGCCGGACCGGTCGGAGCGCTGAGCCTCGGGATGCTGGCCGGCGCGGTGTGCTACTGGTTCTGCACGTTCCTCAAGGCCCGCCTGGACTATGACGATGCGCTCGACGTGTTCGGCGTGCATTGCGTCGCCGGCATTCTCGGCACCCTGGCGGTCGGGGTGCTGGTCAGTCCGACGCTCGGCGGCACCGGCCTCGCGAACGATATCGATCCCGCGACGCAGTTCATCGCCCAGAGCAAGGCCGCGCTGGTGACGCTGGCGTGGTCGAGCTTCGCCTCGTCCCGCCTTTATGCCCTGGTCGACTCGATCGTCGGCCTCCGGCTGCCGGAAGACGAAGAGGATCAGGGGCTCGATGTCGTCGAGCACGGCGAGCGGGCCTACAACTACTGATCCGGGATCGATGCCGACCGACGGAGCGATCAATCCGAACACCCGCGAACACGTCGTGGCGAAATCCGGGCGCATTATCCGGCAACGGGCGATAAGTCCTTCTTGCCGCCGTGGTTCGGCCAAACGGGGCTGATGGACTTCACGGCTCGAGCTGCCCGGCGCCATAGTCCGGCAGCTCCCGCGCGCCTCCAGGGGATCCTCCCCGCGCGCCGCAGCCGAGGTCGCCCCCATGCGAATTTACAGCGCCATCCTGTTCTGCCTTTTCGCGCTTCTGTCGTGCTTCCCTGCCGCCGCCCCGGCGTTCGCCCAGGAGCGGCCGTTCGCGAACCGGGAAGTGCAGTTCGACGCCGACCGATACGAGACCTACGTCAAGGCCAACTGGAAAGCGTCGCCCAAGAAGCCGGCCGAGCTGCGTCTCGTCGCCGACCGGCTGATGGCCACCGACCCGCGTGCGGCGTCGCGCGAGTACGCCGGCGCCGTCGCGACCGATCCCCGGAACGCCGAAAGCTGGCTCGGGCTGGCCCGAGCGCTGCTCGCCATTCCCGCCGATCCCAACCAGGGGAGCGAGCGTTTCGATATTCCGGTCAACGCCTCGGGCGCTGCCTACAAGGCGTACCAGCGCGCCATCGACAAGACAGTGAAGGCCCGCGCCCTCGCAGTGCTCAGCGATGCGCTGCAGCGGCGCTCGTTCTGGCGCCCGGCCATCGAGGCGATCAAGGCCAGCACGGCCCTGGTGCCCGATCCCAGGACGACCGCAACTTACGAAAAGCTGCGCGCCGAGCACGGCTTCCGCATGACGGATTACAAAACGGAGGCCGAGCAGGCATCTCCGCGCGTGTGCGTGCAGTTCTCCGAGAACCTCGCCCGCGGTAAGGTCGACTTCGGCAAGTTCGTCGCCGTCGACGGCAAGGACCCGCAAGGTCTAATCGCGGAAAGCCAGCAGCTCTGCTTCGAGGGCCTGACCCACGGCCAGCGCTACGAGGTAACGATCCGCGCCGGGCTGCCGTCCGACGTCGAGGAAACCCTGACCAAGCCGGTGGCACTCGCCATCTATGTGCCCGACCGCAAGCCGTTCGTGCGCTTCACGGGCAAGAGCTACGTGTTGCCGAGCCGCGGTCAGCAGGGCATCCCGATCGTGACCGTCAACACGGAGAAGGTGTCGGTGCAGGTCTACCGCATCGGTGATCGCAACCTCGCCAGCGAGCTGGAGAGCAGCAACCTCGACCGGCAGCTTTCGACCTACGACATCTCCGAGATCAAGGATCGCAAAGGCAGCCTCATCTACGAGGGCGAGCTGGACGTCGTCTCGAAGCTCAATCAGGAGGTGACGACGGCGCTCCCCATCGACGAGGCCGTCGGCGAGCTGAAACCCGGCGCCTATGCGGTCGTTGCCCGCCCCACCAGCGATACCAATTCGTATAGCGACGGCCTCGCAACGCAGTGGTTCATCGTCTCCGACCTAGGGCTCACGGCCTTTTCGGGCACCGACGGCGTGCACGGCTTCGTGCGCTCGCTGGCGACGACCGAGGCAATTGCCGGCGCCAAGGTCAAGCTCGTCGCCCGCAACAACGAGGTGCTGGCCGAGACCAAGTCGGACGATAAGGGCTACGTGCGTTTCGACGGCGGTCTCGCCAAGGGCGAAGGCGGCTCGGCTCCGGCCATCCTGGTCGCCGAGAACGGTGCCGGGGAATACGCCTTCCTCGACCTGACCGCCAACGCCTTCGATCTGTCGGACCGCGGCGTGAAGGGCCGCGACGCGCCGGGACCACTCGACGCCTATCTCTACACTGAGCGCGGGGTCTACCGGCCGGGCGAGGAGGCGAACGTCACGGCCATCGTGCGCGATGCCGCAGGCCACGCAGAAGCTCTTCCGACCACGCTCATCGTCACGCGACCCGACGGCGTCGAGCACGACCGCTACACGCTCGCCGACCAGGGCCTTGGCGGACGCTCACAGGGCTTCACGGTTCCCGGCTCGGCCATGACCGGCACCTGGCGCGCCAAACTGCACGCCGACCCCAAGGACGCGCCGCTCGCCCAGGTCGCGTTCCTGGTCGAGGACTACGTTCCCGAACGCCTCGACATGACACTGGCGCCCGCGACGGGCGTGCTGTCACCCAGCACCGATGAAATTATCAAGGTCGTGGGCCGCTACCTCTACGGCCCGCCGGCCGCCAACCTCACTATCGAGGGCGAAGTCGTCGTCAAGCCGTCGAAGTCAGACCTTGCGGCCTTCCCTGGCTACCGCTTCGGGCTCGACGACGAGAAAGTCGATCCCGTCCGCAAGCCGCTCGAAGGCTTGGCCGGAACGAACGCCGACGGCAAATCGGACGTCAAGGTTTCGCTTCCCGCCATTCCCCGCACCGCCCGCCCACTCGAAGCCAACGTCATTCTGAAACTGCGCGAGGAGAGCGGTCGCGTCATCGAGCGTGCCGTGACACTGCCCGTCGAACTCGGCGAGCCCCGCATCGGCCTGAAGCCCCTGTTCCCTGTGAACGGCGTCGACGAAGGCCAGAAGGCCGAGTTCGAAGTCGTCCGCCTCGATGAGGACGGCAAGCCGTCGTCCGCGACGGGTCTCGTCTGGGAATTGGTGCGCCTCGATACGACCTGGCAGTGGTACAGCCGCGACGGCTACTGGACCTATGAAGCCCAAACGCTGACCCGCAAAGCCGCCAATGGCTCACTGGATGTGACGGCCGATACGCCGGCCCGCATTGCCGCCGACGTCGCCTACGGCCGCTACCGGCTCGAAGTCCGCACGGCGGATCGCGACGGCCCGGTGACGAGCATAGCCTTCAACGCTGGCTGGTACGGCGGCAACGAAACCGCCGAAAGCCCCGAGTTCCTCGACGTAGGTCTCGACAAGGCCAGCTATCAGCCGGGCGAGACGGCCAAGCTGCGCATCGCCTCCAAGTCGGGTGGCAAGGCATTGGTTTCCGTGCTTGGCAGCGGCCTGCACCTGATGAAAGAGGTCGAGCTGCCCAAGGGCGGCGGCGACGTCGAGCTTGCCGTCGGCAGCGACTGGGGGGCCGGAGCGTATGCGACCGCACTGCTCTACCGGCCGATGGACGAAAAAGCGAAGCGTATGCCGAGCCGCGCGATTGGCATCACCTGGATTGGCATCGATCAGACGCAGCGGACGCTTCAAGTGGACCTGAGCTACGGAGCAGTTACTCCAAAAGGTGCTCTCGTTTTCGAGGATTCAAGCCTATTTCACGATAAAGCAAAGTCAAACAACGAGGCAGCGAAAATTCGGATTGAATCCGGTAGCAAGCTATTGGCGTACGCCAAGGTCAAAGGGCTGGAACCCGGCGAAGAAGCACGCATCACAATCGCGGCCGTAGACCTCGGCATCCTGAACCTCACGCGCTTCCAGGCTCCGGCTCCGGAAGCCTACTTCTTCGCCCAGACCAAGCTCGGCATCGAAGTCCGTGACTTTTACGGCCGGCTGATCGATGGAATGCGCGCAGAGCGCGGCAAGCTCCGCTCCGGTGGCGATGGCTCGGACGACTTGGGGCTGAAGGGCTCACCGCCGGTCGAGGAAACGGTCGCGTTCTACTCCGGCATCGTTACGGTCGGAGCCGACGGCACCGCCAAGGCCGAGTTCCAGATGCCGGACTTCAACGGCACCGTGCACGTCATGGCGGTCGCCTGGAGCAAGACCAAGCTCGGGCATGCGACGGGCGACGTGATCGTGCGCGACGCGGTGGCGCTGACGGCCTCGGCGCCGCGCTTCATTACGCTCGGCGACGAGGTGCGCTTCGATCTCGCCGTCCACAACGTCGAAGGGCCGGCCGGCGCCTACAACGTCGCCGTGACGCAGAACCCGGTCGACGGGCTCAAAGGCGAAGCCGTAAGCCTCGCCTCGCGCTCGCTCGACCTCAAGACCGGAGATCGCAAGGCCGAGCGGCTGGCGGTGAAGCCGATGGAAGTCGGCCTGCACACCTACGACGTCAGCGTCACCGGCGGCGACGGCATCGACGTCAAGCGGCGCCTGTCGCTCGACGTCAAGCCACCCGCGGGCGACATCAAACGCACCACCGCGCTCAAGATCGCCGGCAAGGGCGGACGCTTCACGCTGTCGAAGGACCTCGTGGCCGGCCTCATCGCCGACCGCACGCGGGTCAACATCTCGGTCGGTCCGTTCGCGACGCTCGATGTCCCCGGCCTGTTGACCTCGCTCGACCGCTACCCCTACGGATGCGCCGAGCAGACTGTCTCGCGCGCCATGCCGCTGCTCTACGCCAACGCGGTTGCCGCCGAGATCGGGATCGCGCCGGACAAGGAGCTGAAGGAGCGGGTCGCCTCGGCCATCGGCCGCGTGTTCGAGCTGCAGGACGGCTCGGGCGCGTTCGGCATCTGGGGTCCGGACGGCGGGGATATGTGGCTGACCAGCTACGTCACCGACTTCCTGACGCGGGCGAAGGAGACCGGCTACGACGTGCGCGCCATCCCATTCAATCAGGCGCTCGACCGGCTGCAGAACTTCATCACCAACGCCGGAGATTTCGAGAGCGGCGGCGAGGACCGCGCCTACGCTCTCTACGTGCTGGCCCGCAACGGCCGCGCGCCGATCGGCGAGTTGCGCTACTACGCAGACACCCGCCTCGACCGCCTGTCGACGCCGCTCGCCAAAGCCCAGCTCGGCTCTGCGTTGTCGATGATGGGCGACAAGGAACGGGCGGAGACGGCGTTCCGCGCCGCGCTGACCCAGTTCGACGAGGCTGGCCAGCTCGATCTGGCCCGCCTCGACTATGGCTCACGGCTGCGGGACGGCGCCGCGCTCGTCACGCTTGCGTCCGAGACCGGCGTGTCGAAAGGCGAGGCGCCGCGTCTCGTCAACGTGATCGGCAAGGCTTACGCGGCGCGCACCTACACCTCGACGCAGGAGCAGGCTTGGATGCTTCTCGCAGCCAAGGCGATGATCGACCAGTCGCGGGCGGTCGAGCTGGCGATCAACGGCGCACCCGTCAAAGGTCCGCTGATCCGCGGTCTGTCGGCCCGCGATCTCGAAGCCAATCCGCTGGTCATCGGCAACAACGGCGAAGAGCCGGTCGACGCGGTGGTGTCGGTGACCGGCGCCTCGCTCACCGGCGAGCCCCCGGTCGCGAAGGGTTTCCGCATCGAGCGCACCTACTACACGCTCGACGGCAAGCAGGTCGATCTGGCGAGTGCGAGCGGTGGAGCGAGCGCCATTAAGCAGAACGATCGGCTGGTGGCGGTGGTTCGCATCGACAGCGACGAGGCGGCGGGCCGCGTGCTGCTCGTCGACCGCCTGCCGTCGGGCCTCGAGATCGAGAACCCGCGGCTCGTCGACAGCGGCGACGAGAAAACGCTCGACTGGCTCACCACCAAACTGAAGCCCGAGCACACCGAGTTCCGCGACGACCGCTTCGTTGCCGCGTTCAACCTGTTCCCGTCGCAGTCGAACGAGAATGGGTCCGACACGGCCGGCGATGCGGCGACGGAGGCCGAGGGCCAGGGCACGCCGGAGGACCAGAAGAAGTCCGGCGCATCTGCGGCCAGCGCAACGGTGGCCTACATCGTCCGCGCCGTGACGCCCGGCTCCTTCGTGCATCCGGCTGCGACGGTCGAGGATATGTACCGTCCCGAACGCCACGCCCGCACAGCCGCCGGCAAGCTCACCATCGGCGCCGGGGAGTGAAGGGCGTGGATGGGGGCAGGCCAGAGGTGCGACCGACGGATCAGAGCGTCCTTCTCTCAGCAGGGGGAGGACGCTCTCCTCGATCGCGGCGATGGACCCTGGCGGTTTCCCGGATCCTGTTGGGCGTCGTCGTTATTGCCGGCCTGTCGCTGGTTGCGACGTGGTCTGCGGTGCGGGTGGCCGCCGTCACCACGCCACCCCCCTCGATGGTGGCGAGCGAGGTGGTGTCGACGATCGTCGTAGATCGCAAGGGGCAGCTGCTCCGCGCTTTCACGACAGCCGACGGCCGCTGGCGTCTGCCCGTCGAGCCTGGCGATGTTGATCCGCGCTACTTGGCGATGCTAACCGCCTTCGAGGACCGCCGCTTTCGCGATCACAACGGCGTCGATCCGGTCGCGTTCGTGCGTTCAGGCTTCGAAACGGTTCGCCACGGCCGCATCATTTCCGGCGGCTCGACGCTGACCATGCAGGTGGCGCGCCTGCTCGACGGCCGCCATGAGAAGACCGGACGCGGCAAGCTGCGCCAGATCGTACGCGCGCTGCAGCTCGAAGGGCGGCTGTCGAAAGACGACATCCTGCGGCTCTACCTGCGACTTGCCCCGTTCGGTGGCAATCTCGAAGGTGTGCGCGCGGCTTCGCTCGCCTATTTCGGCAAAGAGCCGAAGCGGCTTTCGCTGAGCGAGGCGGCGCTGCTCGTCGCGCTGCCGCAATCACCCGAAGTGCGCCGCCTCGACCGCAACTCGCCTTCGACGCGCCGCGCCCGTGATCTCGTGCTGCGGCAGGCCGTGGCTGCCGGCGTCATCTCGGAGGCCGAAGCCGAGCACGCCCGCGCCGAAGCCATTCCCACCGTCCGTCGCGAGTTTCCCAAGCTCGCGCCGCATCTTTCCGAGGCCGAGATTGCCCGCGACGCCAAACAGCCCGTTCATCGGCTGACGCTCGACCGCGAGCTGCAGTCGGCTATGGAGTTGCTCGTCGCCGAGCAAACTGAATTGCTGGGGCCGCGGCTGTCCGCTGCGCTCATCGCCGCCGATCACACGACCGGCGAGGTGATCGCGTACGTCGGCTCGCCGGGCTACTTCGAAAGCGCGCGCTTCGGCGCCATCGACATGGTGGATGCGGTGCGCTCGCCGGGCTCCACCTTGAAGCCACTGATCTACGGCCTCGGCTTCGAGCAGGGGATCATCCACCCCGAGACACTGATCGAGGACAAGCCCGTCCGCTTCGGCAGCTACGCGCCGGAAAACTTCGACGACGATTTCCACGGCACGGTGACGATCCGCGAGGCGCTCGGTCAGTCGCTGAACATTCCCGCCGTGAAGGTGCTGAACGCCGTCGGGCCGGGACGGCTGACCGGACGCTTGAAGCGTGCGCAGGTGGCGACCGTCATGCCGCCCGAGACGCAGGCGTCTCTGGCCATCGCGCTCGGCGGCATCGGCATGAGGCTGAAAGACGTGGCGGATCTCTACGCCGGTCTCGCGCGCGGTGGCGACCCCATCTCGCTCCATTGGCGGCCAGCGGACAAGGCGGACAAGCGTGTCTCGAAGGCTGTCGACACGGTCGACACCAAGCGCCGCCGGCTACTTTCTCTGCCGGCTGCGTGGTACGTCACCGACATCCTCAAGGACGCGCCGCCGCCGCCCAACACCAAGGCCGGCCGCATCGCCTACAAGACCGGCACCTCCTACGGCTATCGCGACGCGTGGGCCGCGGGCTACGACGGCCGGCACACGATCGTCGTATGGGTCGGCCGTCCAGACAGCGTGCCGACGCCCGGCATGATCGGCCGCACCGCCGCCGCCCCCATCCTGTTCGACGCATTTGCTCGCGTCGCCGAGCGGCGCGCGCCCTTCCGCCCTGCTCCCGGCGGCGTTCTCAGGTCCACCGGCGCGGAACTGCCGCCGCCGCTGAAGCGGTTCCGCGAAGGCCCCGACGACACGGTCGCGAGCGGTCCGTTCGTCGAGAGCAATGTGCTGATCGCGTTCCCGCCCGACCGCGCGGAGCTGGAAATGGAGGCCGAGGACGGGGCGAGCGCGATGGTGCTCAAGGCTGAAGGCGGCGCGCTGCCGCTCACCTGGATGATCGACGGTCAGCCCGTCTCGTCCGATCCGCGCCGGCGCGAGCTGGTCTGGCAGCCAGAGGCCAAAGGTTTCGTCAAGTTGCAGGTTGTCGATGCGAAGGGCCGCGTCGACCGCGTGACCGTGCGCCTCAAATAGCCGCGCACCGAAGAGTGGCGCATGACGGCAGTCGCCAGTACGGTTCGAGCTTCATTCTCAATCCCGGCCGATAGACTCATGACGCGAGCACCCATCCACAGAACGCGCGCGGCGAACGGCTTCGCCTTCGCATCCGCTGTCGGATTCGCGTGGCTCGCTGCCTGCTCTCCCGAGCCGATGCTGCAATTGCCCGCCCTACAGGCCAATGTCGGCGAGACCTCCGTCTCCGGCATATCGTCGGGCGCCTACATGGCGGGACAGTTCGAGTTCGCTCATTCCGATCTGGTGTCGGGCGCCGCCATCATCGCGGGCGGTCCTTACGGCTGCGCCGAGAGTGCCTTCGCCGACGCCATCCCCGGGCCCGGGGCCGCGTTCCTCAATCTCTCGAAAGCCATCAACGGCTGCATGCTGAACGCGCTGATGATCTTCGGTGTGCCGAACACGCCGATGCTGATCCAAAAAGCCGAACGGCGCGCCGCCGACGGCAGGATCGGCGCGCTGTCCGACGTGAGGTCGGATCGCGTCTATCTCTTCACGGGAAAAGAAGACCGCACGGTCGTGCCGCCCATCGTCCGCGCCGCGGCGGAGTTCTACGAGGCTGTCGGCGTGCCGAAGGCGTCCATCAAGCTGGTGGAAAGCTATGCCGCCGGCCACGCCTTCGTCACCGAGGACGAGGGCCTCGCGTGTGAAGCCACGGGAAAGCCGTTCGTCGTCGACTGCGACTACGATCAGGCCGGCGATCTCCTCGCCCACATCTACGGCCGCCTGCAAGCCAAGGCCGCGAAGGCGACCGGCACATTCATGGTCTTCGATCAGGCGCTGTTCACCCGCGATCTCGGCGACCATGGCCTTTCCGACCGCGGCGTGGCGTACGTGCCGAAGAGCTGCGCCACTGGCGAAACTTGCCGCATTCATATCGCGTTCCACGGCTGCTCGCAGAACCGTGCGACGGTCGGCGAAGCTTTTGTGACGGAGACCGGGTTTGCCCGCTGGGCCGACACCAACAAGCTGATCGTGCTCTTCCCGCAGACGGCGACGACGCCGCTCAATCCTCAAGGATGCTGGGACTGGTGGGGCTATACGGGCCACGACTACCTGACCCAGTCGGCGCCGCAGATCGTCGCCGTCCACCGAATGCTGAAACAGCTCGGCGCCGCGCGGCCGTCCTTCTGAACCACAGACTGTGACGATCCGACCCTGAGCGGTTCGCTTCGCCAAGTCACGATCGTTTGGCTATGGTGTCGGCGCGGGCGTCGGCAAGGGGAGCACCTGCCGAAACCACCGACGACAAGTCACCCGGGGGCGCAGAAACATGATCAGTCTGGGATGGGCGAGCGCCCGCGGCGGCGAGACGTCGCGTGACCGATCCGATGCAAGGCTCTCGGCCTTCGATCGCACGAGTGCCGTGCTCGCGATGGTGGCGCTCGTAGGGTCGTCGATGGCGCAGGCTCCAGCCGATCCCGCAGACGAAATCGCCACGGTCGAAGCGGCGGCTCGATACGCGGCGGCAGCCCCCGAGCGTGAAACGATGGTCGGCGCCTACATGGGCGCTCCGCATACCTATGCGAGCGATGTGAAGGTCTCCGCACCGCCGAAGCACGATTTCACGGTGCGACAGGTCGAGTGGAACGGCGAGCCATTCAAGAACCCGATCTACTACGGCGTGCGCATCGCGCGATGGTTCGAGGGGGGCAATCGCGGGGCGATGCTCGACTTCACGCACTCTAAAGCCTTGGCGGCGCTCGATCAGAACGCCGAGTTCACCGGAACGATCAACGGCGCACCGGCGCCCGCACGCGCCACGATCCGCGACATCTTCAAGAAGCTCGAAGCCTCGCACGGCCACAACATGCTGACGCTCAACGGCCTGCTGCGTCTGCCGGGCTTCGGATTGCGCATCTGGCCTTACGTCGGCATCGGTGGCGGCATTTCGCTGCCGCACTCGGAAGTCCACATCAAAAGCGAGCCGGCGCGCACCTACGAGTATCAGTATGCGGGTCTGGTGGGCCAAGCCCTCGTCGGTGTCGAGGTGCGGTTGCCGCGGCTGTCGTACTTCCTCGAATACAAGTTTTCGTTCGCACCCTACGAGATGCCGCTGACAGGACTCGAGGGTTACATCCTGTGGACCGATCTCTGGCGGCAGTTCCGCCGCTGGTCGAGCGGCGAGGCGCCGCCCGGCGGTTATCTGACCACGACCTACACCAGTCATCAGGTGATCGGCGGCCTCGGCGTGCGCGTCGCGCCGGCGGCGGCCCCCGCCCCCTGATTGAGCGCTATCGGCTGTTTCTCAGCGCGGCCACCAGCTCCGGCGTCGGATAGCTGTCGGCCGGGAATTTCAGCTTCAGCTGCGCCTGCTTGACCATGGCCCGGGTTCCGGCGCCGAGCTTGCCGTCCGGCTCGCCCACCTGCCAGCCGCGCGCATTGAGCAGGATCTGAAGCTCCTTCACTTCTGCGGCGCTCAGCATGGGGATGCCGGGCTGTCCGCGCGACATGGGCGGCGCTCCGGCGACGCGCGTGGCGAGGTAGGCGGCCGTCAGCGTATAGACGAGCGACTGGTTCCACTTCGGATAGACGTCGAAATTAGGATACGCGAGGAACGCCGGTCCGAATCGCCCCATGGGCAGCAGCAGCGAGGCCGGTGGATCACCCTCATCGAGGGGGGCGCCATTGGCAGCCTTCACCCCCCACTCGATCCACTGCGAGGAGGGATGCTTGATAGCCAGATCGGCCTCCTGCCATGGCAGATTGGTGGTGAGGCGCACTTCGCGCAGCCACGGCTGGCCGGCCACCCATCCGAGATCGCGGACGAAGTTCGCCGAGGTGCCGATGATGTCGGCATTATTGCGGAAGAGATCGCTCTTTCCGTCGCCGTCGTAGTCGACGGCATAGGTGAGCACGTGACCGGGAAGGAACTGCGTCTGGCCGATTTCCCCGGCCCATGAGCCGACCATCTCCTCCTGACGCATGTCGCCGCGATCGACGAGCTTGAGCGCCGCGAGCAGCTCTTCGCGGAACATCTCGCCGCGGCGGCAGTCGTAAGCGAGCGTCGCGAGGCTGCGCAGGATCGGCAGGTTGCCCATGCCCGATCCAAAGTCGCTTTCGAGCGCCCAGAAGGCGGTGATGACCGTGCCCGGAACGCCGTACTCGGCCTCGGCCCTGGCGAACAGCGCCTTGTGCTTGGCGAGCTTGGCAATGCTGTTTCGGATGCGGCCCGGATTGGCGAGCTTGTCTGAAAAATCGACGAAGCTCATCGAGAAGACCTTCTGACCTCCGCGGTCGCGATTGATGATGCCCTGATCGAGCGTCATGCCGTCCAGCACGTCGGAAATCGTGCCCTTTGAAACGCCCGCGGCCGACGCTTCCTTGCGGAACTCGGCCAGCCAGCCGGAGAAATTTCCGCTGTTCCGGCAGTTGGCCGGCTTGGGCGGCGGGGGCATCTTGTGCAGGCTCGTCCGCACGGGCGAAGGCGGGGTCGCGGGCGCCGGAGGAGGCGTGATGGTCGCCACCTCTGGGGAGGGATCAGCGGCCGGCTTTTGGGGCTGAACGGCAGCGGGAGCGGGAAGGGTGGGCGTCGAACGGGCAGGCGCGGCCGTGACGGGCGGGGCAGCGGCGGGTGCCGCGACGATGGGGGCCACTACGAGCGGTGCGACGACGGCAGGCACCACTGCCTCGGTTGCGTTCGCTGCGGGCTTGGCCGCAACCGGCGGAACCTTCGCCGCCGCTGAAGAGGGGGCGGCCGGCGTGGCCGCTTGCGGGAGCGCCGCTGTCGGCGGCGAAGCCGGAGGAGCGGGCTTGGCTGGCGCTGCCGTGGCTGCCGGCGCGGCGGTCGTCGCTGCCGGTGGCGGGGTGGCCGGCTTCGGCAGAGCGGCCGTTGGGGGCACTTTCGGCGTGACCGGCGTGCCTACAGGCGGCTGTGCCACGGCGGGCTTTGCCGGCGCAGCGGCGGGCGAAACGGCCGGTTCGGTCTTCGCGACGGCCGGCTGGGCCGGTGTCGCAGGCTTGGCTGCGGGCTGGGCGCTGGCCGGGGGAGTTTGCGCTTTCGGGCCTGCCGGCGACACCTTGACGTTACCCGGCTGCTGAACCGGCGCGGCATTCTGGACGGGGGCCGGCTGGTTGACGGCGGCCGGCTGCTTGGCCGGCTGGCGGCGTGGCTTCTTCTTCGGCGGCGGGCCGAAGAAATCGTCGAAAATGCCCTGCGCATACGTCGGTGCCAGCGGCGAGGCCAGAGTCGGCACCGCGACGGCCAGCGCCAACGCAAGTCTGGCGAAGCTCGTTTTCGCTCGTTTCATCGGACATACCTTCGGCAGTTTCGGCGACAGCACGCCACTGTGCTGGCCTATGGCGCTCCGTCAAGGCATGAGCGTGGCGCACACGCCAATTTCCAGAAGATTTGCAGTGCGTTCCGCAGGCTGAAATCAGGCGCTGCCGATCACGATGCCGACGGCCAGCACGATGGCGCCGCCGACAACAACCTCGAAAGAGGCGCGCCAGAACGGTGTTTCCATGTATCTCGCGCGCACCCAGGCGATGAGCCACAGCTCGACCAGGACGACGGATGCGGCCAGCGCCGTTGCTGTCCAGAAGTCGGGGATCAGGTAGGGCAGCGTGTGCCCGAGGCCGCCGATGGCGGTCATTGCGCCGGTGATCGAGCCTCTGAGCCAGGGGTGCCCACGGCCCGAAATCAAGCCATCGTCGGACATCGCCTCGGCGATCCCCATCGAAATGCCGGCGCCGACCGATGCGGCCATGCCGACCAGAAACGTCGCCCAGGTGTCGTGGGTGGCGAAGGCAGCCGCGAAGATCGGCGCCAGCGTCGAAATCGAGCCGTCGATCAGGCCGGTGAGACCCGGCTGCACGTACTGCAAGACAAACGAACGGCGTTCGGAATGGGCTTCCTGCTGCTTCGCGGCGTCGGTCAGCTCGATTTCGCCGAGCTGATGTGCGAGGCTCACATGCTGGTCCTCGGCGGCAATGAGATCGCCGAGAAGCTTGCGCACCGTCGCATCGGTCGTGCGGGTCAGCGCCGAGCCGTAGAAGTTGCGCGTCTCCCTCTCGATCGCCTCGGCCTGTGCGCGCACTTTTTCGAGACCGAGCGGCTGCACCGTCCAGATCGGCTCATGGCGGACGAAGCCGCGGACATCCTCTCGCCGGATCAGGGGAATGTGTTCGCCGAACTTCTGACGGTAGAGATCGATCAGCCAGCGGCGATGCTCGTTCTCTTCCGCGGCCATGCCGGCGAACACCTTCGCCGAATGGGGAAAATTCTCGGCCAAGCCATGCGCATACTCGGCGTAGATGCGGCCGTGCTCTTCCTCGAGCCCGATCGCCAGGGCGAGAATTTCGCGTTCGGTCAGTTCGGAAAAACTGCGCAAGGGCCTGTTCCTGGTGACATCCAAGATTAGAGTAGTTCCAATCTGCTGCCATGCAAGCCGAGTGAACGCCGGACAAAAAAACCGGCGCCCCTGTCACGTGCGAAACTCGAACGATTCTAATATACTACGTATGGTCGCGGTGGGTTGACACGGGAGCGGACAGGCCGTCTTCTGGCGAAGCAACTCACGGGTTCGAGGCCTTCAGGCGATGATCGTCTGCCACTGCAATTGCATCACCGACAAGGACATCGCGAGCACCACCTGCAATCTGGTGGCCAGCGACTATGCAAAACTGCCGACCCCGGGCTATGTCTACCACCAGCTCGGCAAGCGGATGCGGTGCGCCTCCTGCCTGCCGCACGCCGCCGAGCTGATCGCCGAAACCATCGACCGCTGCTCATTGTGCCCGGCCGCGCAAGTCTGCATCGGCCGGATGAACGTAGCCAACGACGACATCAGCGGGGAGATTTGCGATGAAAGGCAAGCCGGAGGTTATCGAGGTTCTGAATGACGCGCTGCGTCATGAGCTGACCGCGGTCAACCAGTACTGGCTGCACTATCGCATTCTCGACAACTGGGGCTTCAAGAAGCTCGCCGCCCACGAGCGCAAGGAATCCATCGAGGAGATGCAGCACGCCGACAAGCTGGTCGAGCGCATCCTGTTCCTCGAAGGCCATCCCAACATGCAGAAGCTCGATCCGCTGAAGATCGGGGAGTCCCTCAAGGAAGTTTTGGAGTGCGATCTCAAGGCCGAGATCAGCGCCCGCACGCTCTACATCAAGGCGCGGGCCATCTGCCGTACGGCGGAAGACCTCGGCACGATGGCGCTGTTCGAGCAGCTCATCCACGACGAGGAAGGCCATATCGACTTCCTCGAGACGCAGCTCGATCTCATGAAGCAGATCGGCGTCGAGAACTACGGCCTGCTGCAATCCGAAAGCGCCGACAAGGCCGAGGGCTGAGCGGCCCTCGAACTTGGCCAGGTACCATTGGGCAAGCGGCGGCCGATCCGAAGCGATCGCCGCCGCTTTGCTTTTTTGACGCGCTCGGTGCCGAAGACGGGACGCACCTCAACATGCCGAACCTGCTCGAAGGGCTGCGAGTGCTCGACTTGAGCCGCGTGCTGGCGGGGCCGTGGTGCACGCAGACGCTGGCCGACCTCGGCGCCGAGGTGATCAAGATCGAGAAGCCCGGCACCGGCGACGACACGCGCGCCTGGGGTCCGCCCTGGGCCAAGGACTCCGCCGGCAACGACACCAGCGAGTCGGCGTATTTCCTCGCGGCCAACCGTGGCAAAGCATCGATGGCCGTCGATTTCACAGCTGTGGACGGGCAAGCGATCGTGCGGCGTCTCGCCGAGACGTCGGACGTTCTGGTCGAGAACTACAAGGTCGGAGGGCTGGCCAAATACGGCCTCGACTATGAGAGCCTGAAGCGCCTCAATCCGCGGCTCGTCTACTGCTCGATCACCGGCTTCGGCCAGACCGGCCCCTACCGCCATCTCGCCGGCTACGATTTCCAGATCCAGGGGATGAGCGGCCTCATGAGCATCACCGGACTGCCTGACGGCGTTCCGGGTGGCGGCCCTGTGAAAGTCGGCGTCGCGGTGGCCGACATCTTCAGCGGACTTTATGCAACGATCGGCATTCTCGCCGCGCTCCAACGCCGGCAGGCGACGGGCACCGGCGAATGGATCGACATCGCGCTGCTCGACTGCCAGATGGCAGTGCTCGCCAATCAGGCGATGAACTACCTCGTCACGGGCCGCACGCCGGAGCGGCTCGGCAACGCGCATCCCAACATCGTGCCCTATCAGAGCTTCGCCACCGCTGACGGGCACATGATCCTCGCCGTCGGCAACGACGACCAGTTCGGAAAATTCTGCACCATCGCTGGCCGGCAGGAGCTGGCGCACGATGACCGCTTCGTCACCAATCCCGCGCGGGTCGAAAACCGCCTGACATTGGTCCCGCTCATCGAAGCCATCATGCGCCAGCGGACCACGCGCGCCTGGCTCGACGCGCTCGGCGCCGCCGCCATACCCTGCGGCCCGATCAACACGATAACCGACGCCTTCGCCGACCCGCAGGTGATCGCACGCGGACTGCGTCTCGCTCTTCCGCACCCGACCGCAGGGTCCGTTCCGTCTGTCGCCTGCCCGATCCGAGCGCGGGAAGCGGCACCGGTGTCACCACAGGCCCCGCCCGTGTTGGGGGAGCAGACACGGCAACGGCTCATGGACGCTACAGCACCTTCGACAGCGCCCGACAGTTGACGGGTTTCCAGTGATCATGAGATGATCACCCATGAGCGACGGCGATCCACGAAGCGATGACGGCCGCGACCATTTTCTGAGCCTGGACCGCCAGTGGATCGGTTACGAGAAAGGATACTGGGCCACGTTCAGGGTGCGCGCGATCGAGGTCAGCGTGTCACGGCCCCATGGCCTGCAGTACGCGCTCACTCTCCACGATGCGAGCGACGAGCGCATCCTCAGCTACGACAACGCTCATGCCGTCGACATCGCGTCGGGACCGGCGCGCAAGTCCAAGCGGACCCGAGCTTACGATCATATCAACCGCAAGGGCCGAAAGCCGGCGCCGTACCGATTCACCACGGCCTACAAGCTGCTCCAGGATTTCTTCGCAGAGGTGGACGAGATACTGAGGAAGGAAGGCGTCCCTTGACCAAGCGTGTCCTACACATCGGCATCGCGCCGCGCGACTACATCGACAAGCGCATGATCGGGATCGCAAAGGGCGAGATCAGACAAGCGCCCGGCGACCCGCGCGTCTGGTTTACGTCCTTCGAGGCCCTGGGGCGCATTCTGTCGCGGCAGAACATGATGCTGATCGATATTCTGCGCGACAAAGAGCCGGAGTCGGTCACCGAGCTGGCGCGCGAGGTCGGCCGCGAAAAGACGAACGTCCTGCGCTCGCTCAAGGTGCTGGAAGGCTTCGAGATCATCGCCTTCGTGGACGGCGCCGGCGGCCGTCGCGCGCCACGTCTCAAGTACGACGATTTCCGGCCGGTGATGTATCCGCGGCGGGGCGCGGGGCAGTGAATGCGCGGTCAGCCCAAGCAAATAGCTTGCATTTTTAAGGCTATACAATTGCAGTCGCGGTCCACGATCGCGGTCTGATCCGCAGGGCAACTCTGCCCAGTATCCTAAGCACGTTGCTCAAAGTATTGAGCAGTGCTAAGTGATGTCATTCTCGGGGTCCGGTCGGAGACCGGCTGCGCCTGGATCCAGAGGACCCTTGCGTCAGCGCGCAGAGATGGTCGCCTGATGGATGGTCGGGACAAGCCCGACCATGACAAACCGTAAAGCACGACTGAGAACGGGAGAACGGTGTCTGGCCCGGAGGGTCTGGCACCGAGCGAAAGGTGCCCCATGCCCACGTCCGCCGAGCTGCACGAGCGCAAGATGGCGGCGGTGCCGCGCGGCATCGGGCAGATGACGAACATCTACATCCAGCGCGCGAAGAATGCGGAGCTGTGGAGCGAGGACGGCAAGCGCTATATCGACTTCGGCGCTGGAATCGCAGTGGTCAACACCGGGCACCAGCACCCGCGCATCGTTTCCGCCATCAAGGACCAGCTCGAGGCGTTCAGCCACGTCTGCTTCCAGGTCACGCCCAACGCCAACTACGTAACGCTGGCCGAGCGCCTCAACGCGATCGTCCCCGTCGCGGGTCCGGCGAAGACCATGCTCGTCTCGACCGGCGCCGAGGCGGTCGAGAACGCGGTCAAGGTGGCCCGCATGTTCACGGGGCGGCCGGGCATCGTGTCGTTCAGCGGCGGCTTTCACGGGCGCACGCACATGGGCATGGCGCTCACCGGCAAGGTGGTGCCCTACAAGAAGGGCTTCGGGCCGTTCCCCGCCGACGTCTACAACGTGCCGTTTCCCAACGCCTATCACGGCGTCTCGGGTGAAGAGAGCCTCGCAGCGCTGAAAAGCCTGTTCAAGCATCAGGCCGATCCGTCCAGCATCGCCGGTATCATCATCGAGCCGGTGCAGGGCGAAGGCGGGTTCAACATCGCGCCGTTCGAGTTCCTACGCGAGCTTCGCACGCTCTGCGACGCCAACGGCATCCTGCTCATCGCCGATGAAATCCAGACGGGCTTCGCGCGAACGGGAAAACTGTTCGGCTTGGAGCACGCCGGCGTCAAAGCCGACGTCGTGACACTGGCCAAGGGCCTCGCGGGAGGACTGCCGCTCGCCGCCATTTCCGGCCGCGCCGACGTGATGGATGCCTCGCCTCCCGGCGGGCTCGGCGGAACCTATGCCGGCAATCCGGTCGCCTGCGCAGCCGCCCACGCCGTGCTCGACATCATCGCGGACGAGCAGCTCTGCGACCGCGCGAACGCCATCGGACGCATCATCCTCAGCCGCTGCCGCCAGATGCAGGAGCAGTCGAACCTCAACTGCATCGGCGACGTGCGCGGCCTCGGCGCCATGTGCGCCGTCGAACTGGTGAAGGACAAGACGAGCCACGAGCCGGCGCCCGCGCTCACGCAGGCGCTGCTGAAAGCCGCCAGCGAGCGCGGACTGATCCTGCTCTCCTGCGGCACCTACGGCAACGTCATCCGCTTCCTGGCGCCGCTGACCTCGGGCGACGAGATCGTGCGCGAAGGCATGGACCTGTTCGAGGCCGCGCTGACGGAGGCGGTCGGCAAGGCGGCGTAGACTGAGTCCTAAAGCCGGCCCCGCTCAAAGTGACGCGACATCACGACAGCGCCCGCCACTCCGCTGTCACTCGATCCGGTAGGCATCCAGCGTATTGTCCTTCATCATCGGAAGGAACATGGTCTTGTCGCCCGGCGAATACCCCAGATCGGCAGCTCCGGGCGTCAGCGCGAGGATCTGCTCGGCCTTGCCGGAAGCTGCGATCTTGAACACCTTGCCGGACATCCAGTCGCTCACGACGTAGGTGCCGTTGCCCAGCGGCTCGATGCCATCGAGGTTGCCGACCGCCGCGCCGTCGCCGAGATCCTTGATCGATTTGTCGGCGAGGGAGACCGCGAGCAGGTTGCCCGGCACCTTGGTTGCGAAGCCGTCCGTCATCTTGCCCCAGGCGGCGACGATCAGAGTGTCGCCCTCGACGAGCAGGCCGTTCGGATTCTTAAGCGAATCGCTCTGCAACCAGCTCTCGAACTTTCCATCGGCCAGCCGCCAGATGGTGTTGGTCGCCATGTCCGAAACGTACACACGGCCCTGCGCATCGGCCGCGACGTCATTAAGGAACTTGGCGCCGGACGCCGGATGACGAGCGGCGATTTTTCCGGCCTTGGTATCGATCTCGATCAGCTGGTCGATGTCGGCGACGAACAGCACGCCTCCGACGAGTGCCATCCCCTTCGGCGCGTCGAGCCCGGTCACCCACTTGGCCGCCGTCAACTTGCCGTCGATGGTCGCCTTGGAGATGTACCCGTTGCCGTCCTTGGCCGTCGGATCGCCGGCCACGTTGCTGACGTAGATCGTGCCGGAGGTGAGATCGGGGAGGGCCGACTCGGGATTTTCAAACCCCCCGAGCTGCCACAGCCGGGCAGGTTCGGCCGCGTGCGCAGCACTCGCGGCTGCAAGGCCGAGCAGCAGGACGGCACCGGTCATCGATCGCATCGGGCAGGTCTCCTGAGGTGGGATGGCTTTAGGTTCCGACCTCATATCGCAGCGTCGCCAGGCGATAACAACCTCCGGCGATCCAGCACCGGCGAAATCGGCGAGACACGGATGGCTGCCGCTGCTCAATCTCGTGTCACCTGCGGCCTTCTGCCGCCGCATCGGCCGACAGGTTCGGCCGGCCTGTGCGTTGCGCCGATGGCGTCTTCATTCCACCTTGGTGCGGCTCCAAAGGCGAAGCACGATGGACTGGGACAAGCTGAGAATTTTTCATGCCGCGGCGGCGGCCGGCAGCTTCACCAATGCGGGCGAGGCACTGCATCTCAGCCAGTCCGCCATCAGCCGGCAAGTCTCGGCGCTCGAGCGGGATTTGAAGGTGGTCCTGTTTCATCGCCATGCCCGCGGTCTCGTGCTGACCGAGCAAGGCGAGCTTCTCTTTCGCACCGTCGCCGACGTGATGGGCAAGCTGCAGGCAGCGGAGACGCTGCTGGCAGATACGGCGACCAAGCCGGCGGGCGATCTGCGAATCGCCGCGCCGGTGGGGCTCGGCACCGTCTGGGTCTCCCAGCGGCTCAAGGAATTCATGGACCTCTATCCAGAAATCCGCATCGAGCTGCTGCTCGACGACGGGCAGATCGATATCGCCATGCGCGCCGCCGACGTCGGCATCTGGACCAAGGAGCCGGATCGCACCGACCTGATCCGCCGGCCGCTATTCACCGCCAAGGTGCGACCGCTGGCATCCACCCACTACGTCCGCCGCTACGGCACGCCGGAAACGCTGGCCGACCTCGACCACGGCCACCGCATCATCTCCTACAGCGGCCAGCCTTCGCAGCACTTGCCCGCCATCAGTTGGCTGGAGAACGCGGGGCGGAACGGACAGGGGCCGAGGGTGCCGGCGTTCCGCGCCAACAGCGTTGTCGCCATCAAACACGCCATCCTCGCCGGCATCGGGATCGGCATGATCCCCGACTACCTGACCGAGGACGACCGCGATCTCGTGCACGTGCTCGGCAAGGCCGAAGTCGAAAGCCCGTCGCTTCCGATTTTCTTCGTCTACCCGGAAGAGCTGAAAGCCTCGAAAAAGGTGCACGTGCTGCGCGACTTCCTCGTTGCCAAGGCGCGCCAATGGCAGCTTTGATCCCTCGAAAATCGACACGATCCCTCTGATCGCGCCACCGCCGCAGACTACTGCATGGGCCGCTGTGGAAGTTGCGCCCGGGTCGCGCTATTCTCCGATCCATGTCTCCACTGCTCGACAGAATTTCGATTGATCCGAACGTCTGCTTCGGCAAGCCGTGCATCAAAGGCACGCGCATCTGGGTATCACTGATCCTCGACTTTCTGGCGAGTGGCGATAGCGCCGAGGACATCCTCACCGACTATCCGCAGCTTCGGCCAGAGGACATCCGTGCGGCCATCGCTTACGGTGCCGAAGTGGCCCGCGAACGGATCTTGCCGTTACCGCCAACAGCAGCCGAATGAAAATCAAGCTGGACGAGAACTTGGCTGACCACGGCCAAGCTCTGCTGGCAGCTGAAGGCTATGATGTCATGACCGTTCGGGAGCAACGACTGTCGGGTGCGCCCGATGCGAAAATCTACGAAGTGTGCCGCGAGGAAGGACGCGTTCTTGTTACATTGGACCATGACTTCGGCCAAACCCTTCGATTTCCACCCGATGCGCTGTCTGGTATCATCATTCTGGAGTGCAGGGGACGACAGTCGCGCGCGGGTATTCAAGCGAGGCTTCGCCAGCTGATTTCCCTCTTGCGTACCAGAAAGATCGATCGTGAACTTTAGATCGTCGAGCCGGGGCGCCTGCGTATACATCAAAGATATTTGCAAGATGATTCAAATATTTAGCAACTCTACCAGTGCGCAAAATGTAAAAATCCGCCAAGCCAACACACCCAATAGGGCATGCCCGTTGACGGCTGTGATGTTTTGTTATACAGTTTCACTCAGCTGAAGAGAAGCGGCCGGCCTTCCCGTCTGATGGTGGTGCTTCCCGTCCAGATCAGCCAACTCCTCCACGGCCGGGCTCCCTCCAGGGTCCGGCCGTTTTTTGTGCGCGAATTGGCTCCTTTGCGGGTCCGGCCCCTCGGCGCTATGTAGACGCTTCATAACCGAAGCGACATTCGCAGGAGCCGCTCAGGCCATGGCCCAGACTTCCACCGGCAAGACGCTGTACGACAAGATTTTCGACGACCACGTGGTCGACCGCCAGCCGGACGGAACCTGCCTGCTCTACATCGACCGCCATCTCGTGCACGAGGTGACCAGCCCGCAGGCGTTCGAAGGGCTGCGCATGTCCGGCCGCAAGGTGCGCGAGCCGAAAAAGACGCTCGCCGTCGTCGATCACAACGTCCCGACCACCGACCGGCGCTTGGGTATTGCCGACGACGACAGCCGCATCCAGGTCGAGACGCTGGCCAACAACGCCCGCGAATTCGGCGTCGACTATTTCAACGAGCTCGACAAGCGCCAGGGCATCGTCCACGTCGTCGGACCCGAGCAGGGCTTCACGCTGCCCGGCACTACCATTGTCTGCGGTGACAGCCACACCTCGACGCACGGCGCCTTCGGAGCCTTGGCGCACGGCATCGGCACGTCCGAGGTCGAGCACGTGCTCGCGACCCAGACGCTGATTCAGAAAAAAGCCAAGAACATGCGCGTCACGGTCGACGGCACGCTGCCGAGCCATGTCGTCGCCAAGGACATCATCCTCGCCATCATCGGCGAAATCGGTACGGCCGGCGGCACCGGCTCGGTCATCGAGTACGCGGGAGAGGCCATCCGCTCGCTCTCGATGGAAGGCCGCATGACGGTCTGCAACATGTCGATCGAGGGTGGCGCGCGCGCCGGCATGATCGCACCCGACGAGAAGACCTACGCCTTCATCAAGGGCCGTCCCCGCGCGCCGAAGGGCGCCGCCTGGGACATGGCGATGGCGTACTGGCAGACGCTGACGACCGACGACGGCGCCCACTTCGACCGCGAGGTGAAGCTCGACGCCGCCAAGCTGCCGCCCATCGTCACCTGGGGCACCAGCCCCGAGGACGTGGTGTCGATCGCCGGCTCGGTGCCCGATCCGGCCAATTTGGCCGATGAGAACAAGCGCGCCTCGATGGTGCGTGCGCTCGACTACATGGGGCTGACGCCCGGCACCCGCATGACCGACATCCCTCTCGACGTGGTGTGGATCGGCTCGTGCACCAACGGCCGCATCGAAGACCTCCGCATCGTGGCCAAGGTCGTCGAAGGGAAAAAGATTTCCCCTCGCCTCGCCTACGCGATGATCGTGCCCGGCTCCGGTCTCGTGAAGGAGCAGGCCGAGGCCGAGGGCCTGGACGCCATCTTCCAGGCGGCAGGGTTCGAGTGGCGGGAACCCGGCTGCTCCATGTGCCTCGGCATGAACCCCGACCAGCTGAAGCCCGGCCAGCGCTGCGCCTCGACCTCCAACCGCAACTTCGAAGGCCGCCAGGGCTACAAGGGCCGCACGCACCTCGTCTCGCCGGAGATGGCCGCCGCGGCCGCCATTGCCGGCCAGTTCGTGGATGTGCGGACGTGGAGGGCATAGGCAGTGCGCAGCTGTGCTCGGGTGACGGCCGTCGATCAAGCAACAATCGGGTGAATCATGAACAAGAAGATCGCCGGACTGCTCGGACTTCTCCTGCTGGCCGGCATCGGGTGGATCGTGCTCGGAAACGGCGTGACACTCCTTCAGAGAGGCAGCGCGCCCTCCACCGGTCAAGATCTCTCCGCACAAATGACGGCCTCTCTTGGCGACGTGCTGACTTCGCTTGCGAACGTCAAGGATCCGGCGACGGCCGAGGCCGTGCTGCCGGCCGTGCAGCACGCGACGAACCAATTCAACGCCATCGCGGCTTCCGCTGCGACGCTGCCGGCGGATGCTCGGAAGGCTCTGGCGACCATCGGCAACACGCGGGCCGAGAAGCTGCAGCAGGAAGTGATGCGTCTGGAGGCGATCCCCGGTGTCTGGGAACTGATGAAAACCAAGGTCGAACGGCTGCTGCTCTTGGTCAACATCATCAATACCGAAGCCTATGAAGTTCTGAGCACACTCGACAACCCGACCTGACTCGCGACGTCGCGCTTCGACTCCAAAATTTCCGTCATCTTCGATCGAGCGCGCCCCTTGCGCCGCGCGGATGACGACGGCTCTCCTTACGGCGAGCGACGATGCTCTATCGCTTGCGGGCCACCAGATAGGCATCGACCGGCTTCACGCCGGAGGGCATCGGCTTGATGCGGTGGGCGAGCCGGGCGAGCTGGTAGGCGAGCGCGATGCTCGCGTGCCAGCTCCAGCGGTGCGCGATGTAGCGCTCGTTCGGAGGCGGGTCGGTGCGCTTGAAAAGCAGTTTGTGCAGCCAGTAGAACTGCCCCTGGTGCGGCGACGGCGGCAGCGCTGTCGCTTCCACCACCTCGAGACCCAGCTCATTCGCCAGCGCCGTGAACGCACTTGGATTCCACCACGTGACGTGATGCGGCGGGATGTTGATCGGCATGTTGGGTATTTCGGTCAGCGGCGAGGGATGCAGTGGTGCCGCCAGGATCAGCAGACCGCCCGGCTTCAGCAGCTTGACCATCAGCTCGGCATGTCGACGCGGGTCTGGCACGTGCTCGATGACATGGAACGCGGTGGCGGCGTCGTAATGTCCGGCGCGTTTCTCGGCGTGCACCTCGAGCTGCTCACGGATGACGACATCATCAACGTCGGGACCGGCATAGGGATCGAGGCCCGTATAGTGCGCGTGGCCGAGGTGATGGCGGAACACACCCGGACCGCAGCCCACGTCCACGACCTTGGCGCCGGCAGGAATGTGCTTGCCGGAGCGGATGTAATCGACCCGCTGCTCGTATTTGTGGGTCAGTCCTTCGTGGACGTGCCACTTGCTGTAGTAGGTGTCGTAAAAATTCCCGTCTCCCGTGATGCGCGGCTCGAAATAGAAAAGGCCGGTCGGCGACTCGTAGAGCGTCACGCGGTCATGTCCGGCGAAGAGGTGCGAGACATCGACACCCTGCCCGGTTTTCCAGATGCCCTTGATCACGTTGGCCGAGACGCCGTGCACGCGCCGCCGCGGTGGCTTGCCGGTGAGCGGACAGGGCGGCGCGGCCCGTGAATGGGGGGGAGCCGGGCCGGCCGGAGAATGCGGAGCGTCGATCATCGGTTTCTCGGGTTGCACGGATCAGGTGACCAGTCCGGGCTGGCGAGGGGTTACGCCAAGGTGGATTTCCTGATCGGGTCGGGAGGTCAGGTTGCCCAGCGGCTTCGGCTGCTCACGGCCATTGGTCGCGAGCACCACGTTGAGCAGCATGGCACGAATGATGCCAGTCATCTCGATCGCCGCGAAGCGCGCACCCGGACAGCTCCGCGCACCGAGCCCGAACGGCATGTAGGACGTTCGCAGCGGCGCCGGCTCGCCGGCCAGCCAGCGATCGGGCAGAAAGTCGTCCGGCTGCCGCCAGAATTTCCGGTGCCGGTGAAGGGTCCAGGGAGCCACGATCACGAAGCTCCTGGACGGAATAGGCTTCTCGCGGAACTCCACATCACGCTCGTTCTCGCGCAGGAAGAATCCGATCGGGGGATAGAGCCGCAGGATTTCCTTGCTGAGCGCCTCGATCACCTCGGCCGGAGAGGCACTCCCCAGCCGCCCGGCGTCACCGCCGACCGGCAGCGGCGCCGAGCGCAGCACCGCCGACGCGGTTTCCTGAACGGACGGCCTACTGGCCAGCTCCCAGGCCATCCAGCTCAGGCTCGATGCCGTCGTTTCATGACCGGCGAGCAGCATGACGGCGATCTCGTCGACCGTCGCCTCTCGGCCTTCAGTGCTGTCGACGAGGCGGCCGGCCTCGGCCAGCGCTCGCGGAAAAGGTGCGGCCGCGACGGCGGACGATCCGCTGTAGATCGGGTTGACGAAGCGCTCGCGGATGAGGTCGCGCATTTCCGCCCCGACAGCGTGCAACTCCATGTCCCGCACCACCTGACGCCGTGTCTCGGCATCCTGGCGGGTGAGCATGAGCACCAGCGGCATGGTCTTCTGCTGGAAATCGAAGAACAGCTGCGTGAACCGCTTCGACTGGGCGGCATCGAACGTGGTGCCGAGCGTGCACTCCGAGACGATGTCGACGGTCAGCCGCGACAGCTCCTCGGTGATCGGCACGGTCTGCCCCGGCGTCGCCAGCCATCGTGTGATATAGGCGGCCGTGGTCCTGCGGGTGACCTCCTCGATGTGCGTATCAGCGATGGTGGCCAGCGAGCGCGCATAGATGCGCCGCGTTTCCTTCACCTCCGCGCCGCCCGGCTGACCGAAAACGCCGCCGCCGATCAGTGGCTGCAGCAGATCGTGCAGCACCGTGCTCTTCGGAAACTCGCCGCCGCGGTCGAGCATGACCGTCTCGACCACGCTGGGGTCGTTGGCCAGGGCCAACTTCCGAGACGGCAGGTCGAACACCATCAACCAGCGCTCCATCGGCTTGCCCGACATGTAGCTCAGGGGATCGGTAAAAAATTTGCCGGCGAGACGGGTGGCCAGCGGCATCGAGCCGAGGGCACGCGACATGAGAGAGGCTAAGCGTGAAATGGTTTTCGCTCCTTTACGCGGATGTCATAAGGACCACCGACGGAATACACGACATGTCCCCACGTGACCTGCCGGGTGGCGGCAGCAGCAAGAATGACGCTGGCATGGAACACGTCGACCAGGGGTTGGGCAAGCCCGAGCGCGAGCTGGACGAAGCGCACCTCGGCCGGGTCCGGCAGGCCCAGCTTCGCGCCGACCTCACCGACGGCATATGGCTTGGCGACGGCGAGAGCCGCCATCGTCATGGCCAGCAGACCAACGTCACCGCCGGACGCGAGCGCACCAAGGACCACAAGCCAGATGGCCAGCCGCAGCAGGATCACGGCGGCCGCGAGCCACCACAGCCAGGGCCTGTAGATGCGCCCGATCTGATACTGGCGGCGCGCGAAGTGCCACGCCGCGACGAGCCCGAGCGACGAGGGCGACGGCACCAGCAGGGCTCCGCGGGTTAGAATGCGCAACCCGGCCGCCGACGCCCGCTCGGCCAGCGACAGATCGTCCGACAGCGTGCGTTCGAGGCTCGCCGCCAGATTCATGGTGCTCGCCGCCTCTCGGGAGACCGCCAGCGATCCACCCCACACCACGTGCGCGAAACCGGCATCGAGACGCGGCATCAGGGTCACGGCCCGGTCGATGGCCGTCACCAGATGGGCGCCGAGACGAGGCTCGACCGGCATCTGCCAGCGATGGCCGGTCACGAGGTCGGAATGGCCGTCGACCAGCGGCGAGACGAGCGCACTCAACCACCACGGCGTCGGCAGAATATCTCCGTCGAGAAAGACGATCGCCTCGTCGGCCTCGTCGACGAGGGTGAGCGCCGCGATCTGGTTTCGGCACTTCTGCGCCTGATCGCTGGCCGGCCCGGCGACGACGATCTCCACCGGAAAGGACGCCCGGCCGACATAGGATGTGGCGCGCACGTGAGCGGGATCAGCGGCCGACTCGACACTGATGATCAGCCGTCGCGGCGCCAGCGTCTGCGCTTCCAGCGACGCCATGATGCGGTCGAGGCCCGCGGCCCGTCCTGTGAGCGGCAGGATCAGCGTGGCGACCGCCCGTCGTTCCGACCGGGGCCGCTGCAGTCGGCCGAGGCGGTGGAGAGCCACCAGCAGCGAAAAGGCATTGATGACGATCCCGGCTGCAATCAGTGCCGTGAGCCAGGTCGAAGTCATGAGAGCCCGTGCCGTTCGCGTGGACGCGGCACCTAAGCAGACTTGGCGGCACGGCTCAACCCGAGCGCGGCAGGTTGGCGGCGCACTCCATTCATCCGTCCCCTCATGCCGCCTGCGACAGCCGCCATGCCTTGATCACACGACGCATTCGCCATTGCTCATCCTGCTCGCAGGTTGCATACTTTCTTTCATGGACCGGAACAGTACCGTTGTCGTGATCGGCGGACGGACGTCCGCCTGGCGTTCGCTCGTCGACATCCTCTCCGAGCGCTTCGGCTATCGCGTTTTGAACGGCAAATCTGCGGCAGAAGGCGCCCGCATCGTGGCCGACGCGCACGTCGATCTGGCTCTGGCCGAGGAGGCGGGCAAGACCGACGGATGCGACTTCCTGACAGAGCTGCGGATTTCTCACCCCGAGATCATGCGCATCCTGGTGCTGGCGGAGGGAGCCGATGCGCACGAGTCGGCCCTGACGCACGCGGCCGTCTACCAGTTCCTGCGCCACCCCCTTGACCCCGAGCAGGCGAGCCTCGTCGTCAAGCGCGGACTGGAAACGCGGGAGCTGGCCCGGCGTCACCGGCTATTGTCGCGCGAGTTCAAGATCGCCGAGGATTCTTCGGTGCTGACCCTCGGGCAAGGCCATCCGCTCGGGCCCAAGAGCCAGCGCTTCGAAAAGCTGGTGTACATCAGCGAAAAGATGGCCGAGCTGTGCGATCTGGCCCGCACGTCGGCCAAGACCGAGCTGCCGATCCTCATCCAGGGCGAAACGGGCACCGGCAAGGAACTGCTGGCGCGGGCCATCCATTACAATTCCAAGCGACGGGCGAGCCCGCTGCTGGTCCAGAACTGCGGCGGCATGCCGGACGAGCTTCTCCAGTCGGAGCTGTTCGGCCACCGGCGCGGCGCGTTCACCGGCGCCATCTCCGATCGGCTCGGACTGTTCCGCGCCGCCGACGGGGGCACGGTATTCCTCGACGAGATATCCGAGGTCTCGAAATCGTTCCAGGTCAGCCTGCTCCGTTTCCTCCAGGACGGCGAAATCAAACCGCTCGGCGCCGACCGGACGGTTTCCTCGAGCGTCCGCATCATCGCCGCCTCCAACAAGCCGCTGGCCAAGCTGGTGGCGGCGGGAGAGTTCCGGCGCGATCTCTATTTCCGACTGAAGGGGTTCGAGTTCGAGGTGCCACCCTTGCGCGACCGCCGCGAGGATATCGCCGCGCTGGCTGAATTCTTTGCCGCCAAGCACAGCGAGGCGACCGGCCGCAAGATCCTTGGAATTTCCGCCAACGTCCTGGAAAAGCTCGCCGGCCACGATTTTCCGGGCAATGTGCGCGAGCTGGAAAACGAAATCCGCCGGCTGGTGGTGCTGACCAGCGACGGGGAGTACGTGACGACGCGGCACATGACACCGGCCATCCGTGATGCCGCTCCACGCCGTCCCATCCTGGCCGGTCACGTCGCCATCGAAGGCAGCACGCTCAAGGCCCACGTCGAAAGTCTCGAACGTCAGCTGGTCAGCGAAACCCTCGCCCGGCATCGCTGGAACCAGAGCCGCGCTGCCGGCGAACTCGGCCTCTCGCGGGTCGGGCTCGCCAACAAGATCAAGCGCTATCGGCTCGATCAGGTGCAGAATTGACTTCGGACGAAGACAACGATGATGGCGGCCGCATCGGAGCTCCCGCGCCGGTAGTCCGGTTTCCGTATTCGCGCATCGCCCCGCCAGGTACTTCTGAACCGCCGAAAGATCTCGGCCTCGGCACCTTTGCTCAACTCCTCGGTGCGCCGCGCGAGCAGGCCACGGGTCACTGGTGCAGCCGCTGCAAGGGCATCTGGTACGGCTATCTCCTCGAGGTGACGTGCCCGGTCTGCGGCAACCGGCACGGCTGAGAGTGAGAGGTTTTCTCACCGGGTTCTGGCGGGCCACGCAAAATACAAACTCCCTTTGCCCTGCATAGCAACTTTGCAATTTTTCTCCTCCAAAGCGCGAACGCCTGCGAATGCGCAAAATTTCGCAATCGTTTGATTTTGCATATCTACTTTCATGCGTTTCGGAACTGGCCCGGTCCTTGCTCTTTAACGATTCGTTAACCACCGAAATCGGCTGCACCGTTTCGGTGATGTTCACAGAACAGATCGGGAGGATTGCACATGGCCAATCTGCTTTGGCTCCAGGGCGGCGCCTGCTCAGGGAACACGATGTCGTTCCTCAACGCCGAGGAGCCATCGGCCTGCGATCTGGTCACGGACTTCGGCATCAACGTCCTGTGGCATCCTTCCCTCGGAATGGAACTCGGCGAGAACCTGAAAAAGCTTCTCGTGGCGCTGACCAGCGGTGCCATGCCGCTCGACATCTTCGTCTTCGAGGGCACGGTGGTGAACGCACCCAACGGCACCGGCGAATGGAACCGCTTCGCCGGCCGCCCGATGAAGGACTGGGTGCGCGAATTGGCCAATGTCGCGACCTTCACCGTCGCCGTCGGTGACTGCGCGACCTGGGGCGGCATCCCGGCCACGGCGCCGAACCCCTCCGAAAGCAACGGTCTGCAGTTCCTCAAGCGGGACCACGGCGGATTCCTCGGCAAGGGCTACAAATCCAAAGCCGGTCTGCCGGTGATCAACGTGCCGGGCTGCCCCGCGCATCCCGACTGGATCACGCAGATCGTGGTGGCGGTGGCCACCGGGCGCGGCGGAGATTTGACTCTCGACGAGTTCCAGCGGCCGAAGACGTTCTTCACCAGCTTCACTCAGACCGGCTGCACCCGGAACATGCACTTCGCCTACAAGGTTTCGGCCACCGAGTTCGGCCAGCGCAAAGGCTGCCTCTTCTACGACCTCGGTTGCCGTGGGCCGATGACCCACTCGCCCTGCAACCGCATCCTGTGGAACCGCCAGTCCTCGAAGACCCGCGCGGGGATGCCGTGCCTCGGCTGCACGGAGCCCGAGTTCCCGTTCTACGACCTCGCCCCCGGCACGCTGTTCAAGACGCAGACCATGATGGGTGTGCCGAAGGACATGCCCACGGGCGTCGACAAGACGGGATACGTCAAGCTGACCGCCGCAGCGAAGTCCGCCAGCCCGAAGTGGGCCGAGGAAGACATCTTCGTCGTCTGAGCCATCCGCCCATTCCGTTCAGTCAGGGAGCCAGCGCCCCATGCCCGCCACCGCAGTTCAAACACTCGACATCTCACCCGTCGGCCGCGTCGAAGGCGATCTCGACGTCCGCATCGACATTCAGGACGGCGTCGTCGTCAACGCCTGGACGCAAGCGGAGCTGTTCCGCGGCTTCGAGGTCATCCTGCGCGACAAGGATCCGCAGTCGGGCCTCGTCGTCACGCCGCGCGCCTGCGGAATCTGCGGTGCCTCGCACCTGACCTGCGCGGCGTGGGCGCTCGATACCGCCTGGAAGAGCGAGGTGCCCCGTAACGCCATACTGGCGCGCAACCTCGGGCAGATCGTCGAGAGCCTGCAGAGCCTGCCGCGTCACCACTACGGCCTGTTCATGATCGACTACACGAACAAGAACTATGCCCGCTCGAAATACTACGCCGAGGCCGTGCGCCGCTGGGCGCCTTTCACCGGCACCAACTACGAGCACGGCGTCACCATCTCGGGCCGGCCGGTCGAGATCTATGCGCTTCTCGGTGGGCAGTGGCCGCATTCGAGCTACATGGTCCCGGGCGGCGTGATGTGTGCGCCGACGCTCACCGACGTGACGCGCGCCTGGTCGATCCTCGAGCACTTCCGCCGCAACTGGATCGAATCCATGTGGCTCGGCTGCTCGATGGAACGCTACGAGCAGATCAAGTCCTATGACGATTTCATGGTCTGGCTCGACGAAAGGCCGGAGCACGCCAACTCCGACCTCGGCATGTACTGGCGCATGAGCCTCGATGTCGGCCTCGACAAATACGGGCGCGGACTCGGCAAGTATATCACCTGGGGTTATCTCCCGCACGAGGATCGCTACAACAAGCCGACCATCGAGAGCCGCAACGCCTCTCTCATCATGAAGAGCGGCGTTTACGACGGAGCCTCCGATACGCACAAGCTTATGGACCAGGCGTTCACCCGCGAAGATACGATGCACGCCTGGTACGACGAGCCGGGCGGCCTGCACCCCTTCGACCGCACCACCAAGCCGACGCAGAAGAATACCATCAACCACACCGGAAAATATTCCTGGGCCACGGCCGTGCGCCACGCCGAGAACGGCCGGCTCGAAGCCGGTCCGCTCGCACGCCAGATGGTCGCCGGCGGAAAGCATGGCGAATCCTGGCAGCACTACGACCCGCTGGTGCTCGATATGTACAAGAAGATGGGCGGCGCCAGCGTCGTGCTCCGGCACTTCGCCCGCATGCACGAGGGCATCAAGCTCTACCGGCAGGCCGAGCACAATCTGCGCGAGTTCCGCTTGAACGATCCCTGGTACATCAAGCCGACCGAGAAGGACGGCCGCGGCTGGGGTGCGACGGAAGCCATCCGCGGCGCGCTCTGCCACTGGATCGAGGTGCAGGGCGGCAAGATCAAGAACTATCAGATCATCGCACCGACGACGTGGAACGTCGGACCGCGCTCGGCCGACGGCTCGCGCGGGCCGATGGAGGAATGCCTGATCGGCGCGCCGATCGCCGACCCGCACGATCCGGTCGAGGTCGGCCACGTCTGCCGCTCGTACGACTCGTGTCTGGTTTGTACCGTACATGCCCATGACGCAAAGACGGGGGAAGAACTCGCTCGATTCCGAACCGCCTGAAAGGGTGAATTCGGGACGCGAGTTTTCTCCGGCCGGGTTCCGCTTGCGGTGCCCGGCCGGGGATGCAACGGTCCCTCGCTTCGATGGGAGGAAGTCCGGACATGAGTGCCAATGGAAAGGACGAGGCTCTACTCAAGCTCATCGCCGAAAAGCTGGCGAATGGGCTGAAAACGCAGATCGAGCCTTTTCCAGAAACAGACAAGGAGTTCGCCGAGATTCTCGTGCAGCTTCGCAAGCTGCCGCCCGACGATCTGGAAGGGAAGCTGGTCATTGGCGGCTTTTCCGATCATCCCATCGGTCCCGATCAGCAGCGCTGCATGGAGTGCATGTATTTCCTGGTGCATCGCAAATGGTGCGATCTGCCCGAGCTGGCGGTTCCCGTCGAACCGCACTGGTGGTGCCGGCTCTGGCGCATCTGAGTCTGGCGCATTTGAGTCTGGCGCATCTGAGATCGAGATTTGTCCATTCCGAGTGAGGTTCGCGTGACGGACGATGACGCGAGACGCGAGAAGATCGCCAAGTATCTCGATGTCGGACTGATCACCGAAGTCGAACCGCGCGCGGATACCAGCGAAGCGACCCAGGCGATCGTAGCAAGATTGCGCGCCGTGCCCGGCGATATCATCTCCAAGCTCTCGATTGCCGGCTTTACCGACTATCCGGTCGAGCACGATGGCCTCGATCAGGCGTGCGAGACGTGCATGTACTATCAGGTTCACCGGCACTATTGCGTTCTGCCGGAGCTGGACGTGCCCGTCTGGCCGCACTGGTCCTGCCGGCTGTGGCGCATCTGAAGGGATCGGGTGACCCATGATCGCCGTCATCGGATGCGGAAATCCGAACCGGTCCGACGACGGGGTGGGCATCGATGTCATCCGCACGCTGCGGTCAAGTCCACTCGCCGCGCGATCCGACGTGCGCCTGCTCGATGCCGGAACCGACGGCATGGCGGTCATGTTCGCCGCCCGCGGCTGCCGATCGCTCATCATCGTCGACTGCTGCACGACGGGCGTTGAGCCGGGTGCCATCTACGAGGTTCCCGGTGGAGAGTTCCAGGCGCCGCATCAGGCCGCCTTCAGCCTGCACGATTTCCGCTGGGACCATGCCCTCGTCGCCGGACGCAAGATTTTCCGCGAAGACTTTCCGGATGACGTCATCGTGCTGCTGATCGAGGGCGCGTCGCTCGCCTTCGGCATCGGTCTCTCGCCCGCTGTCGCGAATGCCTCCGCCAAGGTCGCGGTACGCATCGAAGGTCTGGTCGCGGACCGCTTGCGTCTGGCCGAGGTGACACCATGAGCCGCTCCTGCTGGGTGACGATCCGGCGCGGCGGGCTGTACCTGGACGCCGATGCCTTCGAGCGGTTCTTCGCAGGGCTCGATGCGGTGGTGCTGATGCGCTCCGAAGACGCGCTTCTCGTTTTGCCGGTCCGCCATGCCGCTGGCGGCGGCATGATCGTCAAGCGGCGCAATCGCGCCGGGGATCGAGTCGTCGATGCGGTCGAATTTTTCCGCGCCAACGGCATTGATGACGTCGAAGAGCTGGGCCTCGGCGCGCACTGGAGCGAGGAGGCGGCGGCACTCGTCGTCGAGGGTATCTTCGCCTGCAAACAAACTTTGCATAATGATAAATCGTTAGACATTAAGCCGTCGAAGGCTTAGATTTTTTCCAACAATAAAGAACTGCTTCCGCGTTGCCTTTGGGAGGAAGCGACTGTGACGGCCAATCGCATCGAGACCGAAGTTCGCGCCGCGCTGCAGGCGGCAGACGACGAAAACGCCTCGCCCGTCGAGCGCGCGGAGATGCTGATGGAGATCGCCATGGGTCTCCAGCTCCGGCCCAAGTCGCCGAGCCAGCTCGTCTCCGCCGTCGAGCTCTACGACCGCGCTCTGGCCCTCTGCCCCTCGACCGATCCGCTGTTCCAGGCCCGCATCACGGCGCGCAAGGCCACGGCGCTGCAGGCGATGCCCGATGCGAGCGGAGATTCACTCGAGGAGGCGCGCGTGGCGCTCGATGCCGCCATCCGCGTTCTTCGTAACGACGGCAGTCCCGAAGAACTCGCCGAAGCGGAGATGAACCACGGCCTCGTGCTGCAAAGTCTCGCCGGGATGCGGCGGGCGCGGATCACGGACGCCATCGCCGCCTACCAGCGCTCGCTCCGCACGTTCGACCGGCAGCGCTTTCCGCAGGAGTTCGCCATTCTGCAGAACAACCTGGCGACCGCGTTTCTCTCCATCCCCTTCACCGACGAGCGGGCTAAGATGCGCGAGGCGCTGGCCGTGCAGGCATTCGAAGAGGGGCTGAAGGTCGTCAATCTGATCGACCATCCCTCCGAATACGCAATGCTTCAGAACAATCTCGGCAATGCGCTGCAATACGTCTCCTCGAGCCACACGGTCGAGAACAACATTCGCGCGCTCGACGCCTACGACGAGGCGCTGAAGGTGCGCTCGCGCGAGACGATGCCGCTCGAATACGCCAACACCATCGCCAACAAAGCGAACTGCCTGCTCAATCTGCCGGACGACGTGGAGCACCCGGAGCAGGGCAACCGCCGCAACCTCGTGCAGGCCCGGGCCTACTACGCCGAGGCGCGCGAGCTGTTCAACGCCTACGGCGAACTCGAAAAGGCCCGCATCGTCGCGGAGGCGCACGAGCAGATCGAACGCGAGCTGCTCGCCGATCCGTCCGCCATCGGCTCGGGGTTCCATTCGGCGAACGGCAGCCGACCCAACAGCGCTGCCAACGGGACGCACCACCACGGCAGAGCAGGAGACACGATGTGACCTTTCCCCAATTGACCGCCGAGGCGGCGGTCCTTGCCCTCCTGATCGGCCTGCTGGCCTCCACGATCGGCGGCGCGGCTGGCGGTGTGTTGACCGGCGGCAAGGCCCTCGGCAACGAGCTGGCTGCATTCCTCGGCGCATTCTATGGGCCGCTCGCCGGAGCCACGGGCGTCGTGCTCGGACTGATCGCGCTGGCACTGATCGGCTAGGGGGGCCGCCATGTGGGAAATGACCAAAAGCTCCATCGCTCTGTTCTTCGCCGGCAAACTCTTCGCCGAGCCCGGCAAGGCTTACGCCCAACTCACCAAGGGTATCATCGCAACTCTGATCCTGTTCCTGCTCGGAACCGGCTCGGGCCTGCCAATACACGCCGCCGCCGCCCTGGCCGGATTCCTCGGCGGCGCGTTGCAACCCTACCTGTTCAAGGATCTCCGCTACCGCTGAGGCATCGATGACGGTCGCCGGGCACATCTCGAACGAACGCGGAGACCTCGCCAGTCTCGTCGGCGACATCGAGCGTCTGGAGCAGATCTTCGACGCCTGGGACGACACGCCCAAAGGCGCCGTGACCGCCTACCGCCGCGCGATCGAGGATCTCAACGGCGAAGCCCTGCGCCGGCTGGTCAGATCGCTGAAGGGCAACCCGGCGGCTCTCGCCGCCATGAAGGACGCGGCGGCCGACGAGGTCGTCTATGCCGTGCTGAGGCGGCACGCGATCATCAAGCCGAGCCTCAGCGAGCGGGTCGAAGCGGCGCTGGAAAGCGTGCGTCCGATGCTCGCCTCGCACGGCGGCGACGTCGAGCTGATCACCGTCGATCCGCCGGCCGTCTCACTGCGCTTCACGGGTTCGTGCGACGGCTGCCCCGCCTCTCAGATGACGTTCCACGCGGGCGTGAAAAAGGCGATCGAGGACGCCTGCCCGGAAATTACCGACATCGTGCAGGTGAAGGGGCTGAGCAGCGGTAGCAGTGGTTCGGGCGAGGGTCACGTCAACTTCGTCAGCCCGTTCGCGAACGGCACCGGCGGGCACTGGCAATTCGCCGCCTCCCTCGGCGACATTCCGCAGGGTGGCATCCGAGTCGTGGCGCTGGACGGCGGCACCGTCATCGTTTCGCGCCTCGGATCAGCCGTAACCTGCTTCTCGAACACCTGCGCCCACCTCGGCCTGCCGCTCGACAATGGACTCGTCGACGACGGCATCATCACCTGTCCGCACCACGGCTTCGCCTACGACCTCGCCTCCGGCGAATGCCTGACCGCGCCGACGGTGCAGCTCCTCTCCCACGCCGTGCGAGTCGTGGGCAAACGTGTCGAAGTGAGGCTCGCAACATAGCCATGCGCGTATCGCTCGCCCCGGCTGTCCGGCCCTTGGCCCCGATTTGGGGAGCGGGCGAGCGGCTGCGACCGCTGCCTTTGCTCGATCCCGCCGGTGCGCGCGTGATCCTCGGGCCGCGGCAGGGCGCCGACGGTCTCGCCGAGCCGATCGCACCGGCCGCAGGCTCCCTGTTCGGACCACGCGGGGCCTGCCTCACGCATCCAAACGGCCCGCTCATCGTCTGCGATACCGGACACCACCGCCTGCTCGTCTGGCAACGCGCCCCCACCGCCGATCACGCGCCGGCCGATCTCGTCATCGGCCAGCGGGATTTCAGGACCGAGGGCCGCAACGGCAGAGGACCGGTCAGCGCCACATCGCTCAATGTTCCAACCGGAGTGGCGAGTGACGGTCGCATCCTGGCCGTCGCCGATGCCTGGAATCACCGCGTCCTGCTGTGGCATTCGCTCCCCACCCGGCCGAACCAGCCGGCCGACGTGGTTCTCGGCCAGGCCGATTTTTCCGCTGGCCTCGCCAATCGCGGCGGCGACCGGCCGACGGCCAGTACACTCAACTGGTGTTACGGTGTCGCCATCGTCGATGGTCGGCTCATCGTCGCCGACACCGGCAATCGCCGCGTGCTGATCTGGGACCGCAACCCTGCGGTCAACGGGGCGCCGGCCGACCTCGTGCTCGGTCAGAACGACTTCACGACCCGCGACGAGAATGCCGGCGCTTCACCGGGTGCCGTCGGGATGCGCTGGCCGCACGGCATCGCGTTTGCCAGCGGCAGGATGCTGGTGTCCGACGCCGGCAACAACCGGGTCATGGTCTGGCAGCGGTTGCCGGTCACGAACGGGGCGGCCTGCGATTTCGTGCTCGGCCAGAGCGATCTCGCCGCTGTCGATCACAACCAGGCCGCCTACTATCCGACAGCCACGGCCATGAACATGCCCTACGGGCTGGCGGTGCATGGCGGCCGCCTTCTTGTTGCCGACACGGCCAGCTCGCGGCTCGTCGGATTCGATATGTCTGCATTGTCCATGGGCGCCGCGGCGAGCCACCTCGCCGGCCAGCGCACTTTCGCCGACAAAGGCGACAACCGCTGGGGCTTCCCCAGGCGCGACAGCCTGTGCTGGCCCTACAGCGTGTCGGCGTGTGGAACCACGACGGTCATCGCCGACAGCGGCAACAACCGGGTTCTGTTGTGGGAGGCGGCCGCATGACCCTGCTCCTGCACCCCGCCAAGGCACCCTCGACGGACAGCGTCGAGATTCGTGTGCGCGGGCGGGTACAGGGCGTGGGCTTCCGGCCGTTCGTGTGGCGGATCGCGCGGGAGAGTGGGTTGCGCGGGGACGTGTTGAACGACGCCCATGGCGTGCTGATCCGGGCATCCGGGCCGAGCGCGTCGATCGCCGACTTCACCCGCCGCATCGGGCGGGAGTCGCCGCCGCTCGCACGCATCGAAGCCATCGAGGTGCGCCCCTGCGCGGATCCACTGGCCGATGATTTCATCATCGCCGGCAGCCTCGGTGGCAGCGCCCATACCGAGATCACACCCGACGCCGCGATGTGCCCGGAGTGTGCCACCGAAATCTTCGACCCCTTCTCACGCCGCTATCGCTACCCCTTCGCGACCTGCACCCACTGCGGACCGCGCCTGACCATCGTGACCGGCGTCCCCTACGACCGCCCGTCGACGACCATGGCTCCCTTCGATCTCTGCGAAGCCTGTGCCGCCGAATATCGCGATCCGGCTGACCGGCGCTTCCATGCCGAGACGACCGCGTGCCACGCCTGCGGACCCAAGGCGCGGCTCGTTCGCCTCGACGGGCGGCCCGTCAGCTTCGAGCAGCATTCGATGCTCGACGATACCGATGCCGCCATGAGCCTCATCCAGAAGGGCGAAATCGTCGCCATCAAGGGGCTCGGCGGCTATCAGATCGCCTGTGATGCCACCAACACGGCCGCCGTCGCCACACTGCGCCAGCGAAAAAAGCGCGATGCCAAGCCTTTCGCCCTGATGGCCCGCGATTTCGACGTGATCAGCCAGTACTGCGTAATGCGCCCGGAAGAGGAAAAGGCGCTGACATCGCCGGAAGCACCCATTGTTCTCCTGTCTAAGAATGGCGCGAAGTCCCTGCCCGATGCGATAGCACCGGGTCTCTCCACTCTCGGTTTCATGCTGCCGACGACGCCGCTGCACGCGCTGCTGATGCGGCGGATGACGCGCCCGGTCGTGATGACCAGCGGAAACCTGTCCGACGAGCCGCAGGCGACGGACGACGACGACGCGCGGAGCCGCCTTGCCAGCATTGCCAGCTACGCCTTGGTCCACGATCGCGGGATAGCGAACCGGGTCGACGACAGCGTCGTGCGTTTTGCTGCCGGATTGATGCACGTGCTGCGCCGATCGCGCGGCTACGCTCCGGCCGCCATGTCATTGCCAAAAGGCTTCGAGACCGCGCCTGAAATTCTTGCCTTAGGGGCCGAACTCAAATCGACGTTCTGCCTCATCAAGGACGGCGCCGCGATCCTCTCGCAGCATCAGGGCGATCTCGACGACGCACGAACCTTCGACGATTACAAGCAGAACCTCGCTCTGTTCACGAGGGTGTACGATTGCCGCGTTGAAGCGCTCGTTGCCGACCGGCATCCCGAGTACCGCTCGACGAAACTGGCGCGGGAAAAGGCGCTGGCGGACCACCTGCCGCTCGCCTTCGTCCAGCACCATCACGCGCACGTCACCTCGTGCCTCGCCGAGAATGGACGCCCGCTCGACGCGCCGCCGGTCCTCGGCATCGTGCTCGACGGCCTCGGCCTCGGCGATGACGGGATGATCTGGGGCGGAGAATTCCTGCTGGCGGACTATCGCGACTATCGCCGCCTCGGCACGTTCAAGCCGGTCGCGATGATCGGCGGAGACAAGGCCTCGCGCGAGCCGTGGCGCAATCTCTATGCCCACCTGATGGCCGAGATGGGCTGGCCGGCTTTTGCTCTGAATTTCGCAGAGCTGGCGCTGTTCCGCGACCTCGACGCCAAGCCGCGCAAGCTGCTCGACGCAATGCTGCGCGAAGGGACGAATGCACCCCTAGCCTCCTCGTGCGGCCGGCTGTTCGACGCCGTGGCCGCGGCCGTCGGGCTGTGCCGCGAGAACCAGGGTTACGAAGGGCAGGCCGCAGCTCAGCTCGAAGCGGCGGTCGACCGCTACGTGCTGGAGCACGAGCACGAAATGCTCGCCTATCCGTTCACCATTCCCCGGCTGAAGGACAGCGGCATTCCTTACGTCGAGCCGCTGGCCGTCTGGAATGCCATCCTCGGCGATCTCATCCTCGAAACTCCAGCCGGGACTATCGCCGCGCGCTTCCACAAGGGGCTCGCCCGCGTCATCACCGCCATGGCCGTAAAGCTTGCGGACCGCGACAGCAGCGAGGGGCCTCGCTTCGAAACGGTCGCACTGTCGGGCGGCTGCTTCCAGAACCGCATCCTGATCGAGGAGGTCGTGCGCCGGCTCGGCGATTGCGGCTTCGAAGTCCTCACGCATTCGAAAGTGCCGGCCAATGACGGCGGCGTAGCGCTCGGTCAGGCGGTGATCGGCGTGGCGCATCTCATTCACAAGAACAACAAAAGTAGAGGATCGCTCCCATGTGCCTCGGCATTCCCGGACGCATCGTGAAGATCGACGACGCGACGAAGAAACTGGCGACCGTCGATGTCAGCGGCATCAAGCGGCAGGTCAACATCGCCTGCATTGTCGACTCCGCCCACCCGCCAGAGTCCTGCGTGGGCGACTGGGTGCTGGTCCACGTGGGGTTCGCCATGAGCCGCATCGATGAAGCCCAGGCCGCCGAGACGCTGAGAATCCTGACCGAGCTCGGCGAGGCGCAGGCCGAGATCGAGGCGATGCGGCTGTCGGCAGCGGAGTGAGGACACGACAATGGCCGAAAACCGCGAACTCGAGGGCCTCTATCCCTTCCTGCACGGCAAGGCGCAGGACCCGGGCAAGCTCGACGCCGCCCTGCTGCATTCGGTGGCCGAGAAGGCGCGGGACTCGCGCGAGACGAACACCCGCTTTTTCGCCGATCAGGCTGGCGTTCTCGTCGCCGCGGCGAAGTCAGTGGCCGGCGTCTATCGCAACGGCGGGCGGCTCTTCTCCATGGGCAACGGCGGATCGAGTTGCGATGCGTCGCACGTCGCGGTCGAGTTCGTGCATCCAATCACGGCCGGGCGGCCGGCGCTGGCGGCGATAAATCTCGTCGCCGATCTCGCTTTCATTTCGGCGGTCGGCAACGACGTCGGCTTCGATCACGTGTTCGTGCGCCAGATCGTGGCGCAGGCCAGAGCGGGTGATGGGCTCGTCGGCATCTCGACCAGCGGCAACTCCGGCAATCTCATCTCGGCCTTCATCAAGGCCAAGGAGATTGGGCTCGTGACCGTCGGCCTCGCGGGCGGCGACGGCGGGCGGATGAAATCCTGTGGCGCGGTCGATCACTGCCTCATCGTGCCGTCGTCCTCGATCCATCGCATCCAGGAATGCCACGTCACCGCCTATCACATTCTCTGGGATCTCGTTCACACGCTGCTGGCGGATGATCGCGGGTCGGCGGCAACCAAGGGAGCCGCGGCATGAAATACGTCGATGAGTTTCGCGACCGCGAGAAGGCCGCCGCTCTGATCAGCGACATCAAGCGGCTGGTCGCGACGATCCCCGTCGCCAGACAGCGTCCCATCTCGATCATGGAAGTCTGCGGCGGACACACCCACTCGATCTTCCGCTACGGCATCGAAGGGATGCTGCCCAAGGAGATCGAGCTGGTGCACGGGCCCGGTTGCCCGGTGTGCGTGCTCCCCATGGGACGGGTCGACGACTGCATCTCGATCGCGGAGCGGCCCGGGGTGATTTTCACGACCTTCGGCGATGCCATGCGCGTCCCCGGCTCTAAGAAGAGCCTGCTCACCGCCAAGGCCGAAGGCGCGGACGTGCGCATGGTCTATTCGCCGATGGACGCGCTGGCGCTGGCCCGCAACAACCCCGACCGCGAGGTCGTCTTCTTCGGTATCGGCTTCGAAACCACGATGCCTTCGACGGCACTGACCATTCTCAGGGCCGAGGACGAGGGCATCGAGAATTTCTCTGTGTTCTGCAATCACATCACCATCGTGCCGACCATCAAGGCCATTCTCGACAGCCCCGATCTGCATCTCGACGGATTCCTCGGCCCCGGCCACGTCTCGATGGTGATCGGCACCGCGCCTTATGCCTTCGTCTGCAACTACTACAAGCGGCCGATGGTGGTCGCCGGCTTCGAACCCCTCGACGTCCTGCAATCGATCTGGATGGTGCTGCGCCAGATCAAGGACGGCCGCGCCGAAATCGAGAACCAGTACGCGCGCATCGTGCCCGATGACGGCAACGACGCGGCCCTCAAGGCCGTGGCCCGGGTCTACGAACTGCGCGAGTTCTTCGAATGGCGTGGTCTCGGCTCCATCGATCATTCGGGCGTCAAAGTGCGCGAGGCGTATGCGCGCTTCGATGCGGAACGCAAGTTCGCGGTGCCCAACGTCAAGATTGCCGATCCGAAATCGTGCCAGTGCGGTGAGGTTCTGAAAGGCGTGATCAAGCCCTGGCAATGCAAGGTCTTCGGCACCGCCTGCACGCCGGAGAACCCGCTCGGCGCGCTGATGGTCTCCACCGAGGGTGCGTGCGCGGCCTACTACCAGTATGGCGGCGTCAAGAAGCAGGTGGCGATCGCATGAACATGATCACGCCCATTCGTGGACGACGGCTCGGCAGCGTCAGCCTCAAGCGGGTCACGCTCGCGCACGGCGGCGGCGGCAAGGCGATGAAGGACCTGATCGACGACGTGTTCGTCAGCGCCTTCGACAACAACGCGCTGGCGCCGCTGGAAGACCAGGCGCGCATCGACCTCGCGAGCCTCGCCACACACGGCGACCGCCTCGCCTTCACGACCGACAGCTTCGTAGTCGATCCGCTGTTCTTCCCCGGCGGCAACATCGGCACGCTGGCGGTGGCCGGCACCGTCAACGACCTCGCCGTCGGCGGTGCAATACCGCTCTATCTCTCCTGCGCTGCGATCATCGAGGAGGGCTTCGAGATCGACGAGCTGCGCCGCATCGCCGAGGCGATGGCGGCGACCGCAAGTGCTGCCGGCGTCAAGATCATCACCGGCGACACCAAAGTCGTGCAGCGCGGCGCCTGTGACAAGCTCTTCCTCACCACCACCGGGGTCGGCGTCATCGCCGAGGGGCGAACGCTCGGATCGCACCGCGCCCGGCCCGGCGACGCCGTGATCGTCAACGGACTTCTCGGAGACCACGGCGCGGCGATTCTCGGCGCGCGAGGGGACATGCAGCTCGACAGCTCCATCGAGAGCGACTGCGCGCCGCTCAACGGCCTGATCGAGAGGCTGCTCACCGCCGCGCCCGGCACGCGCGCCATGCGGGATGCCACCCGCGGCGGCGTGGCGACGGTGCTGAACGAGATCGCCGCCGATTCCGGGGTCGCCATCGAGATCGACGAGCACCTGACGCCGCTGCGCGCCGAGGTCAAAGGCCTCTGCGAGATCCTGGGGCTCGACCCCCTCTATCTCGCCAACGAAGGCAAGATCGTCGCCATCGTACCGGCCGACGAAGCCGATGCGGCCCTTGCCGCGCTGCGCGGCCACCCTTACGGAGCCGCCGCGGCGGTCATCGGCCGGGTGATGGACGGCGAGGCCGGTCGCGTCACCATGCGCACCGTGTTCGGCGGTCTGAGAATTGTCGACATGCTGGTCGGAGAACAACTGCCCCGGATTTGTTGAGCAGAAAGAGTGAGCGGACATGCACGAGCTCGGCATCACGCAGAACGTCGTCGCCATCGTCGCGGAAGCGGCACATGGCCGGCGCGTCCGTCGGGTCACGCTCGATGTCGGCAAACTTTCTGGCGTGATGCCGGAGGCTATCGCCTTTTGTTTCGAGGTGGTGGCCAGGGGCACGTGCCTCGACGGCGCGACGCTCGACATCCGCCAGATCGACGGCCGCTGCCGCTGCAAGCACTGCCAAACGGAGTTTGCGAGCCCCACGCTCTTCACACCTTGCCCTTGCGGATCGCGCGACACCGAGCGGGTCGCGGGCGAGGAACTGAAAATCAGGACCATGGAACTCGAGGAGGCCGCCTGATGTGCACCACCTGCGGATGCGATGCCGGCGCAACGGCGACACTCACCAATCTCGTTACGGGCCATACGATGGTACTCGGCCCGGATCATGAGCATGAGCATGAGCACGAACATGAGCACGTCCACGCCGACGGCAGGCGCCTCAGCCATTCACACGGCCATGGCCACGAGCACCACGCACACGATCATCGTCCCAGCGGCGGCACTACGGTTTCTCTCGAAGCGCAGGTGCTGGCCAAGAACGACGCTCTCGCCGCACGCAATCGTGCCTGGTTCGCAGGGCGCGAAATTCTAGCGCTAAATCTGGTCAGCTCGCCGGGCGCCGGAAAGACGACGCTGCTCGAGCGCACCATCCGCGACCTCGAGGGAGAGTTCCCGATCGCCGTCATCGAGGGCGATCAGGCGACCGCCAACGACGGCGAGCGGATCCGCGCCGCCGGGGCACCGGCCGTGCAGGTCAACACCGGAACCGGCTGTCACCTCGAAGCGGAGATGATCGCACGCGGCGTAGCCGAGCTGAGACCGGCGGCCGGCTCCGTCCTCATGATCGAGAATGTCGGCAATCTCGTCTGCCCGGCGCTGTTCGATCTCGGCGAGCACGCCAAGGTGGTCGTCTTTTCGGTGACGGAGGGCGAGGACAAGCCGCTCAAATATCCGCACATGTTCCGCGCCGCCGACCTCGTGCTGTTGAACAAGACCGACCTGCTGCCCCATTTGGACTTCGACCTCGCCAAGGCCGTCGCCAGCGCACGCGAGGTCAATCCCCGCACCGACATCATCAAAGTCTCCGCCCGCTCCGGCGAGGGGATGACGGACTGGTACGGCTGGCTTCGCGCCCGCGCAGCCGAGGTGCGGCTCAGAGCCTTCGCATGACGAAAGATCACGCCTTCACTGTTCACCCGAAGAGGAGATGCAATCCCATGACCCGCACAAAGTCCTTCGTTCTGGCGACGCTCTTCGCCAGCCTTGCCGCCACGCCTGCTTTCGCGCATGTCGGTGACGCCGATCACGGCGGATTGATGCACGGCCTGATGCACCCCATCGGCGGCCTCGACCACATCCTGGCGATGGTCGCGGTCGGCGTGATGGCCGCTCAACTCGGCGGACGCGCGCTGTGGCTGCTTCCGCTTTCGTTCATGGGCATGATGGTCGCTGGTGGTGTGATGGGCTTCACGGGCATCGACCTGCCATATGTCGAGCTCGGCATCGCCCTCTCGGTGCTGGTGCTCGGCGCCCTCGTCGCTCTCGACGCCAAACTTCCCGTTGCCGCGGCGATGGCCATCGCCGGAGGGTTCGCGATCTTCCACGGGTTCGCTCATGGCGCCGAACTTCCGGCCGGCAGCTCGCCGCAGGAGTACGCGGCGGGATTCGTGCTGGCGACCGCGCTCCTGCACGTTGCCGGTATCGGCCTTGGCCTTGCGCTCGCGAAATTCGCCGCGACGCCCGGCGACTGGATCACGCGCCTCGCGGGAGCCGCAACTGCCGCTGTCGGAGGAATGCTCGCCAGCTCGTCGTAACGAACCTGCAACTCATCGGCGGTTCCTACACACCGCCAATTCGTGCGCGACAAAGTCTACCGGATCAGGCAGCCGGCCTTATGCCGCCTGCCTGCCCGCAGTCTTGGACTGCTCCCGAGTCGAGCGGGCCCTCAGGCGCTGAGCACGACCTTTCCGAAATGCGCCCCGCTCTCCATATGGCGCAGCGCCTGCGGCAGGTCTGCGAAGGGGAATACGCGGTCGATCACCGGCTTCAATCCGCCCAGTGTGATTGCCCTGTTCATGGCTTCGAACATCTCGCGGCTGCCGACGAAGATGCCCTGCACGGTGACGTTCTTGAACAGGATCGGAATGGGATTGACCTCGCCACCCGTCAGCACGCCGATGAGGCTGATGCGTCCCCCGGTGCGAACGGCGTCGAGCGACTGACCGAGCGTGCCGGCGCCGCCGACTTCGACCACATGATCGACGCCGATCCTGCCGGTCAGCTCGCGCACGCGCCGGCCCCACTCGGGCGTCGCCTTGTAATTGATGAGATCGGATGCGCCGAGCGCGCGCACCCGCTCGAGCTTGGCATCGCTGCTCGACGTGGCGATGACGCGCGTCCCAAGCATCTTCGCAAACTGGAGCGCGAAAATTGAGACGCCGCCGGTTCCCTGCACGAGAACGGTGTCGCCGGCCGCGAGATGGCCGGCCGTGACGAGCGCATGCCATGCGGTAACGGCTGCGCAGGGGAGTGTCGCGGCCTCCTCGTAGCTCAAGTGGGCCGGGATCGGTACGACACCTTCGGCACCGAGCACGACATACTCGGCGGCAACGCCTGGAATTTCACTGCCAAGCGCGCTGCGCGCCTTCACCTCGCTAGGACCACCCTCGATCCAGGACTGCATGAAGATGCCGGCCACACGATCTCCGGCCTTGACGCGTGACACACCGGCACCGACGGCCACGACGTCTCCGGCGCCATCCGACAGCATCTGCGCTGGAAATTGCAGCTTCGGCGCATAGACGCCGCGGACCACCAACAGGTCTCGGTAGTTGAGCGACCAGGCGCGCATTTTGACCAGAACCTGCCCCGGTCCGGGCGCCGGCTCCGGAGCGTCGACCAGGGCGAGATTTTCGATGCCGAATGCGTTCTGGAGCAGATAGGATTTCATGGTGGAAGCTCTCTATGATTCAAATCGCGGTCTTGTGCTGCGAGGGATGGGAGTTCGTGTCCGCCATTGTCAAGCCGCACGGGCCTGATCGAGCGTCGGATAATCCGTATAGCCGGCTGCACCGCCGCCGTAGAACGTCTCGCGATGAGCCGGCGTCAGCGGAGCGCCGAGGCGCAGACGATCGACGAGGTCGGGATTGGCGATGAACGGCACGCCGAAGGCCACGAGGTCGGCGTCCCCGCGGTCCGTCGCCCGGATCGCCATGTCCCGGTCGTAGCCGTTATTTGCCATGTACGCGCCCTTGAACAGACGGCGCAGCGCCGCGAGGTCGGCGCCCGGAGGAAGCGTCCGCGGACCGCCGGTCTCGCCCTCGACGAGATGCAGATAACCGAGACCGAAATCGTTGGCGCGCGCGATGGCTGCCCCGAATGTGATCATCGGATCACTGTCCGAGATATCGTTGGCACTGGAAAACGGACTGAAGCGAACGCCGACGCGGGACGGCGGCAGCACGTCGGTGATGGCCGCGAGCACTTCGCCGAGGAAGCGCGTCCGGTTTTCCACGCTGCCACCGTAGGCATCGGTGCGCGTGTTGGAGCCGTCGCGGAGAAACTGATCGATCAGATAGCCGTTGGCCGCGTGCAGTTCGACGCCGTCGAAACCGGCAGCCTTCGCGTTGATGGCGGCCCTCCGGTAGTCCCCGACGATGCGGGCGATCTCGGCTGTTTCCAGCGCCCGCGGTATCGACGTTTCGATGAAGCCGGAGCCGGCGAACGTCTTTGTCATGGCGCGGATGGCCGAGGGCGCAACGGGGGCTCGGCCATCTTCCTGAAGCGAGGTGTGCGAGACACGTCCGACATGCCAGAGCTGGATGAAAATACGCCCGCCTTTCGCATGTACGGCGCCCGTCACTTTGCGCCAGCCGGCCACCTGCGCCGCGCTGTAGATGCCGGGCGTTGTGATGTAGCCTTTGCCTTCCGGCGAGACCTGCGAGCCTTCGGTGATCAGGAGACCGGCACTGGCTCTTTGCGCATAGTATTCCGCGTTGAGGTCGTGCGGCACGTCGCCGTCGGGCAGCGCCCGGTTGCGGGTGAGCGGCGCCAATACGATGCGGTTGGCCAGCGTGAGATCACCCATCTCGAGGGGCGTGAACAGGGTCGTTGCAGTCATGATCTTGTCCTCGGTTTTCGTTTTGTACTAAATGGTCCAGAATTAGGGGGAATGTTCCAGATTTTGCATCCGGTACTTCACGTGTCACGGAAACAGCGGCTCGGCTTCTGCGAGAAGCGCCTCGATGCGCTCGGCCGGCATTCCGGATTTGCGCAGCATTGTGGCCCCGATTGCCAGTGAAAGCAGCGCGCGCGCCCTGGCCTTGGCACGCGCATTACCGGGAACGGCCCGCGTGATGGTGCGCGCAATCAGTCCTTCCACCCTGTCGAGATGGTCGCGGCCGAGTGCGATGACCTTGCTGTCGTGCGGCGCAAGCTCGGTGATGCAGTTGACCAGGAAGCAGCCGTTCTGACCGCCCTTGGCATCGGCGATGCCGGCGATCATCGCCCGAACTGCCTTTCCGGGATTGGGTTCGCCTTCGGCAATCGCCTTAAGCGCTGCGAAGTTCTTGTCGCTGTAATGCGCGATGGCCTTCAGAAGTGCGTTCTGCTTGGAGCCGAAGCAGCTGTAGAAACTGGATCGGCTGATCTGCATGGCGCTGGTCAGATCGTCCAAAGAGGTGGCCTCATAGCCGTGCCGCCAGAAAACCTCGAGTGCCGCAGCGAGCGCCACTTCGACGTCGAATTCGCGCGGGCGTCCTGGGTTGGCGGCGGCTGTTCGATCGGAAGACTTGGTGGTCATGGCACGGTATATGGACCGTTTGTTCCAGAACACAAGGGCCAGCACGCCGCAGGTGTCCTCGCCACCCAGGCGAATGCGTCTTGATCTTTGAAATCGCTCTGGATGGAACCGGAGGAGCTTTATTTTTACTGCTCGCTCGACTCCGAGAATGCGGAGCGACCATCCGGCAGACCGGCCGCAAGCGCCGCCTCCAACAGCTTCGGTCCGGCCCGTTCGGCGACGTGCTCCGGCACGATCCACGCCCGCCATGTGCGAGCCCGCGCCGGCTCACCGCACGCGAGACGGCCCTGATCGATGTCGCAGGAACGATCGGCCCGAACGCTCAGCACCTCGCGGCGGTCGTGCCGCATGATCCTGAGATCAATCGGCTGCAAGGCTGCCGTCTCCGCATTGATGTCGACGCCCCGGAACGCGCAGGCGAGCTTGTGGCGGCAACTTCCGGCACGGCGACCGAGCGTATTCCCGGCACCGAAGGCTTTGATGCGGGGCATCTGTAACGACGGCAAAGCGGATCCCGAACTGACGAAGCAGTTGGCACCGAGACAGAGAATTGGATCGGCCGTCTTCTCGAACCGGCGGATGCCGCGATCGCCGGGATCGAGGACGAGCAGCACGGTCACGCGGGTTTCCAAGGGCGAGTTCCGGCCGGCAGCTGGCGAGTCGTCGGGTGCGCTAGAGATCAACGGCGCCGGCGGCAAGGGCGGCAATGGCACGGCGGCCGATTTTTCGGCCTGCTCGCGTTCCACCCGCAGACGGTTGTGCTTGTCGGCAAGCTGCCGCGCCTCCTCCTGGCGTCTGGCCTCGCGTTGCGCCTGCTCCGCTGCGAGCCTCTGCTCCTCGGCTTGCTTCTCGGCGGCCTTCCTCTCGGCTTCCATTCTCTCGGCAGCTTCCTGCTCGGCCCGTTGGCGGGTTTCGGCCGCAATGCGGGCCTGCTCGGCCACCCGGCGGGCCTCGTCCTCGGCGGCGAGCCGGGCCTTTTCTGCTTCCGCCTGACGTCGGGCTGTTTCCCGCTCCTCGGCTTCGCGCTGGCGGGCGAGGTGTTCGCGGGCTTCGCGGTCGCGGGCTGCGGCCTCGGCCCGTGCCCGCTCCAGCATGTCCAATTCTTCCGCACGTGCGCGCTTCGCGGCCTGCTCGCGCTCCGTTGCGACCCGGTCGGCAGCCTTACGGTCTACAGCCGCCCGTCCGGCATCGGGTTTCGGGGTAATGGTCCGCGCGGGGGCTTGCGTTGACTTCGACCCGCCTTTGCCGGCGGCCGAGAATTTGTCGGCGATTGCGTGCGCCGCCCGGTCGTCGGCGCCGGCAGGGCCGGCCAAGACTGCGACGGCAGCCCCGGCTGTGATCGACAGCGCCAGAACCATGCCCGTTGAACGCTTCACAAACATGGCTGTCACCCGTCCCACGCCGAAACCCGCCGTCTGGAAAGTCCGAGATCCTGTCTGAATTACGTCAGCAAAGCGCGGGCCGCCTGAATGGAAGCTGAACGTCAGGATCCGCCGGCCAGCGACCGCAGACCTTCGCGGTAGGTCGGGTAGGCGAGTGCCACGCCCAGGTCCGACCGGAGTCGGTCGTTCCGCACGCGCTTGTTTTCGCCATAGAAACTGAGCGCCATTCCCGAAAGTCCGGCGGCTTCGAAGGCGATCTCGGGCGGGGGTGGCAGGCCCAGCAGCTCGGCGGCAAACGCCACCACGTTCTGCGGCGGGGCCGGCTCGTCGTCGGTCACATTGTAGATGGCTTTCGAACCCCGCCCGGCCATGGCGGCGGCGAGCACGGACGCGATGTCGTCGACGTGGATGCGGTTGAAGACCTGGCCCGGCTTGACGATCCGCCGCGCCGTGCCGCCGAGAACGTTGTCGAGCGGACTGCGCCGGGGTCCGTAGATTCCGGCGAGGCGAAAAACCTGCACGCGCCTGCCCGTCCGCCATCCGAGAGCCAGCCACGCCTGCTCGGCCTCGACACGCCGCTGTGAGCGTTCGGAGACGGGATGCACCAGCGTATCCTCGTCCACCCAGGCGCCCGCATGGTCGCCGTAGACGCCGATGGTCGAGAGGTAGCCGATCCAGGTGAGCCGCGGCGCCGCGATCAAGTCGCTGGCATGGAGTCGGAGCACCGGATCGCCGAAGGTCTGGGGCGGTGCCGAGACCAGCACGTGTGTGGCACTGGCCAGCGCAGCCGTCACGGCAGATGAGGGCTGAGAGCCGTCGAAAAGGCAGGCTTGGTAGCCGATGCCGGCAAGCCTCGACACACCGTCGGCCGAAGTGGTGGAGCCGGTGATGCGCCATCCCTGGCCCTTGAGCCGGCGAGCCAATGCCGACGCGCAATAACCGAAACCGAAACAGAACAGCTCGCTCACATCGTCCCTCTCGTGCGGTTCAAGGCGACCCTGCGGTCTGCCATTCCCGACGGACCGCATCGTCCTCTTCCTGGCCCAGGTGACACGCCCGCGCAGTCGGCAGCGTCGCTGGCGCCAGCCGGGCCAGCGCCCACACCGCCATGGCACGAACCAGCGGCGAAGCGTCGTCGAGACAGCGTCTTACGGGATCGGCGAGCGCCGGATCACCCGAATTTCCGGCGGCGATGAGGGCGTTGCGCACCACCCGGTCACGCCCCGTCCGCTTGATGGGCGTGCCCGCAAATCGCGCGCGGAACGCCGCATCGTCCAGGTTGAGAAGCTCGGCGAGCGGCGGATCGTCGGTCTCGGCGCGGGCTGCGAAGCGAGCTTCGCGGGCGGCTTCGGCAAACTTGTTCCACGGGCAGACGGCGAGGCAGTCGTCGCAGCCGAACACCCGGTTGCCGATGGCCGCTCGGAACTCCGGCGCGATGTGGCCTTTATGCTCGATCGTCAGGTAGGCGATGCAGCGGCGCGCGTCGAGCTGGTAGGGCGCCGGAAAGGCCGCCGTCGGGCAGATGTCGAGACAGCGGCGGCACGAGCCGCAATTGTCGCCTTCGGGCGGGTCCGGCTCCATCTCGGCGCTGGTCAGGATGGCGCCGAGGAACAGCCACGACCCATGCGTTCGCGAGACGAGGTTGGTGTGCTTGCCCTGCCAGCCGAGGCCGGCCGCGGCCGCGAGCGGCTTTTCCATCAGCGGTGCCGTGTCGACGAACACCTTCACATCTCCGCCGGTGCGCGCCTGGATTTCGCCGGCGAGTGCCTTGAGCTTCGTTTTCATGACATCGTGATAGTCGCGGCCCTTGGCATAGACCGAGATGGCGCCGCGTGATTTCTGAAACAGGATGTCGAGCGGGTCGGCCTCGGGCGCGTAGCTCATGGCCAGCATGACGATCGAGCGGACATCCGGCATCAGAGCGCGGGGATCAGCGCGGCGCTCGGCATGACGCTGCATCCAGTCCATGTCGCCGTGCCAGCCTTCCGAAAGAAAGTGCCGCAGGCGCTCGCCCGCAGCACCCGTCACATCCGGGCGGACCACGCCGACGCCATCGAACCCGAGCGCCCGAGCGACCGATACGATTTCTGCCTTGAGGGAAGCTGCCACTTGGATCAGGTCCGCGCTCCATCCGGACCGCAGGGTAGGCGGGCAAACCTACGGAGTCGAGGGAGCGCGCGAACCGGAGAATACAACCGAGCGGCGCAGCAGGAACACGGCGACGAAGCTGATGGCGACGGCGAACACCTTGGCCATGAAGGCCGTGAAGCCGAGTGTGTCGTGGGCCAGCGAGATGACGGTGGCTGTGATCAGCAGCCCCGCGAGACCCGAAACGACGAACTCCGAGAACAGCCGCGCGTCCGACTTCTGCACATTCGTGCGCTTGAAGACGAACCGAGTCGAGAGGCCGAAGTGCAGCAGCATCCCGATGGAATAGCCGATGACGCCGGCGATCGCTGCACGATATCCGGCGTCCGCGAGCGTCAGATAAACGGCAAAGTCGAGTGCCAGCGCGATGACGCTGACGACCGTGTATCGCGACAGCTGATTGACGAACCCCAGCAGCCGCAAGGCAATGGGCGGCAGATAGGGCTCGAGACCCTTGTCTGCGATCCACTGCGCCAGCAACCGGCCTTCGGTCGTGTCCGTCAGAGCCACCGGTCAACCTCCAGCGTTCAGCCCGCTTGTCCGACGCGCTTCGGCACCATGCGCACGCTTTTCAGCGCTTCGTCGGCACCCGAGTTGCCGGCCTCGTGATACTCGGCGTCCTCGTTGACGTTCCAGATGTCGAACGCCTGCCGTCCAGCGAGAATGTTCTCGACCGTCAGCATCGACGTCATCATGGCGTGATCCTGATTGTTGTACTTGTGCATGCCGTTGCGGCCGACGAGATGCAGGTTCGGATAGTTCGCCTCGATGTCCTCGCGGATCGTGTCGACGTGGAATTTGTAGGCGTCGTCGTAGACCGGATAAGCCTTCTTCTGGCGCACGACGCAGCCGTCGGTGATCTCCTCAGGCTGTGCGAGACCGATGATCGCCAGCTCCCGCTTGGCGAGCGCGATCAGCTCCTCGTCGGTCGCGGTCCACAGCCCATCGCCTTCGAAGCAGAAGTATTCGAGGCCGAGGCAGGTGGATTTCTCGTCGGGAATCAGTTCCGGCGACCATGACCGGAAGTTCTGGATGCGGCCGACTTTGACACTCGGCTCGTGGATATAGATCCAGTTGTCGGGGAAGAGGTCGGGGTTGTCGACCATCAGCGCGACGGTGAGGAAGTCGCGGTAGCGCAGGCTTTCGGCGGCCGGCAGACTCTTCGGCGTCTCAGTCATCGACTGCATCAGCTCACGGATCGGTGCCGAGGAAATGACGTGCTTGGCTGTGAACGTCTTGATCTCGCCGACGCCGGTTTTGGTGGTGATCGTCCAGAGCTTCTCGGTCTTGTCGTAGCTCAGTCCATAGAGGCTGTGATCCATGTGGATCGTGCCGCCCTGCGCGCAGGTCTTGGCAGCAGCGGCCTCCCACATCATGCCGGGGCCCTTGCGGGGATACTGGAAGCTTTCGATCAGCGTCTTGATGACTTCGCCATCATGAGCTTTGGTGCCGTCCCGCTTGCCGTTGGGCTTGATCGAGTTCCTGAGCGCGTTCGACATGGCGCTCCACAGGTCGAGACCCTTGATCCGCTGAGCCGCCCAGTCGGCCGAGATCTCGTCGCAGCTCATGCCCCACACCTTCTCGGTGTAAGTCTTGAAGAAGATCGAAAACAGACGCTCGCCGAACTGGTTCGACACCCATTGGTGGAACGTCACCGGCTTCTCGTGCGGGAAGGCCTGCTTGTACATGAAGGAGAGGACGCACAGCCCGCTCTCGACGACGCCGAGATTGGTCAGCGCCTCGAAGGCTTTCAGCGGATAGGAGTAGTACTTGCCGTCGTAATAGATGCGGCTCAAACGCGGGCGCTCGATGAAGTCGGTCGGAAGGATTTCCTTCCAGAGGTCGACGACCTCCTTGGACTTCGAGAAGAAGCGGTGGCCGCCGATGTCGAACAGGAAGTTCTTGTAGTTCGCGGTGCGCGAGATGCCGCCGACGTAGACGGGATCGGCCTCGATGACCGTCGTCGAGACACCCTGCTTGGTCAGCAGGTAAGAGGCGGTGAGACCCGCCGGGCCGGCGCCGATGACGAAAACTTCCGAATGACTCATGGTTCCTCGCAAACGCCTGGGCCTGTGCACGGAACCCCGGTCAGGGCGCCCACGCAGCACTGTTTCGCTCGCCGCCGGGACAGACCTCTCCCGCCGATTTCACGACCGAAGCTACTTACGAAGGCTGAACAAACTCTTGCGACTTGAAGGGATCGGCACCGGCGGCGGGCGCTCGCCGGCGTTTACGGGGCCGCAAGGCGGCTCCGATAAGGTTTCGCGAAAGTTGCAGTGTCGAGTGAGCGGGATCAGCCGGTATGTCGAGCGTTGCGTTGCCGGGCACTCAGTCCCGGCCGTTGTCCGAGCAACTCGCCGCAGCGCCGCTGTGGGCGCTCAGCCTCGCCGCGCTCCTCGTCTACGTCGCCATGGAAATCTGGGCCGGACCGTCGCGGCTGCTGACGGGGCTCGGCGATTCCGACGACGCGACACGGCTGGTCGCCGTGCGCGATCTGTTGGCCGGCGCGCCCTGGTTCGACACGACTCTCTCCCGCATCGGGGCTCCCGAGCCGCTGGTCTCGCACTGGTCGCGCCTCGTCGATCTGCCGCTGGCTGCATTGATCGGATTTTTCGATCTGTTCGTTTCCCGCGACGCCGCCGAGCTCGCGGTGCGCGCCATCTGGCCGTTCCTGGTGCTGCTGCCGTTGCTTCTGCTGCTGGCCCGCCATGCCGAACGTCAGGCGGGTCGCGTTGCGGCGATCCTGGCCATGGGTTTCGCGGTCTATGCCCACACGGGCGTCGTGCAGTTCACGCTCGGCCGCATCGACCACCACAACGTCATGATCGTCTGCGTCGTCGGTGGCCTGCTTCTGCTGAGCGACAGCTTTCGCAATCCACGTCTGGCCCACGGGGCCGGCGCGCTACTCGGGCTCGGAACAGCGTTCGGCTACGAGGCGCTGGCCCTCACCGTCTTGTCGCTCAGTCTGGCTGCCCTGTTCGCGCTGTGGCGCGGCGAGGGCATCGCCGTCATGGCCAAAGTGGCGTTGGCCTTTGCCGCGACTCTCGTGGCCGCATTCGTGCTGACCACCGGGCCTTCGAACTGGCTCACCATCAAGTGCGATGCGCTGTCCGCAAATCTCGTGGTGCTGGCGGCGGGCGGCGCGCTCGGACTCTTCGCCGCCGCCCGTCCGGGTATGAACCGTACTGAGCGCTTCGGCGTTGTCGCGATGCCGGCGCTTGGGGCCTTTGCGCTCTACGCGGTCATGGAGCCCGCCTGCCTCGCCGGACCGTTCGGGCAGGTCGACCCGGCCGTGTTTCCCATCTGGTTGTCGGACGTGCAGGAGGTGCAGAGCCTCTGGCAGTTTTCCGGCTCGATGCCGCAGCCGGCGGCCGAATTCGCCATCTCGGCGCTGATCGGCATCGCCATTGCGGCGTTCAATCTCAAACGGGATCGCGGCCTCGGCGCGCAGATCCTCTTCGCCGTGCTGGTGCTCGCGACGCTGCTCGCCTGCTGGCAGGTCAAGCTGATGCCCTACGCGACCTTCCTCGCCGTGCCGCCGCTGGCGATCTTCGTTGCTCGGCTGAAACCCATCGGCGAGCTGACCCAGCGGGCGATGTACCTGCTCGGGTTCGCGCTCCTCAACCAGCACACAATCCTGCTCGTCATCATGCTCGCCGCGGATGCCATGGGCAGCACCTCAACGCCGACCGGCGCCGCCAAAGCCGATCCGGAAAAACAAGTCACCTCCGACCTGCCGACCCGCTGCCTCGAAACATCAGCAGTGCAGCCGCTCGCCGCACTGCCGCCCGGCCTGATGCTGACAGACGCCGATTTCGGGCCTTTTATCGTGGCCTTGACTGGGCACCGCGTCGTGTCCGCACCCTATCATCGTCTCGATCATGCGATCCTCGAAACCGAGGCGATCAAGTCGACGAGCCCTGCCGACGCCGCGCGCCGTTTGGCGGCCCTCGGCATCGACTACGTTGTGATCTGCAAGCCCTTCCCGCCCCGCGACCGCTCACCGGATACTTTCGCAGGCGCACTGCACACCGGCCGCGTGCCTGCATTCCTTGCGCCCGTCAGCATCGACGCTTCCTCTCCATATCTCGTCTGGCGCTTCACGCCTCCGATCCATTGAACGACCACCCGACATCCATCGAGTAAACAGGAACCGAGCCGATGACGACGGAAGTTTTGAGCAGCGCCTTCCAGACTGACCGTCTGCGGCAGGCGCTTGCCGCGCCGCTATGGATGTGGTGTGCGCTGGTACTGGCGGTCCATCTCGGCTTTCAGTTGATCCCGACGCCGCCACCGCTCGATCAGATGCTCGGCGATACGGACGACGCGACACGGCTGATCGGCGTCCGCGAATTCCTGGCGGGCGCACCCTGGTTCGATACGACGCTGCCGCGCTACGGCGCGCCGGACGCTCTCGTCTCGCACTGGTCTCGGCTGGTCGATCTGCCGCTGGCTCTGCTGATCGGTGCGTTGAGTATGGTGCTGCCCGAGACGCAGGCCGAAATCGCCATCCGCGCGCTATGGCCCTCGATGTTGCTCGGCCTGATGCTGTTCGCCGTTGCGCGAGCTGCCGAGGAGCGCGGGGGACGCTCCGCCGCCTTCATCGCGCTGGCGCTGACCATTCTGAACTTCTCGGCCACCGTGCAGTTCGGGCTCGGACGCATCGATCATCATAACTTGCAGAACCTCGCCGCCGTCACCGGCATTCTTCTTCTGGCCAGCGCGTTCCAGACGCCGCGACACGGCACATGGGCCGGTGTCGTGCTCGGGCTCGGCATGGCGGTCGGCTATGAAGCCCTGCTGGTCACGGGAGGCAGCCTCGCCATCGCCGCCGTGATGTCGGGCGTCTACGGCCGTGGGCAGGACGGCGTGGCGCGTGCCGCCAAGGCGTTCGCCGTGACCCTGCTTGTCGCCTTTCTCGCCACGGCCGCGCCGTCGCGATGGTTCACCATTCATTGCGATGCGCTGTCTCTGAACTTCGTCGTTCTCGCGAGCCTGGCTGCCGCCGGATTGGCGGTCGCCACGGCGTGGGGCCAGTCGCGGACCCTCGTCCTGCGTTTCGTTGCGCTGGCCGGTGCTGGCGCCACCGCCGTCGCAGCTTACGGTCTGATGGATCCGGCCTGTCTAGCGGGACCGTTCGGGCAAGTCGATCCGGCGATCTATCCCATCTGGCTCGACAAAGTGTCCGAGACCAAGAGCTTCCTGTGGCTATACGACAGCCTGCCGCCGTCGGCGGTGGTGGTCGCCGCGCACATCCTGCTCGGAGTCACTGCTAGTACAGTGATCCTACGCACAGATCGGGACGACACGGCCCTGTTCTACACGCTGGTGCTGCTGGTGACGGCAGCGCTCAGCTTCTGGCAGGTCAAGCTGCTGCCGTACGCCTCGCTGCTTGCCATCGCGCCGCTGGCCCTCCTCATCGCCCGCATCCCGTCCTCGCCCGAGGTATCCGCCCCGACGCTGCGCGCGGCTGCCGTCGCGCTCCTCAACCAGAAGACGCTGCTGGTCGCCGCCGCCCTCATTCTGGGTTTCGATGCTTCGGCCGCCGAAAAAATGAAAGCCAAGGCGGATGCGAAAAAAGCCTGCATCTCGGTCGCCGGGATCGCTCCGCTCGCCGGCCTGCCACCGGGGCTCACGGTAGCCGACGTCGATGCCGGTCCCTACATTGTCGCCGGAACGCGGCTCAGTGTTCTCTCCGCGCCTTACCACCGCATCGACCGGTCGATCATCGCTGCTGACCACATTCTGAACGGTCCGGCGGTCGAAGCCGAAGGTCGGCTGCGCGCGCTCGGCGCGGCTTATGTGGTCACCTGTCCCGGGTGGGTGGAGGATGCCCCGTCGGGCGGCGATACGCTGCAGGGTGCGCTGCTGGCCGGGCGCACTCCCGGGTATCTCGACCCGGTACCGCTGCAAGGGGACGGGCCGGTCAAAGTCTGGCGTCTGAAACCGCTTTAGCCGCATCCGCCGTTTCACGGGGAACAGCCGCCGCGGCGCAGGTCGTCTACGGCACACGTCCGTTCTCTCAGCCGCATCCGCCCGCGGTTAGGATGCGCGTCTGAGAATCATTGCCCCTATCCCGTCCGACGGGTTAGTCACGAGGGTCCTTGGAGAGTTGCATGACCCGCCTCGCGCGCCCGCTCGACCAGCTTGCCGACCGCTACGACGTGATCGTGGTCGGCTCGGGCTATGGCGGTGGCATCAGCGCCTCGCGGCTGTCGCGCGCCGGAAAGCGCGTCTGCGTGCTTGAGCGCGGCCGGGAGATTCTTCCAGGTGAATTCGCCGCGCGCTTTCCCGATCTCAAGAACGAGTTCCTGGTCCGCGGTAGGAAATACTCGGCCGGCTCGCCGACCGCGCTCTACGACGTCCGAATCGGCGAGGACATGCACGTCGTCGTCGCCAACGGCCTAGGCGGCGGCAGCCTCGTCAACGGCGGCGTGGCACTTCGGCCGGACAAGCGCGTGTTCACGGATTCGGTTTGGCCCGGCCAGATCGTGCAGGACGGTCTGCTCGACGAAGGCTACGCACGCGCCGACCGCTGGCTGAGGCCGGCGAGCGACCCGCGTGCCGCCGAGATGACCAAGTACAAGACACTGGCCAATGCAGCCCATGTCCTGAAGCAGACACCTATCGCGCCGCGCGTGACCATCAGCTTCGAAGATTGCGTCAATCCGGCGGGCATAGCGCAACCGGCCTGCACGCGCTGCGGCGACTGTTGCGGGGGCTGCAACGTCGGCGCCAAGAATACGGTGGCGGCCACGTATCTCCCCGATGCCGCCCGCCACGGAGCGGACATTTTCGCCGGCATCACCGTGCGCCACGTCGAAAAGCTGCCGGGAGGCGGGTGGAAGGTCCACACGGTCCCGACGGCGCCGGCCTCGAACGGCGGCGGAGAACCGCGCGTGCTGTCCGCGCCCGTCGTCATTCTCGCCGCCGGGACACTCGGCTCTACGGAAATCCTGCTGCGGTCGCGCGAACACGGCCTCGCCGTCTCGGATCGGTTGGGCCGCCGCTTCTCCGCCAACGGCGACATCATCGCCTTCGGCTACGGCGCCAAGGTGCCGGTCAACGCCGTCGGCGTCGGACATCCCTCGAAGGTGCCGAGTCTCGAAGTCGGCGCCTCGGTGTCGGGGCAAATCGAAATCGACGATGCCAACGATCTTTCCCAGGAGCTGCGCATCCAGGAAGGGGCGTTGCCGTCAGCGCTCGCGCCCGCCTTGCCGGTCATGTTCCTGCCCAACGGCCGGCTGCTCGGCGCACTCCAGAGCCTCGTCAACGGCGTCTACAAGGGGCCATTCGCCAGCCTGCAGACATTCTTCGCCGTCTCGCACGACAGCGCGTCGGGACGCTTCACGCTCGACGACGACCGCTTGAGCCTGTCGTGGCCCGGCGCCAAGGACGAACCGGTTTATGCGCGTCTCGACGACGCCATCGGCGCTTTGGTGAGACAGGCCGGCGGCGACTACGTGCGCAATCCGCTTGCCGGCACCGTGATGGGGCATCAGCCCGGCACGGCGCATCCGCTCGGCGGCTGCGGCATGGGCCGCGAGGTCTCCGACGGCGTCGTCAATCACAAATCGGAGGTGTTCGACGGCAACCCGGGGCGTGGCCCGACCGACGTGCACGCGGGCCTCTACGTCATCGACGGCGCCATCATCCCGCGCTCACTCGGCGTCAATCCGCTCTACACGATCTCGGCGCTGTCGGAACGCGCCATGATCCACTTCGCCGCCGATCACAATCTGCGTTTCGACGACCGCCCGGTCGCGGGTGCGCCCGTATCCGTCATGGCGCCGGGTAAGGTCGTCGCATAGGCGTGCAGGTCGGAATGAGTGATGAGAGCGCAAGGGAGCAGTGCGAAGTCCGACGGCCTCGGCACGAAAATTGTCAGACTTTGCTCGCGCGCTGCGACGCGCTCGCTCACTTTGACCTACGCACCGACTGTCACGCTTCGAGCTCCTCGCGCAGCGCTTCGAGCTCCAGCCACTGATCCTCGGCGGCGCTGAGTTTGCCCTGGGCCGCGGCTAACCGGCTCGTCGCGTCGGCGAAAGATCTGGCGTCGCGGTTATAGAGAGCGGGATCGGAAAGCCGGGCTTGCAGCGTCTCGATTTCCTTGTGAAGCGCATCCATGGTGGCTGGCAGCGACTCGAGCGCGTGCTTCTCCCTGAAGGACAGCTTGCGCTTCCTTGTTGGTGTCTGACCCTCCGGGTCGGACACCTTGGCAGAACCGGGGCCGGCCTTCGTTGGTGTCGGAGCATCTGACACTTGTCGAGAGCCACGCTGAACCAGCATGTCGGAATAACCGCCCGCATACTCCGTCCAGCGGCCGTCGCCCTCGGCAGCGATGACGCTCGTCACAACCCGGTCGAGGAAGTCACGGTCGTGAGACACGAGAATCACGGTGCCGGGATAGTCGGCCAGCAATTCCTGCAAAAGATCGAGCGTCTCGAGATCGAGATCGTTGGTCGGTTCGTCGAGCACCAGCACGTTCGACGGCTTGGCGAGCGCGCGGGCCAGCATCAGCCGCCCACGCTCGCCGCCGGAAAGTACTTTCAGCGGTGAACGGGTCTGCTCGGGCGTGAACAGGAAATCCTTCATGTAGCTGGCGACGTGCCGCGCGCGTCCGTTGATGACGACCTGGTCGCCACGCCCGCCCGTCAGCGCATCGGCGACTGTCCATTCGGGGTTCAACTCGTCGCGGTGCTGATCGAGGCTGACGAGCTCCAGGTTGACGCCGAGGCGCACGCTGCCGCCGTCGGGAGCGAGACTGCCCGTCAGCAGCTTGATCAGCGTCGTCTTGCCGGCACCATTAGGCCCGACGATGCCGACGCAATCGCCGCGCAGAATGCGGGTCGAGAATTGTTCGACGATCGTCCTGCCGCCAAACGACTTCGAAAGATCAGTGGCCTCGACGACGAGCCTGCTCGATTGGCCTCCATCCGCCGCGGCTAGCCGGACGTTACCCTGGACATTGCGCTGCTCCCGTCGCTCGCTTCTCAAACCGGCCAACTCCGCCACGCGCCGTACGTTGCGCTTCCGGCGCGCGGTGACGCCGCCGTGCATCCACTGCTCCTCGCGTACGATCTTGCGGTCGAGCTTGTGACGCGCCATCTCCTCCTGCTCCAGAACCTCGTCGCGCCAGGCTTCGAAAGCGCCGAAGCCCTTTTCGATCCGCCGCGCCACGCCGCGATCGATCCAGACGGTGGCGCGCGACAGCCGTTCCAGGAAACGACGGTCGTGGCTGACGAGCACGACAGCGGATTTCATCGAGGCAAGCGCCCGCTCCAGCCATTCGATGGCCGGGAGATCGAGATGGTTGGTCGGCTCGTCGAGGATGAGGACGTCGGGCTCTGGCGCCAACACCCGGGCGATGGCCGCGCGCTTCAATTCGCCGCCTGAAAGTCGCGCCGGTTCGGCGTCCGGCGACAGCCCGAGGTCCTCGATCAGGTAGCGGGCGCGAAAGGGATCGTCGGCGGGGCCTAAACCACTTTCAACGTAGGCACCGACCGTCTCGAAACCGCTCGCGTCGGGCTCCTGCGCGAGGTAACGGACCAGCGCGCCGGGATGGGCAAACCGCTCGCCCTTGTCGGCCTCCTGCAGGCCGGCGGCGATCTTCAGCAGCGTCGACTTGCCCGAGCCATTACGACCGACGACGCAGATGCGCTCGCCGGGCTGGACCGAAATCTCGGCCCCGGTCAGCAGCGGCGTGCCGCCGAACGTCAGATGGATGTCTTTTAGGGTGAGAAGGGGTGGCGCCATGTGATCTCGTGACCGACTGCGCCAAAGCCTGCAAGCTACTCGCCGACGGGATTACCCAGCTCCACACATTCGCGCCTCACGCGCAACGCGAAGGTAGGCTTACCGAGCCGAAGCCCGAGAGGAGCGAAGGCTGGTGGAGCCAAGCGGGATCGAACCGCTGACCTCTTGCATGCCATGCAAGCGCTCTCCCAGCTGAGCTATGGCCCCTATCCATGGGATCTACCGCCGGGCCGGCGCGCTCATGGCGTGGCTCGGACGACGAGAGCGGTTCATTAGGCCCAACGCAGCCAAACCGCAAGCGGCATTTGTGCGAGGAAAAGACTTGGCCCGCACTCGCCGTATCAGACTTCTTCCTCACCCTCGGCAACCGGGCCACCGATGATGTTGGTGACGTTGCCACCCTCCTCCTCTTCTTCTTCGAGAAAGGTTTCGTCCTCGGCCTCAGGCGCGATCTCATCATCGCCGGCTTCGATGTCGGCCAGCACCTCGTCGCCTTCGGCCTCCGGCACGCCGTCCGGCACCGCCGCCTTCTCGACCGGATAGTCCGGCTTCTTGACCTTGCGCGGCGAGCGATCCTCGGCCACCGCGTTCAGGGCCACCGGAGAGGAGGCGATCTGGTAGATCGTGCCGCAGACGGGGCATGAAATCGGGTTGCGATTGAGATCGTAAAAGCGGATGCCGCATTCATTGGACTGGCACGTGCGCTTCGTCCCGCGCGCCTGCTTGGTGGACATGAGGTGCCCTCGACTGTGTGGATTGGTGGTCGCTCTGCCACACGCCGCACCGCCTGTCAAAGCCGATGCGATGCCGTCCCCGGCGGCATCCCGTCCCGTTACGCCGATCTCGCCGCGTTGACAGCCCGGGTGCCCCCCGGCTCTATGCCGGCCACGACCGCGGCCGGCATGGAGCCGTCTGACCGTTTCGTCCGAAACCGAGCGCTGGAACAGCGATTTGAACGTGTCTCATTCCGTTTCAAGACCGCTCGCGGCCGGTCGCTCCGGACTGCTTCGCGGCAATGTCCGCGTGCCGGGCGACAAATCGATCTCGCACCGCGCCCTGCTTCTCGGCGCATTGGCGACGGGTCGCACCCGCATCACCGGCCTGCTTGAGGCGGAGGACGTGCTCAACACGGCCAAAGCCGTTGCGGCGCTCGGCGCGCACACGGCCAAGTCGGGGGCAACCTGGGAGGTCATCGGACGCGGGGTCGGCGGCCTTCAACAGCCATTAGAACCGATCGACTTCGGAAATTCCGGAACAGGTACGCGGCTGATGATGGGCGTCATCGCCGGCCACGACATCACGGTGCGGCTGACCGGCGACGCCTCCTTGTCCCGCAGGCCGATGGGGCGTGTCCTCAAGCCATTGCGTCAAATGGGTTTGCAAGTCGTCGAAGATGGACGGGACACGCTGCCGCTGACCGTCCGCGGCTCTTCGAGCCTGGTGCCAATCGTCTATACGCTTCCGGTTCCCTCGGCACAGGTCAAGAGCGCCATTCTTCTGGCCGGCATCGCGACCGCCGGTGAAACGACGGTCATCGAGAGGGAACCGACGCGCGACCATACCGAACGCATGTTGCGCTACTTCGGCGCGAGCGTTCGGACGGTGGTCCGCGAGGGTGCGACGCATATCACGGTCGGAGGCGACGCCGAACTGGAAGGCCGCGATGTGGTCGTGCCGGGCGATCCCAGCTCGGCCGCGTTTCTCATCTGCGCAGCGCTCGTTGTCCCCGGCTCGGACGTGACCGTCGAAGGCGTGCTCGTCAATCCGGCACGCATCGGTCTCTATACGACGCTGCAGGAGATGGGCGGCAGTGTCGAGCTGTTGAACATGCGCGAGGACGGCGGCGAGCCGACTGCCGACATCCGCGCGCGGCACTCGACCCTGAAGGGCGTGCGCGTTCCCGCCGAGCGGGCACCGTCGATGATCGACGAGTATCCGGTGCTCGCCGTGGTGGCGGCGTTCGCGGCCGGCGACACGGTTATGGAAGGGCTTGCGGAACTGAAAGTGAAAGAGAGTGACCGGCTCGCAGCGACCGCCGCCGGCCTCGCCGCAAACGGCGTCCGCGCGACCGTGGCCGGCGATACGCTGACGGTGCACGGCACGGGAAAGGTCGCCGGCGGCGGCACCGTTGTCACCCACCTCGACCACCGCATTGCCATGGCCTTCCTGACCATGGGTCTGGTCAGCGAGCGGCCCGTCACCGTCGATGACACTTCGATGATCGCCACGAGCTTCCCTGAATACCGCAGCCTGATGCAGCAGCTCGGCGCCGCATTTTCGGAAGTCTGAGATGACCGTGGCGTTAGTAATGCACCAAAACGGCAGGGAACCGGAGTTTGCGGACGCGCGTTGAGGCGGCAACGATGCGATCGAACGGGAGCCGATCCGATGTCCGCCAATTCCGCGAAAATGCTGATCCTAGCCGGTACCGCAGCGCTGCTGATGGCCGGTTGCGCCGGGTCCCCCGGCGGGCCGGCAACCCAAGACTACTCTTTCAACGGCCGCGAATACGCTCCGCTTGGTGGCGCTCGAACGCCGTCACCGGGGTTAATGGACAGGGCCGAACATTCCGCGACGGCTTGGCAAACGGAAGAGCCCGCCAGCGAGCCGACCTATGTCTACCGCGGTGGTCGCGATCTGCGGACGGGGCGCGCTCACATCCAGCTCTGATCGATGCTGCGGTTGGCAGTGCCCTGGCCCAGGGCCACCCGTGAGACGTTCGATTGCCCCGACACTCGCCCTCATCAGACCAGACATTTCAAATTCTAATTGATCGCGTCCGAGATCGGCTTGCGGGACTTCCAGTCGAACTGCGGCTCTCGCTCCGGACGAAGCGACCGGTAGGGCGCCGGGATCAGCGCTTCGCTGCGGATGCGGCGCTTGAACTGGACGGTGCGGATCATCTCGCGGATGCGCGGCGCAATCTCGGTCCGGAAGCGCGTGCCGTTGAAGACGCCGTAGTGTCCCACACCGGGCTGAACGTAGTGATAGTGCTCGTCGACTGGGACGTTGGGGCAGAGATCGTGCGCCGCTTCCGTCTGTCCCATGCCGCAGATGTCGTCGCGCTCGCCCTCCACCGTGATGATCGCCGTATTGCGGATGGCCTTGCAGTCGACGGGCCGCCCGCGATGCATCATCGTTCCATTTGGCAGCGCGTGCTTCTGAAAAACCTGCTCGACGGTTTGCAGATAGAACTCCGCGGGCAGGTCCATCACCGCCAGATACTCATCATAGAAGACCTTGTGCGCCTGAACCGGGTCGCAGTCGCCCTTGACCAGATTCTCGAACAGCTTGGCATGCGCCTGGGTGTGCCGCTCGAGGTTCATGGTCATGAATCCGGTCAACTGGATGAAGCCGGGATAGACGGAGCGCATGAACCCGGGATTCGGAAACGGCACCTGGGTGATGACGTTCTGGCGGAACCACGACATCGAGCGGCTTTCGGCGAGCTTGTTGACCGCGGTCCGGTTGCGCCGCGTGTCGATCGGACCGCCCATCATGGTCAGCGAGGCCGGCTGGCAGGGATCGTTAGCGGCTGCCATGACGGCCGTCGCCGCCAGCGCCGGCACGCTCGGCTGGCAAACGGCGAGCAGATGCGTGTTCGGTCCGAGAAATCGCAGGAATTCGATGATCTGATCGATGAAATCGTCGAGGTCGAACGGACCGGCGATGAGCGGGATCTCGCGCGCATCGACCCAGTCGGTGACATAGACGTTGTGCTCTTTGATCATCTCCTGAACGGTGCCGCGAAGCAGCGTCGCGTAGTGCCCCGACATGGGCGCAATGATCAGCAGCTTGGGATCGTAGCGCTTTCCGACCAGCTCTTCTGGCCGATCGAAATGGATCAGGTTGCAGAACGGGCGGCTCAGCACCAGCTCTTCCCTGACCGGAACCTTGAGCCCGTGGATCGACGTCTCCTTGATGTTCCAGTCGGGCTTGCCATAGCGCCGGGTGACGCCTTCGAACACCTCGCAGGCGGCTGAAAATTGCCGCATCAGAGGTGTCGCCGACAGCGGGTTCAACGGCTGGTCCGCGAAGTCCTTCATGATGCGCACGGCGAAACGCATCGGCTGCAGCATGAGGTGCGCAAACTCGTAGGCGTGATATTGCATCGTTCCCTTTCAGTCGTCCCGGCCCGCAACTCAAGGGGGCGCCATCGACGTCGTTGCTGCAGCGCAACATTCGCCGGGTTCTGGGTCAAGCCGAAACTCGCAGCAGATTTAAGCTGCGGTTGACCAATTCTTGCACAATGACAGGTCGGCATTCCCGGGTCCGACATCGCTCGCATCCAGAGCATTATCAAGAAATACTCCGATCTTCCGGCGGACTTTGCAGACGCATCCCTCATCGCCATGTGTGAGCGCAGAGGCATCCGCACGATCGCCACTTTTGAACGGGATTTCCTCGCCTACCGGCTGGCCAGCGGGCGGCCGCTGCGCAACGTGTTCGCTGAGCAGCAATAATGCTCGACACCCGCAGGCCGTCGTCCGCTCTGCCACACTCCAAACCGTCGTGTGCCGGTTGAACCCGATCGGCTTTCCGGCTTAGGACTCCGGCGCGAAAATTCTGGAAACGAGCCGAGACATGATCATCGCCATCGACGGGCCGGCGGCCTCGGGCAAGGGAACGCTGGCCCAGCGGGTCGCCGACCATTTCGAGCTCCGTTGCCTCGATACGGGGCTATTGTATCGGGCCGTCGCCCGCGATCTCGTCACCCGGGGCTTCCAGCTGGACGATGCCTGGGCTGCCGTCGCCGCGGCTCGGCATCTCGACCCGAAAACCTTCGATGATCCCGCCTTGCGGGGCGCGGCGGCCGGCGACAAGGCGTCGATCGTCGCCCGAATTCCCGAAGTCCGGGCGGCCCTGCTGGCCTACCAGCGCGACTTCGCCCGGCAGTCACCCGGCGCCGTGCTGGACGGCCGCGACATCGGCACCGTCGTCTGCCCCGATGCCGACGTAAAGATTTTCGTGACCGCCACCTCCGAGGTTCGTGCGCAGCGCCGGTTCCTAGAACATCAGTCCCGCGGTGAGGCGATCCGCTACGAGGCCGTGCTGGCGGATATTAAAGCTCGTGACGAAAGGGACACCAGCCGTGCCGTCGCCCCTCTGAAACCGGCCGCCGACGCGCTCCTGCTCGACACCACCGGCCTCGATAGGGAGGCCGCGTTCGATGCGGCGGTCGCCCTGGTCGAGCAGCGGACCGGCCGTCAGGTGGCCGCCTCGCGCTGACGGCGGGCGCCGCGCCGTCCAGGGTCGCCGGGCTGCGCCTACCATTATGCGCATGAAGCGTCGGCCGATAGCCTTAGGCCCAGTTCCGGTCCCTCGGCCTTGCGCCACGCGCCGCTGTCGGCTATAGAGCGCCCGTTCGACGCCGCTGTCGGATGGATCAAGAGGAAGATCAGCCGGTTGGGCTTCGCGAAACGCGGGCCTTAAACTATTGACCGGCGGGGCTGAGGCCTCATCACGGCGGCCACATACGATTCAAATACGTCTTGCACGCTCGTTCCCTTCGCCACCACGGAGGGGGTCGACGTCGTTCAAGCCCTCTCGACATCAACCCGAACCCTCATCGGCCCCCGTTTGGGTGCCGATGGCCTCAACCCATGTAGGAGCACGAATGTCCGTTACTGTCGCCAAAGAGATGAGTCCCACCCGTGACGAGTTCGCCGCCATGCTGGCCGAAAGCCTGCAGAAGGACGACGTTTTCGAAGGACAGGTCGTCAAAGGCAAGATCGTCGGCATCGAAAAGGACATGGCGGTCATCGACGTCGGTCTCAAGATGGAAGGCCGCGTGGCGATGAAGGAGTTCGGCATCGGCGGCAAGCCGGGCGATCTCAAGGTTGGCGACACGGTGGAAGTGTACCTTGAGCGCGTCGAGAACGCCCTCGGCGAAGCCGTCCTCTCCCGCGACAAGGCCAAGCGCGAGGAAAGCTGGACCCGGCTCGAAAAGCTGCACGAAAAAAATGAGAAGGTCACGGGTGTCATCTTCAACAAGGTCAAAGGCGGGTTCACTGTCGACCTCGACGGCGCCGTCGCCTTCCTGCCCGGCAGCCAGGTTGACATTCGTCCCGTGCGCGACATCGGCCCGCTGATGCACCAGCCGCAGCCGTTCCAGATCCTGAAGATGGACCGCCGCCGCGGCAACATCGTCGTCTCGCGCCGCACCGTTCTCGAGGAAACACGTGCCGAGCAGCGCGCCGACATCGTGGCCCGCCTCGCTGAAGGTCAGGTGATCGACGGTCTGGTCAAGAACATCACCGACTACGGCGCCTTCATCGATCTCGGCGGCATCGACGGCCTGCTGCACGTCACCGACATGGCATGGCGCCGAGTCAATCATCCGAGCGAGATTCTCAACGTCGGCGATACGGTCAAGGTGCAGATCATCCGCATCAATCCCGAGACACAGCGCATCTCGCTCGGCATGAAGCAGCTCCAGTCCGACCCGTGGTCGGCCATCGAGGCCAAGTATCCGGTCGGCGGCCGCTTCAAGGGCACCGTCACCAACATCGCCGACTACGGCGCGTTCGTGGAGCTGGAGCCCGGAGTCGAAGGTCTCATTCACGTGTCCGAGATGAGCTGGGTGAAAAAGAACATTCACCCCGGCAAGATCGTTTCGACCAGCCAGCAGGTCGACGTTCAGATTCTCGAGGTCGACCCGGCCAAGCGCCGCATCTCGCTCGGCCTCAAGCAGACGCAGGACAATCCGTGGGACGGCTTCCTCAGCCAGCATCCCAAGGGCTCGATCGTCGAAGGCCCGATCCGCAACATCACCGAGTTCGGCCTCTTCATCGGCCTCGACAGCGGCGTCGACGGGATGGTCCATCTCTCCGACCTCGACTGGAACAAGGCTGGCGACGAAGCGATCAAGGATTACAAAAAAGGCGACACGGTCAAAGCGATCGTACTCGACGTCGACAGCACGAAGGAGCGCATCTCGCTCGGCATCAAGCAGCTCGGCGGCGATCCCGCCGACGCCATCGGCCGCCACAAGAAGGGCGATCAGGTGACGTGCGAGGTCGTCGCGGTTCAGGACAACGGAATCGAAGTCAAGATCGCCGATACGGACATCACGTCCTTCATCAAGCGGTCAGACCTCTCCCGAGACCGTTCCGAGCAGCGTCCCGAGCGCTTCACCGTCGGGCAGAAGGTCGATGCCGCCATTCAGACCGTCGACAAGGCTGCGCGCCGCATGACAGTCTCGATCAAGACGCTCGAAATCACCGAAGAAAAGCAGGCGGTGGCCCAGTACGGCTCCTCCGCCAGCGGTGCCTCGCTCGGCGACATCTTCAAGGCCGCGATCAAAAAGAAGGATCGCGACGACGAGAAGGAGTGAGCCACTCCCCCGAGGGGCGCACTCGCCGCTCTACACTATAGAAACTCGGATGCCGGGCTCCCTTAGCCCGGCATTCTGCTTTTTGTGAGGGGCATAGGCGGACGCCGCGACTCAGGCGGCGACGAGCCCGGCACGGGTCGTCGCCCGGCCGGCCTTCTGCTCGCTGATGCGGCGCGCAGCGAACCCCATGGCGGCGATGCCGGCGACGGAGACGACGAAATGCTGGGAAGCCGACGACCATCCCGCCTCGTTCAGCACGATCCACGCCACGAAAGACAACAGCGTTCCCAGCGCGAAGACTTCGAGCGCATTGCGACCGCACAGCGCGATGGCCCGCGCCCACCCGCGCTCCAGCCAGGGTGCGGACCGCGGTACGAAGCAGCTCACGATCAGCGCAAGCGCCAGCACGTGGAAGAACCGCCAGGGCGACAGGTTGTGCTTGTTGACCGAGCCGATGAGATTGGCCGGAAGCAGCGCCTGATCCGGCAGCCACGCAATCGGCACCCAGGGAGCGGCATAGATGAAGGAGAACGCCACATAGAGTGCCGCGGCCGCCTTGGTCACCGGATGGTCGAAGGCGTGACGGCCGTGGGCACATACTGCGAAAGCCGCACCCGTAGTGAACAGCAGCTGCCACGCGAACGGATTGAAGAACCACCCGTCACCCGGATTGTTGGCGGGCAGGTTGAGCGCGTACTGGTTGGCGATGGCCCATATGCCGGCCGAGAGGACGAGCGCCGGCACGACGCCGCGCCGGAGCAGCGCGAGGATCACCGGCAGCCAGAGCATCAGCACCACGTACAGCGGCAGGATGTTCATCTGGTTCGGCTGGTAGGTCAGCGTCAGGGCGTAGAAAACCCACCGAATCGGGTCGGCGGAAAGGTTCTGGAGCCAGATGTTGTAAACGTAGACCGGCTCGGCGAAGACCGCGGCCGCCGCGTACAGCATGGCCGCCGAGATGGCGAAAATGGCGATGTGCCAGAGGTAGATGCGACCGGCCCGAAGCATGGCGCGCTGATAGTCGGGGCGGATCGGCGCACCGTCGCGACCGACGCAATAGGCGAGCGCCGCCGAGTAGCCGGAAAGGAACACGAACACCTCGCTGGCGTCGGCGAACCCGAAGTTCTTCAGCGTGGCGTGGGCCCAGGTGTTGTCCGGGATGTGATCGATGAAGATGAAGATCAGCGCCAAGCCGCGGAAGAAGTCGACACGCGCGTCGCGCAGGCGTCCGGTCGGAGAATGCGGCTCGGGCATGAAGCTGGATCGGACGCGGGTGGATGGCGGCAAGCGCCGCTATTGCTTGTCGATGAGCCTAGGTGCGTCGCCGACCCACGCCAAGCCGGCCGGGACTTTCTCCCGCGGATTGTTTGCGCCTGTGCCCCTGTTGCGCCAGGGGAAGCGCAGCAGGAAACCGAGAAGCTGGGACACAATGATGCGAGGAATTCTTCTGGTGACCTGCGACCAGCAGAAACGATCCGAAATTCCAGGCAGTTGCACCTCATCCGCGACCTGCCTATTTTCAAGTTCACCGCGTGAGGCCCTATGTCCTCGCCCATCACCTGGAGTCGCCCGCATGACCAATGAGATCGAAACCGTGCTGGACCGGCGGCGGCTCCGCCGCAGCCTCGGAACCTGGCGCGGGCTGGCGATCGCGGCGCTGGCCCTGGCCGTCGGTGCGGTGGTGTTCGGTGGCGACCGATTCGCTGGTCTGGTCGGCGAGAAGCAGATCGCGCGCGTCGCCATCGAGGGAACGATCACCGACGACCGCGATCAGCTCGCGCTCCTGCGGAAGATCGGCGACGCGGAACACGTGCAGGGCGTGCTGCTGTTCATCAACAGTCCGGGCGGCACGACGACGGGCGGCGAGAGCCTTTACGAGGCGCTGCGGGAGCTGGCGGCTAAGAAGCCGGTTGTGGCGCAGTTCGGCACGGTGGCTGCCTCGGCGGCCTATATCGCCGGACTCGGGACGGACCACATCGTGGCCCGCGGCAACACCATCACCGGCTCGATCGGCGTGATCGCCCAGTGGCCCGAAGTCTCGGAGCTGCTGAACAAACTCGGCATCAAGTTCACCGAGGTGAAGAGCGGTGTGCTGAAGGCTTCGCCGACGCCCTTCAAGCCGATGGACGAACCGTCGCGGCAGGTGATGCAGCAGACCATCGACGACGGGTTCCGCTGGTTCCTGAACCTCGTCGAAACCCGGCGCGGCTTGAAGGCCGCCGACATACCCGGCCTCCTGGAAGGGCGCATCTTCTCGGGCCGCGAGGCGCTGAGCCACAAGCTGATCGACGAAATCGGCGGCGAGCGCGAGGCGGTCCGCTGGCTGGAGGAGAAGCGCGGGCTGGCGTCAAACCTGAAAGTCGTCGACTGGAAGCCTGAAAAGCAGCAGTTCTGGGGGCTTTCGGGAGCGGCGTCCGAGGTGACCGGCGGCCTCATCACCGGTCTCGGCGCCGAAGGTCTGACCCGCCTCCTGGCCCGCGATCCCAACCTGGCAACCCTTGGCCTTGACGGCCTCGTCTCGGTTTGGCATCCTTCGGAAAATTAAGTAAAAACAGGTTGTTCCGGGGGCGAACGTGATCAAATCCGAACTGATCCAGAAAATTGCGACCACCAATCCGCATCTCTACCACCGCGACGTCGAGCGCATCGTCAATGTCATTTTCGATGAGATTGTCGATGCCCTGGCCCGCGGCGACCGGGTGGAACTGCGCGGCTTCGGTGCCTTCACCGTCAAGCACAGGGCGGCGCGGCAGGGTCGCAACCCGCGCACCGGCGCAGCCGTCCCGGTGGCCGAGAAGCATGTGCCGTTTTTCAAGACCGGCAAGGAACTGCGCGACCGGCTGAACGGCATCGAAGGCAGCGTCGACAACTGACGCAGGCGGACGGGCCGGCTTGAAACGGGCGGAAAGATGATGTGAAAGCCGTGCGGAGGCTCGACGTGCTGAAACGACTGCTGGTCACTCTGCTCGCGTTTCCCATCGGCGCGCTTCTCGTGACGCTCGCCGTGGCGAACCGGCAGTCGGTCGTCTTCACGCTCGACCCCTTCAATCCCGAAGAGCCGGCTCTGGCGCTCAACCTGCCGCTGTACGCGTATATCTTCGCCGGGCTGATCATCGGCGTGGTGCTGGGCGGCATTGCGACCTGGCTGACCCAGGGACAATGGCGGCGCGCGGCCCGCGTGCGCGGCCAGGAGGCGAAACGCTGGCACGCCGAAGCCGACCGGCTGACGCGAGAGCGCGACGCTTCAGTAGCCGGACCGCAAAAGCGATTGGCCGCCGCCGGCCGCTGAGCAAATCTCCGCAGGACGGTCGGCCACCCACGATCCGCGTTGAACCTCGCACGGTGCCCTCGGGCCGAAGCCGATGACCCTCGACCTGCTGCCCGTTCCTGCCGAGGCCCTGGTGTCGATCGCCGCGGCACTCGACTTCTTCGCCGTCGCGGTGTTCGCCGTCACCGGCGCGCTCGTCGCCAGCCGCAAGGAGATGGACATCTTCGGCTTCGCGCTGCTGGCGACGGTCACGGGGGTCGGCGGCGGCACGGTGCGCGACGTGCTGCTCGGCCAGCTCCCTGTTTTCTGGGTGAAGGAGCCGGCCTACGTCGCCATCTGCCTCGTCGTCTCGACGCTCGTGTATTTCACCGCCCACATCCCCCAGTCGCGCTACCGCGCCATCCTGTGGCTGGACGCCGTGGGCTTGGCCCTCGTCGCCGTCGCAGGCGCCGACCGCGGGCTCGACGCCGAGGCCGGTGCCTTCGTCGCCATCGTCATGGGCGCAATCACGGCGGTGTTCGGCGGTATCATCCGCGACGTGCTCGGCGGGGAAAGCCCGGTCATTCTGCGCAAGGAGATCTACGTCATTCCCGCCATCGCCGGCGCGTCGCTGTTCGTCGGTTTGACCGGAGCGGGCGTCGATCGATGGGTCGCAGTCGCCGGCGGCTTTCTCGCCTGCTTCGTGGTACGCGGCCTCGCGCTGTACTACGCATGGTCGCTGCCGGCCTACCGCTCGCGGCCGGGGCGCGACTATCCCGACATCCGCTCGCGAGGACGCGACGAGTGACGACCAGGGTCAAGATCTGCGGCATCAACAGTGTGGAGGCGCTCGACGCGGCGCTGGACTGCGGCGCGGACTTTGTCGGGCTGGTATTCTTCGGAAGGAGCCCGAGGAACGTCGACCTCGCGACCGCGCGGGCTCTGGCCGACCGCGCTCGCGGCCATCATGCAGTCCAGGTCGTCGCCCTGGTCGTCGATGCCGGCGATGCGCTCATCACCGGCATCCGCCGGGAGGTTTCGCCCGACATCTTCCAGTTGCACGGCCACGAGACGCCACATCGGTCTGCCCAGATCGGCGCCTTGACGGGCCGCGAGGTCTGGAAGGCCGTCCCGGTATCGAGTGTCGCTGACGTCGATGCCGCCGGTCGGTTTGCGACCGAGGGCAAGTCCCACCGCATCCTGTTCGACGCCAAGCCGCCCGCCAACCCCGCGGCTCTTCCGGGCGGCAATGGTCTCAGCTTCGACTGGCGGATGCTCGAACGGCTCACCGACCGCAGTTTCGTGCTGGCCGGCGGTCTGACCCCGGACAACGTAGCGGCCGCTATTCGCCTCGTCGCCCCGGCCATCGTCGACGTGTCCTCGGGTGTCGAATCGAGCCCCGGCCGGAAGTCACCCGAGCTGATCCGCCGCTTTATTCGGGCAGCGAAGGGAGGTATGGGAGGTGAGATGGGGAGTGGTGAATGGTGAGTGGTGGGCCGGGCTCTCGCTTCTCTACTCACCACTCACGACTCACCACTCACGGATTCAGAATGGCGACCAAGAAGCAGAAATCAGCCGCGAGCAAGCTCAACACCTTCCGCGCCGGCCCCGACGAGCGCGGGCACTTCGGCCTGTTCGGCGGCCGCTTCGTCGCCGAAACTCTGATGCCGCTGATCCTCGATCTCGAACGATCGTACAACGAGGCCAAGGCCGATCCGGCATTCCACGCCGAGATGACCTATCTCCACACGCATTACTCGGGCCGGCCGTCGCCGCTCTATTACGCGGATCGTCTGACCAAGCATCTTCGCGAGATGGCTGCGGCCGCCGGTCGCGACGGCGGGGCGAAAATCTATTTCAAGCGCGACGAGCTCAATCACACCGGCTCGCACAAGATCAACAACTGCCTCGGCCAGATCCTGCTCGCGCGGCGCATGGGCAAGACGCGCATCATCGCCGAGACGGGCGCCGGCCAGCACGGTGTCGCCGTCGCCACCGTCTGCGCCAAGTTCGACATGCCGTGCGAAATCTACATGGGCGCCACCGACGTCGAGCGGCAGGCGCCGAACGTCGCGCGCATGAAGCTCCTGGGCGCCAAGCTCAATCCGGTCACGTCCGGCGCCATGACGCTAAAGGACGCCATGAACGAAGCGCTGCGCGACTGGGTGACCAACGTGCGCGACACCTACTACATCATCGGGACCGCGGCAGGACCGCATCCCTATCCGGCGATGGTGCGCGATTTTCAATCTATTATCGGCCAGGAAGTTCGCGAGCAGATGATGAAAGCCGAAGGCCGGCTGCCCGATACGCTCGTCGCCTGCATCGGCGGCGGCTCGAACGCCATCGGCCTCTTCCACCCGTTCCTCGACGACGAGGGCATCGCCATCTACGGCGTGGAGGCCGGCGGCCACGGTCTCGACGTACCGAACGGCCATGCGGCCTCGATGAGCGGCGGCACACCCGGCGTGCTGCACGGCAACCGCACGTATCTGCTGCAGGACGGCGACGGGCAGATCCTCGAAGGCCACTCGATCTCGGCCGGGCTCGACTATCCGGGCGTCGGACCCGAGCACTCCTGGCTCAAGGATTCGGGCCGCGTGACTTATGTGCCCGCGACCGACAAGGAGGCGCTCGCTGCCCTCCAGCTCTGTACGCGGATGGAAGGCATCATCCCGGCACTCGAGCCTTCGCACGCGCTCGCCTGGGTGACGAAGCTGGCGCCGACGCTCCCGAAGGACAACCTGCTGGTCATGAACCTCTGTGGCCGCGGCGACAAAGACCTCTTCACCGTCGCCAAGCACCTCGGCCTGAAGGTGTGACCGCGGGCAGCAATTCGATCGCTGCCGCCCGCGGATCGGATCAATAGACGGTGAACTCGATGCGGCGGTTTTTCTGCCGGTTTGGTTCGGTGTCGTTCGAAGCCACCGGCCGTTCGGCGCCATAGCCGTAGGCACTCATGTTGCCGCCGTTGACGCCCGCTCCCGTCAAATAGGAGATGATCGCCTTTGCACGGCGTTCCGAGAGCTGCTGGTTGTAGGATGTCCGGCCCTGCGAGTCGGTATGACCCTCGACACGGATGCGGACGCCCTCGCACTCCTTTGCTGCCTTGGCGAGCTTGTCGAGAGTCGCGGAACTCGACTTTTCGATTTCGGCGCTGTCGGACTTGAAGAGAATGGTGCCTGATTTGTAGATGCGGCGCAGCTCGTCCTCACAGGCGATCTGCTCGGTCGTCAGTTCCGCCCTGCGCGCCACCTCGGTGACGGGTGCCGGCTGTCGCGGTCCTGGCCACTTCGGAACCTCGGTCGCGATCGGCCAGGGCATCCCCGGTTCGGTGACGTTGGCCGGCGCCGGCGGCGGCGGTTCGATCACGGCCGTCATCTTCAGCGGCATGTCCCACTTCGGCACCTCGGTCGCAATTGGCCAGGGGAAGGGATGCGGCACGCCGACGGCCAACGCCGCCTCGGGTTCGGCGGCTTCAGGCATGGTCGCCTCGAGCGCCGTCGTATCCGGCAGCACGATGTTCCAGTTCGGCACCTCGTCGGCGATGGGCCAGGGGAAGGGGTGAGCCACGCCCTTCGATTCGATCACCACTTCGGTCGCCGCTTCAGGAACCTCCGCTTGTGCCGTGACGACGGTTTCCGGGAACTGCGACCAGTCGACCTCGGGCAATGCGCCGGTGACCGGCATGTCCTTCACCCAGTCCCGCACCTCAGTGGCGACGGGCCATACGATGTCGCTTGCCGCCAGCGTGACCGGCGTGTCGAAAATCGACCAGTCGATTTTTGGAAGGTTGCCGGTGACCGGCATATCGATCGACCAGTTCGGAACATCGGTAGCGACAGGCCACGGATTTTCGACGGAGTCACTCACGGAGGATCTGTCGTCGCCAGCTGCCGCCGTGGCCTCGGCCGCCGGAGTGTCGAACACCCAGTCGACCGCCGGCAGGGCGCCCGTCACTTTCATGACCGCGCTCCAATCGGGAACTTCAGTCGCGATCGGCCAGGGCTGGCCGTGTGGGACGCCCTTTGAATCCGTGTCGCCTGCGGATTTGGCCGCGGATTTGTCCGCCGACTTGCCGCCGGGCAGCTTGATGTCGACTTCGGCGCCTTTGGATTTTTGCTGCGCCACATCCCAGTCGGCGTCCTTGGCCGTGTCCTTGGAGCCCACCTTTGCGGCCGGACCGTCCTTGGCGTGCTTCGACGAGCCGCCGTTCTTGTCGGCTGGAGCTGCTGCCGCTGATTTGATCGACGGAGACCGACCGTCGAGCCCTCTCTCGCCCCATCCCCAAGTGCTGAGATCGGTCCAGCCCGCATGCCGGGTTCCTTCGAGAGAACCGCCGTTGAGCACCCAGCTCAGCGACGCGATGGCTATGATGGCTATGAGAGACAGTGTTGATACGCGAAACATGGCACGCTTGACCTCCCGAGACGTAGCCCGACGACGATCGGCCCTTGACGAGCCGTATTGCGCCCCCGACTTTTTTTTCTTTAGAGTCGGCTATAAAGGCCGGCAAAGCAATCCCCTTCGAGGCAGAAAGAGCACATGGCGAATGTGGAAGTGAACCGGGCGCTGATGCGCGATGGAACGGTGACGCTGCACGGCCGCGAAGCGTTCGCCGGCATGCGCCGCGCCGGCCAGCTCGCGGCCTCGGCGCTCGACATGATCGCCGCCCATGTCCGTCCCGGTGTGATGACCGAGACGCTCGACGATCTGCTGCTCGATTACGCGCTGGATCATGGCGCCCTGCCGGCGCCCCTCAACTACCGCGGCTTTCCGAAAAGCTCGTGCACGTCCGTCAACCATGTGGTTTGCCACGGGATTCCAGGGTCGAAGCCGCTCAGGGAAGGCGATATCGTCAACATCGACGTGACTTTGATCGTCGATGGGTGGCATGGTGACACCAGTCGCATGTACACCGTGGGCGAGGTTTCGCGCCGCGCCGCGCGGCTCGTCGAAGTCACCTACGAAGCATTGCAGCGCGGAATTGCTGCGGTGCGGCCGGGCCACTCCACAGGCCACATCGGCGCGGCCATTCAGAAATATGCCGAGGCCCAGCGCTGCAGTGTCGTGCGCGACTTCTGCGGCCACGGCCTCGGCCGCGTCTTCCATGACCGCCCGAACATCCTGCACTACGGCGAGCCCGGCGAAGGAATCGTCATGGAGCCGGGGATGCTGTTCACCATCGAGCCGATGATCAACCTCGGCAAGGCCCACGTCAAAGTCCTGCATGACGGCTGGACGGCTGTGACGCGTGACCGTGAGCTGTCCGCTCAGTTCGAGCACACGGTCGGTGTGACGGAGACCGGCTGCGAGGTGTTCACATACTCTCCGGCCGGCCTGCACTGTCCGCCGTTCAAGACGGGTTGAAGCCGAAAGGTGACCGAGGCGGAGCGTGCAGCGTGCCCATCGAGGACAAGGACGATGATCCCGCCGTCGCTCGAGGCGCGCTGTTCGAAGCGGCTCGGCCGCCGCTGCATGCTGGCCACCGCCAGCGGCTGAGGGAACGCTTCGAGAGGGGCGGGCCCGATGCGATGCCCGACTACGAGCTGCTCGAAATGGTTCTGTTCCGTGCCCTGCCGCGCCAGGACACCAAGGACCTCGCCAAGCGCCTCCTCGCTCGCTTCGGAACGTTCGTCGAAGTGATCAACGCCACACCCGCCCAGTTGAAGGACGTGAAGGGAGCCGGCGAACGCGTGGTCACGGAGCTGAAGCTGATCCGCGCCGCTGCCGTCCGGCTGCTCAAGACCGAAGTCGCCGAGAAACCTGCCCTCTCCTCCTGGAACGACGTGCTCGGCTACCTGCGGGCCGCGCAGGCGTTCGAGGCGCGCGAGATGTTCCGCATTCTTTTCCTCGACAAGAAGAACCGGCTGATCGCCGACGAAGTGCAGGGACACGGCACCGTCGACCACACGCCAGTCTACATCCGCGAGGTGGTGAAGCGGGCGCTGGACCTTTCCGCCTCGGCCATCATACTCGTGCACAATCATCCCTCCGGCGATCTGACGCCGTCGCGTGCCGACATCGACCTGACGCGGCAGATCGTGGACGCAGCCAAGCCTCTCGGCATCGTGGTGCATGACCACGTCATCGTCGGGCGCGCCGGACACTCGAGCTTCCGCGCCCTGCGCCTGATCTGAGCCGGACCCATGACCCTTCGCAGCACGCGCGACACCGAGATCAATCTTGCCGCCCTTTCCGCCGCCGCGCCGGCACGCGCCGGCGATCTCGCCTTCCGTCGCTTCTGCACCCCGCGCCTCTCGGAGCGGCGCAGCGCCGATCACGACCTTCTGACCGAGCGGGCGCGCCATCATCTGCGGAATGCCCGCTGGGTACGCGTGCCGACGAGCCGCGGCGAGATGCAGAGTTATATTCTGGAGCCCGATACGTCGCCGCGCGGAGAGACCGTGATGGTGGTGCACGGCTGGACCAGCGAATCGTCTTTCATGACGGTGTTCGCGGAACCGATCCGGCGGGCCGGCTACCGTGTGCTGCTCGTCGATCAGCCGGCGCATGGCAAGAGCGACGGCGAGGTTGCGAGCCTCATCGACTGCGCGCAGGCCCTGCTCGAAGTCGCCGAGGCCCTGGGCCCCGTCCGCCACGTCGTCGCCCACTCGATGGGTTGCCTGGCAGCCCTTCTGGTCGGCGAAGGCGGTCCACCGATGCCGCGTCGGATTGCTTTCGACCGCTACGTGCTCGTCGCCTGTCCCAACCGCTTCGGCGAGGTGACGGCGGAGTTTGGGGACAGCCTCGGCCTTTCAGCGGAGGCCCAGCGCATCTACGAGCGACGGCTCGAACGTATCGCGCATCGCACGATTGCCAGCTTCACCGGAGCGAACCTGCTCGCCGCCACCGGGTGCCCGACCTTGCTGCTGCATGCCCGCGACGACGAAGAGGTGGCCTTCTCGTGCGCGGAGCAGATCGTCGACCAGTGTCCTGCCGCGCAGTTGCAGCCTTTCGACGGCCTCGGCCACCGCATGATCCTCTACGCCACGCCAGCCGCCCGGGCGGCGGTGGCGTTTCTCAACCGGAAATCAGACGGGGCCAAAGATTGACCGCGGCGGGTCAGCAGCAACCGCCGCCATCGTAATGATAGGTGGAGTCCGAGACGTAGATATCATCCCGGCCTAAGGCCATCAGCGCCTTCGCCGTCTTGTCGCAGACCGCCAGCGGCTGGTTGACAGCCAGCGTATGGCCCTTGCGGTCGTCGAAGAGTTCCTGGTCGCCGTAGTAGATCGCCGTGCGCCCGGTGAACACGCAAGGGCCATCGGCGGGCATCGGATCCTTGATGGCGGCGATCTCGACGCTTTCGATGGGGATCAGACGATCGACATCGTAATGGCGCGGGGAGAGCAGCCGATAGGGCCGCTTGGCGCGGATTTCGATGGTGCCGAAGCCGAGGTCGGTCAGCCGCTTGATGTAGTCGGCGACGGGGATGGCGCCGGTGAGGCACATGGCCCGCAACCGCTCGTCGCGCCGCACGTTGTACGGCATCTCGACGTCGCACACGGGGTCCGAAAGGACGAGCTTGCCGCGCGGTTTCAGCACCCGATACATTTCGGACAGCGCCCGCTTCAGATCGTCGTCGTGGAAAATGTTGAACAGGCAGTTCTGCGCCGCGATGTCGACGGTAGCGCTCTCGATCGGCAGATTGAGCGCATCGCCCTTGCGCAGCTCGACGAAATCGCGCTTGAACCAGTCGTTCTGCCGCTCGGCGTCCTCGAGATTCTGATTGCAGACAGCAATCATTTCATCGACCACGTCGAGGCCGATGACGCCGCCCTTGCGGCGGCTGAAATAGGAGAACTGCAGCACCTCCATGCCGCCGCCCACGCCGACGTAGAGCACCGTCGGAGAGTTGACGAGGTCGCGCGGGTTCACCGTCGAACCGCAGCCGTAGTTCATTTCCAGCATCCGCTTCGGAATGACGAGGCCGGGAAGCTGCCAGATCGGCGTCGTCGTGCAGCACAGTCCCTGCTGCGGATTGAGCGCCGCCTCCGCGTACACATCACGCGTGACGATATGGTTGAGCTGCATGGATCAAACCCCGGCGTTGCTGAGAAGCAGATTGGACTGAAGCCCGATCATAGCGGCGATCGGAATCATGATCACCCTGGAAAGCTGAACGTTACCGACGGCCGCGTGCCGGTCCGGTCGGACTCCGCGCTGAAGCCGGACTTCGACCGGGTTATTGCGCCGGTCCCCGGCCCGCATGCTTCTCGTGACGGCCCGTCCTGCAACTACGCCGAGCCGTCGACACAGTTTCGGTCGCCATTCACAGCCGGCGCGGCGAAGTGTCTTTTTCCGTCAATGAGCCTTTCCTTGAACACACGGCCGTGGTGCGGATACTCGGAAAAGACGTGAAAAATCAGGGGTCTTCCGTGACGTACACTGACGATGCGACTCGCCGCCCGGTCGGGCTGGCGATTCTTTCGACCGTCGCCTTCGCGGCTATCACGGGCCTGCTGTTTCTCATTCCGGACCTGGTCGCGTCCCGCCTGACCGATGCCATCCTTCCGCTATCGAAGACGACTCCTGCCATCATTCTCACAGTTGCGGCACTGCTGATGACGTGCGCGGGCTCGAGGCCGATGCGCATGGGTCTGATCGCTTTTTTCGGCTTCAATCAGATCTTCTGGCTCGGATGCCTCGCCTACTTCGGCCAGATCATGACTCCCGACCAGTTTCTGCTGGCCCCGCACGAAGCGCCCGACATTATTGGCGGCATCGTCGCCGAGCTTCCGACCTTGCTCGCGAGCACCGCTCTCGTCGTTGCGAGCACCGTACCGCTCGTTCTGCTGCACTGGCCGATCCGCCCGCACGGGTGGGCGAGCCCCTGGCGTCATGCCCTGGTCACCGCCATCGCGCCGCTGGCCGTCGCCGGCCTCGGCATCTACTGGTTCAGCCACCACAAGTTCTCCACCGCCTATCCCGGCCCGTGGACGCCCTCCATCATCGGCCCCTACCAGTCCTCCGTCGGCGCGCTGCGCATCGCCTGGACCTCCGTGACCGCCGGAGCCGATCTCGGCATCCGCGATCAGGTCGTCGAGACGCTCACGCTGCCGGACGAGCCGGTGACGGTGGTCGTGATCATGGGCGAAAGCATTTCGGGCCGGCGGCTCGGAGTCCTCGGCTATGGCAAGGATACCACTCCCGAACTCTCGGCGTGGGCCACTTCGCCTCCGCCCGGGTTCAGCCTCGATCGCAAGCTCGGCTTCTCGGGCGGAGTCGCGACGTTCGCCAGCGTGCCGTCCTTCCTCCGGATGTCCTATTGGCCGATGCAGGCCGACAGGCGCGGACTGAACCTCTTCGAGCTCGCCAACCGCCAGGGCTTCAAGAGCTGGTACTACTCGGCACAGGCGCCCGTGTTCCTCAATCTGGCCGGAGGAGCACCCAAGGCCGAGGCCATCGTCACCGTCGAACAGCTCCAGCGGAGGTTTGGCTCCAACAACGACGAGGGGCTCGTGAAGCTCGTCAGCGAGCTGTCCGACGCACCACAACGCCGGTTTGTTTTCCTGCATCAGCGCGTCAATCATTCCGACTACATTCAACACTGCGCCCATGTCGTCCCGTCGATCGATCTCGAACCGGTGCCTGTAGAGGCGCCGCGCGCCGTGCGCACGCCGATCGCCTACGACAACGGATTGCGTTGCTATGACCGCAACGTCGCGGCGATCACGCGCGCGTTTCTGTCGTCGAAGGGCGCCGTCCATATCTTCATCACCGCCGACCACGCCGAGCTGATGGGCGAAAAGGGGAAGTGGGGGCACTCGATGGCCGACCTCGAAGCGGCGACCGTCCCCTACATGTTGCTCACCAACCGGCCGGACAGCCCGGTCGCCAAGCGGTTCCGCGCGATCGAGGTGCCGACCACGTATCGCTTCGCGCAGGTCGTCGCCGAGGCGCTCGGTCATTCCGTGACGACGCCAGGTATCAGCGACGACACGTTCTTCCTGAACACGACGATGCCGTTCGCACAGGCCGGCTACATGCGGGTCGACCGGATCGAACCGCATGTCTTCCGTGTCCGCACCTACACCAGCAACGGCCAGATGCGGTCCGACATCCGGCACGAGGGCCCGCTGACGACCGTGCCGGCCGCAACGCAGTAGGACGCTTCATCCCGGCCGCGGACCATGCTATTTTTCGCGGATGAACGCGCCGTTCCTGAAGCACATGACCGCCGACGAGTTCGTGGCCTGGGCCGCGAGGCAGGACCTCGGCCGCTTTGAACTGATTGACGGGCTGGTGGTCGAAATGAACGCCGAACGATCTATCCATGCCCGTGTCAAGCGCCGCGCCGCCAATGCACTCGATGCAGCACTTCTTCGATCTGGCCTAGTCGGTGAAGTCTTCGGCGATGGCATGGCGGTCCGGATTTCGGATCGCATCGTGCACGAGCCGGATGCCCTCGTGCGCCTCGGTCCGCCGCTCGACGACGACGCGACGGTCGTCACCGACCCGGTTGTCGTGGTCGAAGTCTTGAGCCCCAGCACGGGGCCGGTCGACACCAACGCCAAGCTGATCAACTATTTCAGTCTGCCGAGTGTCGAGCATTACCTCGTTGTCAACACCAGCAAGCGTCTGATCCAGTATTTCCGGCGCGATGCCTCCGGCTCGACGATCATGACCATCGTCAGCGAAGGTGAGCTTTACCTCGATCCGCCGGGCCTCAAAATGAAAATCGAAGAGGTCTTCTCGGCCTGACGCCCTTCGCCGGTTTCACTCTGGCGACGAACCTTGCGCCCTTGGATCGTCCGGCTCGACGACGATGAAATCCCGCACGGGTCCGGCGGCCGGCCGCGTTTCGACCGCTACAATGACCTGATCGTCGCGGACCATGCCGAGGTCCTTCTCCCTGCCGGGCATGACGATGACCGCACGCTGCCCCGTCCACACGATCACGTACCCACCATCGCGCCCGGCATTTGCCGCCCAGCCGCGGATGGTCGAGATGAAGGGCTCCCGCCGCCAGACGTCGGGCAGTCCGGGATCGGCGTGGATGGCAACGCGATTGGCCCGTTCCTCGAAATTGATGAGAAACTTGGCCTTAGACGGTTTCCACCGCTCGTCGAGATGCGGGATGCGGAGGTAGCCGCAGTGAAACCCTCGGCAGGGCTCGGGCCGTTGCTCGTAGATTTTGCAGCCGCGTGACTTGTCGCAGTGTACGCACCACGTCCCGCGCGGCTTTTCGATAATGTCGATTTCCAGCAGCTTGCAGCACAGCGTACAACCATCGCAGGTACGTCCCGGGACCAGATCAGATGTGGCAACGGTCATGGCGTGTCCCGAACAGCAGGGTGTCAGACCCGGAGGGCTTGATACTGTCGAGCGGAAGTTCCGCTTTCCGCTCTACAGCATCAGCGCGCGGAGCTGGTGGGGCGGCCGCGCGACAGAAAAAGCAACCACCAGGCGAGCGTTACTTGAAATGCTTACTGAGCTTCAAGCCCTGGGCCTGATAGTTGGAGCCGAGGTCGCGTCCGTAAAGCATTTCCGGCACCTCGACCATGCGCTCGTAGACGAGGCGGCCGATGATCTGCCCGTGCTCCAGGATGAACGGCACCTTGTGTGAGCGCACCTCCAGCACCACGCGCGAGCCGTGCCCGCCGGCCGCAGCATGTCCGAACCCCGGGTCCATGAACCCGGCGTAGTGGACGCGGAACTCGCCGACCAGCGGATTGAACGGCATCATTTCGGCGGCGTGCGTCGGCGGGATGTGCACGGCCTCCTTCGACGCCAGGATATAGAACTGGTCGGGGTCGAGGATCAGCCGCTTGGCGCCCCTGACGTGGATCGGCTCCCAGTAGTCCGCGACGGCGCACGAGCCGGGAGCATCGACATCGACGACGCCCGTGTGCCGTTTGGCGCGGTAACCGACGAGACCCGCCTTGTCGCCGATGAGATCGACAGAGAGCGCGATGCCATCGGATATATCCCCGCCGCCTCCGGACACCAGCGTCGTCTCGGCGTGCAATCGTGCCAATGTCGCATCGTCGACGCGCGGGCTGCCGACCCGGAATCGAAGCTGCGTCAGCTTGGACCCCCGTCGCGCCACGATCGGAAACGTCTGCGGGCAGATTTCGGCGTAAAGCGGTCCCTTGTAGCCCGCCGGGATCTGATCGAAGGCCGAAACGCCGTCGGCGATGACGCGGGTGAAAACGTCGAGCCGGCCGGTCGAACTTTTCGGGTTCGACGAGGCGGAAATTCCGGCCGGAAGCGCAAGACTCTCCAGCAGCGGCACGATGTAGACGCAGCCGGTTTCGAGAACCGCGCCCTTTTCGATGTCGATCTCGTGAAGCGTCAGATCGGCGAGCTTTTCGGAAACTTTGCGGCCAGGTCCGGGCAGGAAGCTCGCCCGCACGCGGAGCGCTTTCGCGCCGAGCCGCAGATCGATGCTGGCCGGCTGAAGCTGTCCCGGCACCAGTGCTTCGGCAAGTCTGATCGCCCCACCGGATACCAGCGCGCGGATGGCCTGCGCCGGGAGGATTCCATCGCTCACGGCTACGCCCAGTTTGGGCCACGGGGCAGCCGATTTTGCGCCGATATTCTCTTTCAATTTGCTCATGTCCCCGATCTAGACCATGGCGCTGGTTCGTCCAACAGCAGCCAGCAAACGACTCACTGGAAAGGAGAAACCACCACCATCGGGCTTGAAAGCAATTGGAGTTGCTCCAACATCTCGAAGGCCAGCAGCAACAGAAGGATCAAGGCATGTTAGCGTCGCCCGTCCGTGCCGGTACCATTTTGTACCTTGATTTCAGCACTTTGAACTTTGAGAAGCCGCACTTCACTGATGGACATCCCGTCGTCGTCGTCAGCCCAGAGGGACATCAGAAGAAGAACGGAATGGCTTACGTTGTACCTCTGACCTCTGAGGTCGGAAATAGAGGCAACACCAACGCGGTCGAGGTGAACAACGCCACCTTCCTCAAGACAAGCCCGACCGGGCGGTCATTCGCAATCTGCGATAAAATGATCAGCGTGCCCTTGCAGCAGCTCGACCGTTATCGTCCAGGGCGCCGCGTGCGCTTCGGCCAGAACCGCATCCCGGACTATCAACTGTCCGGCGAGGAGCTGAAGCTCGTCAGACTTGGCTGCACCAGGATGATCTGGTCCGATGATGAGTTCAGGATGTCGCTGTCCGATGCCTTTAAGGATCTTCTTAACAGGTTGAAAATGCGCCAGGAGAGATCGCACCAGCAGGGCCGAAAGATTGCCAGCGCCACATAGGCGTGCTGTTGATCCTGACCCGCCCGTTTGCTTCCGAGCCGCCAAATCGAGCGGCTCTTTTTTATTGCGCTCGTCCTACCGGCACCGGCGTCGTGGCGTCCGGTCCACTTGACGCCATGCGCGGTTCGGGGCTACTCCCGCGCTCTCTCGTGGTGATTTGGCCGGCCGGCTTGCAGCCACGTAAAACAACTCGCTAAAGGGCCGTGCGCGAACCCGGTTTCCGTTTCGCCCGGCTTCTCTCGAGGCGGGCGCAGGCGAGCCGGTTTTTTTGTGACCGCGCGGCATCTCTCCCTTGCCGCCCGCAGCCGAGGAGTGCCCGCGATGGCGAGCAAGGTATGCAACCCCGCCAACCCGGAAACGTGGTCGGCCGAGACGCAACTCGTGCACGGCGGCGTGATGCGCTCGCAGTTTGCGGAGACCTCGGAAGCGCTCTTCCTGACGCAGGGTTACGTCTACAAGAATGCTGAGGAAGCCGAGGCCCGGTTCAAGAACGAGAGTCCCGGCTATCAGTACTCCCGCTTCGGCAATCCCACCGTGTCGATGTTCGAGGAGCGCATGAAGCTCCTCGAAGGTGCCGAGGACGCACGCGCCACCGCCACGGGAATGGCCGCCGTCACTGCCGCGCTGCTCTGCTACCTCAAGACCGGCGATCACATCGTCGCCGCGCGGGCCATGTTCGGCTCCTGCCGCTACATCGTCGAGACGCTGTGCCCTCGCTTCGGCATCGAGATGACTCTGATCGACGGCGGCGACCTCGACGCCTGGCAGCGGGCGATCAAGCCGAACACGCGCATGTTCTTCTTCGAGACGCCGGCCAACCCGACCCTCGATCTCGTCGACATCGCCGCCGTATCGAAGATCGCGCACGCGCACGACATCCTGGTCGCCGTCGACAACGTATTCGCGACGCCCCTGCTGCAGAAACCGCTCCAGCACGGCGCCGATATCGTGATCTACTCTGCGACCAAGCACATCGACGGCCAGGGACGCTGCCTCGGCGGCGTTGTGCTCTGCTCCGCAAAGTTCGTCACCAACCACCTCCAGGACTGGGTGCGCCAGACCGGCCCCTCGATGTCGCCGTTCAACGCCTGGGTGCTGCTGAAAGGCCTAGAAACGATGCCCGTACGCGTCGAACGCCAGTGCGCGACGGCCGAGAAACTGGCCGAGCACCTGCACGGCAAGTCCGGAGTCACCAGGGTCATTTATCCCGGCCGCAACGATCACCCCCAGGCGGCCCTCGCGCGCCGGCAGATGAGCGGCGGCGGGCAGATCGTGACCATCGAGATCGAGGGCGGCCGGGCGGCGGCTTTCCGCTTCCAGAACGCGCTCCGCCTGTTCAAGATTTCGAACAACCTCGGCGACGCCAAGAGCCTCATCACACATCCGACGACGACCACCCACTTCCGATTGAAGCCCGAGCAGCGCGCGGAGCTGGGCATCACCGACGGAATGCTGAGGCTGTCGGTCGGTCTCGAAGGCGTGCGCGACCTCGTCGCCGACCTCGATGCGGCGCTGGCCGCGGCCCGTTCCGCCTGACAGCCATTGACCGGCATGGCCCGCCATGTGGTAGTCGTCGCATCGCAGCCAAGGACGGTACTTCGTGCCCGATGATGCTCCCTACGAATCGGTGACCCGCGCCATCCGCATCCGCGTGCGGCCGCTCTATTCCAGCGAACGGTCGACACCGGACGAAGGCTATTATTTCTGGATCTACGAGGTCGAGATCACCAACGAAGGCACGGAAATCGTGCAGCTCCGTTCGCGCTTCTGGCGCATCACCGACGCGAACGGGCGCCGCGAGGAGGTGCGTGGCCCCGGCGTCGTCGGCCAGACGCCCGTCATTCCGCCCGGTCAGTCGTTCACCTACACCTCCGGATGCCCGCTGCCGACGCCATCGGGCATCATGGTCGGCAGCTACCAGATGGCCGGCGACAACGGCCGCCTGTTCGACGTGGCCATCCCCGCCTTCTCGCTCGACAGCCCCTACATGGTGAGAAGCCTGAATTGATGGATCAGGGGGGTGTCGGACCTTCCGTTACAGGTATCAGACCCTCCGGGTCTGATACCGTGCCGTGAATCCTCTATTGGCCGACGAAGCCCTCATGACCGATAGTTATATTGAGCCCGTCGATGGTGTCAGACCCGGAGGGTCTGACACCTGGAGTAAGAGATGAAAGGCCCCGACTACACGGCCGAGGAATTGCTGGCGCGTCTGGTGGCATTCGATACCACCAGCCACAAAAGCAATCTGGCGCTGGTGCATTTCGTCGAGGACTATCTCGCCCAGCACGGGGTCGCGAGCCGGCTGATCCCGACGCCGGACGGCGCCAAGGCAGGCCTCTTCGCCACCATCGGACCGGTCGGCGTTCCCGGCGTCGCCCTCTCTGGTCATACGGATGTCGTGCCCGTCGATGGGCAAGCGTGGGACACGGACCCCTTCACGCTGGCCGTCCGCGGGGACCGGCTCTACGGACGCGGCACGTCCGACATGAAAGGCTATCTCGCCGCTGTTCTCGCCGCCGTTCCAGACTTCCGTCGCCGAAAGCTGCGAACGCCCATCCACATCGTCTTTTCTTACGACGAGGAAACCGGCTGCCACGGCGTCCGGCCGATGATCGCCGAAATGGGCGGCACCCTCGTCAAGCCCCGCATGGTGTTCGTCGGCGAGCCGACGTCGATGACGGTGGTCGATGCCCACAAGGGGCCCGTCCGCTGGCAGGTCGAGGTCGACGGCCGCGCGGCTCATTCCAGCATGGCGCATCTCGGCGTCAACGCGATCACCGCCGCCGCCCGGCTGATCGCCGAGCTGTTGCGGATCGAGGCGGAACTCAAGCTGCGACCGCCCGATGTCCGCTTCGAGCCGCCCTATCCCACTTTGCAGGTGACGCTGATCGAAGGCGGTACGGCAACCAATATCGTGCCAGTCTTCTGCCGCTTCGGCTTCGAGGTTCGGGCGCTGCCGGGACTCGATGTGTCGGCGATCGAAACCCGGATGAGGCGGCTGGCCGGGTCGGAGCTGCTGCCCGAGATGCAGCGCGTGGCACCCGAAGCGGCCATTACCATCCAGCAGACCAATGCCGTGCCGCCGTTTGCGGCCCACGCAGGCTCGGAGGTGCTGGCTCTCGCCTTGAAGCTCGCCGAGGCCAATGAGACGTTCGCCGTGTCCTATGCCACGGAAGCCGGTCTCTTCCAGGACGCCGGCGCTCCGGCCATCGTCTGCGGACCGGGCTCGATAGCCCAGGCCCACACCGCCAACGAATGGATCGCAAGGAGTGAACTCGCGAAATGCCAAGCCTTCCTTGGCCGGCTGGCGGATTGGGCGGAGGGGTGACCTTCGACGCCGTCGTCCAATTGAGTCGATGCCAACTGCCCTAGCTGCGTCGCACCCGCGCCCCCAGCGTCCGCAGCCGCAAGGCGTTGAGCTTGATGAAGCCGGCGGCGTCCTTCTGATCGTAGGCGCCCTTGTCGTCCTCGATGGTCATGAGAGTCGAGGAGTAGAGCGACTTGCGGCTTTCGCGCCCGACGACGATGACGTTGCCCTTGTAAAGCTCGAGCGTCACCTCGCCTTCGACATGCTCCTGCGATTTATCGATCATCGCCTGCAGCATCTCGCGCTCGGGCGAGAACCAGAAACCGTAGTAGATTAGCTCCGCATAGCGCGGCATGAACTCGTCCTTGAGGTGTGCGGCCCCGCGGTCGAGCGTCAGGCTTTCGATGGCGCGGTGCGCGGCCAAGAGGATGGTGCCGCCCGGCGTTTCATACACACCGCGTGATTTCATCCCGACGAAGCGGTTCTCGACCAGATCGATGCGACCGATGCCGTTGTCGCGGCCGAGGTCGTTCAGCGCCTTCAGCAGGGCGGCCGGTGTCAAAGCCTTGCCGTTGAGCGATACGGCGTCCCCCTTCAGAAATCCGATCCTGATCGTCGTAACAGCGTCGGGCGCGGCCATCGGCGAGATGGTCCGCTGATAGACGATTTCCGGCGCCTTCTTGGCCGGATCCTCCAGCACCTTGCCCTCGGAGGACAAGTGCAGCAGGTTGGCGTCGACTGAGAACGGCGCTTCGCCCTCCTTGTCCTTGGCGACGGGAATCTGATTCTTGCGCGCGAACTCCAGCAGCTCCTCGCGCCCCTTGAACGCCCACTCCCGCCAGGGCGCGACGATCTTGATCCCCGGTTCCAGCGCATAATAGGTCAGCTCGAAGCGAACCTGATCGTTACCCTTGCCGGTGGCACCGTGGCAGACGGCATCGGCTCCCGTCAGCCTCGCGATCTCGATCTGCTGCTTGGCGATGAGCGGCCGGGCGATCGACGTGCCGAGCAGATACACGCCCTCGTAGAGAGCGTTGGCGCGGAACATCGGAAACACGTAGTCGCGGACGAATTCCTCGCGCAGGTCCTCGATAAAAATGTTCTCGGCCTTGATGCCGAGCATGAGAGCCTTCTTGCGGGCCGGTTCCAGCTCCTCGCCCTGGCCGAGGTCGGCGGTGAACGTCACGACCTCCGCGTCATAAGTCTCCTGCAGCCATTTGAGGATGATCGACGTGTCGAGGCCGCCCGAATAGGCGAGCACCACCTTTTTGATGCCCTTGCCCTCTTTCGTGCCTGCTTTGGTGGCCATGCCCGCTGTTCCCCAAGGTCGCCGGTTGTTTGACGCGGCGCACTATAGTCGGCAGCTGGCGGCCGGCAACCTGAGGCCGGTCGGGTGGGGCGGGAAGGCCGGGCATACTCGCTGGAAAATGGATCGCGCCAAACGCACGACACTTGTGAACAAATATTAAACAGAATGCCATGGTAGCGGCCAAATCGAGGGTGGTAGTGTCCCAGGGGTTTTTATTCCAGGGGAGTACATCGCCGTGAGGAACCATCGCGCCTCTTTGGCGGTCGCCGCGGCTGTCTGGGCCATGCTTGGCGCAACCGCTGTCTCGCAGGCTCAAGTCCCGGCCGAGGACCCACCAGCGGCAGCGTCGCCCGCCGCCGAGCCGCAGGGTGTCCCGACGGGTCCGGTCGCCGCACCCGCCGACTCGCCAAACGCGTCGGACGCCAAGTCCGGCAAAACGCCGGCCGCCGCCGCTGCCGAAAAGCCGCCCGCCAAGCCGGCGGCCAAACCCGCGGCCAAGCCGAAACCCGCTCCGGTCGACTGTGCCACCATGTTCGAGGCGCTCTGCGTCGAGACGGCGGCCTGCAGCTGGACCGCTGGAACACCCAAGCCCGACGGCACTGCGGTTCCTGGGCAATGTCAGAAGAAGGCGGCAGGAAGCAGCAAGCCGACTGCCGCGGCTGGCACCGGCGGTGCGTGCGAACCGCTTTATGAGGCCGGCTGCCGGGAAACCCCCGGCTGCGTGTGGGTGGCCGCGACCACCAACAAGGACGGCTCGCCGGCCACACCGCATTGCCAGAAGAAGGCCGCGACCGCCAGCAAGCCGAAACCCAAGCCTGCTCCGGCTGCCGCCGCCGCACCTGCTGCGGCGCCGGCGACAACCCCGACCGCGGACGGTGCCCCAGCCGCCGCACCTGCTCCTGCCGAACCGGCGGCGGAACCGGCCGCCCCGGCCAGTCCTTCCGAAGCGGTGGCCCCCAATTGAAGGTGAACGGCTAAAATCCGAAAGCGCGCGGCGTCGAGAGCCAGGGCCACAGCGCGAACGATCCGGTCATCGGCAGCAGCATCAGCGGCGCGACGAGCCGGCCGAACTCGGCGATCTGTGCCGAGGCGTGTCCGCCCTCGCTCCGATAGGCCGAATAGTTGCGACGTGCGGGAGCCGTGACGATCTCCGCTGCCTTCAGCGTGGCTGCACTGGCTTCCGCCGCCGGCATGGCGACGCTGCGCGGCACGCCGAAATTCATCATCGTGAAGGCCATGCCGAGCACCATCGGCGAACGTCCGAAAGGCGTAAACGAAAGCCAGAGGTCGAACGGCTGCATCATGGCCGACGCCGGCGGCGTCATCGGCCAGGAAAATCCGGGGAACGCGGCCATTGCGGGGTTCTGCATCCCGCTGGTCATCGCCCAGGGATAGGCGGGCCACTCGGCGGACCGGCGCGGCGGGGTCGCCGGCTCACCGGTCATGGACCGCGCAGCAGACGCCCAGAAGCTCAGCACCTGCTCGGTCATGGCGACGGACGCCGCCGTCGTCGCAGCCATGTAACCGAACATGGCATCCGAGGTGCACTTCGCGAGGCGAGATTGCGCAGAGACGTCGAGCATGGCGGCTGAAATCCTAGCTGAGCCGGCCACTGGCGCAGCCGAACCGATGATCCATTTTTTGGACGACAAACGCTAAACGGCGTTGAATTTTCTTGCGGACTCAAAGGATAGCATAAAATTCCGTGCCGCAACACAGGCCATGTTGCGTTGCAAGAGCGAAAGTCAGGTCATGAACCGCTTGGTGCCGCCTTGAGCGTTGGTCCCGGTGGTCGGTGCGCTCCCCGTGTCGTCGCCGGCCTGCCGTCCAGCCAAAATCCAGTAGACGAACCCGCCGACGAAGCCCGGCGTCAGGAACGCCCGCGCCGCATAGTCGTTGAGGATGGTCGGTCCGACGCTTTCGCTCGAATACTGGGCAAAGAAGCCAGCGATTGCGACGGCGATACCCCCGGCTGCGTAATAGGCCCAGTTCCGAATCGACTGCCATTCGCCGACCGCCGCAACGACCAGCGCGAACGGGGCCGAGAACACGGCGAAGTGCGTGGCCGTCAGAAGCACCAGCTCTCCCATGGCCGGTCCCGGCGGCAGGCCGTCCGGGGCCATGGCGAACACGGCCTGCACGAACCCGCCGGCGACACAGGCCACCAAGAAGCCGAACAGGACCCTGACGAGGGCTGCGAGCATCGGATATTTCCGCCCCAGTTCATCGACCGCGCGAACTGTATCGGTTGTCCGCCGGATTCCAACTGGAAATCGACGGCGACGACGACCCAACCCACGACCCTAGCCCGAACACTGCACCAGAACGCGACTGCGATCGTACGAACGTGAGCCGATCCAAGGCATCGGGCGCGAGACCCTGCTCGGTCGCTGCCCGTCAGACTTCAAAAGTGACTTGCCGGCGGCAGCCGGTTAACAAGAAGAGCTGAATGCACCCCATCACGAGAGTATCAATGAAAGCTCCCCCCCCCCGCGATCCCGCGGACGCCATCGGCGCCCACTGGAACCAGCGCGTGAAAGAGGAGCGGCCGATTCGGTGGATGACGCACCCGTGGGTGGCGTCGAAAGTCAACCAGCTTGTTGGCGGGATCGACAGCGCGGCCTGGGGCGACGGGCTCGTGGCGCGGCTCAGGCAGACCTTTGCGGGATCGTTGCCCTTCAGACGCGGCATCAGCGTCGCGTGCGGAAAGGGGCTGATCGAGCTCGAGCTTGTGAAGAGCGGTCTGGTGCAGAGCTTCGACTGCTTCGACTTCGCGGCCGAGCGCATTGCCGAAGGTGAGAAGCGCGCGCGGCGGGCGGGCCTCGAGAACCGCGTCCGATATTCGAGCGCCGATGCATTTGCCGCGGTCGAGGCCCTCGGCCAATACGACCTCGTGTACTGGCGCAACGCTATTCACCACATGACCGATACGAAAGCGGCGCTCGGCTGGAGCGCGCGCTGCCTCGCCAGGGGCGGCGTCCTCTATCTCGATGACTACGTGGGGCCGAGCCGCTTCCAGTACTCGGACCGGCTGCTGGCGGACGTGAACGAGGTCCGCGCGGCGCTCCCAGAGCGCCTTCTCGCGCGCCGCGCCCCCAAAAGGGGGTACTACCCCCGCAAGATGCCGCGGCCGGTCGAGGCCGACGTCATCCGTGTCGATCCCTCGGAGGCCGCCGATTCCGCCAACATCATGGCCGGTTTGCTGCTGCATTTCCCCGATGCCGACGTCGTCAAGGTCTCGGGCGGCCTCTTCCAGGCCGGTCTGCACGACATCATGGGCAATTTCGACGCCACGCACGACAGGGAGACTCTCGAGCGGCTCTGGGCGGCCGAGCGCGACTTCATCGCAAACGGCCATCTCCACTGGGCCGTCGCGCTGGCGCGCAAGAGCTGAGTGCGGAGGATGCCATGCCCGGCGACTGCGCTTCGCCGGGCGTATTGCACAGCTAAGAGCTGCGGGGTTGCATCCGGTATAAAGCGCGGTGCCACGAGCAGGGGCCGCCGCACTCGCACGGCTCCTGCCGCATCGACTTACCCGGTACGAACAGAATGATTGAATTTCAGTCGCTGGCCAGCAGGAAATTGCTCGCGCCGGGCAGAGCGGCCCGCGGCAGGCCCTCCGCCTCGTCCTTGAGCAGCACCCCGGACACCTGCCGCCGCCGGGCCTCGCCCATCAGATAGTGCAGCTTGTGCGCGGCCTCCTCGAAGCTCAGCCCCTCGCGACGGACATTGGAGATGCAGTTGCGGGTTTCGTCCGTCATCCCGCGCCGGGGATTCAAGGTCATATAGATGCCCATGCTGTCGGGCGAGCTGAGACCTGGGCGCTCGCCGATCAGCACCACCACAAGCCCGGCGCCGAGGATCTCTCCGATCTCGTCCCCGATCGCCACTCGCGCCTGACGCACGACGATCAGCGGCGCCAGGCTCCAGCGCTCCCGCTCGATCACCGGCTGAATGTGATCGAGAAACGGCACGGCATTCTGCTCGATGGCCATCGCGGAGAGCCCGTCCCCGATCACGATCGCCACGTCGCAGGTCATCGGCGGCGCGCCGTGGGCGGCCAGCGCCAGACGTGAGACATGAGCCAGACGGCGGCCCATGTCCGGCCGCTGGAGGTAGATCGGCCGCGTCTCGGCGGCGCTGTCGAGCACGAGAACGCTGTGACCTTTCGCTTCCAGCGTTTTTCGCAGGGCACCGGCATCGAGCTCGTGGTGCACCGCTTTGCGCGCCCGCGCATGGGCCAGCTGGAAGTCCAGATGCGGTGCCGTCGGCAGGCTGGTGCCCGAGCGGCCCAACGCAATTCTGGCCGGCGTGAAGCGGCGCAACTGCCCCCAGGGGTTGGCGACGACGGACGAGCGGCCGTCGGGGGTCTGGTCGGAAGGGCCGTCGTGGCTCATGTGCCGCCTCGGTCGTTGGGCCTGATGCACGCGCGTCAATTCACGTGCGTCAGGGCACGCTGAAATACCGGCGCAATCGTATCGGTCAGCCGGCCGGGCTCGCCGCTGCCGACAATACCGGACTCTTTGAGCCAGTTTTCGAACTCGGGTGCCGGCCGCAGTCCCAGCACCTTGCGCGCGTAAAGAGCGTCGTGAAACGAAGTCGTCTGGTAGTTCAGCATCACGTCGTCGGAGCCGGGAATGCCCATGATGAAGGTGATGCCGGCGACGCCGAGCAGCGTCAGCAGCACATCCATGTCGTTCTGATCGGCCTCGGCATGATTGGTGTAGCAGATGTCACAACCCATCGGCACGCCGAGCAGCTTGCCGCAGAAGTGATCCTCGAGCCCGGCGCGGATGATCTGCTTGCCGTCGTAGAGATATTCGGGACCGATGAACCCGACGACGGTATTGACGAGCAGCGGGCGGAAGGTGCGCGCCACCGCGTAGGCGCGGGCCTCCAGCGTCTGCTGATCGACGCCGTGGTGGGCGTTGGCCGAGAGCGCGCTGCCCTGGCCGGTTTCGAAATACATCACGTTGTCGCCGACCGTGCCGCGCTTGCACCCGATCCCCGCCTCGTAGCCTTCCTTGAGCATCGCCAGCGAGATGCCGAAGCTTCTGTTGGCCGCCTCGGTGCCGGCGATCGACTGGAACACAAGATCGACGGGGGCGCCGCGGTTGATCGCCTCGATGCTGGTCGTCACGTGAGTCAGCACGCACGATTGGGTCGGGATGTCGTAGCGGGCGATGATGCCGTCCAGCATCTCGAGCAGCGCCGTGACGGCGGCGATGCTGTCGGTCGCCGGATTGATGCCGATGACCGCGTCGCCGTTGCCGTACATCAGTCCATCGACGATGCTGGCGGCTATCCCGGTCGGATCGTCGGTCGGATGATTGGGCTGCAGGCGCGTCGACAGCCGCCCCTGCAGCCCGATCGTATTGCGGAATCGGGTGACGACACGACATTTCTGCGCAACCAGTACCAGATCCTGCACGCGGCAGATTTTCGATACGGCGGCCACCATTTCCGGCATCAATCCCGGCGCCAGCGCGGCCAGTGTCCGCTCGGTCGCGAGGTCCGAAAGGAGCCAGTCGCGAAATCCGCCGACGGTCAGGTGTGCCACCGGCTGGAAGGCTTTCACAGCGTGGCTGTCGATAATGAGGCGGGTGACCTCGTCGCTCTCGTAAGGAACGACGTGCTCGAGGAGAAACGTCGCCAGCGGCAGGTCGGCCAGCGCCATCTGGGCCGCTACGCGCTCCTCGTCGTCGGCGGCGGCGATGCCCGCCAGATAGTCGCCCGAGCGCGCCGGCGTCGCCTTGGCCAGCAGCTCTCTCAGGTCGCCGAAGGTGTAGCGCTGACCACCGACAGTGCTCGCATATCCCGACATGGCAGAGTACTCCGAGCCGAAGGCCGCCTCACGTTCGATCCAGAATCTGAGCATCAGGCGAAGGTGGCAGCAACGGTCCGGCCGGGGGCAACTGCTCGATCGCGCCCCCGGCCGCCGGTCTCAGTAGGACTTGTAGGCCGTCTTGCCCTTCGACATGGCGAACTCCTCTTCCGGTGACAGGATCAGCCTGTTGCGGCCGATCAGTCCGAAATAGAGGATGCCGACCGCGAACCAGGCCGCCACCCAGAGCACGCCCTGTATGTAGACCGGATCCTGCAGCTGCATATAGATCGTCACCAGGGCGATGATCACCGTCAACGCGGCTCCGACGACGCCGAGCGGGCTCTTGTAGGGCCGGTCGATGTCGGGGAACTTCTTCTTGAGCTGGATGTAGGACAACCCCTGCATCACGTAGGAGAACATGGCACCGAAAACCGCCATGTTGAGCAGCGTGCCGCCGATCACCTTGGCGCCCTGCTCGGCCCCCTGGCTGAACCAGACGGCCAGCATCACCGCGAGGCCGATGATGGAGCCGACGATCATAGCGATGTGCGGGGTCTTGCGGGTGCCGTGGGTGATTGAAAGGCTGCTCGGGAAGTAGCCCGCGCGGCTCACCGAATAAATCTGCCGGCCGAAGGCGAAGATGATGGCGTGGAAGCTGGCCACCAGTCCGATGACCGCCACCGCCGCCAGAAGGTTTGCCAGCTCGGTGCCGTAGATCGCGCGGAAGCCGTCGAGCAGCGGCTCACCCGAGGTTCCGAGCTTGTGGGCACCGACGCCGGCCACCGACGGATTGAGGTAGAGCACTGCGAAGGCCGAGGCGATGAGCGTGAACATGCCGAGCATGATGCCCTTCGGCATGTCGCGCTTGGGATCGACGGATTCTTCCGCCGCCAGCGGCAACTGCTCGATGGCGAGAAACAGCCAGACCGCGAACGGCAGTGCGGCGAGGATGCCGTAATATCCGAGCGGGAACAGCTCTCCGCCACCGTTCGGCAGCTCGGTGCCGTCGGGAGCGATGTTCAGCGCCCAGCGATTGAAGTCGATATGCCCGATCGCGCTGACATAGAAAACGACCAGACAGATCAGCGCCAGCATGGTCACGATGAGCGAGAATTTGAATGACTGCTCGACACCGAGAATGTTGAGGCCGACGAACAGCACGTAACCCGCCACCCAGAACAGCGGCTGCCATTCCACCGGCGCCCCGACGATGGCCGCCACGTAGCTTCCGATGAAAAACACGATGACCGCGGCGGTCATCACGTATTCGACGTTTTCGGCGAGGCCCGTGATGAACCCGCCCCAGGGCCCGAAAGCCGTGCGCGCAAAGGAATAGGCGCCGCCCGTATGCGGCATGGCCGGACTCATTTCGGCGAGGCTGAACGTCAGGCCGAGATACATGATGGCGATCAGGATCGTCGCCACCAGCATGCCGCCCCAACCCCCCGATGCGAGGCCGAGGTTCCAGCCCGAGAAGTGGCCGGAGATCACGGCGCCGACACCCAAGGCCCACAGCGACCACACGCCTGCGTAGCGCTTCATGCTGCGCGCTTTGAAATAGGCGTCATCGACTTTTTCGTAAGTCACGCCTTTGACAGTTGTTTCCATCGGATGTCCTCGTTTGCCCGTTCGACGGAGTATCCTCGCGTCCGCCTCCTCGCCACTCTGCCCCCGTCGCATTCGCATCGACTGCTAGCGACCGGCTCGGATTGCGAGGCTTCATAACGCTAGTCGGCGTCGCTCGGCGCAGCTATCCGCTATCGGCAGCGCAGCATGAGGCTCGGCATACCGATCAATGTTTTTGCACTGCACAGGCCAGCCGCTCAGTTTGTGGGCAAGGAGGGAAATTGCCATTGCATTCCTCATCGGAGGGCCCACAATGCCGCTCCAGCCTCGGGGAAGGGGCACGACAGATGTCGATGTCGGGTGACGTGATGCGACACGAACGACTGGACCAAGGGCCCACCTCGGCCGCGCATATCGCTTTCGAAAAAACTTCGGACATCGACGATCAGGCTGCGCTGCTTCGCGGCTGGAACCAGAGCTATGCGCAGCTCTCCTCGGGGCGCTTCTCGGGATCGATCGCGGAAGCACGCTTCGCCGGCGTGCACCTCTTCGTCGAGGAAACAGGGAGCGCGCTGTATCAGACCGGCGAACTGCCGAGCGGCATCTGCGCCGTCGGGCTGCCGATCGACATGAGAGGGCCGGCAACCTTTTGCGGTGCAGCCTGCGGCGGTCCGGGCCTGCACGTGTTTTCCGGTCGCGGAGGGTTCGAGTATCACACGCCCGACGGCCTCGTGATGGGCGTGGTGGCGCTTGCCGACGAAGACCTCGCCGAAGCGCTGTCCGGAGACGAGATCGAGGCGTTGCGACCGAGCCTGACCCGGCCTCATCTTCGAAGAGCCAGCGCCGGCCACGTCGTCGTCTTGCGCGATCTGCTGACCGGAATTTTCCACCAGCTCCGAACCACGCCGCATCTGGTCGACGATCCCGCCACCGCGCTGGCGCTGAAGCGCACGCTCGCGTCCAACCTCGCGGCGGCCCTGATCGACGAACGAGCGGACGACGCGCTGCAGATGGCCCCCAGCCGGCGCTGGCAGATCGTCGCCGCGGCGCGCGAGATGATCCTGCAATCTCCCGATTCTCCGCTGACGGTCGCGGAGCTCTGCCGGGCGTCGGGCGTATCGCGCCGTACTTTGCAATACTGCTTCCAGGACGTGCTCGGCATCGGGCCGGCGACGTTTCTTCGCGCCGTGCGTCTCGACGGCGCGCGGCGCCTGATCAAAACGTCGAATTCCGTCACCGAAGCGGCGGCGCACTGGGGCTTCTGGCACTTCGGCCGCTTCGCGCACGACTATCGCGCCATGTTCGGCGAGCTGCCCTCGGAGACGTTCCGGCGCTTCCATGGTGCAGACAGGCGTGGGGCGTTGAGCTGATCAGAGGTGTTGGATCACGCCGTGCGGCCGGCGATCAGCCAGTAGACGAGACCGCCGACGAACCCCGCGGTGGCCAGCACCTGCCACAGCGTGGCGGGAGGCGCCGTCGCCGCCGCTTCCACTCCGCTCTGTCCGATGCGCGCCAGCAGGGGAAGCACGGCGAGAGAGACGCCGCCGCCAATCATGTAGTAAAGCCAGGAACGAATGCGCGCGACCTCGCCGATGATCACGACCGCCAGCATCGGCAGGATCGACAGCCCGGCCAGCAGGTCCCAGCTCTGAAAGGCGAGATTGGTGTAAGCCTCGATGGTGTCGAGGCCCTCTCTCGTGCCGTGCATGGCGTGCGTGACCTTCTCGAGACCGAGCGTCAGCGCCACGCCGAGCGCGGTGACCGCGGCGATGATCAGCGCGATTGGGATGAGGATCAGCCGGCCGAGCGTGCGCCAGAACATGGAGCGATCCTCACGCACCGGCTTCGACGTCGGAATCAACGGACGTGCGCTCGCTGGCTTTGAGCCGCGTGCTTTCCGACTTCAACTGGCCGCAGGCCGCGAGGATGTCGCGCCCGCGCGGCGTTCGCACGGGGCTCGCATATCCGGCCTTGTTCACCACATCGGCGAAGCGCTCTATGGTCTCCCAGTCCGAGCACTCGTATTGCGTTCCGGGCCAGGGATTGAAGGGAATGAGATTGATCTTGGCATGGACGCCGCCGAGCAGCTTCACCAGTGCCTTGGCGTCGGCGAGGCTGTCGTTGACCCCCTTCAGCATGACGTATTCAAAGGTGATGCGCTTGGCGTTGGTGGCGCCGGGATAGGTACGGCAGGCCTCGATCAGCTCGGCGATCGGATACTTCCTGTTGATCGGGACCAGCTCGTCCCTGAGCGCGTCGCGGACCGCGTGCAGCGAGATGGCGAGCATGGTGCCGCTCTCCTCGCCCCAGCGCGTGATCTCCGGCACGACGCCCGACGTCGACAGCGTGATGCGGCGCTTGGAAAGCGAAATGCCTTCGCCGTCCGACGTCGTTTCCATCGCCTCTTTGACGTTGTCGAAATTGTAGAGCGGCTCGCCCATGCCCATGAGCACGATGTTGGTGATCTTGCGATCGGAGGCCGGCAGCATGGCGCCGTCGTCATCGCGCTCGCGCTTGCGGGCGTTGCCGGCGATGGCGGTTCCCGGCCAGTCGCCGAGACGATCACGCGCCAGCATGATCTGGCCGACGATCTCGCTCGCTTCGAGATTGCGCACGAGGCGCTGCGTGCCGGTGTGGCAGAACGAACATGTCAGCGTGCAGCCGACCTGACTGGAGATGCACAGCGTGCCGCGATCCTCCTCCGGGATGTAGACGGTCTCGATCTCGGGGGCTTTCGTCTCGTGGCCCCGGCGCGGCAGCCGCAGCAGCCATTTGCGCGTGCCGTCGATGGAAATCTGCTCCGCGACGATCTCCGGCCGATCGAGCGTGAAGCGGGCCGAGAGAACGCCGCGCAGCTCACGCGAAACATCGGTCATCTCATCGAACGACGTTGCGCCCGCAATATAGAGCCAGCGCCAGAGCTGCCCGACGCGCATGCGAAGCTGCTTCTCCGGCACGCCGGCCTCGGCCAGCGCCGCGCGCAGCTTCTCCCGCCCGAGTCCGGCCAGCGACGGCTTGGCGGGGGAAAGTTCGGAGCGCGCGGGCGTGGCAGCGGTTTCGAGGACGAGAACCATTTTTGATCCGGAACGATCTCAACTGGGCGATTATCTACTGAGGGTCGAACGCCGGGGCAAGATACAGCAGGCCGTCCCTCGCATCACCAGGCCCCGAAGATGTTCCAGAAAGAGCCGCTCGACGAACCGGCCACCTTCTTCCGGCGTGGGGCCGCTGGCGGCGCACCGGCCTCGGCGACGGACCCTGCGCTGCTGCGACGGGCCACGAACACCGGAGTGCCACAGGCGCTCGCGAGACGGCGGGCCACGGTTGCGGGCGGCTCGGGTGGCGGCTGCCAATCCCGGCACAGGAAGCCGATGCGTCCGGGCAGGTCTTCCGCACCCGGCAGGCAGTGCAGCCCGGTACCGTCGAAACGGCCCGTGAAGCGCACGCCGGTTGCACCCGCCCCGGCGTCGTCGAGACCCGACGCGAGGTGATTGATGACATCGATGCGGGTGCGCCCGGCCTCGCCCTGGAGTGGGCTCGGCGACCGGTGCATGTCCGTCAGAGGGATCGCTTCGATGGCCCGCACGGCGGCACGGCCGCTATCATCGCGGGCGACGTGGACGCGCGCCATCAGGCCATAGTCGCGGCAGGCGTTGAACCGCCCCATGTCCTGCATTCCCGGATGCAGCATGTTGCCGAGCCCATAGAAAATCACCTTGCCGCCGATCACCTGCACGCCAGCGGGAACGTGCGCATGATGCCCGACCACGATGTCGATGCCGGCCGCTTTCGCCGCCTCGTCGCGCAGCTTGCGTTCGTCGCTCTGGTCCGGTCGAACCTGCAACTCGCTGCCGTAGTGCACGGAGAGGATGCGCACATCCCCGTCCGCACCCGCCAGCCGGGTCACGGTTTCGCGGAAATCATCGGGATTGTTGTAGGCCAGCATGCCCGTGCGATCGTCGCCGGCCACCCCATGGCCGCCAATGCCGATCGCCGACAGCCGGACGCGATAGCCTTTGACGGAAATATCCGAAGGCCGCGAGGCTTGCTCTCGTCCGGTGCCGATCCCGGGCCACGCCCTGAGCCCGTTCGCCTTGAAGCCTTCGAGATGGCGCAGCGTCTCGCGCAATCCGGTTTCGCCGTAGTCTGACGCATGATTGTTGGCGGTCGAGAAGACGTTGAAACCCGCGTCGACCAGATGGCGCACGCCGTCGGGGTGCGAGCGGAAGTTGAAGGCTTTGGGATTGGCTCTGAGATCGTTGCGGTCGGTGACGACGGTTTCCAGGTTGGCGAAGTTCAAGTCGCCGTCGATGAGCGGCGCGATGCCTTTCGTCAGCTCGGGCCAGGACCGCATTTCGCCGTGCCGCAAGGCGCCGTCGGCGCGAACCGGCTGATTGCTGCCGCCGAGCCCCGTATCCCCGCCGAGCACGATGGTGAGCACGGGGCGCGAATCTGCCCCCTGCGCCGGGACGAAGGACATCGCGACAGTGGTCATTGCGGCCAGCAAGACCTTTATCGGCACCCTCGCCATCTCCGACTCCGTTCTGGTCGGCGCAACGTAGCAGAGTGCGTTTCGTGTCAAAGGATAGCGGCGCAGAGCACGGATGTTTGACGCCGCATCGTATCGATGGCGCCACAGGTGCTGAGACGCGCCAGAGAAATGGGGGGCCGCGTGGCCCCCCTTTGAATGCTGGCTCGAATCCGCAGGCGATCAGCCCGCAGCGCCTTCGGCGGCCTTGGCGGCCTTCTCGGCGGCGGCGGCGGCGCGCTCCTGGGCCTTCTTCTTCGGCAGGGCCTTGGCGACGCTCTTGGTCGGCGTGCGCTTCATCAGGCCGCTGGCATCGAGGAAGCGGGCCACGCGGTCGGTCGGCTGCGCTCCGACCTTGAGCCAGTGCTTGGCGCGGTCGAGATCGAGCTTCACGCGGTTGGCATCGTCCTTCTTCAGCATCGGATCGAAGGTGCCGATCTGCTCGATGTATCGGCCGTCGCGCGGCGACTGGCCGGTAGCGACGACAATGTAATAGTACGGCCGCTTCTTGGCGCCGCCGCGGGAGAGGCGGATTTTCACTGACATTTCGTTTCGTTCCTTTCTTCGCTTGGTTTCGTTGGCCGGCTCGAACGGCATTTGCCGCTACTGACCGGCCTGATCCTCGATCTCACTTCTTCTTGCCCGGCCCGCCGAAGGGGAACCGGGGCAACTGTCCACCCAGCCCCGGCAGCGGACCGCCGCCGAGACCTGGAAGTCCTTTGGGCAGGCCCCTCGCGAGCCCGCCGCCCAATCCGCCGGGCAGTCCTTTGGGCAGCGCGTCCTTGAGCTCGGCCGGCAACTGTTCGAGCGCCTTGGGATCGAGCGCCGCCAGCTCCTTCTGCATCTCGGCCATCTCGGCTTCGCTCGGTGCCGCCCCGCCGCCGCCCATGCCGAACATGCGCGCGAGCCCGCCGCGGCCCTTGCCCATGGATTTCATCATGTCGGCCATCTGGCGGTGCATCTTGAGAAGCTTGTTGATGTCCTCGACGCGGGTGCCGGACCCGGCCGCTATGCGCCGCTTGCGCCTGGCATCGAGCACCTTCGGCGCGCGGCGCTCTTTCAGCGTCATCGATGAGATGATCGCCCGCTGGCGCTTAACGTCTTTGTTGAGTCCGGCCTCGTTGATCTGACCCTTGAGCTTGCCGACGCCGGGCAGCATCCCGAGCACGCCGGACATGCCGCCGATGCGTTCCATCTGCTTCAGCTGCTCGGCGAGATCGTCGAGGTCGAAGTCGCCCTTGCGCATCTTCTCGGCGATGGACTTGGCTTTTTCGAGATCGATCGACTGCGCGGCCTTTTCGACCAGCCCGACGATGTCGCCCATGCCGAGAATGCGGCCGGCGATGCGCTTGGGGTCGAAGTCCTCGAGCGCGTCCCACTTCTCGCCCGTTCCGATCAGCTTGATCGGCTTGCCGGTGACGGCGCGCATGGAGAGGGCGGCGCCGCCGCGTCCGTCGCCGTCGGCGCGCGTCAGCACCGTGCCGGTAATTCCGAGCCGGCCGTCGAAAGACTTGGCGGTGTTGACCGCGTCCTGGCCCGTGAGGCTGTCGACGACGAGCAGGATTTCGTGCGGTTCGGTGGCGGCCTTCACCTCGGCCACCTCGGCCATCAGCTCCTCGTCGATGGAAATGCGGCCGGCGGTATCGAGCAGCACCACGTCGTAGCCGCCGAGTCGTGCCGCATCGAGCGCGCGACGGCCGATCTGCAGCGGCGTCTGGCCGGCGATCACGGGAAGCGTTTCGACCTCGGTCTGCTGGCCGAGCACGCGGAGCTGCTCCTGCGCGGCCGGGCGCCGCGTGTCGAGCGACGCCATCAGCACTTTCTTGCGGTCGCGCGTTTTGAGACGGTAGGCGATCTTGGCCGTCGTCGTCGTCTTGCCCGAGCCCTGCAGACCGACCATCAGGATCGCGACGGGGGGCGCGGCATTGAGGTCGATCGGCTCGGCTTCCGACCCGAGCACGCGAACGAGTTCATCATTGACGATCTTGACGACCATCTGACCGGGCGTGACCGATTTGACGACGATCTGACCGACCGCCTTGGCTTTGACCGCCTCGATGAAATCCTTGACGACGTCGAGCGCCACGTCGGCCTCGAGCAGCGCGCGGCGCACCTCGCGCATGGCTTCGGCCACGTCGCTGTCGGTCAGCGCCCCGCGTCGGGTGAGCTTGTCGAGAACGCCGGACAGGCGGTCTGAGAGCGACTGGAACATGCGCTTGCCTTGGTAGCTCCGGGGCCGACCCCATCTCGCCGGCCGACGTGTTGCCGCCCGACCCGTTGCCGATTGCAAAAAACACGAAAACACCCGAGAGCGCCCCGCGCCGTCGGATGTTGACCTCCTGCCTCCCGAATGGTCCTCTCGGACACGGTCCATGGGCAGGTTGGCGGCTCGCGATCACGGGCCGTCTGGATTGGCGCTGTTCATGGCCGATGGGGCCGGAGAAGTCAATAATACACCAGCCTGTGGGTGATTCCCGCCCCGCTGGTTCCAGGCTCCATAATTCCGTGCCAAGTCGGGCGCCAGAGCTGATAACCGAGCTGACTGACGGGCCGACACCCGTGACGATTGACGATGACCGCGAGGCTTGCCACCCCATGCCCAGCCCCAACCGGCGACACGACAGAACCCAGTCTGGACCCGGATGGGCCGGCCCGGCGCTGGTGATCGCTGCACTGCCGGCACTCGTCCTGGCCGGCTGCTCGTCGACGTCGCCCTTCAAGTCGGCCTCGAGCCTCGACGTGACCTTCCTCAGTGCTTCGCAGACGTGGGATCTCGACAAGAACGGCACCATCACGTGCGACGAGTGGAAGCAGTATGCAGGCGGCGAGTTGCGGAACGCCGACGGCGACGGCGACGGGGCATTGAATGCGACCGAGTGGTCGCAGCTCTCGCGGTCGGACCGCCTGTTCGAAACGGCCGATCTCGCGTTCTTCGACAGCAGCGGCGACGGGAAGGTGACGGCGGAGGAGATCGCGGCCAAGCCGAACCCCGCCTTCAAGATGCTCGACCGCAACGGCGATTGCCAGATCGGCTATGACGAGAAGGCGACAGTTTATTCCAATGTTAAATCCAAAGATACCGGCTCCGCCGCCGGCGCCTCGCCCGCCGGCCAGGGTCCGCCAGGCGGCATCGGCAGCGGCCGGCGCTGATTTCTCCCGGCTCAGCGTCCCGGCGTGATGCGCAGCAGCTTGCCATCGCGAGCATCGTCGGTCAGCAGCCATAGGGCCCCGTCCGGGCCTGATCGCACGTCGCGGATGCGCTCGCCGACATCCGCCAGCAGCTTTTCGTGCGCAGCCACCCTGCCGTTCTCGATGACGAGCCGGGCGAGATGCTCGCCACCCAGCCCGCCTACGAAAATGTTGCCCTTCCACTCCGGGAACAGGTCGCCGGTGTAGAAGGCGAGGCCGGATACCGCAATCGAAGGGTCCCAGTAGTAGACCGGCTGCTCCATACCCTCTTTCGCCGTCCCCTCGCCGATCGGCAGAAAAGTGTAGTCGCGCCCGTAGGTGATCACGGGCCAGCCGTAGTTCTTGCCGGCTTCCGGATGGTTCAGCTCATCACCGCCGCGAGCGCCATGCTCGATGGTCCACAGCCGGCCGGTTTTCGGATCGAGGGCGGCCCCCTGGGAATTCCGGTGCCCGATGGACCACACTTCCGGCGCCCAGCCGGGCAGCTTGGGATTGTCGGCGGGCACGCTGCCATCGAGATTGAGACGAATCATCTTGCCGAGGTGGCCGGCAGGGTTCTGCGCTTGGTCACGCATATTGCCGCGATCGCCCGTCGTCAGAAACAGTGTCCCGTCGGGATTGAAGACGATACGCGAGCCGAAATGCAGGTGGCTGGCGATGGCCGGCTGCTGGCGGAAGAGGACGCTCACGCCTTCGAGGCGCCCACCGGTGCCATCCAGCACCAGCTTGGCGCGGGCGAGCGTCGTGCCGTTCTTGTCGCCGTCCCGCGGCTCGGCATAACTGAAGTAGATCGTTCCGGATGACGCGAAGTCGGGGGCCAGCGCCACGTCGAGCAGACCACCCTGTCCGCGAGCAACCACAGGCGGACTCCCGGCGACCGGCTCGGAAAGCGTTCCATCGCCTGCGATCAGCCGCATCCGGCCCGGCCGCTCGGTGACGAGCTGGCGACCATCGGGCAGAAACTGCAACGCCCAGGGGTTCTGAAGGCCGTGCGCCAACGTCTCGACCTTGATCCGGCTGGCTTTTGATGGAGACGGAGCGTTGGTTTCGCCCTCTCCCGCCCGCGCCTGGACCAAGTAGGCCGCCACACCTGCGACAACGGCAGCCACAACCAGAGACTCTCGGCGTAACGGCATTATTCTGTCCCTCTACTCGGCTTCCACTCGATCCCGGCCCGCCCTGGATCACCCCAGGATCCCCCTGGCTCGATTGTGTTCAACGCTCGAACCGCCATATATGGTTGCATGACGGCCGGAACCAAGCTGCGCTTTTGCAAGATGAACGGACTCGGTAACGAGATCGTTGTCATCGACTTGCGCGGACGCCGGGAGGTCCTCGATTCTGCCCAGGCGGCTGCCGTCGCTTACGACCCCCGCACCCGCTTCGATCAATTGATGGCGCTGCACGATCCGAGGACGCCGGCGACCGCCGCCTACGTCCGTATCTACAACACCGACGGCTCGCAGTCTTCCGCCTGCGGGAACGGCACCCGCTGCATCGCCCTGCTCGAATCCCAGCGAACCGGATCGAAAGCGTTGAGGTTCGAAACAGCGGCCGGCGTGCTCGATGTCACCGTGAAGGACACGGGCAGCATTACCGTCGACATGGGACAGCCGAAATTCGGCTGGCAGGATATTCCGCTCAAGGAAGAGTTCCGCGACACCCGAGCCATCGAGTTGCAGATCGGCCCCATCGACGCTCCCGTCCTTCATTCGCCCTCGGTGGTCAACGTCGGCAACCCGCACGCGATCTTCTGGGTCGACGACGTGGCCCGCTACGACCTCGGCCGCTTCGGGCCGCTGCTGGAAAACCACCCCATCTTCCCCGAACGGGCCAATATCAGTCTGGCCGCGGTCCTCTCGCGCACCCGGCTGCGGTTGCGCACCTGGGAACGCGGCGCCGGGCTGACGCGGGCCTGCGGCACAGCTGCCTGTGCGGCGGCCGTCTCGGCGGCCCGCAAAAAGCTCACCGACCGGAAAGTGACGGTCGAGCTGCCCGGCGGGCCGCTGGTCATCGAATGGACCGCGGGCGACCGCATCCTAATGACGGGGCCGGCGGAGCTCGAATATGACGGCGACATCGATCTCGCCACGCTGGGCGGCTCCACCGCCCGTTCGGTGGCTTAGACCGTGATCCTAATTCGGATGGTCCATCTATGAGCCAAACCGTTTAGGTACACGGCCTAGCCGCCGGGCTCCAGGTTGGCTATCACCCAGGGCCATACGCCCGCACCGTCCCTCCATTCCGCGAGCAAGCCAGAGTTCGTATCCGTCCTCATGTCCGACCCCACGATCATCACGCTCGGCTGCCGGCTCAACGCTTACGAGAGCGAGGTCATGCGCCGTCACGCGGCCGACGCCGGTCTCTCGGACGCGGTGATCGTCAACACCTGCGCGGTGACAGCCGAAGCCGTGCGGCAGGCGGCACAGACCATCCGGCGTGTCCGCCGCGAGCAGCCGAAGGCCCGCATCATCGTCACCGGCTGCGCGGCCCAGATCGAGCCGGAGCGCTTTGCCGACATGCCCGAGGTCGATCATGTGATCGGCAATGCGGAAAAGATGCAGGCGGAAACGTTCTGGGGTCTCGCCGTTGACGATTGTGAACGAGTTCAGGTCAACGACATCATGAGCGTGCGGGAAACCGCTGGCCATATGATCGATGGTTTCGGCTCGCGCGCCCGCGCCTACGTCCAGGTGCAGAACGGCTGCGACCATCGCTGCACATTCTGCATCATCCCGTTCGGCCGCGGCCCGTCGCGCTCCGTCCCGGCCGGAGAGGTCGTGGCCGAGGTCCGCCGCCTCGTCGAGCGCGGTTACAAGGAGATCGTGCTCACCGGCGTCGACATGACGGCCTACGGACGCGATCTGCCGGGCTCCGCTTCTCTCGGCAGACTGGTCGCGAGCATCCTGAAGCTGGTGCCGGAACTGCAGCGCCTCCGCCTCTCCTCGATCGATCAGGTCGAGGCCGACGAGACGCTGATGGCCGCGCTGGCCGACGAGACGCGCCTGATGCCGCATCTGCACCTCTCCATGCAGTCGGGCGACGACATGATCCTGAAGCGCATGAAGCGCCGTCACACCGTCGCCGACGCGATCACGTTCTGCGAGCGGGCGCGGCGGTTGCGACCGGATATCGTCTTCGGCGCCGACCTCATCGTCGGCTTTCCGACCGAGACCGACGACATGTTCGCAAATACCGAGCGGATCGTCGAAGCCTGCGGCCTCACCTACCTGCACGTCTTCCCCTATTCGCCGCGCAAAGGTACGCCGGCGGCGCGCATGCCACAGGTGGCCAAGCCGATCATCAAGGAGCGTGCCGCGCGACTCCGCTCCCGAGGCGAAGTCGCCCTTGGCCGCTTCCTCGACACCCAGCGCGGTCACCATGTCTCCGTGCTGGTCGAGCAGTCCGGCGTGGGCCGTACCCAGCATTTCGCCGAAATCGATGTCGGACGAGCCGCAGCCGAAGGCGCCTTGACCCATGTCCGAGTCGCCGGTCATGACGGCCGCCGCCTCTTCGGAGAGTTGACAGGCGAGGTCGCCGCTTGACCGGGTCCAGGCCGAAGCCGCGCGGACTGATGGGCCGCCTGTTCGGCGGTGGCACCGCCACGACGCCGCCGGACTCCCCTCCACAGGTGACCGCCGAATCGTCACCTCCCGCCCTGGATCCACAGACCGAGGTGCCAGCCGCAAGCGAAACCCCGAAAAGCTGGCTGCAACGCCTGCGCAGCGGTCTGTCGAAGACATCGTCCAAGCTTTCGGACGGCATCACCGGGCTCTTCACCAAACGCAAGCTGGACGGCGCAACCCTCGAGGATCTCGAGGATCTGCTGATCCAGTCGGACCTCGGCGTCGAGACCGCGCATCGGATCATCGAAGCGATCTCGAAGGGCCGATTCGAAAAGGGGATTTCCGGCGACGACGTGCGTGCCATCCTCTCTGCCGAGGTGGAGAAAGTCCTCACCCCCGTCGCCCGGCCTTTGGGTATCGATCCGGCCCGCCGCCCACACGTGATCCTGGTCGTCGGGGTCAACGGCACCGGCAAGACGACGACCATCGGCAAGCTGGCGGCGCAGTTCCGCCGCGAAGGCCGCTCGGTGATGCTGGCAGCCGGCGATACCTTCCGCGCCGCAGCCGTCGATCAGCTGAAAATCTGGGGCGAGCGGACGGGAACACGGGTGGTGGCCCGCGATGTCGGGGCCGACGCTTCGGGGCTCGCCTACGACGCGCTGAAGGAGGCGCACGACGACGGAACGGATGTGCTGCTCGTCGACACCGCCGGCCGGCTCCAGAACAAGCAGGCGCTGATGGAGGAGCTGGAAAAAGTCGTCCGGGTCCTGAAGAAAATCGACGCAAGCGCGCCGCACGACGTGCTGCTCGTGCTCGACGCCACCACTGGTCAGAACGCCATGAATCAGGTCGAGGTGTTCCGCGAGCGGGCCGGCGTCACCGGCCTGGTGATGACCAAGCTCGACGGCACGGCCCGGGGTGGCATCCTGGTCGCCATCGCGGCAAAGCACCGCATACCGGTGCACGCGGTGGGCGTCGGCGAGGGGATCGACGACCTGCAGCCGTTCAAGGCGAGCGAGTTCGCCGAAGCCATCGCGGCCCAATAGATGCAGCATTCACCAGAGCGCCACGAAACCGGGGTAGGCAACACGACATGAGCGGGCGCCGCCGATTTTTCCCATTCAATGCCGAGCAGGCGATCAATATCCTGAGCGAGTTCGGGCCGCTGGTGACGATGTTCGTCGTCAATGCGATCACCAAAGACATCAATAAAGGAACCTGGGCGCTGCTGTTCACCACGGCACTCGCCATCGGCGCCATGTTCTACATGTTCCGCCGCCCGCCGGTATTTCCGCTGATCGCTTCGACGGTGACCATCGTCTTCGGCGCGCTGACCATCCTGACCAAGGACCCGATGTGGGTTCAGATCAAGGTCACGATCTTCAACGCGCTGTTCGCCGGGTTTTTGTTTGGAGGCCTGTGGAGCTACCGCGATCCGCGCCAGCTCATGAACGAGCTCGGCCCCATCACGGCGATGCTGCTGGTGAGCTGGCTCGTCGGACTGGAGGCGGGCGTCATGACCATGTTCGCCTTCATGGCGGCGGCCATCGTCGTGTCGCGCGGCCGCCTGTCCGACCTCGACTGGGTGACGCTCGGCCTGACGCTGACTTTCACAATGATCGACGTCGTCGTCCACGATCCGGTGTGGCTGCAGACCAATCTCGTAGTGTGCAGCTCACTTGCGGCCGGCTTCGCGGCGGGCGCCCTCGTCATGCGCAAGAACTTCTTCGAATACGTGTTCGGCAAGACCTTTCACTACACCGAGGAGGGCTGGCGGATTTTCACCCGCAGCTTCGCCTGGTTCTTCGTCATCACCGCCGTGCTGAACGAGATCGTGCGCCTTTCCTTCGAGGACAGCAAAACCTATGTGATCCTGGGCCGGGAGCTCAACGGGGTGAACATCTGGATTCTGTTCAAGGTCGCCTTCATCATGCCGCTGAGCGGCATCTATGCTTGGATCTTGACGCGGCTGATGCGCCGGCATCACATCCCCGACAGCGAAATCCAGACTGCCCGGCTGCGCCAAGGCGCGAGCTGAATCGGCCTGACACGATCGGAACCGAAGCCGGGACAACGACCGAAAAAAGGGCGTCCATGACAGACGACGGCAACAAACCTCGAGCCGAGCCGGAGTTCGACCGGCGCCAGTTGATCAAGCTTGCGATCGAGCTTGGGCCACTGATCGCTTTCTTCATCGCCTACATGAAGGCCGATCTGATCACCGCGACCGGCGTCCTGATGGCGACCACGCTCGCCTCCCTCGTCGCCTCGAAGATTCTGCTGGGCCACGTGGCGACGATGCCGATCGTGACCGCCGTCCTCGTCTGCGTGTTCGGCGCCCTGACCGTCTGGCTGCAGGATGCGACATTCATCAAGATGAAGCCGACGATCCTTTACTTGATGTTTGCCGGTGCGCTCGCCGGCGGGCTGCTTCTAGGAAAACTGTTTCTCAAGCTCGTCCTCGGGGAGGCAATGAAATACTCCGACGAGGGATGGCGGATACTCACCTGGCGTTGGGCGGCTTTTTTCGTCTTCCTGGCGGTGGCTAATGAGGCGGTCTGGCGGAATTTTTCCGAAACGACGTGGGTGAGCTTCAAAACGTTCGGCTTTCTGCCGCTGACCATGGCCTTTGCTATTGCACAATTCATTCTCATGAAGACTTACGAAACAGAAGCGAAATAACGGCATCAGCTGCGCGCAACTATTCTCGCTACGGACTGTCCGCTGGCAACGGAAGCTGTATCCAAGTACTGACCTCTAGTAACGCATCCTTACACACAACCACTTTTTTCAGTGGACGACCGGCGAAAAACCCGTATTTTCTCTGTTTTAAGCGTAACCTTCTCGAACGAGGCGAATATAGCTGGCGTGGCTGCGTCCAGAGCCAACCCTCCACAGGCTGACAACAAGCATCAAAAATCATGGCCAGAGATACCACCCTGAAAGACGCGAACAGCAGACGACTGGATACCTCGCCGATCCATCTTCTGCACCGGGCCGGCCAGTGTGCCGGGGAGATCTTCCAGCTCGAGATGGGCGGCGGTGACCTGACGCCCCGCCAGTATGCCGTCCTCGTGACCGTCTCGCAGAACGAAGGGCTGAGCCAGACTCACCTCGTGGAGCGCACCGGCATCGATCGGTCCACGCTCGCCGATATCGTGCGTCGAATGCTGAAAAAAGGTCTGCTCCAGCGCCGCCGCACCAAGGAAGATGCGCGCGCCTATGCCGTCAAACTGACCGATGAGGGCTGGCGAACGCTCAAGGCGGCCGATCCGGTCGCCCGCAAGGTCGATGACAAGGTACTGGCGACGCTTCCCAATCCGCAGCGGGACCGTTTTGTGCAGGATCTCAACACCATCGTACAGGCGCTGAGCCGGATGCAGCCGGATCGTATCTCGAAGGGCTGATCTCGATACGAATCGGGCGACGCCAGTCGCGCGCCCGATCCCTATACAACCACAACCTTCCATCGAGCCGCGACTGAACCGCTATCGTCACGCGGCTTTCAGAAGCTTGCGATTGATCATCGTCTCGGCGATCTGTACGGCGTTGAGTGCGGCGCCCTTGAGCAGGTTGTCGGACACGATCCACATGGCGAGCCCATTCTCGACGGTCGCGTCCTCACGGATGCGGCTGACGTAGGTTGCATATTCGCCAGCCGCCTCGACGGGCGTCACGTAGCCGCCCGGCTCGCGCTTGTCGACGACCATGATGCCGGGACTCTTGCGCAGGATTTCGCGCGCCTCGTCCGCCGAGATCGGCCGCTCGAACTCGATGTTGACCGATTCGGAATGGCCGACGAACACCGGCACGCGCACGCAGGTCGCCGTCACCTTGATCCTTGGATCGAGGATCTTCTTGGTTTCAGCCAGCATTTTCCATTCCTCCTTCGTGTATCCGTCCTCCATGAAGACGTCGATGTGAGGAATGCAGTTGAAGGCGATCTGCTTGGGAAACTTCTTCGGCTCGCTCTCGGACCCGGGCACGTACTTCGCCTTGGTCTGGTGCCACAGCTCGTCCATGGCCTCCTTGCCGGCGCCGGAGACGGACTGATAGGTCGACACGACGACCCGCTTGATCGTCGCCGCGTCGTGCAGCGGCTTCAGCGCCACGACCATCTGGGCGGTCGAGCAGTTCGGATTGGCGATGATGTTTTTCTTAGCAAAGCCTTTGACCGCATCAGCGTTGACCTCGGGCACGACGAGCGGCACGTCCTGGTCGTAGCGCCAGCAGGAGGAGTTATCGATCACGACGCAGCCCTTGGCGCCGATGCGCGGGCTCCACTCCTTCGACACGGAAGAACCAGCCGACATCAGGCAGATATCGGCCTTCGAGAAGTCGAACCGCTCCAGATCCTGGCATTTCACGGTCGTGTCGCCGAACGAGACCTCGGTGCCGATCGAGCGGCGCGACGCGAGCGCATGAAGCTCGTCGACCGGAAACTCGCGTCCGACCAGCACGTTGATGATCTCCCGGCCCACGTTGCCCGTGGCGCCGACGACCGCGACCTTGAAGCCCATAGTCAGATCCTTGATTATCAAGTCCAAAGTCGACGGCGCCTATCACGACTCCGACCCCGGGAACGGGGCATCACTTACGCGGGGTTGCCTGCCGTTTCAAGGCTTCCGTGCCGGCTTGGCCGAAAGTGCGCCCAATTCCGATGCTTGTCTGCTCGCACTCGGCCCTCAGCCACTTGTCCAAATCAACCCAGTCGGAACCCCGCTCCATGCGCCGCATTTCTTCCACCCTCGCCATCCTCTGGCTGTCCATAGCCCCGATGGCCGCCAAGCCTGGAACGCTGTGGATGAATGAGGATGAGCTGCGCACGACCTTCGGCGGCCAATCGATCGACGGCCACTACCAGAACGGCAGCACCTTCTCGGAAACCTACCAGTCCTCTGGCCGCGTGGCCTATCGCGACGAGCGCCGCGAGACTGGCGGCCGCTGGTCGATCGTCGACGGCGCATTCTGCACCATCTACGACGACGACCCGACCGGGGGGTGCTTCCGCGTCATGCGCAGCGGGGACAACTGCTACGAGTTCTATTTCGTGGCCCGGACGGAGGAGGAGGCGCGCACGCCCCGCAATCCCGACTGGTCGGCGCGCGGCTGGCTGAGCACGGGGGCCTCGACGTGCACCGAAGGCGCAAACGTTTGAAACCATCATCGGCCAGTCAGGCGTCGAGCAAGCGTCCGAAAATGGCGCAGCCGACATCGACCGTCCCGCCGGCGACGATCTGGCCTTCGATGATCTCCGGATCGGCGACGACATCGAACACCGCGTCGGCACTTCGCACCAGCATCCAGTGGAAACTGCGGCCGGTCACCTCGTTGATCAGCGGACGGTGCTCGATGACCTCGCCGGTCAGCCGGGCATCGGCCGACGGCTGGCTCGGCTCGCCGCCCTCGTCGAAAGCCCCTGCCGCCAGCCCGACCGGGACGAACGAACGGGGCGAAAACATCTCGCCGCCGGTGCCGCCCGCCGCGTAGGATTGTGCGGATGGAAATGCGATGAGGTCGCGCGCGAATGCGACCAGCCGGGCGCGACGCACCACGGGCAGCGGCCCGTCTCTATGGGCGCCGAAGTCGACCGCATCGAACACGATCGGGTAGCTGCCGCCGCCGGCATCGTCAGGGGCCACCCAGGCCGTGAAGGCGCCGTCGAGCGGAGTGTCCTCCGCCCGGTGGACGACGCCCGTGATGCCGAGATCGACCTCGCTCATGCCCTCGAAAAACGGCGTGAGGCCGACGATCTCGATGTCACCCCCGGCAACTGACGGAGCGAGCTGAAACCAGATTTCTGCGCCGGTTCGCGACCGCCAGATGGCGTAGTCGCCGCCAGGCACGGAGAGGCGTTGGCGTGCTTCCCCAGCCAGGCGAACCATGGTGGCAACGAAGTCCTCGTCGGCCGCGAAGTCAAAGCCGATCGTCGAGAGATTGCTGACCACCCCTAACCTCCCGCACGGTTGGGTTAAGCGCTGCGGGCGAGCTTCGGCGCCATCAGGGCCGCACCGTGGCCGCCCAGTTCGCGGACGCGGGAAACGAACGTCACCTTGAGGGCCGAATCGATGTCGGTCAGCGTGTTGGTGACGATCTCGCCGATGGGGTCGGGGAAGACGAACTTGTCGTAGCCGTCGGCACCTTCGATGAAGTCGAACAGCCGGCCTTTGCGCTCGCGGTCGAAGTAGACAACCAGCTTGCCGACATAGTCCCGGTAGCGCAGCTCTTCGACGGCATCGAAGTGATGCTCGTCGTCGACCAGATAGGACAGCCGCCGCTTGATGTACTTGAAGATCGCAAGCTCACGCTCCGACGTCGATATGCGCTGCCCGATCTGATGCAGCGGCAGGGCATTGGTTTTGTTGGCCACGGCGGGATCGCTGCGCAGCTGCTGCACGACCGGCAGCACCAGGGATTCCTCGAAGGCCGTCTTCACCATCGGTGCGTAGTAGCGCTCGATCGCAGTCTTGCGGACGTTGCGCAACCCCGCTTTTTCGAGCGCCATGCGGCAGAACTCCTCCGACGGGCTCTTGGCCTCGTCTACGAAGATGGTGCGAAGCCGCTTCTTCATGAGCTGAACGTGCGCGGTCTCGGCGATCAGCTCGCCTTCGAACTGGTCCTTGGTCAGCATGAAAAGCGCATCGAGCACGTCCTGCGGCACGCCGACCCGCGCGATGGTTTCCATGTCGAGGGTGAGGAAAGGATCTTCGTCCATCATGTTCGGCTCATCGCTGTCGACGAAAAATTCGAACAGGATGCCGTTGGTGATGACACCGACTTTGACCGAGACGAGGGCATTGAAGTAGCCGCAGAGCTGGCCCCGGTCGGCGGTCAGGTCGGCACCGACCTTCTTGCACTCGATGGCGATCGTCGGCTCGCCGTCGCGCAGGATGGTGAGATCGACCTTGCGGACGTCATCGGATGCGAAACCGGCCGCGTGCTCGGGATAGACCTCGTAAGGGTTTGTGTAATCGTACCCGAGCAGCCCCAGCACCGGCAGAACGAGGTAGAGCTTGGTGCTTTCCTCGTTGGTGCAGGCGCCCATGATCGCCACCGACCGCTTGGCGACCGAAAGCAGCCCCGTTCTCAGCTCGCTTTGCGTGGTCATAATGGTCTGCCGCCCCTGTTTGTCCCTGACGAGGACCGAATCGAATCACCGTCAGTTTCTCATGGGCTGCCGCCCTGTCGAAAGGCCGCAAAGGCCGCACCGCACAGAGTTTTTCGGTTCAAAGCACGGGGCGAGCAAGAGTTGTGGCGATTAGGCGGCCAGCCGGCTGAGCTCCTCGACGATGGCCCGTCCCATCTCTCCGGTGCCGACCTTGGTCATGCCGGGCTGCATGATGTCTCCCGTCCGCAGCCCCTGGTCGAGCACGCGAGCGATGGCCTTGTCGACGAGGTCGGCCTCGCTTCCCATATCGCACGAATAGCGCAGTGCCATCGCAAAGGAGGCCAGCGTGGCGATCGGATTGGCGAGGCCCTTGCCGGCGATGTCCGGCGCCGATCCGTGCACGGGCTCGTACAGCGCCCGGCGCTTGCCGGTCTTGGCATCGGGGGCGCCGAGGGACGCCGACGGCAGCATGCCGAGCGAGCCGGTCGCCATGGCCGCTTCGTCGGACAGCACGTCGCCGAACAGGTTGTCGGTGACGATTACGTCGAACTGCTTCGGCTGGCGGACGAGTTGCATGGCGCAGTTGTCGGCGAGGATGTGCTCCAGCTTCACATCGGGCGCATAGGCTTTGTGGGTTTGGGTGACGACCTCGTTCCACAGAACGCCGGTTTTCATCACGTTGCGCTTCTCGGCGGAGTGAACCTTGTTGCCGCGCTTGCGCGCCAGGTCGAAGGCGATCCTTGCGATGCGCTCGATCTCGTGCGTGGAATAGACCTGCGTATCGACAGCCCGCTTCTCGCCGTTTTCCAGCGTGACGATTTCCTTCGGCTCGCCGAAGTAGACGCCGCCGGTCAGTTCGCGAACGATCATGATGTCGAGCCCTTCGACCAGCTCGCGCTTGAGGCTCGACGCATCGGCGAGGGCCGGATAGCAGATGGCGGGCCGCAGATTGGCGAACAAGCCGAGATCCTTGCGCAGTCGCAGAAGGCCCGCTTCGGGACGAACCGCGTAGGGAACCTTGTCCCACTTGGGACCGCCGACGGCGCCGAAAATCACCGCATCGGACGCCATCGCCTTGGCCATCGCGGCGTCACTGATCGCCACCCCGTGCTTGTCGTAGGCGGCCCCGCCGACCAGATCGGTCTCGCAGGCGAATTTGGCCTTGTTGCTGTGCTGATTGAAGAAGGCGATGATGCGCTCGACCTCGGCCATGGTTTCGATGCCGATGCCGTCGCCGGGCAGCAGGAGCAGACTGAAGGTGGTCATGATGTCGTCGATCCCGAGTTTTGTGCGAAGCGCGATGCGCGGCGGTACTAGCCCGTTTGCCGCCGCACGGGCAAGTCGCCGTTCGCGGCTTCGGACCGCGGCGCTGGTACCGATCCTGGCCGGCGCGTTCGCCGCCTCGATCGGATCCGGTCTCGCTGCGGATCCCGCAGCCCCCCAGCTCTCGCTCCCGATCGTCTGCGAGCCGGGCAAGACCTGCTTCATCCAGAGCTACGTCGACACCGACCCTGGCCCGCAAGCCGTCGATTTCACTTGCGGATCCGCCACCTACGAAGGCCACAAGGGCACCGACTTCCGGGTGCTGTCGTCCGCTTCGGCGGCAAAGGGCGTCGCGGTGGTAGCGGCGGCCGAGGGCACGGTCAAAGGCGTTCGCGACGGCATGGACGACGCGCTGATCGACGAAAGCCGGGTGGCACTCGTCAAGAACCGTGAATGCGGCAACGGCGTCGTGCTCGACCACGGAGGGGGATGGGAAACGCAGTACTGCCACATGCGCAAGGGCAGCGTGATGGTGAAGTCCGGAGATAAAATCGCGCGCGGCCAGAAGCTGGGGGAAGTCGGCAACTCCGGACTCGCGGAGTTCGCACATGTCCACCTCGAAGTGCGCAAGGACGGCACTCCGATCGAGCCTTTCTCCGGCCGGACGCAAAGCGCCGCCTGCTCCCGTGATCTGCCGGGGAACGGCGGGCTGTGGACCGCCGAGGCCGCGAAGGCTTTTCCTTACGCCAACGGCGAAATCATCGGGTCGCTGTTTTCCAGCCGCCCGCTGTCGAGCCGCGATCTGGAAACGAACGACGCCGAGCCCCCACCAGGGCGCGGCGCCTCGCAGATCTATTTCATCGCCCGCATCGCCAACATCCGCCTCGGCGACCGTGTGCGGCTGGTGCTGAACGGTCCCGGCGGCTTCAAGCAGGAAAGCGACGGCAAACCGCTCGACCGCAACCGGGCGATGCACCTGGAGTTCGCCTACGCCAAGACCGGCAAGGGTGGTCCGCTGCCAGCCGGCACCTACAAAGGCAAGGTCGAGCTGCTGCGCGGCACGTCGGTCATTTCATCCCGCGAAAACGAGATTGTGCTGGGACCGTGATCCGGTTCAGGCACGCCGGCTTACGTCAGCCGATGTAGGGAATGGCCACGGCGAGGGTGAAACCGTTGACGGTCAGGAGCGCACCGGCCAGGCCGAGCGTCAGGCTGGCGGCCAGCAGGATGATCCGGTGGCGCGAGATGATCGACACCGAGGCGAGCACGATGGCGATCTGAAGCAGCGCCTCGGCGTAGTCGAAATAGGGGTCCTTACGCATGGCGAGATCACGCTCCGCCTCCAGCGCTTTGCCCTTGACCCAGAGTTCGTCCAGCCCCTCCTTCTTGGCGGGATCACTGGTGAGCGACTGGTCCTGCTGACGGTAGTCCGCGATTTTCCCGTTGATCGCCGCGCGGTGGGCGTCGCCGAGACCCGCGTCGGCCGCCAATTTCAGCTCGAGATCCTCGATCTGGAAACGAACCGCCTGCCGGCGGATGTTCTTGGCCTGAAAGAAGCTCCAGGTGTTGGACGCCTCGATGTTCTTCAGCGTCGCGTCCTTGGCCGCGTTGCCGCCGAGCATGGCGCAGATGGCCAGAATGACCGCCAGTAGCGCAATGTAGACGCCGATCCACTTTTCGATGTCGCGTTCGTTGTCTTCTTCCGCCATCCGGCCCAGCTCAACCCATGCCATCGTCACGGCCCTCCGACGGCACCAGATCGACGCGCTCGGCCACCTCTCCGGTCCGAGTCAACTGATAGAGGATGGGGGCGGCGGTTGCCAGTTCGCGGGCGATGATCTCGTCGCCGGTCAATCCCTCGAGACGCATGATCAGACCGCGCAGCGAATTGCCGTGCGCCACGATGATCACGTTGCGGCCCGCTTGCAACTGCGGCCAGACGGTCGAATAGTAGTAGGGAAGCACGCGATCGGCCGTCTGCTTGAGGCTTTCGCCGCCCGGAGGCGGGATGTCGAAGCTGCGCCGCCAGCGCATCACCTGCTCCTCGCCGAAACGGACCTTGGCTTCGTCCTTGTCGAGCCCCGACAGCTCCCCGTAATCCCGCTCGTTCAGGGCCCATTCCCGATGCACCTCGATGTCCGTCTGGCGCATTTCGCCGAGGATGATGTCGAGCGTGTGCTGGGCCCGGCGCAGCAGGCTGGTGAAGGCGATGTCGAAGACCAGGTTCTGATCGCGAAGCACGCGTCCGGCCCAGCGGGCTTCGATCAGACCCTTGTCGGTCAGATCCGGATCGCGCCAGCCGGTGAACAGATTTTTCTGGTTCCATTCGCTCTGGCCATGGCGGACGAGCACCAGCCGGTTGGCCATGGCGGGAGCGGAGCTGATGCGATGCGTGCGCAGCAAGGTGGACATGTCCGCTACAGCCCCAGAACGTCCGTCATGGCGAAAAGTCCGGGACCTTTGCCGCGTCCCCAGAGCGCAGCCTTGACCGCGCCGCGGGCGAAGATCTCCCGGCTCGAAGCCCGGTGGGTGATCTCGATCCGCTCGCCGGGACCGGCGAAGACGACCGTGTGATCGCCGACCACGTCGCCGCCGCGCAGAGTGGCAAATCCGATGTCACCCGGCCGCCGCTCACCCGTGTGTCCGTCCCGCGACCTGACGCTGCGATCATCGAGAGCGACGTTGCGACCGGCCGCTGCCGCCGCACCGAGCATCAGCGCGGTGCCGGATGGAGCGTCGACCTTGTGCCGGTGGTGCATCTCGACGATTTCGATGTCGAACTCCTGGTCGAGCGCCGCGGCGACCCGCCGGGTCACGGCGGCCAAAAGGTTGACGCCGAGACTCATGTTGCCGGACTTTATGATGGTGGCGTGGCGGGCGGCGGCCTTGATGGCGGCCTCGTCGGCCTCGCCGAGCCCGGTCGTGCCGATGACGTGCACGATGCGGGCGTTGGCGGCGAGCCCCGCGAACTCGACGCTGGACGCCGGCCGCGTGAAATCGATGACGCCGTCGACGGTCGCGAACAGCGGTAGCGCGTCGTCGGTGATGACCGCCCCGAGCGACCCAAGACCCGCCAGCGAGCCGCAGTCCGCCCCGACGGCTGGCGATCCGGCAACCTCGACCCCGCCGGCGACCACACAGCCGGGCATGGCATGTACCGCACGGACAAGCTCGCGGCCCATGCGGCCGGCGGCGCCCATCACAGCGATTTTCATGTCGCCCATCAGGTGTTCCGATTGAAAGTTGCGGCGGTATACCAACGGCCCGGCAGCACGGGAAGTGGCCGGCCGGCCTCAGTCCTTGCGACCCGCCGCCGCCCCGGCCCGTTCGAGCGCCTGCCGGATCAGCGACTTGGCCTCGTCCACATCACCCCAGTGATCGATGCGGACCCACTTGCCGGGCTCCAAATCCTTATAGTGGGCGAAAAAGTGCTCGATCTGCTGAATGAGGATGTCGGGCAGGTCGCGGGCGGTGCGGACCTTGTCGTAGCGCTTGGTGAGCTTCGAACTCGGCACCGCCAGCAGCTTTTCGTCGCCGCCGCCGTCGTCCTCCATGACCAGCACCCCGACCGGACGGCAGTTGATGACGGCGCCGGGCACGATCGCCCGCGTGTTGCAGACCAGCACGTCGATCGGATCGCCGTCCTGCGACAGGGTGTGGGGCACGAAGCCGTAATTGCCGGGATAACGCATCGGGGTATAGAGGAAGCGGTCGACGAACAGCGTGCCGGACGCCTTGTCCATTTCATATTTGATCGGCTCTCCGCCGACCGGAACCTCGATCACGACGTTAATGTCCTCCGGCGGATTCCTTCCCGCCGGAATGGCCTCGATGCGCATGTCGTGTAGTCCCCTGCCCTGAGTGGCATTTGAACGGGTTCATTGGCTCCCGCACAGGTCTTAAATCAAGGCCGGACCGCACGCATCCCCGCTTTTTCGCCAAGATGACCGCTAGACTAATGGCGAAGCCGAAGCGGGTCACCAGACCGGTTTTGGCGATGGAGCAGAACCTTGGGCATGACACGGCACACATGGCTCGGATGGGTGATCGCAGCCCAGTCGACCCTGCTGCTCGGCGGCACGGCGAGCCATGCCGTCCGCCCGGCCAAGAGCCTCTACACCGCCCTCGACCGCACCCACTGCTCAGCCGTCGACCCGGCTACCGACGGCCGCCAGCTTCGCTGCCAGGGATTGCCCGGCTACCCGGTCTACCTCTCCGAGGCCGACCTTCGCGCCTTCGTCAGCGTCGGAGCGAACGCCGAGACGCGCAAGGCGGCAACCCAGACGCTGGCCGCATCGAATTCGATTTTTCCGGGCGCTACCCAGCGCGCCACCCTTGAATGGCGGTTCGTCATCCGCGACGAGAAACCGGCTCCCTACGCCTTGATCCTCCGCTACTTCACGGTCCGCGACAACCGGCGCGGGCAGGTGCTCGTGGTGACCCGCGTCACCGACACCGAGGCCTGCCACGTGGCCTACATCGACGCGCTGGCCAATCCGAACGCCATCATCCTCGCGCGGCGCATTGCCGACGAGCGGGCGCGAAAATTCGATTGCAAGGGGACGCCGGTCCGCATCGGCGCGGCGGGGCTCAGTCCGATGTGACGGGGCCGCTGGATTGCAGCGGTTGCGGGGCCGCGCTCCGAGCCTGAGCGTCGTCAGTTCCAGGCAAAGGCGATCTTTTCCAGCTTTGCGGGGCCGATTCGCTCGACGGAGCGGGCAATCGGCCGGCCGCCGCGACGCCAGTAGAAATCGCTGGCGATGGTGTTCTCGCTCAGCACCCAGACGACGAGGCCCTTCAGCCGACGCTGATCGAGGATTCCGCGGCAGGCTTCGAACAGGATTTCTCCGAAGCCGAGACCCTGGTGGTCGGGTAGCAGATAAAGCTCGTAGATTTCGCCGGCCTGCGAGCCCCGTCGGCGGGCGGCTCCGAGCGTCGCGTAGCCGGCGACGACGCCCGCCACTTCGATCACCACCACATCATCGCCGGATCGGATGGTGCTGCGCCACCATTCCGGACTGCGGCGGCGGATGAGACTGTCGAGATGCAATTGCGGGATGATTCCGCGATACGCCTGTTGCCAGGACACACTGAATACATCGCTCAAAGCCTTGGCGTCCCCAGGCTTCGGCTTGCGGATTTTGAACTCTGAACTCGAACCCAACATGACGCCACTATAGCGCCCTTTTCTGAATTGTGCGTGCTCTCGATGATCCATGGCAAATTCGCCACACAGCGATGCCGGAACGCGCTCAGAGCAACGATGCGGACCCTCGGCCCGGACATACGGCCGACGTCGTCCGGCGATTCGGCTGCGCACATGCACTGCAGAAAAAGCGAAAGGCGCCGTGGTGCTGATGCATCCACGACGCCTCTATCACGTCAGCGATCTCCTCGGCCTGCGGGGCGCTCTTTTCGAGCAACCGCGCCAGTCTCCGAGCGAAGGATCAGCCGGTCTTCTTGAGCTGCTCGAACGACTTCACGGCGGCCGAGTTCATCGTCTCGAAGGTCTGCTGCGTGACCTTCGCCGAGAGCTCGAACAGCTCCTTGGTCTGGGCGCTGGCGGCAGCGAACTGCTGCTGCATGAAGGTCTGCTGGAGACGAGCGACCTCGGGGAGCGTCTTGGCGCGGGCCATGGCGTAGGCGGCGTCGAAAGCGGCTTCGGTGTTCGATTCCGCGTTGCGCAGCACCTTCTCGCCGATGGTCTTGGCGCCGGCATGGGCAGCCAGCATGACATCTTCGAGCACCTTCACACCGTCCTTAGCGACGGTGTTGATCTTGCTGTAGGCTTCACGCGTCTTGGCCACGCTGTCCTCGGCGAAAGCCTGGACGTTTTCCGGAATGCGGGCATCCTTGGCCGCCGCAAACATTTCCTGGGCCTGACGGGTGAACTGGTCGTTCATTAGATTTCTCCTGACGGATTACGGGTTGGTCTGATGGGTCGGGTTCGAGGCTCGCAGCTCGACTACGCAACTGACACGGCCCCCGGAAGTTCCAATCATCCGCAACCGTGCTGTGGGGAGCGTATACTCGACTTTATTGTGCAGCGCAACAAGAAACTAAAAAGCAAGCATAGGCTGTTCAGTTCCCGAGCAATCTTGGCCGTTTTATGTATTTTTTCCCCTTATCCCCGATGTTCAGCGTTCAGTGTTTTGCGCCACGGTATCGCTACTGCGAAAAAGCCTCACCAGCGCATCCACTTACGACGAAAGTCTCAGTGGGTCGAAGAGATCCCTGTAGCCCATGGCCGATCGGTCGAAGAGGATGTCGGAGGGGCGCAGCGGCCTGGCGAAGGCGAGCCCCTCGAGAGTCCGGCACCGCGACAAAGCGACATAGGCCTGCCCGTGCGCGAACGTCCCGCGCCCGAGGTCGATGAACACCTTGTCCAGCGTCAGCCCCTGCGACTTGTGAATGGTGAGCGCCCAGGCAAGCCGCAGGGGAAACTGGCGAAAAGTGCCGGCCACCGTCTCGACGATTTTCTCCGCCTGCCGGTCGAAGGCGTAGCGGCGCTGCTCCCAGGCGACCGGCTCGACCTCATATTCCTTTCCGTCGATGTCGATCCAAACCCGCTTCTCGGCCAAACGGCTGACGCGGCCAATGCTGCCGTTGACCCATCGGCGGTCGGCGTCGTTGCGGAGAAGAATGACCTTGGCGCCCGGCTTCAGCAGCAGCGTCTGGTCGGTAGGATGGGCACTTTCGGAAAAGTCACCGGTCACACCCGCCTCGAACGACCGCGCCTCCCCGCCGAGCGCCGTGAGATAGGCCATGTTGATCCGCTGTGCGGCGGCGTTGGTCGGCGTCAGGATCACATAGCTCTCGCCTTCGCTCAGCGTCCGGACGGGGCTGACGCGGGCATTGAGCACGGCGAGATCCTCGGCTTCCGCCTCGCCGTCCCGCACCCGGTTGAGGATCGCGATCAGCCGCTCGTCCCGCTGGCGGAAGACGTGCGACAGCTCGATCAGCCGGGTGCCCGCCCCCTCGCGCAGAGCCGGAACGGAAAAGAAGAACGGCCCACCGTAGGCCGATTCCAGATGCTCCGCGACCTCGGCTTCCTGCACCACCGGCGGCAATTGATGCAGATCGCCGAATAGAATGAGCCGCACGCCGCCGAACGGCTCGCGCGGTCGCCCGCGATTGATCCGCAGCGACAGGTCAATGGCCGCCATGAGGTCCGAGCGCACCATCGATACTTCGTCGATCACGATCAGCTCGAGCTTGCGCATCAGCGAACCGTTTCGGCTGCGGCGAATGTCATCGGACCGGATCAGGCGGGGTGGCAGACCGAAGAAGGAATGGATCGTCTGTCCGCCGACGTTGACCGCCGCAAGGCCGGTCGGGGCCAGCACGACCATCTCGTCCGCCACCATGTCCCGCATGGCCCGGAGCAGGGTCGACTTGCCCGTGCCGGCGCGCCCGGTGACGAACAGGTGGCCATCGCCCGCGCCAATATAGTCGAGCGCCGCCTGATATTCGTCGGTCGGCGTGACGCCGACAGGCCACAGGCCGCTCGTAACGGCGGTCGCGACGCGCCCGGCCGCCGGGGTCTGCACGGAACGGTTCGAGGGAACGGTCAAGCGGAACCCAATCGCGAAAGCCAACCCAGCGTCAGTACCAGAGCCGGGGACGGCGACAAATGCCGCCGGTCCGCTCACCGACAGCAATCGTGCGCGGCCAACCGCCGCCGCGGGCCTCTGCCAGAGACACCGACGGAGCGGCGATAGCAACCGTCACGTTGGACGGTCAGGCGACGTTGGCTTCCCGCTCGGCCTCGCGCTTGCGCTCCTGCTTCTTGCGCTCGTTGGGATCGAGCCAGCGCTTGCGCAGCCGGATCGACTGCGGCGTGATTTCGACCAGCTCCTCATCGGTGATGTAGCTCATCGCCATTTCGAGCGTCAGCTTGATCGGCGTGGTCAGCAGTACGGCGTCGTCCTTGCCGGAAGCGCGGACGTTGGTCAGCTTTTTACCTTTGACGACATTGACCTCGAGATCGTTGTCGCGCGTGTGCTCGCCGACGATCATGCCGGTGTAGACCCGTGTCTGGGCACCGATGAAAAACGGTCCGCGGTCCTGCAGATTGAAGATGGCGTAGGCGGCCGCCTCACCGTCGCAGTTCGAGATCAGGACGCCCGTGTTGCGGCCGGCGATCTCGCCCTTGAACGGCGCGTAGGCATGAAAGAGCTTGTTCATCACCGCCGTGCCGCGGGTATCGGACAACAGCTCCGACTGGTAGCCGAGCAGGCTGCGCGTCGGCACATGGAACACCATGCGGGTCCTCCCGCCACCGGAGGGACGCATTTCCAAGAGCTCACCCTTGCGCTCTGAAAGCTTTTTGACGACGACGCCGGTATGGCCGTCGTCGACGTCTATAATGACTTCCTCGATCGGCTCGAGCTTCTGAGCGGTCTCTTCATCCATCCGCAACACGACCTTGGGACGCGAGACCGTCAGCTCGAAGCCTTCGCGGCGCATGTTTTCGAGCAGAATGGCGAGCTGCAACTCGCCGCGCCCGGAGACGTCGAAGGAATCCGTTTCACCCGAGGCCGAAACCTTGATGGCGATGTTGCGCTCGGCCTCCTTGAACAGGCGGTCGCGGATCACCCGGCTCTGCACCTTGTCACCTTCCTGCCCGGCGAAGGGTCCGTCGTTGATGCGAAAGGTCATCGACAGGGTTGGAGGATCGACGGGCTGGGCGTGCAGCGGCTCGTCGACGGCGGTGTCGCAGAGCGTGTCGGCAACGGTCGCCGTGCTCATGCCGGCCAGAGCCACGATCTCGCCGGCCTCGGCCAATTCGACGGGAACACGGTCCAGGCCGCGGAAGGCGAGCACCTTGGTCACCTTGAACGTCTCGATCACCTTGCCGTCGCGGCTCAGGGCCTTCAGCGGCTGGTTCGGCTTGACCGAGCCCGACGAGATGCGGCCGGTGAGAATGCGGCCGAGGAAAGCATCGGCTTCCAGCGTCGTCGCCAGCAGGCGGAACGGTCCCGGCTCGACGGTCGGCGGAGGCACGTGGCTGAGGATCAGGTCGAACATCGGGCCAAGGTTTTCCTTCGGCCCCGCCGGATCGAGTGCCATCCAGCCGTTGCGGCCTGACCCGTAGAGGATCGGGAAATCGAGCTGCTCGTCGGTGGCGTCGAGATTGGCGAACAGGTCGAACACCTCGTTCAGCACGTCGAGGTGCCGCTCGTCCGGTCGGTCGATCTTGTTGATGGCGACGATCGGCCGGATGCCGCGCTTCAGGGCCTTCGACACGACGAACTTGGTCTGCGGGAGCGGTCCTTCCGAGGCGTCGACCAGAACGACGACGCCATCGACCATATTCATGATGCGCTCGACCTCGCCGCCGAAATCGGCGTGGCCGGGCGTGTCGACGATGTTGATGCGGACGTCTTTCCAGACGACGCTTGTGCACTTGGCGAGAATGGTGATGCCGCGCTCGCGTTCGAGATCGTTGCTGTCCATGGCCCGCTCGGCCACTTTCTGGTTCTCGCGGAACGATCCGGACTGCTTCAGAAGCTCATCGACGAGCGTCGTCTTGCCGTGATCGACGTGAGCAATAATGGCGATGTTGCGCAACTGCATGGGGTTTCCGAAGGTATGGAGGAAGGGGCGCGCACTAGTGTGATGATTTCGAAGTCCGCTTCATGCTTTGTAGCTGGCTCGGTCGCGGACTTCGAAAGCTGAATCACACTAGAATCATAGTCTTGCTAGTGTCCTTTCGATCGCAAAGTCCGTACGGAGCTCGTGGAAGACTATGACGGACTTCGCGATCGGGACACTAGCGCTGCTGCCCATAAAGTCCGGCAGCAGCTAGCACATCACCTGCTCAGGCGATAGGGGACGCGCGGCCGAAAGCCGCCGCAACGGGCCACACCAGCGGCCTCGGCACCGCCGCCGCGCAGGATTAACGAAGCCGTCACATGCATCGAACCCGACCGGCGGTACGCGGCGGTCCGTATGCAACCGGGTCAGCAGCCGATGCCGCGGCCGATGATGATGGCCGAGCGGATCGACACCTCACTTCACGACACGAAACGATGCGAGGACGATCACGATGACACTCCCGCATCGATGACGTGTGAGCGTGCGATGCGCGACGCATCGTGCGCGGTACGCAGTGCGCGGGTGGACGCCCAGTGTGGTCATCAGTGTGGTCACCAGTGTGTCGTCACACGTCGCCTGCACGACCATCGCTCACCGCACAACGTGAGAGCGGAACACGCAGCGACGGCATATCCTGTTCGAGAGTCATAAAAAAATGAGGACTTCGCGCAACACATTCTCAGGAATGACGAATATCACACGTCACTTCGATATTTTGCGTGTCAACAAATTCATCGAACTTGCGCATGATTTTTTCAGTGCCGAACTGATTCGGTCACTAGAGAGCAAGAGAGAGAAGAACCATGGCAAGAGCAGTCGCGAAGAAGAAAGCCCCGGCGAAAACCAAAGCCGCCAAGAAGCCCGCAGCGAAGAAGAAGACCGCCGCTAAGAAGAAGCGCGCCGCCTAAGTCGGCATCCCGCCGCGCCGAAGGTTGGGCACCCGAGGCGCGGTCCGCGATCACCAGACAGGTGACGCAGGGATCGTGAATTCAAGACCGGTGGCAGCGAGACGCGCCACCGGTCTTTTTTTGTGTCCGGCACCTGTCGGGCGCCGCCTGACGCCCCTGGCCGACGCTTAATGCGCGGCCTCCCAGTTATCGGCGGCCTTGGCATCGACGCGGATCGGCACCGTGAACTGCACCGCCGGCTCGGGCGCCTTTTCCATGACCCGCTTTGCGGCGGCGATCAGAGCGTCCGTCTCGCCCGACGGCACCTCGAAGATCAGTTCGTCGTGCACCTGAAGCAGCATCCGAGCCTTCGGTAGTCCGGCGACCCCGAGCGCCGGCGTCATCCGCACCATGGCCCGGCGGATGATGTCGGCCGCCGTCCCCTGGATCGGCGCATTGATCGCCGCCCGCTCCAGGAAACCGCGCATCGACGGGTTCTTGGTGTTGATTTCCGGATAGTGGATGCGCCGCCCGAACACGGTTTCGACATACCCCTTCTCGTGGGCAGTCTTTTTGGTCGCATCCATGTAGGCGCGGATGCCGGGAAAGCGCTTGAAATAGGTCGTGATGTACTCGCCTGCCTCAGCCTTGGAGATACCGAGCTGGTTGGCCAGCCCGAACGCGGAAATTCCATAGATGATGCCGAAGTTGATCGCCTTGGCGCGGCGGCGCACCTCGGCCGGCATGTCCTGGACCGGCACGCCGAACATCTCGGATGCGGTCATGGCGTGGATGTCGAGGCCCTCGGCGAAGGCCGCCTTCAGTTGCGGGATGTCGGCGATGTGGGCCAGCACGCGCAGCTCGATCTGCGAATAGTCGGCCGAGACTAGCCGCATGCCTTTGCCGGCGACGAACGCGGTTCTTATCTCGCGCCCCTCCTTGGTCCGGACGGGAATGTTCTGCAGGTTGGGATCGGACGACGCGAGCCGGCCCGTGGTCGTCGCGGCCAGCGCGTAGCTGGTGTGAATGCGGCCCGTTGTGGGGTTGATGAAGTTGGGCAGCGCGTCGGTGTAGGTCGAACGCAGCTTCGAGAGCTGGCGCCACTCCAGCATGGTGTCGACCAGCCGGCGGGCATCGTCCGGCAGCTCCTCGTTTCCGGCCAGGTCGTCCAGCAGCCCGGCGCGGGTCTCCCACTGGCCGGTCTTGGTCCTTTTGCCGCCGGGCAGCTTCAGCCGGTCGAACAGCAGCTCGCCGAGCTGCTTCGGCGAGCCGAGGTTGAACTTGTGACCGGCGAGCCCGTAGACCTCCTCCTCCAGCCGCGCGATGCTCTGTGCAAACTTGGAGGAGAGCCGCGCCAGGATCGCGCGATCGATATCGATGCCGGCCCGCTCCATGCCGACGATGACCGGCACCAGCGGACGCTCCAGCGTCTCGTACACGGTGACCATACGCTCGGCGGCGAGCCGCGGCTTCAATTTGAGCCACAGACGGAGCGTCACGTCGGCATCCTCGGCCGCGTACTCGGTCGCCTTCGCGATCGGAATCTGGGCGAACGTCTTTTCCGATTTCTTGGCACCCGGCGCGTGCTCCAGCGCCTGATCGAAGCTGATGCAAGTGTGCCCGAGGTGGCGCTCCGAGAGGTCGTCCATGCCGTGGCCGCCCCGGCCGCCGTCCAGCACGTAGGAAAGAAGCATCGTATCGTCGAAAGGACCGATGGCGACGCCGTGCTGTGCCATGACCAGCATGTCGAACTTGAGATTCTGCCCGATCTTCAGAACCGAGGGATCTTCGAGCAGCGGCTGCAGCAGGGCCACGGCCTCACGCAGCGGGATCTGACCGGCGATCAAGCCGCCGCCCGCGAACAGATCGCCCGAGGCGCCGCAATGGCCGAGCGGCACGTAGCAGGCTTTACCCGGCACGACGGTCAGCGAAACTCCGACCAGTCCCGCCGTCATCGCATCGAGGCTGGTCGTCTCGGTGTCGAAGGCGAAGCGCCCCGCCTCGCGGCAATCGGCGACCCAGGCGGCGAGACGCCCGACTGTTGTCACCGTCTCGTATGTCGAGCGGTCGAAGGGAACCGGGCCGACCCGGCTCCAGGTGATCGCGGCACCGGCCGCCGGTGTGCCCGCGCCTCGGTCGGAGGCGCGGTCCGGCTCGCGCTTGTCCGCCGGCTCGGTCCCGGCCGGTGAACCAGCGGCCGGGTCAGCGCCTTTCAGCGAGCTGCCGACCGAGCGCTCGAGAGGGGGCGGGGCCTCGACTCCGAGTTTGTCCGCGATACGCCGGGTCAGCGTGTTGAACTCCATCTCGCGCAGGAAGCCGAGCAGCGCGGCAGGGTCCGGTTCGTGCACGCCGAACGCCGTCACCGGCACGACATCCGGCACATCGTCCTTGAGCCGCACGAGGTCGCGGGAAATGCGCGCCTGATCGGCGAAGGCGATCAGCTTCTCGCGCCGCTTCGGCTGCTTGATCTCGCCGGCGCGCGCGAGCAGCGTGTCGAGATCGCCGTACTCTATGATCAGCTCGGCCCCGGTCTTGATGCCGATGCCCGGCACGCCCGGCACGTTGTCGACGCTGTCGCCGGCCAGGGACTGCACATCGACCACCTTCTCGGGCGGCACGCCGAATTTTTCGATCACCTCGTCGCGACCGATGGTCTTATTCTTCATGCCGTCGAGCATGACGACACGCGGCCTGATGAGCTGCATCAGGTCTTTGTCGGACGAGACGATGGTGACCGAACCGCCGGCATCGACGGCTTCCCGCGCGTAAGTGGCAATGAGATCGTCGGCTTCGTAGCCGTCCTGCTCGACGCAGGCGACGTTGAACGCCTTCACGGCATCGCGGATCAGCGGGAACTGCGGCACCAGCTCTTCCGGAGGCGGCGGACGGTTGGCCTTATAGAGGTCATAGATGCGGTTGCGGAACGTCTCTCGCCCGGCGTCGAAGATCACGGCCACGTGGGTCGGGGCCTCTGACGCCTTAGATTCGGCGAGCAGCTTCCAAAGCATGGCCGCGAAGCCGTGCACCGCCCCGACCGGCAGTCCGTCAGAGGGCCGAGTCAACGGCGGCAGCGCGTGGAAGGCCCGGAAGATGTATCCCGAGCCGTCGATCAGATAGACGTGACTGCCCTTGACAATCGGCGTCGGCTCGCCTCCGGGCAGGGTCACGGCGCGCGCGCTGCGCGTAGTGGCGTCGGCGGTTTCCGCCGTCGATCGGTTGGATTTTGTCTCGCTCATCGGCAGGACTATAAATGCAACGCGGCCGACGGTCAGCCCGCAGTCACGACACAATCAAGGCCGAGGTCGAGGGTGCTTCACGCCCCGGTGACAGCACCGTTCAGCAGGCGCCCGAGGCCGGCGACCAGATGCGACCGCTGCTCGGCCGTAAGAGCGCGCGTCAGCATCGTGTCGACGTGCATTGCGGCAGGGATCGCCTTCTCCAGGCACCGCCGGCCGTTTTCGGTCAGGCGAACGGCGTACTTGCGGCTGTCCGAGCGGGTCCGGCGGCGCGACAGAAGCCCGCGGGCGACCAGCCGCGCGACGATATCCGCCAGCGTCGAGCGGTCGATGCCGGAGCGATCGCAGATGTCGGTCTGGCTCGGATCGTCGTGTTCGGCGACGATGGACAGAACGATGAACTGGCGCGCGGTAAGCCCGAGATCGCTGACCGACTTCGAAAAGAGTTCGTCGGCGCACTGACTGGCCTGATGCAGCGCGTGCATCAGGCTTTTGGTTCCGGTCGCGGAATTCTGCGTCTTCAAGGGTCCGTCCTCGTTGTGTGTCGTGGGGGGGTGCACGCAGGCGTCCGCCGCAGCGGTCACGCGATCGTGGCTAGTCTGACTATCAGTCTGGCCTTCGAGCCGCTTGACCAGCGACGCCCGAAGTTTGATCGTAGACTCCCCAAGGCGTGCGATATTCGGGCGCATCACATTGCTTGCGTTGAGCATTTTCCGCGGCTAACAGAGATGCAGTCTATCGAACCCGTCGTCAGAGCAAGTGTGTTCGAGGGGTTCGACGCCTTTCTCGGAAAACGCGGCGTGACGCTCGCGCCGCTCTTGTCGGCCGAAGGCATCGAGCCTGCCACACTCGAAAATCCTCTCGCCGAAATCCCGGTCGCGGCCGTCGCGAAGGTGTTCGAGCGCGCGGCCCTCGCGGCCGGCGATCCCTGCATCGGCCTGACGTGGGCCGAATCCCTGCGCATCGGCGGTGCCGGCATCGTCGGCTATATCGTGCTGAACTCGCCGTCCGTGCGCCACGCACTGGAGAACCTGGCCCGCTACGGCGGCCTGCTCACCCACCCCATCGAGGTGCACTTCGAGGAGCAGGCGGAGATCGGCGTTCTCTACTGGACGACACCGGCCACCCCCACCCCGGCCCGCGTCCAGTATCCGAGCTTCCTGATGGGCCGGCTGATCAACCGATTGAGGGCCGCGTCGCACGCACAATGGGACCCCGTTCTGGTCGAGCTCGCGCATCGTCCGCTCGACTGTCCGGATCGGGCCCATCGCGTTCTCGGGCCCCACATCGGCTACAACGCCGCGCGGTATGCCGTTCATCTCGACACGCCGACGCTGGACCGCCAGTTCGCCGATGCCGATCCACTGCTGCTCGCCATCATGAAGCGGTTCGCCGAGCAGTTGCTGCCCGAGGTGCGAGAGCGGGGCGGCGTGGTCGCCGAAGCCCGCATGGCGATTATCACCAGCCTCGAAAAGGGTCACATTTCATTGATCCAGGTGGCCGAGACCATGGGGCTGACGCCGCGTACACTCCAGTCTCGCCTCGCCCACGCCGAGACGAGTTACGAAGCGCTGCTCAACGACGTGCGCAAGGCGGCGGCGGAGCGTTACCTCCGCGATACCGACCTGCCGCTGACCGAGATCGCCTATCTGCTGGGGTTTTCCGAATTGAGCGTGTTCACCCGCGCGGCGCAGCGCTGGTTCCGCGACACCCCGAGCGCCATCCGCGTACAGCTGCGGCAGTGACGGCGAGTCCGGCATTCGAGTGATTCGACAGCTCCAAAGATTTCGATCCGTCATCGTCGATCGAGCGCGCTCGATCGGCGCGCGATGAGCGGAGATCCAGCGTCAAAATCGTCCGAAGAACCCAATATTCATGTCGGCTTCGCCGAGCCTCAAGCTGGGTGCCCGAGGCAAGCCGGAGGCGTGCTTCCAGCATTTTGCGCCAGAGCAGGGCGCTCACGCGGCGAGGATGACGGTTTTTTTGTTTGCGAGAGACTCGAAAGCGGCGATCGCGCCCGGCCTACTGCGATAAACGTTCTCGATTGATCCCGCCTCCGGCAGCTCAGGGCCGACGCGCCTCCGGCAGCTCAGGGTCGACGCGCCTCCGGCACGCTGTCTGTCGAAGCGAAATACGGTTTGATGTCGATCAGCGGTGTGCCGTCGACGCAGTCGACGTTGCGCACCGTCAGGAGCGGACCCTCGACCGACACCAGTTCGACGACCGCCAGTCCGATCGGGTTCGGACGTACCGGCGAGCGCAGCGCAAAAACCCCGCGCGGGTTCGGGGCGTGGCTCGGCGCCTGCACGACGAGGTCACGGCGCGACAGGTGAAGCCAGTAGAGCAGCACGAGATGCGACATGAGCCCGATGTCGGCGAGGCCCTCAATGTAGCGCGGATCGAGGTCCACAGTGGCGGTCACGTCGCGCCGGGCGGCACTGTTCTTCGGGCACTCGGCCGTCGTCCTCCAGGGGGTGCGTATGCGGCCAATGAAATAGACTTCGGCGTCGAAGGTCTCCGGCAGCACGATCGATCGCTCGCCGGGGCGCGGGGGTCTGAGATCAGGCACGGTCGGGGCTCCCAAGCATGCATTGGCCTTTGCAGGCGCGCGGACTGGCTGGCGCCGGGGCCGGCCCCTGTCGGGCGCGAAACCGTCGCCCTCACCGCATAATGGCTCGTACACCCCGCATGATCGGCATGGCGTCCGGTGACGGTCGTTTGCGGGCCTCGACCGAATGGTTTATCACACCATCAGCCCCTGACCGCGCCCGAGTGCCGGCCGGCGGCATCGCGGCACCCGTAGCTCAGCTGGATAGAGCGTTGGATTCCGAATCCAAAGGTCGCAGGTTCGAATCCTGCCGGGTGCGCCATT
>JBQTIA010000008.1:0-12122 GCA_052388455.1 Hyphomicrobium sp.
CTCGACCGCCCGCGTCTGCCCGGCGGGCGCGAACAGCGCCTGATCGATGAACGATCCCGCGAGCGCGCCGAGTTGCGAGCCGAGCGCGGCGCCGGAGAGCGTCGCGCCAAAGAGAGAGATTCCAGCCGGCAGAAAGGCGCTGCCCGCGGCAGCCCCGACCACCGCAAGCGCAAGCGTTGCCATCAGCGCATGGTCCCTGGAAAAGAGAAGGTGGCCGCAATCCGCCGTCGCCACCAAGGGGCGAGGCTCACCTCAGAGGCGGGACTGCCTTCCATGGCGTGCACGAACGTCGCGTCGGTCGCGAGGACCGCCGCGTGCTTTGCGACCTTGCCCGGTCCCAGCCGAAAGACGAGCACATCCCCCGCCCCTGCCGACGCGCGCGGGAGTTCGACCAGATGCTGCCGCGCGCCGTCGAGCATGGTTTCGCGTCCCGTCGCCTCGGCCCAGTCCCGCGTGTAGTCGAGCGTCGTCTCGGGATCGAAGCCGTAGAGTTCGCGCCACACGCCACGCACGAGCCCCAGGCAATCCGCGCCGACGCCCTTCACGCTCGCCTGATGGTGATACGGCGTTCCGATCCACCCCCGCGCAAGCCGCACCACGTCATCGGGAGAATGCCGGCGCGGCAACGCCATGCTTAGGCAAGCAAGGCCCTCAGTCATGTTCATCCCTCGCGTCCGTCATCCTCAACGCACGAGGCCCCTTCCAGCCGAGCGCGTTGGGGATCCAGCGTCAGACCCGTCCGAAAGACTCATCATTCCTGACCGCTTCAAATCGACCGGCTTCGCCGAGTCTTGCGCTGGATCCCCGATCTTCTCGCGCCCGAAGAGGCGCGCTCGATCGAGGATGACGAGGCTACTTTTGAAGTGAACGTCCTAACCGCCCGGCCGCGCGATGGAGGTCACGAAGTCGTTGCCCGGCATGTGCGGGAAGCCGCGGAAGTTGATCACGTTGGAAAACTTGTCGCGGCAGGTCGGCAGATGCTTGTCGCATCCGGCCGTGATCGAGAACGTCTGCCCCGCCACCAGCGGCAGTCGCGCCGGCGCCCAAAGCTCGATCGTCACCACACCGCCGGCAAGCGTGTGAGCTTTGACCTCGATCCTCTGCCCGTTCGCCGCGCCCGAGGTGAAGGCCACCAGTCCGCGCGAGAACCACTCCGAGGCAAAACTCTGCAAGCCGTTGGCGGTGAAGCGGCGCGCACTGGCAATGGTGGCGACCGTTCCGAGACCCTTGGTGGCCGGCGCATCGAGATTGATGCCGCAGCGGGCGTCGCCGAGGTCCGCGTCACAGGTGTACTGGAAGAGGCGTCCCTTCGGCTGGTTGAGATAATGAGCGAGGCCGCGCACCTCGGCGCTGAACAGCGGCCCGGCGCGCTTCACCTCGCCGAGGCTGCCCGTCCGCATCAGCACGCGCTCGTCCGGAGCCTGCCAGTTGACTCGCCAGATCTCGACCTTGGCGTCGTCGTAGAGCCCCGCCGACAGATCGGCCTCGGCCAGGTGCGCGGAGGAGACCGCGCTCGTCACCTCGAGATTGTCGACCGAAAGACCGAGCGTGTCCCTGATCTCGCTCGCCGTAAACCCCGCCGCGGCCTCGAACGTCGTGCCGTCGAAGGCGACGTCGCGATCGTGGTCGGTGAAACCCTGCTCGAGTCCGTCCTTGCGTGTCAGCCGCCAGCACCAGCACAGCGTCGTCGCGCCGGTGGCGAGATGCGCCGCCAGCCCGGCGCCCAGATCCTTCATGTGCGCACCTCGATGATCGGAATGTTGGGAATGGCGCCCGACCTGAATCCGCTGAGGCTGATCTGCAGCTTGTCCGTATCGAACCGCACCGGCACGTCGAACTCGAAGCCTGCCGTAACGGTCGCTTCCGCCGCCGGCTTCTGCGCATTGACGAAGGTGACGAGGCCGGTCGCCGCATCGACGCTGAAATGCGTGCCCGGCGTCTTGACCACGCCATTGACGGCGACGAGCACACTCCCGGCCACAGGCTTGCGAACAGCGCGGGTCCAGGGAGCGTGCGCGCTGCCGTAGATTTTCTCGAGCTGGAACGCGACCTGCACGCCGTCGCCGATCCCGATCGGCTGATCGAGAGCCGTGACCGTCGCCTGCGGCGGCCCGCTCTTGAAGTCGGTGTGGTCCTTCCAGCGGAAGCCGAAAAGACGGCCGCGACGTTCTTCGAAAAAGGCGATGACCGCGTGCAGCTCATCGAGCGACTTGACGCCGTAGCCCGCGTTGTAGCTTCGCCGCGAATGGGCCCAGCGGCTGTTGCGCTCCTCGTAACCAGAGCCGAGCACGACGACATCCGTGCGCCGCTCCGGCCCGCCCTCCGCCCCGCGCGAAATGGCGGTCGGGAATCTGATCTCGTGGAAGTTCATGATGGCCTCGGCGTTTGCCGTTCGGCAGGTCGGCATTCGGCAGGTCGCGAACCGATTGCCGATTGCCGACCTGCCGTCCCTACAAATTGCGCTGCCCGAGCGTCACGGCGCGCGCCAGCATGGCCGCCACCTGCGTTTCGGAGCGACGGAAGCTCTCCGCGTCCGGCGTGCTGACGTTGAAGGTGACGTTGATGCTCGACCCGCCGCCGCTCATGGCGACACCGAGCCGCCCGTCCGCTCCGCGCGCCAGCGGCATGATCGCTTCTGCGCCGCGCTCGCCCGCAAGGCCCGTCCGCCCGCCGAGCAGCGGAAACGCGATCGGGCTCGAAATCACACCGCCCTTCGCGAACGGCACCGGCAATCCGCCGCTGACAACGCCCCCTTTCGCGAAACCGACCCCGCCGGAGAAAAGCCCGGCCAGCAGATTTCCGAAGCCCTGCTCGACCGGCTTCAGCGCCGCCTTCAGCACGATGTCCGACAGGCGGAGGGCCAGCGACTTCAGAACATCACCGACGTTGCGGCCCTTGATCGCGATCCCGTCGAAGGCCCCGATCAGCGCGCTCGAAAACTGCCGGCCGAGGCTCGCCGCGGTCTTCAATTCATTCTGTAGCTGGCTCGTGTCCGCCTCGACCGCGATGGTCCAGGTTTCGATCGGCGCGCCGTTCTGATCCACGGGTCGAAGCTCCTATTGTGCGAATATCCGATTGCCGACTGCCGGCTGCCGATCCCGCATCGGGAAATCGCGCCATCATCGCCTTGAGTTCGGCCCCCGTCGGCAGCCGGTCGTGGGACGTGGGTCCGAGCAGCCCGCTGATCGCCGTCTGCATTTCCGGCAGCGTCATTGCCCAGAACGCCTCCGGCGGCAGTCGCAGCACGCCGAGGCCGAACGCCATCACGTCACGCCAGGGAAAGGGACCGCCTGCGAGCCCTCCCCGCCCGCACCAGCCGCATCCTTGCCGCCGCCGAACGTCGCCTGAAGCAGCCGCGCCACGATCCCGACGTATCCCGCCGCACCCGCCTCGCAGTGCATGGCCGCCACCTCGCGGTCGGCGATCTCGTAACCGGCGCCCCGCAACCCGGCTCCGATGATACGCACGCAGTCTCGCGCCGAAATTCGGCCCTTCTCGAACCGCGTCGCCAGCGCCAGCATGTCCTGGTCGCCGAATGCGGACTCGAGCTCGGCCAACGCCCCGAGCGTCAGGCAGAGCTGGAACGCCTTGCCGTCGAGCCGCGCCTCGACCTCGCCGCGGTGTTTGTTCGGCATGGATAGCCTCTGTGTTTCGATGATTCAGGTATTCGGCAGTCGGTTATTGCTCTCGGCAGACCACGCGCGTGGAAATTCGATTTCCGATTTCCGATTGCCCACCTCACACCGCCTCGAACGTCAGCGCACCCGCGCTTTCCATGGTCATCTCGAAGGCGACTTCGCCGTCGTGGCGGCCGGTCAGTTCGAGCGAGGTCACCTGGTGCGGCCCCTGCACGGTGCCGAAATCCGGGATCACCATCTGCCAGTTGCGGATGGTGCCGTTGAAGAAGTAGCTGCGCACGGTTTCGTCCGAGGCCGCATCCTTGAAGATGCCCGCACCCGACAACCGGGCGCTCTTTACGCCCGCTCCGGCCAGAAGCTCGCGCCACTCGCCGGCCGAGTCCTGATGCGTGATGTCGACCGTTTCGGCATTGAAGGCGATCGAGCGCGACCGCATCCCCGCCACCGTCGTGAAACTTCCCGTGCCCGTGCTGTCGACCTTCAACAGCAGGTCCTTGCCGCGTTGTGCTGCCATGTTGCTCTCTTTGTGTTCGAGACAGGAGCATGGGAGCAGGGGAATAGGGGAGTAGGAGAGCGCAATGCATTCTGCCCTACTGCCCTACTCCCCATTCCCTTACTCCCCACTCCCTAAACCACTTCCGTCACCGCGCGGTATCTCACCACGCCGTGATACGTCTCGCCGTCGGGCTCGCGCCGCGCGTCGGAAAACTCGTGCCGGAGATTGATCAGCCGGTGCCCCGTAACCATCAGCGCGGCTTCGTGCAGGGCGCCGCGCAGCGTGCCCATGATCTCGTGCAGCTGTTTGCGGCCAGCGGCTCGCGACCAGACGTGGACCGTCAGCACATGCTCGTCGCCCGTGTCGCTGCCGGTGCTCCAATCGCGGAGCGTGCTTTCCCCGAGCGTGACGTAAGGGTAGTCGGCTCCGCGAGGCACGTCGTCGTAGATGCGCGCCCCTCCGAGCAGCGACGTCAGCGCAGCATGGCCGCTGAGCGCCGCGAAGACCGATTTCTGCAATTCCAATCCTGCATTCGCCATCGCTTACCTCGGACGAATTCCGTCACCAGATACCGGCGTTTCCGACACCGGTTCGTCATGCGGATTGTCGGCGGCCGTTCCGCGACTCCTCGCTCTGCGCCACAGTGCCTGGGCCTCGACCACGGCACGATCCGACAGTCGGCGAACAAGCCCACCGACGCGCCCCGCGCCCATGCCGATGCCCGACACCCGTCCTGCAACTCTCATCCAAGACGCTCCTCGCAAAGGCACCGGAGGTAGCGGCGGCGCTGCACCGCATCGAGCACGGCGCGAATATCAAGCGTCCGCGTGCCGAGCTGAAAACGCATCGCTGGATGCACGCCGTCGCGATGGCGCAGCCAGACCTCGTGCGTGATGCGCGCCTTCAGCCCCTCGCTATCGATCGTCTCGCTTCCTCCGGTCGGCCTGACAGCCGCCCACACTTCGGCAACCGTCGACCATGTGACCGTCGCGCCACCTGCGCCATCTGGCACCCGCGCGGCGCTCTCCAGCGTCAGCCGCTGATCGAGCTGTCCGATCGACACGGTACTCATAGACGTGGCACCCGATAGGGCATGAGCAGATCGGAAACTGACGGAGGAATGTTCGCCTCCGCCGAGCCGATCTCGAGCGGATCTCGGCGCTCGTACCAGTGGGCGATCAGCATCAGCAGCGCGTGGCGGATCGGCTCCGGCACGTCTGCGGCGAGCGGGCCGAAGCCCGCCACGAAGTCGATCTCGATGCCCGCCGCCACGCGGCCCGGCAGTGGCCAACCCTGTCCGGTCCGGACCAGCCGCGGTGGCAGACCTTTGCCTTCAAGCACGTAGTCGCTCGCCGGCAACGTCGCCGGCGTTCCGTCCGCGGCGAGAACCTTTACCGACGTGATCGACTGAACGGGCCGCAAAGGCAGCGCGACGCTCGGGGTTTTCGGCCAAGCGTCGAGGATGAGCATCCAACTTTGCGTGACGAGCGCCAATCCCAGCGCCGCCTCGATATGCAGCCGCGAGGTAAGGATCAGCGACTGGATCAGCACGTCCTCGGCCGAACCGTCGACGCGCAGATGCGCCTTCGCCTCGGCCGCCGTCACCGGTTCAACAGCCGGTCCGCTGATCAGTATGAGAGGCATGGGAATATCCAATTGCGACAGGTGTCAGACCCGCTGGGTCTGACACCATGCTTCGGCGTTTCAGTGCTCATGCTCGATCGACTCGCCCCTGCCAAAGGCGTCAGACCCGGAGGGTCTGACACCGATCGAGAGACGATGGCGGGGCCGCCCAGGGGAGCAGGCAACCCCGCCGCTGACCGCGCCAGGGGAGGACACCGGCACGTTGAACAGATGTCCCGATCGGCGCGCAGCGCCCAGGGCCCAAGGGGCCTCGGCGCCGGTGCGCCGCCGTCGCGGAGCTGGCCCGCCCGGCGTCTCCCGCCGGGCGGAACAGCCAGCGCAAGCGCCATCAAGCGCTGAACTTCATCAGCTTGAGCGCGTCGAAATCCTGCACCCCGCCGCCCACGCGCTTGGTGGTGTAGAAGAGCACGTAGGGCTTCGAGGAATAGGGATCGCGCAGCACGCGGATGCCGAGCCGGTCGACGACCAGATAGCCGCGCGCGAAGTCACCGAAAGCGATCGAGAAGCTGTTGGCCGCGAGATCGGGCATGTCCTCTGACTCGGCGATCGGGTAGCCGAGCAGCGTCGAGGGCTGGCCCGCCTGCGCCGACGGCTGCCAGAGATAGCTGCCGTCGGCGTCCTTCATCTTGCGGATGACCGACTGCGTCGACCGGTTCATGACGAACGTGCCGTTGGCGCGATAGCCGGACTTCACCGCGTAGACGAGGTCGATCAGCTTGTCGCCGGGATCGGTGCCGGGGAAAGCCCCCGCCGCGCCCGAGGCGATGAATCCGATGTTGCCCCAGCTCCAAGAGGCATTGGCCACCGTCGGATAGGAGAGGAAGCCCTTCGGCTTGTTGACGCCGTCGCCTGTGACGAACGCCTCGCCCTCCTGCTCGGCGAAGGCGATGCGAACCTCATCCGCCAGCCAGGCGTCGATGTCGACCGCGCTGTCGTCGAGCAGGCTCTGCGTCGACGCCGGCATGGCGTAGAGTTCCATGGTCGGGAACGCGAGTTCGGCGAGCGTCGGCGCGTTGGTCTGCGGACGTGCCGCCGTCTCGCCGATCCAGCCCGTCGCTGCGCCCGTGATGGCGAACGGCTTCTTGTAGACCGAGCCCGACACCTGCCTGACGCCCGCGATGGCGCGGATCGGCGAGATGTCCTTCAGCGCGGTATTCACCGTGCGCTCGGTCTCGTCGGGAACGAGGTAGCCGCCGTCCGGATCGGAGCCGACCGAGAGCGCCTTGGCTTCGAGATCGCGCAGCCGCGAGCTGTCGCCTTTCCGCACGTAGCCGTCGAAAGCCTGCTTGTGCTGCAGGCCGGCGCCCGAGCGCATGACGCTGCCGCCGAGCGCCGGCCGCGACGCTTTCAGAGCCAGCTCGTCGATGGTGCGCCGTGTCTCGTCGAGTGCCCGGTCGATGCGCGCGAGCTTGTCGCCCGTCACCGCATCCGCTGCACCGCGCCGCTCGATCTCGTCGAGCCGGCGGTCGTTGGTGTCCTTGAAGGCTTCGAAGGCGCGCATCAGCTCGTCGATCTCGTGACCGAGCTGAACCGCCCCCGCCTTCGCTTCGAGGTGGGTGGTTTCGTGCATGGGTGTTCCTTGCTTCTGATCAGATATTGGTTCTGAGGAGCCGCGACGCCGCGCGCAGTTTCTGCACTACGCCGGTCGCTTCTCCGTCTTCTCCCCGGCCCGCATCCCGCAAGGCCTTGAGACCGTGCAGGCCCGAGCGCATCACCGCGCGGGCCTCCGAACGCGCCAGCCCAGCATCCCGCGTGAGCCAGCGCTCGAATTGCCGTTCCGTCGGCACGCCTTCGCCGAAGGGCCGCGCCTTGACGTGCGCCACGCGCGCACCCGGCAGCATCGGAAAGGTGACGACGGAGATTTCCCAGAGATCGACGCTCTCCAGCCGGCGCACGCCGGATGTCGCGTCGCGGCGGACCTTCACCGCCTTGAAGCCGATCGACAGCCCGTCGATGGCGCCGGCCCGCATCAGCGCCAGCACCTCGCGGGCCTTCTCCACGTCGAGCGCCAGACGCCCCCTCGCATAGAGCCCGCGCGCATCCTCGCGCAGTTCCTCCCACACGCCGATCGGCTGGTTGGCGTCATGCTGGAACAGCATCCGGATGCCGCTCGCGCGCCGCTCGGCGAGGCTTCTCGCGAACGCACCTCGCGCCACGACATCGTGCGCCATGTCCTCCCGCTCGAACAGGCTCGCATAGCCCTCGAACGCGCCGTCGCCGGCCGCGACGCTCAAGCCGAGCGCGCTCGTCTTCAGCTCGGGCGCCGAGCTGGTGGGGTAGCATGCAGTCATGTGTAGCAGCCGGTTCTCTTGTGACGAGGTTCGTTCGCTCATGGCTTGTCGACCACATCGCCGGCCAACAAAACTACTTCATCGAGCGCAACGTGTGCCGTCTGACGTAAAGCCCTACCAAAGTTCTTCGTGGTCTTTCTTCTCCGGGCAATGCCCACGAGGTACAGCCTCACGCGACTCCCTCCAGCTTCTTCAACTGCTTGCGGAATGCGGAGTACGCATCGAGTTGCTCATCATTCAATGCGTAGAAATCGCCCGTCGGGTCGGGAACAGGTGCCGCTGCAGCGACGACAGGACGCGATCCTGCAGGATCGCATCCGGTGTCGGGCTGACTGCGTCCGGCGCCCCATCGATCGGCGCATATCCCGCCGCCGCACGCTTCTCGTCGTTCGTAAGAAAGCCCGCCGCGTTGAGCCTGGCCCACAGCGCCTCGCGCTCGCCGGTCAGCGCCTCGACAGAATCAAGATCGGAGCGAAGCTCAAGGCCGTCATTGCCGGCGCCCGATGGACCCCACGCCGGTGACAGCCAGCGCGACAGCGCCTTCGCGGTGCGAGCAACCAGCGGCAGCACCGTCTGCCGCCAGAAGGCGCTCTGCGCTTCCTTGTAGTTCGAATAGGTGTTGTCGCCCGGGATGCCGAGCAGCATCGGCGGCACGCCAAGTGCGAGCACGATCTCGCGTGCGGCGGCGTTCTTCGCCTCCAGAAAATCCATGTCCTTCGGCGACAGTGACAGCGCCTTCCAGTCGAGCCCGCCTTCGAGCAGCAGCGGACGCCCCGCGTGCCTCGCCCCCTGGTAGCTCGTTTCCAGCTCGCCCTTCAGCCGCTCGAACTGCTCCGCCGTCATGCGCCCGTCGCGCCCGCCGTAGACCAGCGCACCGGACGGCCGGGCCGAGTTGTCGAGCAGCGCCTTGTTCCATTGCGCGGCCGTATTGTGAATGTCGATCGCGGTTGCCGCCGCCTCGATCGGGCTCATGCCGTAGTGATCGTTGGCGGGATGAAACAGCCTGACGTGCAGGATCGGCCTGACGCCGCTCACCACCTCGCCCGCGAACCGCACCGTGTCTCCGCCGGCCGTGTACTCGTAGGCTTCCGGCCACCCGTCGCTGCCCGGCACCACTTTCATCCGGTCGGGTCGGAGAACGTGCAGCTCCCGCACCCGCCCGCCGACCGCCACCGCCTCCACGTAGGCATTCCCCGCGACCAGCAGGAATCCGTACCAGCGTTCGAGAAAGTCGACGCCGGTATGATCCGCGCTCGGCTGCCTCAGCAGGTCGAGCAGCGGGTGGCGTTCGAGTTCCGCGTCGCCGTCGTAAAGCAATAGCGGGACCGAGGCGGCCGCCTCCGAGATCATGCGCACGGCACGATAGCAGATCGCGTTCTGCATGAAGCCTTCGCGGGCGAAGGCGCCGTAGTCGCGCGGGCTCCACACCGGACGTCCCAGTGTCTCGATCGCGATCAGCGGCCCGGTCCGGCTCGCCTTCTCGTCGACAAGGCCCATCGCCCGGCGCGGCATCAGCCGTGCCAGCGCCTCTCGGAAACGCAGCATTCAGAAACCCTCTTTGACCGGCGCCAGACCCAAGGTCGACAGGTGTCAGACCCTCCGGGTCTGACACCGTTGCTCCGCCGTCGCAGCTCCAGACCCAATCTAACTGCCCAAGCAGGGCATCAGCCCCGCAGGGTCTGACACCTAAAGCGAGCGCACCCGCGCCGCGCCGGAGCCGTCGATCATGAGGTCCGTCAGCGCCCACACCAGCGCGTCGAGGCGGTCGGGACTGCGCGACTTCGACAAGCCGTCCGCACCGAACGCGCACATCTGGTCTTCGAGTGCGTCGAACCCTCCGACATGCGACACGCGGCCCTCGGCATAGAGCGCCGCCACCGGCTCCGCTCGCAGCCACTTGCCGCGTGTCGCCTTGACCTGCCGCACCGGCACGTTCTCATCGACATGCCGGATCAGCGTCGCCACCAGATCGCCGCCCTGATTGGTCTCGGCGACGACCCGGTCGGCCATGAAATCTCCGTACGCCGCCACAACGGCGCGGGCCCATTGATGCGGCTCGCGGCCCTGCACCGTGCGATCGGCGACGATATACGCCCGCCGGTCGACGCCGAGCCCCGCCACCACGATTCCGCAGGCATCCGACGCCGCCGTCGCCGTCACCGGCGGATCGACGGCGACCACGACAGACGAGAGATCGGGCGCCCGCGCCACCCGGCTCGCCTCGATCCAAGCGCGCCGCCAAAGGCTGCCCGAGCGCTCGTCGACGATCTCGCCCAGCAATTCCTGGCGGCCGAGCACGCTTCCCGCATAGCGCCGGTTCATCTCGGCGATGAAGCCCGGCGCAAGATTGGCCGCATTGGCAGCCGTGGCCGCCCGCGTCGTCACCGTCGCCGCATCGGCGATGATCCGTTTCAAGAGCGGAACGGTGCGCGGCGTCGTCGTCACCACGACCTGCGGCGCCTCGCCGAGCCGCAGCCCGAGCTGCAGATTGTCCCACGTCTCTTCCATCAGCCGCCACTTGGCGACCTCGTCGCACCAGGCGCAGTCGAACTGCGGCCCGCGCAGTCCGTCCGGATTCTCCGCCGAGAACATCTGCGCGATCGACCCATTCGGCCAGGTGAGCTGCCCCTTCCCGGCTTCGAGCACCGGCCGTTCGTGTTCGGCGTGAATGGCCAGCAATCCCGACACGCCCTCGATCATCACGCGGCGCACCTCGGCCAGCGTCTCGCCGACGAGCGCGATGCGCGCCGCCGGTGCCGCTTCACCGGCCAGCCGGCCCAGCGCCTTCGCGCGCACCCATTCGGCGCCCGCCCGCGTCTTGCCGGCGCCGCGACCGCCGAGGATCACCCACACGCGCCATGGGGGTTCACCCTCGGCGCACTCCGGCGGCCACTGGTCGTCGCGCGCCCACAGCGCCCAGTCGCGGGCGAGATGATCCAGTTCCTCAGCCGACAGCGCCGCGAGGCTGCGACTGAGCCAGCCATTGCGCATTGAGTCGCTCAAGGCGCTGCGCAATCTCGCGGCGGAGCCGCTCGGCGTCGGCGGACCCAGCGCCGTCGGCAGCCCGTGCGGCGTCGGACCCGCAGTCTTTTCCACCGAGGATCTCCATCGCCGTCTCCGCGTGCTCGACGAGGGCGCCGAACGCGCGCGCCTGCCGCTCGTGGTCCTGAGCCGACATCGGCTCGCCCGTGCTCATGCGTGTCTCCATGTTGTCGAGTTGCAGATCGATCAGCCGCAGCAGCCGGTAGGCTCGCCCCGCCGCCGTATCCGGCTCGCGCGAGTCCCGCAGCCGAACCTCGTCGGCCGCCGGCCCCGTCTCACCCGAACACTGATCGCCGGCGCCATCGCTTTCTGTTGCGCCTTCGGTTGCGGTGTCGCCGGCCGAGACCGGCGGCGGTGGCCGGCGCACGATGATGCGCCGTGCCGTGAGGCCCCCGCGAAACTCGGACGGCGGCTCCGGGATGACCCGCGCCGACCGCGAGCGGAACGCCCAGCCCTGGCGGTTGGCCCTGACGTAGATCGCCGACTCTGAGGTTCCGAAGCGCGCCGCGATCCGCCCGACCGGTTCGGCCGTCGTCTCGTAGGCGAGACGGATCTCGGCCCACGTCTCCTCGTCGAGCCGCACGCCCATGGTCACCCGGATGCTGTGTGATGTTCGGCGGAACCGCGTCGCCGGCCTCACGCCGCTGCGGTCAGTTCTCTCACCATACTGAATTTGTACAGGACCAGCGCTGCGCTGTCAACAGTAATACTTGATTACTAGGAAACTTTATTTGAGATAGAAAGAATAAATACAATATATCTGAAAAACACTCAAGTCTATCACACCTCCGCCGTGCGAGGATAACTTGGCCGCACCAATTCAGAGCGTATCCACGGACAACGCCTCCACCCCGGGCACCGTGACGGGTCCCACCCATCATGCTCAATCGGGTAGGAGGCGGGGTTGCCCCCGCCGTCCTCCCACACCACCGGACGTACGGTTCCGTATCCGGCGGTTCATGATACGCGATTGAGGCGTCGGTGTTCCATCTGAAGTGATGGCAGTCCGAG
>JBQTIA010000009.1:0-28418 GCA_052388455.1 Hyphomicrobium sp.
GGAGTGGAACCGTTCAAATTTCCGATCGGCCAGGGAGCTATTGCAGCAGGCGGTCGCGCTCGATCCTGCAAACGCACGGACGCATCGTGAGCTGGCCTGGATCGCCGCCGCGAGCTGGGTGTTCTACATGGATGCGGCACCCATGCCGCCTGAGACTTTCCTGGCGCTGGCGGTCAAGGCCGTGCAACTCGATCCCGCGGACGCGCGTGCTCGCATGGTCGCGGCGTCGGCTTATTTCTGGACCAACCAGCTCGATCGCTTCGAGCAAGAGGTCAATCAGGCCCTGGCGCTCGCTCCCCATGAACCCGAGATCATGGCGACGCTCGGCTTCATGCTCGCCGTCTCGGGGCAATGGACGCGTGGCCTGGCCATGGTCGACAAGGCCAACGCGCTCAACCCCGAGGCCGCCGTCGCGTGGTATCATTCGGCCCGATATACGGATTGCTATTTGCGAGGCGACTATCAATGCGCGCTCGTGTTCCGGCAGCAGAACCCTGATCACAGCACGATCTACGCCTACATCGAGGAGATCCAGGTGTTTGGCCAGCTCGGCCGGCGGCAGGACGCGCAGGAAAGCTGGCGCAAGCTGCGGGCCGAGAAGCCGGATTGGTCAGCCAGCGACTTCGAGACCTGGCACCGTCGCTGGAACAAGCCCGAAGCCGACATTGCGAAATTCATGGACGGGGTCAGGAAGTCGGGTGTGCTCGGTGCGGGAGCGGCGCTGTGACGGCAGTTTCACTGAACGACTGGAGCGACGCCGAGCGAAGCTCGATCCGCGCTCAGCTCGACCGCATCCTCGCGAGCGCCCCGTTCCGCCAGTCGCAGCGGCGGCAGAGGTTCCTGCGCTTCCTGGTCGAAGAAGCCCTGGCTGGACGTGGCGACCGGCTGAAGGCTTATACGGTCGCCGTCGAGGTTTTCGAGCGGCCCGAGACGTTCGATGCGGCGGTCGATCCGCTGGTGCGCATCGAGGCCGGGCGGCTGCGCGACAAGCTGCGCGAGTACTACGAGGGCGAGGGCCGGGACGACCCCGTCCGCATCGACCTGCCGAAAGGCAGCTATATGCCGCAGATCGAGTTTCGGACGGCGGCCACGCCTGCTCCGGAATCGATTGAACCCCCGTCGGCGGGTCAGCACCAGCCCCGGCCCGAGACCGCCGAAATCTACAGCCGGCGGCAGCTCCGTGTCTTGTCTGCCGCCGCTCTGCTGCTCGTCGCAGCATCCTTGTGGGTCTTCAAGGACCGAAACTCCGCTCCGCCGCTGCCCGACAAGCCGTCCATCGCCGTGCTCCCCTTCGACACCATCGGGGGTGATGCGCGGTGGGAGCGGCTCGCCGACGGGATGACCGAGGACATCATCACCGATCTCGCCCACTCCAAGGCGCTGTACGTGATCGCCCGCAACTCCACCCTGGTCTACAAGGGCAAAGCGAAGGACGTCCGCCAGATCGGCCGCGACCTCAATGTGGGTTACGTTCTCGAGGGCAGCATCCAGGCGATGGACGCGCGTATCCGCGTTACCGCCCAGCTCATCGAAGCCGCCTCCGGCAGCCACGTCTGGTCCGAGCGCTACGATAGGCCCTCGGCCGACATCTTCACGGTGCAGAACGACGTGACGCAGCAGATCGCGGCCACGCTGGCCGGCTATCAGGGAGCGGTCGCAGAGGCCGAGCGAAGCCGCCTCAGGCGCAAGCCGCCGGCAAACCTCACCGCCTTCGACACCTATCTGCTGGCCATCGAGGCGAAGCACAAGGTGACCAAGGAAAGTCTGGCCGAGGCCGAGCGCCTGTTCAGCAAGGCGCTCGAACTCGATCCGCAACTGGCGCGGGCCCATGTCGGTCTGGCCGATACGTACTACTATCTGATCGATCTCGGTCTCGCCCCCTCCGTCGAGGAGGCGGTGGCGAAAATGAAGGCGGCGGGCGAGAAGGCGGTCGAGCTTGATCCCAACGACGGCAAGACGCACTTTGCGCTCGGCCTCGCCTACACCTATCAGGGCAAGCCGGAGCAGGCTCTCGTCGAATTCGACAGGGCCCTGACGCTCGCGCCCTCCGATGCCGATCTCCTGCTCTGCATCGCCTGGACCATCCCAGGATTCGGGCAGTCGGAACGCGCCGTCGCCCTTGCGGAGCGATCATTGAAGCTCAACCCGCACTATCCCGACTGGTACAATCAGGGGCTGAGCTACATCTTCTATTTCGCCGAGCAGTACGAACGGTCGGCAAAGCACCGGCTGCTCGTCAAGCAGCCGCTCGCCCTCGACTACGCCTACCTCGCCATGGCCTACGCCAAGCTCGGCCGAATGGGCGATGCCGAAGCCGCAGCCGCCAGCGCCAAGTCGATGAACCCGAGCTGGACCGCGGAACGCTACCTCAGCGAGGCCGGCGGCTTTTCGGAAAGGGAGGGCGAACTGCTGGTCGATGGCGCGCGCATGGCCGGGCTGACGGCCTGCGTCCCGGCCGACGAAGTCGGCGACGTGCCAAACCTGATCCGCGTCAAATCCTGCGACGAGCAGCGGACCGGCACGGCTCAAGCGCTCGGCCGCTGACCGGGCGGCGTGGCACGATCTGCATGGGCACGGCCGATAGGTTGGTACGGCTCCGTCAGCGACGCGCACCGCCCTCGCCGACCATCACGAACGGCGCCCAGTAGCCCGGCGGCTTGCCGGCCTCGATCTGGGCGAGCATGGCCCGGCGCAGCACTTCGGCGCGGCCGAGCTTCGGTTCGCCGGCGAGGGCCGCGAAGGCCCCTGTGGTGAGATCGACGGCCGCCTGCGAGTTGACCGCCCAGTGCGAGACGAGCAGCGCGCGAGCGCCCGCATAGAAGAACGTGCGCGCGAGGCCGGAGAGCGCCTCGGCACCGGTCTTGTCGCCGGCGGCGGTGTTGCAGGCGGAGAGCACCACCCAGTCGGCGCCGAGCCGAAGGGTGGCGATCTCGGAAGCGGTCAGCAGGCCGTCGTCGGTCTCGCTCGGGGTGGCGGGCGGTGTCATCACGAGCGCCGGCTCGGCGAGGCCGCTCAGCTCTCCCGCGACCAGTCCGTGCGTCGCGAAATGAATGACACGGTATTGCTCGAGCGGCGTCGCCTTGACGCGCGCTTCCGTTGCCGAGCCGCCGACGAGGATGCCGTCGTCACCGGCGCCGAGGATGCGGGCGATGGTGCGGATCTCGGCCGCCGTTTCGGGCAGTGGCTGGAGGGCGGCGACGGCGCGCAGATCGGTCTGGCCATTGCGGTAGACCGCATGAGGGGCCGCCACGGTGGCCGGTCCCCTGGCTCCGCGCGGCCCGCTGCTATCCGGCGTTGCGCCTTGCAGAACCGGATCACCGATGCCGAGAAACGGCTTGGGCGGGACCCCGGCGAGCCGCGCCGAACGCAGCGCCTTCAGCGAGGCCACCGACGGCAGCGTGCTCAGTGCATGACGGCGGATGAGCCACGCGGCCTGCTTCAAGGCCGCCGCTCCTCCTGCGGCCGGCGGCGGCTCCGTCACCAGCACCTGCAACGGCAGGCTGGTCAGCGGGCCGGTCGGCACGACGATGAGATGCGTCTTGCGCGCGATCAGCGGGGCGACGGGACCGAGCACCATCCGGTAGAGGGCGTGCGACCGGCCGAGATCGAAGCCGCGCGTGACTGCGCCCGACGGCGCTCCAGTGGCGGCGACAGGTTCGCCGGGCGCGGCCAGCGGATCGAGTCCGCGGCGCAGTGCGCTCACCTCCTCGGCGATTTTTCCCGCGCCGGCTCCGAGCGGCGCCCACTGGCTGGCCTCCCGCGTCAAGGCCCACACGAAGCTCGCCTCGGTGCCGGTGAGGATCGCCACCAGCGCCTCATCGGGGCCGAGCAGCGCCTGCACCTCGGCCGGCGCCAGAGGCTGCGGATCGGCGAGCGCAACGTAGTCGGGATGTTCCGCGACGATGGCCCTGCGCTTCTCGGCCACCACCGCTTCGAGGCGCGTCATCTCCTCGAGCCGCGCCTCGCGCCGATTGTTGTACTCGTCATAGCCCGGCAGCGCCCGTTCCGCCGCCTGCATGCGCTGGTTGATGGCCATCAGCCCGCTGGTCCCGCGGTTGGCCTCGGTCGACAGCCGACCGAGCTCCTGCGAGATGGCGGAAATTTCCTCGGTGCTCGCCGAGCAGCCGGCCGCTTCCGCCCCATTCGGACAGCGCGCATGAATGCGGGTCAGCTCGTCGACCAGCTCCCGCTGACGCTTGACGATCGGCGCCGTATCGCGGCTCTGGGTGATCGCTACGCGCCGGAACTCGTCGAGGTGGGCGCTGTAGGTTGCGTCCGCACGCTGCACCGCGCTCCACGCCGTCAGTGCCGCCATGTCCTCGCTGTGCAGGGCGAGAATCCGCTCGGCGCTGTCCTGCGCATCACGGATTCGCCGGCCGAGCGGCGTGGCGGAGGCTCCGAGCCGCGCCGTCATGCGGGCCAGCGCCGAGGCTGCCGACGTGTTCCACGCCTGCTGACTGACCGCGAAGGTTTCGGCCAGCAGGGCCGCGGAGCTGGCGCCTGGTTCAGAACGGCTGTCCCAGGCGGCCTGCATGAGCGCCGTGAACACGTCGCGATGGCGGCGAATGTCGTCGTCGATGACCGACTTGGCGAGCGTCATCGACGAGGACTGAGTGGTCAGCAGGCGAACGGCCTCGCGGAGGTCGGCGAGGGCGGCGGCCGTGCGCCCCCGCTTCAGTTGCAGCCGCCCGAGATCGGCGAGCGCGCCCGACGTGAAGGAATGATCGGCACCGACGAGATCGCGCCGGATCACGAGCACGCGGCGCAGGATGGGTTCGGCCTCGTCCAGCCGCCCGGCACGCATCACCACGCCGCCGAGCTTTTCGAGCGCCTGCGCGCTGCCCGCACTGTCCACGCCGTAGACCTTCTCCCGAATGCGCACGGACGCGGCGTAGTGCGTCTCGGCGACATCCAGCCATCCGCCCTCCTCGGCGATCAGGCCGAGCGAATAGGTCTGGATTCCGGCTTCCTCGCTGTCGGGTCCGAAGGTGCGCTTGATGAGGTCGTGCGCTTCGTTGGCGAACCGCAGGGCTTCGGCATAAGACTTCGTCTCGTAGAAGCTGTTCGAGAGCGCCCTGAGGTCGGCAAGCTCCTGCGCCGGATTGGTTTGGGCATTTGCGCGCGGCGACGATCCCGCGAGGCAGGCGAGACCGAGGGCGAGGATCAGTGCGGGCAGCGTCGCAAAAGCCGACGACCGCCAATGTCGCACAAGACGATGGCCTGTCCCGCGCTCTCCGTTCCGCGATGCCGACATGCCCGCCCCGCCCGCCGAATTCACGCGCCTATTGCCCGGGACAGCCGGTCGTCAGATCGCCCGCGCGAGCCAGCGGCTTGCCGTTGACGAACACGTTCGAGGCACCGCCGATGACGACCCCGCCGCACGTCGTCTTGTCGCCGACGGTTGCCGCCGGCCGCCCGTTGATGGTGACGTTGGGCGAGCTTCCGATGACGGCGGCGGGCTTGTCGGTCGCATCGCCCGAGCGGGCGGCGGCCTGTCCTCCGGCCCGCACATTGTCGCTGCCTTCGGTTATGACACCGGGCTGCCCGGCGCCGGCTTCGACGGGCTCTTCCGCCCGCAGCGGCACCGCCAGACTCGACATGAGGACGACGGCGGCAATGGCCAGATGTTTTGACATGCGTTCAGCTCCCGGAACTCGATCCCGACTGCCGCTACCATGCCAGAGGTGCCGGAAGTTGGGCGGCACGAAAATTTTCAGGTCACCCTATCGAGCCGGTCGACGGCCCGCAGCTCGGGGAAAATCCGCAGCCACACGAGGCTGGCGAGGATCGCGCCCGCCCCGCCGAGGATCACCGCCGGAACCGCTCCGATCAGCGCGGCCATGCTGCCCGCGCGGAACTCGCCCAGCTCGTTGGACGCACCGATGAAGGTCAGATTGACGGCACTGACCCGGCCGCGCACCTGGTCGGGCGTTTTCAACTGGATCAGCGTCTGGCGGATGAACACACTCACCATGTCGGCTGCGCCCAGAACCGCCAGCGCAATCACCGACAGCCACACGAGCGACGACGCGCCGAACGCGACGATGGCGAGACCGTAGACGCTGACCGCCCCGACCATCATCCGCCCCGCCTGCCGCCCGATCGGCGACCTGAGCAGCCAGAGGCTCATCAGCAGCGCTCCGGCGCCGGTGGCCGCCCGCAGCATTCCCAGTCCCCAGGGTCCGGCGTCGAGGATGTCGCGCGCGAAGACCGGCAGCAGCGCGGTCGCCCCGCCGAGCAGCACCGCCACGAGGTCGAGCGACATGGCGCCGAGGATCACCGGCTGGCTCCAGATGTAGCGGAAGCCGGCGAGCAGCGTGTCCTTGGAGGGCGGCTCTGGCACCGACTTCTTGGCCGGCTTCGGGATGAAGATCGTCGCCGTGCCTGCGATGGCAAAGAGCACGACGGCCGTCACATAGGCGACCTCGGAGCCCAGACCATAGAGAAGTCCGCCGGCCACCGGACCGAGGATGGTCGCCAGATGAAAGCTCGTCGTGTTGAGCGCTATGGCGTTCGGCAGCGCGTCCTTGGGCACCAGATTGGCGACCAGCGACTGCACCGCCGGCCCCATGAAAGCGCGAGCCGTGCCGAGCAGCGCGAGCACCGCGAACACCCACCCGACCGCCGGCGAGGCGGCGTGAAACAGCGCCAGAAGCAGCAGCGTCGCCAATCCTTCGACGGCGATGCACAGCCCCATGATGCGCCGCCGGTTGTAGCGGTCAGCCACCGCGCCGGTGACCAGCACCAGCGCGAGCGAGGGCAGGAACTGCACCAGCCCGACGAGGCCGAGCAGGAAGGGATCGCGCGTCAGGTCGTAGAGCTGCCAGCCGACCGCCACGCTCACGATCTGGAGCGCGAGGATCATCAGGAAGCGCGCGCCCCAGTAGAGGCGATAGCCGGGATGGACGAGGGCCGAAGTTGTCGAGCCAGCCGCTAAGGAAGCGGCCTCGCTCACTTCCATTCGACCTTGACGACCTCGTAGGAGCGCGCACCCTTCGGCGTCGTCACCTCGGCGGTCTCACCCTTCGACTTGCCGATGAGAGCGCGGGCGATGGGGCTCGAAATCGAAATCTTGCCGTCTTTGACGTTGGCTTCGAGATCGCCGACGATTTTGTATTTGACCTTGTCTTCCGTATCCTCGTCGATCAGCGTGACGGTGGCGCCGAACTTGACGGTGGCGCCCGACAGCTTGGTCGTATCGATGATTTCGGCGCGGCTCATCTTGTCTTCCAGCTCGGCGACGCGCGCCTCGTTGAGACCCTGAGCTTCCTTGGCCGAATGAAACTCGGCGTTTTCCGACAGGTCGCCGTGCGAGCGCGCTTCCGAGATGGCCTGGATGATGCGGGGACGCTCGACGGATTTCAGGCGATGCAGCTCGGCCTCCAGCGTCTTGAAGCCCTCAGCGGTCATCGGCACTCGTTCCATCGCCATCGTGAAAGTCTCCCTACAGCCCCGGCAAATCCGCCGGTGCTTCTGTTCGAAAACATCTCAACTCGATTGAGGCGGGTACGTTCCGGCCCGGACCGGCACAGCCGTATCGATCAGGATGCGCGGCCGACATACGCCTGCAAGGGCGCCACTTCGAGGCTTCCGGCTTTCATGGCCTTGATGGCCCGGGTCACAGCGACCGCCCCCGAGACCGTAGTATAATAGGGAATGTGGTGAAGCAAGGCTGAGCGGCGGATGTCCTTGCTGTCGGACAGTGCCTTGGTGCCTTCCGTCGTGTTGAAAACAAGGGCTATATCGCCGTTTTTGATCGCGTCCACGATGTGCGGGCGACCCTCGAGAACCTTGTTGACGACATCACATTGAACACCGTTCGCCTCAAGGTGCCGCTTGGTGCCGCGGGTGGCGATGATGCTGAACCCCATGGCGGCGAGATCGCGCAGCGGCGCGACGACTTTGTCCTTGTCGCTCTCCTTGACCGAAACGAAAACCGTGCCGGCCATCGGCAGCTTCTGCCCTGCGCCGAGCTGGCTTTTGCCGAAGGCGACCGCGAAATCCTTGTCGATACCCATGACTTCGCCGGTCGAGCGCATTTCCGGTCCGAGCGCAGGGTCGACACCGGGAAAGCGCGCGAACGGGAACACAGCTTCCTTCACCGCCACATGCCCGAGCTTGGCCGGCTTCAGGTTGAAACTCGCGAGCGGCTCCCCGGCCATGATGCGCGAGGCGATGGCGGCGATCGGCTTGCCGATGACCTTGGCGACGAAGGGCACCGTGCGCGAGGCGCGCGGATTGACTTCCAGGATATAGACTTCGCCGTCCTTGATCGCGAACTGCACGTTCATCAGGCAGACGACGCCGAGCGCCAGAGCGAGCGCGCGGGCCTGCCGCTCCAGCTCGGAGATGATCGCCGGCTCGAGCGAATGGGGCGGCAGCGAGCAGGCGCTGTCGCCGGAATGAATCCCGGCCTCCTCGATGTGCTCCATGATGCCGGCGACGAAGGTGTCCTTGCCGTCGCAGAGGCAGTCGACATCGACCTCCACGGCGTCGCGCAGATAGCGGTCGATCAACAGCGGACGCTTCGCCGAGACGACCAGCTCCGAGGGCCGGTCGAGCGTCTGTGACAGGCGGGCGATATAGCGGTCGATCTCGGCGCCGTCGTGAACGATCTCCATGGCGCGGCCGCCGAGCACGTAGGACGGACGGATGACGACGGGATAGCCGATGCCGTCGGCGACCGAGCGGGCCTCGCCCGGCGTTCGCGCGATGCCGCTCTCGGGCTGCTTGAGGCGCAGCTTGTCGATCAGCGCCTTGAAGCGGTCGCGGTCCTCGGCGAGGTCGATGGCATCCGGCGAGGTGCCGAGGATGGGCACTCCCGCCTCGGCGAGAGGTCCGGCCAGCTTCAGCGGAGTCTGGCCGCCGAACTGCACGATGACGCCCTTCAGCGTCCCGTCCGCACTTTCCGCGCGGATGATCTCGAGCACGTCCTCGGCGGTCAGCGGCTCGAAGTAGAGCCGGTCGGAGGTGTCGTAATCGGTCGAGACCGTTTCCGGATTGCAGTTGATCATGATCGTCTCGTAACCGGCCTTGGTCAGCGAGAAGCAGGCGTGGCAGCAGCAGTAGTCGAACTCGATGCCCTGGCCGATGCGGTTGGGTCCCCCGCCGAGAATGATGATCTTCTCGCGGTTCGTCGGCTTGGCCTCGCACACCGGCGCGCTGGTCTCACCGCCCGCCCCGAGGACCAGTCCGCTCTCGTAGGTCGAGTACATGTAGGCGGTCGGCGAGGCGAACTCGGCCGCGCAGGTGTCGATGCGCTTGAACACCGGATCGACGCCGAGCGCGCGGCGCCGAGCGCGCACTTCGGCCTCCGTGATCCCGGCGAGCTTGGCCAGCCGCGGGTCCGAGAATCCGGCCGCCTTGAGCGCCCGCATCTGACCCGTCGAAGCCGGCAGCCCGTGCGCCTTCACGCGCTCTTCCAGCTCGATGATTTCGGAAATGCGCGCCAGGAACCAGGGATCGATCTTGCTGTAGGCGTGCACCTCCTCGGCGCTGACGCCGAGCCGCAGAGCCTGCGCCACCTTGAGCAGCCGGTCGGGAGCCGGGCGGCTGACGGCGGCGCGCACCACGTTCTTGTCGTCGCCCTGTCCGAGCCCTTCGAGCGCGAAGTCGTCGAGGCCGGACAGTCCGGTTTCCATCGAGCGCAACGCTTTCTGCAGGCTTTCCGCGAACGTGCGGCCGATGGCCATCACCTCGCCGACGGACTTCATCGACGTCGTCAGCGTCGTATCCGCGCCGGCGAACTTCTCGAAGGCGAAGCGCGGGATCTTCGTCACCACGTAGTCGATGGTCGGCTCGAAAGAGGCCGGCGTGGCGCCGCCCGTGATGTCGTTCTCCAGTTCGTCGAGCGTGTAGCCGACGGCGAGGCGCGCGGCGACCTTGGCGATCGGGAAACCGGTCGCCTTCGACGCCAGCGCGGAGGAGCGTGACACGCGCGGATTCATCTCGATGACGACGAGGCGGCCATCAGCGGGATTGACCGCGAACTGCACGTTCGACCCGCCCGTCTCGACGCCGATCTCGCGCAGAACCGCCAGCGAGGCGTCGCGCATGATCTGGTATTCCTTGTCGGTCAGCGTCAATGCAGGGGCGACCGTGATGCTGTCGCCGGTGTGCACGCCCATCGGATCGACGTTTTCGATCGAGCAGACGATGATGCAGTTGTCCGCCTTGTCGCGGACCACCTCCATCTCGTACTCCTTCCAACCGACGAGACTTTCATCGATAAGAATCTGACCTGCGGGCGAGGCATCGATACCACTGCGCGCGTAGAACTCGAACTCCTCGCGGTTGTAGGCGATGCCGCCGCCCGTGCCGCCGAGCGTGAAGGCCGGCCGGATAACCGCGGGAAGTCCGATAGTGTCGAGAGCGCGCATGGCTTCGGCAAAACCAGCCGCGCGATCGTAATCTCTGATCGTGCCGTTGGCAGCGAAAATGGGCGGCGACGAAGCGATGGCCGAGCGCGGGCTTTCCAGGCCGATTCTATCCATCGCCTCGCGGAACAGCAGGCGATCCTCGGCCTTGTCGATGGCGTCAGCCTTGGCCCCGATCAGCTCGACGTCGAGCGCCTTGAGGATGCCCTGCTTTTCGAGAGCGAGCGCCGTATTGAGCGCCGTTTGCCCACCCATGGTCGGCAGCACGACGAGCTTGTCGTTCGGCCGCGCCTTGCGCTCCTCGGCGATGATTTTGGCGACGATGTCCGGCGTGATCGGCTCGATGTAGGTGGCGTCCGCCAGCTCCGGATCGGTCATGATCGTCGCCGGATTGGAATTGACCAGCACGATGCGGAAGCCTTCGGCCTTCAGCGCCTTGCAAGCCTGCGTGCCGGAGTAGTCGAACTCGCACGCCTGCCCGATGATGATCGGTCCGGCGCCGATGATCAGAATGGTGTCGATGTCGGTGCGTTTCGGCATGGCGGGCGGGCATCCAGATGCAAGGGGTCGTCGCTGTCTCCCGGCCGTTTGCCACGGCGGGCGGCGGGACTCAACGGGCATCCCATCGCAGCGGGTTGTCTGCGCACACGAAAAGGGCGCGAAGGCAAGAACTTCGCGCCCCGAAAGCCCGTCTCACGCGCCGCTCAGCGCGGCACGACTTTGTCGGCCGGCGGCGGCTCGATCTTGAGGTCGGCCGGATAGGTATAGATTTCCTTGAAGATCGGCTTGTCCAAGGCGCCCTGGCGGTTCAGCGTCGTGCGCGTCGGCAAGCCCGACTCGGTATCGACGTAGACGACGCGAACGGCCTCGTTCTCGGCGGTGGTCTCGATCTCCTTGCCGTCGGGCTGCTTCATGCCGGCCGGCAGCATGGGTTTGCTCTTGTAGGTGCGGACCTGCCGACCGTCGACCGTCTCGGTGCCCATGCATTCGAATTTGCCGACCGCCGCCGGATCGGCCTTCGTCGACTTCTGCATCTGCTCGATCAGCTGCTCGGCGTGCTGGAAGGTGAGCGGCACCCAGCCGGCGCCTTCGTTGGTCCACGCCTTGCCGTCGACGAGGATGGTTTCGACCGGTTTCGGGTCGGCAGCGAGGATCGCCACCTGCCGCATCCGGCCAGGTATCACGTATTCCATCGTGACCTTGAGCGGTCCTTCGGAGCTGATGACATCGGTTTCCATGCGGTAGCCGGTTTGCTTCGACTGCTTCTGCACGGCCTCGAGGACCTCGCTCGAACAATCGTCGGCGCGTACCGGAAGGGTGGCCGCGAAGAGGCCGAGCAGGGTTCCGGCGAGAATGAAGGGACGGGACATGACTGTAATGACTCCGTGGGTGTCGAGGTGTAGGTCCGAGGCCGCACGCGGCGGCTCGCGGCAGGGATCACTTCTGTTGAGGGGCGGTTGCAGCGGCATCGCCGGATTGCTCGTCCTTCGCCGCGCCGCTCTTGTCGCCACTGGGCTCGCCGAACCCGGGCGGCGGGTTGACGACGATGTCGTCGCCGTAAGAATAGACGGTCTTCAGTCGCGGCGCGGCATCTCCGGCGGTCGGCGCCACGATGTTGTATCCCGGCAGCCCGCTCGCCTCGTCGACGTAAACAGTCGCGGCCAGTTCGACGCCGTCGTCGCCGGGGCCGGGATCGGCGCGATAGCCGGTCCAGTCCTTGCCCTCGTAGCTGACCTTTCCGAGGCAGGTGAAATTGGCGCTGACGGTCGCCGGCGCGGCCATGCGCTCGACGTCGAGGCCGATCATCTGGGCGACGTTCGGCTTGTGCTCGGTCCAGTCGTCCTGGCCGTCGCTGCCCCAGGCCCATTTGCCGATCGAGATCGTCTCCAGGTGCCCGGCTTCCTGCTGCGGCGCGTCGGTCACCATGTGCAGCCGGTTGGGACGCACGAGGCTGATGGTCCGCGTGACGGCGCCGCCTTCGGCCGGATGAGTGATGATGGTGCGCATCTGCGGCGTGGTGGCCTGCTTGGCGAAGGCGGCGGCGACTTCGCCCGTGCATTTCTCGTCGGCGACGGCCGGTCCGGCCACCATGGCCAGGGCTGCGACGACTGACAAACAACGCATGTCTGGTGTTCCTCCGAGGACTTTTTCCCGGCCCTTATACGCTGGCCGGGGGGTAGAGCGATCTTAAATGTCGGAAAGGTTTTACCGGGTTCGGCATCGCCGTGCACGGGCTGCAAGGCTGTTCACCGGATGCCGAGATCCGCCATGGAAACTGTCAGCTCAGGGACGAATTTCGCAGCCAAGCGGCCGCTCGGCCCGACCTTCTCGATCGAACGGTAGCCTGCGGCGGAGGGCTCGCGATGGACGGACGTGACGAGGGACTTGGCCTCGACGATCCAGTATTCCCGGACGCCGAAAGCCGCGTAGTAGCGGGCCTTGGTTACCTCGTCGTACCGGAACGTCGTGTCCGACACTTCGATCAGCAGGAGAACATCCTCGGGAGCGACGGTGTCGGGTTCGAACTCGGTCGCAGAGATGATGATCTCCGGCTCGAAATAGAAGTCGCCGCCGGGACGCCAGCCGGGTTCGCTGTAAGCAATCAGCCCGTCTCCGATGGCTTTTCCAACATAGCTCAGCAGCCGCCCCCGGACCCGCTCGTGCCGACCGCCCTTGGATTGCATCGGCACCAGGTCCCCGTCGACGAGTTCCACCCGCTCGCGCGGACTGTCGATGCCGCCGAAAAATCCGCGTTTGGACAGCTCCTCGAACTCCTCGAGCGTCCACTTGAGCCGCGGCAGACCGTCGGCCGCCTGAGTGGTGCCGTGCGGACGCCGAATGCGCGTGATTTCGTTCATGGCTCGAGCTTAGCCCAAGTACCGTGCGCGCAGAAACACCCTTCTGCGACCCCAATCGGGCGACCGCGCTGCCTTCGATTTCAACGCTCCGCCCGCGCCTTCTCCCCGCGCCGCTCTCGCATCATGTTGGTGAAGCGGGTGAACAGATAGTGGCTGTCCTGCGGACCGGGAGACGCCTCGGGATGATGCTGCACCGAGAAGACGGGCTGCCCCTCGACGGCGATGCCGCAGTTGGTGCCGTCGAACAGCGACACATGCGTTTCGACGACGCCCTTGGGCAGCGTGTCTCGATCGACGGTGAAGCCGTGGTTCATCGACACGATCTCGACCTTGCTGGTGGTGAAATCCTTCACCGGGTGATTGGCCCCGTGATGCCCTTGATGCATCTTCTTGGTGGTGGCGCCGAGCGCCAGACCCAGCATCTGATGACCGAGGCAGATGCCGAACACCGGCAGGCCGCTGTCGACCAGCTTGCGGATTTCCGGCACCGCATATTTGCCGGTCGCCGCCGGATCGCCCGGACCGTTCGATAGGAACACGCCGTCCGGCTTGCGCGCGAGCACGTCCTCCGCCGACGCCGTGGCGGGCACCACCGTCACCTTGCAGCCGGCGCTGGCGAGGCAGCGCAGGATGTTGCGCTTCAGGCCGTAGTCGATGGCCACCACATGGAACTCGGGATTTTCGTTGCGGCCGTAGCCGCTGTTCCACACCCAGCGCGTCTCGTCCCACGCGTAGCTCTGACCGCTGGTCACGTCGGGAACGAGGTCCAGACCCAAGAGGCCCGGCCACGCGCGCGCCTCGGCCTTCAAGGCGTCGATGTCGAAGCGCCCTGCCGGATCGTGCGCGATGACCGCGTTCGGCATTCCCTTTTCGCGAATGCGCGCCGTCAGCGCCCGGGTGTCGATGCCGGCGATGGCGATGATGCCGCGCGCCTTCAGCCACTGATCGAAATGGGCGGCCGACCGGTAGTTCGAGGGCTCCGTAATCGCCGCCCGCAGTACGCAGCCGCGCACGCCCGACCGCGCCGCCAGATTGCTCGTCTCGGTGTCTTCTGAATTGGTTCCGATGTTGCCGATGTGGGGAAACGTGAAGGTGATGATCTGCCCGGCATAGGACGGGTCGGTCAGCACCTCCTGATAGCCGGTCATGGCCGTATTGAAGCATACCTCGCCGACCGCCGAGCCGACGGCACCGAGACCGGCACCCGCGATCACCGAGCCGTCGTCGAGCACCAGGCGGGCCGTGAGAAGGGGGTCGCTCCAGGTCGGGTATCGCGTCATTGGTCGCCAGATCTTTCGGAGAATCGGAGGAAGCGGACACACGGAAGCGGTCCGGCGGGATTTCCTTAGAAACCCGGCGCGAAACCACCGAACGGTACAGGCAAGCCGCACTGGTAGGGGAAGGTCGACGCGAGGTCAACAAACCGGCGTCGCCACCGCAGCCCAATGACGCAACTGCCCACAATTTGCGCGCCCAGGCCGTCCCCAGATCAGTCGCACTTCCTGGCGACGCCGACTTGCAGCACAGGTCATGCCGACCTAAATGACCGCTCCCAGAATCGGAGCCGACTCATGCGCGAGCGCATTCTCGACGACATCAAGACGGCCATGAAGGCGGGCGACAAGCGTCGCCTCGGAACGCTGCGTCTGATCAACGCCGCCATCAAGGACCGCGACCTCGGCGCCGGCGTCGACGACAAGGGGCAACCGACCGGCCGCGACCGGATCACCGACCAGGACATCCTGGCGCTGATGCAGAAGATGATCAAACAGCGCCGCGAAAGTTTCGACACCTACCGGCAGGCGGGACGCGAGGATCTCGCCGAGCAGGAGGCGTCGGAAATCTCCGTCATCGAGGACTATCTGCCCAAGCAGATGAGCGAGGCCGAGACGCGCGCCGCGGTGGCAGCGCTACTGGCCGAGATCGGAGCGGCAGGGCTCAAGGACATGGGCCGCACGATGGCCGCGCTCAAAGAGCGCTTCACCGGGCGCATGGACTTCGCGAAGGCGAGCGCCATGGTCAAAGAGCTGCTGCAGTGAGTTAGCCCAATGATTAGTCCGAGGATTTCTGTTGAAATCTTCGTTATCGGGAATTGACACCGCTATCTTTGCATCGGTCGATTCTATACTAAAGTCGCATGCCCCATCCGTTCCGGCCCTTGTCCGTCTCTCAGTTCCGTGACGAGATCGCGCGGTTCGCGTGGTCGCGCCGGGTCTGGCGGGTCGACCTTCATCATTCGGTGGTCCCTTCCGTCGACGACTACGACGGTTTGGCCTCGATCGAGCAAATCTGGCGCAACGACATCGAGCGCCGCGGCTGGGAGGACATCGCCCAGCACGTGACGGTCGCTCCCGACGGCCTGATCTGGACCGGCCGTGACTGGAACCGGACGCCGGCGAGCATCGGACGGCGGATGAACCTCGGCGCGTTCATGGTCGAGGCGATCGGCAATTTCGATCGCGGGCGCGACCGGCTCGAAGGCCGGCAGCTCGACAGCCTGCTGGCCGTCATCGACACCGTGCAGCGCAAGTTCGCACTGCCGGTTCATGCCCTGCTCTTCCACCGCGACGTGCCGCAGGCGGACGACACCTCGCCCGGCTCAAGCATCGAAAAGCACGTCATTCTGAAGCGCGTGCTCGATCTGCGCGCGACTGCGCCCGCAACGACGCGCCTGCGCTGAGGCGGATGGCATTGTTTACCTGCCGATTCGCGGCCGCTAACGACCGGTGTCATGGTCGTCGCCCCAACCCGCCCTGCGACCCGAATCTGCCCTGTGTAAAGCGGGCAGAGAATCGGCTGGATGACCGCCATCGTGCCCGTCCGGGGCCGAATCACCTAACCCTGGCCACGTCTTTGCGAAACCAGGCTTCCTCAGCCCCATGCGCTATCCCCCTCACCTGCTGGATGACATCCGTGCCCGGCTGCCGGTCAGCCAGGTTGTCGCCCGCAAGGTCGCGCTGAAGAAGAAGGGGCGGGAGTTCGCCGGCCTCTCTCCCTTCAAGGTGGAGAAGACACCGTCGTTTTTCGTCAACGATCAGAAAGGCTTCTATCACTGCTTCGCGTCCGGCGAGCACGGCGACATCTTCAGCTTCGTGATGAAGACCGAGGGACTGACGTTTCCGGAAGCCATCGAGCGGCTGGCCGCCGAGGCCGGCGTGCCGCTGCCGAAGCCGTCGGCCGCCGACCAGGGGCAGGACGATCGCCGCCAGCGGCTCTATGCGCTGCTGGAAGCGGCGGCCAAGTTCTTTGAAACCGCCCTTTCCGGCAGCGCCGGACGAGAGGCGCGCGTCTACCTGGACAAGCGCGGGGTCGGCGCAGAGGCGGTGCGCTCCTTCCGGCTCGGCTATGCGCCGGCGTCCCGCTCCGCCATCCGCGATCACCTCGCCGGCGACGGCTATACCTCCGACGAGATGGCGGCTGCGGGCATGCTGATCGCGGGCGAGGACATCGCCACCCCCTACGACCGCTTCCGTCACCGCGTGATGTTTCCGATCGCCGACCTCAAGGGCCGCGTGATCGCCTTCGGAGGCCGCGCGCTCGATCCCGAGGCGCCCGCCAAATACCTCAACTCGCCGGAAACGCCGCTCTTCCACAAGGGCGACAACCTCTACAATGCGCGTGCGGCGCGGGGGGTCGCGCACGATACCGGCCGGCTGATCGTGGTCGAAGGCTATATGGACGTGGTGGCGCTGAGCGAGGCTGGCTTTCGCGAGTCGGTCGCGCCGCTCGGCACCGCCCTGACCGAGGCCCAGGTCAAGCTGCTCTGGCGGCTGGCACCGGAGCCGATCCTGTTCTTCGACGGCGACAGCGCCGGCCGCAAGGCGGCCTACCGCGCCGTCGACGTCGTGCTGCCGCTGCTGCAGGCCGGCACCAGCGTCCGCTTCGCGTTTCTCGCCAACGGCCTCGACCCGGACGATCTGGTCCGCCAGCACGGCCCCGCGGCGGTCGGCGACGTGCTGGACAAGGCGCGGCCGCTGTTCGAAGTGCTGTGGTCGCGCGAACTCGACCTGCTTCCCGTCGAGACGCCCGAGCAGAAAGCCTCCTTCGAGAAGCGGATGAAGGCGCTGGTCGCCACCATCGCCGACCCCGCCGTGCGCCATCACTACGACTTGGAGTTGCGGCAGCGGCTCTGGTCATGGTCGCGCGGGGCGGCCCGGACCCCTCCCGACCGGTCTCAGACCTCGTCGGCCCGCTTGCGCACCCGGCCGGCGCAGGGCGTCGACTGGCGGAGTCGGGCCAGGGGTCATCCGCTGCCTCGCCCGCCCCGGGGGACGCCGCAGAATGCCCCCCTCGCTCAGCCATCGGCCAGTCCGGAGCTGGTCGGCCGCACGGACCCCCTGCCGCAGCGCGAAACCCTCATCGTCCAGGCGGTGCTCAATCATCCCTGGCTGCTGGACGACGCGTCGGAAGAGTTCGCCGCCGTCGAGCTCAGCTCGCCTGCGCTCGCCAGGCTACGCCAGGACATCCTTTCGGCGTATGGCTTCGACAATTCTCTTGACAGCCCCGGATTACGCTCCCACTTGAACCAGTTGGGCGTCGGCAAGGTCTTGGACCTCGTCGACCGCTCGTTGACGCACAAGTGCGACAGGTTCGCCGAAATCGACGCCGAACGCAGCGAGGTGGAGACTGGCTGGCGCCACACCCTCGAACTGCATGACCGGCAGGTCGGCCTTCGGCGATCCCTCGAAGCGGCTGAACGGGCTTGGCACGAAGAGCGCAGTGAAGAGGCGTATGCCCGGATCTGTGAGCTTCAGGGCTTGCTTCATCAATTCGGGGAGGCCGGGGACGATGGCTCGACCGCGGTTTCGGGTTAGCCCGCTATATATAGGGGGGGCTTTCTGCTCGCCCGGCAAGGGGGCCATGCCCGTCTTCGGGCTGGAATCCGACAAATGCGGAGACACCGGCTGCGCAGGATGCGGTCACGGCCGGGAGGCTATTCGTACTTCGACGACGGTATTCGAAAGCCCTGCGCCCGGCCGGTACGGCCGCCAGGGCACTTTGATCTAGGCAACAACTCGCGAGCGGACGGTTGAAACGCATGGCAAACGCGAAGATGGCGGCGACGAGACAGGTGAGCGCGAAATCGGCGGCCTCCAAGCCGTCGGGCGCCAAGGGTGAGGAACAGGCGGCGGGCGAGACGCCGGAGCGCGACAGCCCGCTGCTCGACCTCTCGGATCAGGCGGTCAAGAAGCTGCTCAAGGCCGGCAAGGCGCGCGGCTATGTCACCTACGACGAGCTGAACGCTGTCCTGCCCTCCGAGGAGGTCGGCTCCGAGCAGATCGAAGACACGATGGCAATGCTCTCCGAGATGGGGATCAATGTCGTCGAAACCGAGGAGGGTGAAGACGCCCAGGAAGGTGCTGCCGAGGACGGCGAGGAGGAAGAAAGCCGCGCCGTCACCACCGCGTCCGTCCCCGCCAAGACCGAAACGAAGTCCGAGCCGACGGAACGCACCGACGATCCCGTGCGCATGTACCTGCGCGAGATGGGCTCCGTGGAGCTGCTGTCCCGCGAGGGCGAAATCGCCATCGCCAAGCGCATCGAGGCCGGCCGCGAGGCGATGATCGCCGGCCTCTGCGAAAGTCCGCTGACCTTCCAGGCCATCATCATCTGGCGCGACGAGCTCAACGAAGGCAAGATTCTGCTTCGCGACATCATCGATCTCGAAGCCACCTACGAAGGCCCCGAGGCGAAAATTCCGCCACCCACCATTCCGGGCGAGGCTCAACAGCCCGGCGTTGCCGCGCCGACGCTGCAAGGTCCGCCGCGCGTCGAAGCCTCCGGCGCGCCGGAAGGCGAAATGGACGACGAGGAAGATTTCGAAAGCGCGATGTCGCTCGCGGCGATGGAAGCGGAGCTGAAGCCGAAGGTGCTCGAAACCTTCGACCGCATCGCGCAGACCTACAAGAAGCTGCGCAAGCAGCACGACAAAAAGCTCGAACAGCAGGTCGCCGGCGAGCAGGGCACGCGCCAGCAGCAGAAAGCCTATGACAAGCTGCGCGATGAAATCATCGTCGATGTCAAAAGCCTGTCGCTCAACAATGCGCGCATCGAAAGCCTCGTCGAGCAGCTCTACTCGATCAACAAGCGCCTCGTCGGCCTCGAAGGCCGGCTGATGCGTCTCGCCGACAGCTACGGCGTGGCGCGGCAGGATTTCATCGGCGAGTACTTCGGCAACGAGATCGATCAGACCTGGCTCGAACGCATGGGCGAAAAGGGCCGTAAATGGGGTCAGTTCGTCAAGCACGAGAAGCGCAATATCGAAACCATCCGTGGCGACATTCACACGCTGGCGACCGAGACGGGCCTCGAAATCCCCGAGTTCCGCCGCATCGTCAAAGCCGTGCAGAAGGGCGAGCGCGAAGCCCGTCAGGCGAAGAAGGAGATGGTCGAGGCCAATCTCCGGCTCGTGATCTCGATCGCCAAGAAGTACACCAACCGCGGCCTGCAGTTCCTCGATCTCATCCAGGAAGGCAACATCGGCCTGATGAAGGCGGTCGACAAATTCGAATACCGCCGCGGCTACAAGTTCTCGACCTACGCCACGTGGTGGATCCGGCAGGCCATCACGCGCTCGATCGCGGATCAGGCGCGCACCATCCGCATTCCCGTTCACATGATCGAGACGATCAATAAGATCGTCCGCACGTCGCGCCAGATGCTGCACGAGATCGGTCGCGAGCCGACGCCGGAGGAACTCGCCGAAAAGCTGGCGATGCCGCTGGAAAAGGTGCGCAAGGTTCTCAAGATCGCCAAGGAGCCGATCAGCCTCGAAACGCCGATCGGCGACGAGGAGGACAGCCACCTCGGGGACTTCATCGAGGATCGCAACGCGGTGCTCCCGATCGACGCCGCCATCCAGTCGAACCTGCGCGAGACGACGACGCGCGTGCTCGCCAGCCTCACGCCGCGCGAGGAGCGCGTGCTCAGAATGCGCTTCGGCATCGGCATGAATACCGACCACACGCTGGAGGAGGTCGGCCAGCAGTTCTCGGTCACCCGCGAGCGCATCCGCCAGATCGAAGCCAAGGCCCTGCGCAAGCTGAAGCACCCGAGCCGGTCGAGGAAGCTGCGGAGCTTCTTGGACAATTGAGGGATCAACTGTCGAAGCAGGGATCAGAAATGGCTAGGCCGACGATCTTCACGATCTCAGCCGTGTGGGATTCGGAGGCGTCCGTGTGGAACGGGCATTGCGATGACATCCCTGCGGCGGCCGATGCCGCGACGCTCGAAGAGTTGCTCGCGAAGATCTCCGCCATGGCGCTCGACCTGTTGCCCGACAACCATCCCGGGTTCGAGCCCTCGTCGCTTTTCCTCCAGAACACGGCGCTACGCGACGTCGCGCCAGCGAAGACCGCCGCAGCATCGGCCCGAACGCAGAAGAAAAAGTAGTATGGTCGCCTTTTCCGGGATCGCCCGATCCGTTATCGTGCGGCGACGTAACCCCTCGCCTGACCGGCGGCAGATATCGGGGCTACATGACCGACCGCGGCCCGTTCAGTTTCGAGTTCCTCGAGACGTTAGGTGTTCCCCTGCGCCGCCTGACGGCGGGTGAGCGTCTGTTTCGCGCCGGAGACCCCGGTCAATATATGTATGTCGTCACCAAGGGCGAGGTCGAGATCACCATTAGTGACCTTCTCGTCGAGACGGTGGGAGAGCATGGGGTGCTCGGCGAAATGGCTCTGATTGATCGAGAGCCGAGGAGCGCCACCGCAACGGCACGCACCGCTTGCGAATTGATGGAGATCGATCGCGACAACTTTCTCGCTCTCGTCAGCGAATATCCGTCCTTCTCGCTGTACGTCATGAAGCTGATGACCGGCCGCATTCGTCGAATGAATGAGCGGCGATGAGTGAGTGTCCCGCGGCGCACTTCGCCGTGACGAAAAACGAGCACTCGGCGGCGAGCCGTAGCGGCATACGTATTCCCCTACTTCTCCGTCCGGCGGAACCGCGGCTGGTTGTTGATGAAGCCGACCTTCTCGGCCTCGTGACAGGACACGCACGCCTTTCGCACGCGCTGGAAGGCGTCCACCGCCTTCGCCGCGTCGCCTGACTTGATGTCGGCGAGAGCCGGCTCGAACACGCCCTGCACGAAGATCTGGTCCGCGTTCCCCTGGCGCTTCGGCCGGCGGGTGTAACCCTGCACGATCACTTCCTTGATCTTCTGCAGCTGATAGGCCGCAAACTCAGCGTTCTTGTCGGCAACCGCATCATAGAGCGCGTCGTAGCGCTGGCCGACCTCGATCATCGAGGCCGAGAAGCCGCGCATCTGGCCCTGGATCGCCTTGAAGCGCGCCGTATCGTCGGGCGCATTGAGCAGCCAGTCGTCGGGATTGGGCGCCTTTGGCGGCTCGCCGCCCGTCGAGGGCAGTGCCCATATTACGCCTGCGATCAGAAGAAGCGACAGCACGATGGCGCCCGGCTTCGACAAGGCCCTCATTTTAATACTCCGCCTGGATCAAACAGCACCCTGCTGAACCTGCCCCGGGCAGGCTTGCCCGCGTATATCACAAGCTGATGACGGCGGGAGCCGAGCAAAGACGAGGGCCGCGCGAGCGGCCCTTGGTTTTGCTTGTGCGACAAGGTGCGTTTCAATCACGCGCCAGCTTGCGGTCGAGAAAATCGCGCATGAGCGCTGCCATGTCTTCGCCCTTGTCTTCGAGCGCGAAATGTCCGGTGTCCAGAAGATGGACTTCGGCATTCGGCAGATCGCGCTTGTAGGGATGTGCGCCTTCGGCGGGGAAGATCACGTCGTTCTTGCCCCAGACGATGAGCGTCGGAGGCTTGGACATACGAAAGTAGGTCTGGAACTTCGGGTAGAGTGCAACGTTCGACCCGTAGTCCTTGAAAAGATCGAGCTGGATTTCCGCATTGCCAGGGCGGTCGAGCAGCGCCTGATCGACAAGCCAGTTGTCTGGATCGATCCGCGACGGATCAGCCACGCCGTCGAGATACTGTGATTTCGTCGCGGCCGCAGTCAGGCCGGCGCGCAGCGCCTCGCGATTCTTGATCGAGCCATCAGCCCAATAGGATTTGATCGGATCCCAGAAAGCCTTGAGACCCTCTTCGTAGGCATTTCCGTTCTGAACGACGAGGGCGCTGACGCGATCCGGGTGCTTCAGTGCCAAGCGGAACCCGACTGGCGCGCCGTAGTCCATGACGTAGAGGGCATAGCGCTTCACACCGATCTGCCCGAGAAGTCCGTCCATGATGTCGGCAAATTTCGCAAAGCTGTAACCGAACGATTTGCGATCAGGGACGTCGCTGTGGCCGAAGCCGGGATAATCGGGTGCGATCACGCGGTAGCGATCGGACAGCGCCGGAATGAGATTCCGGAACATCCGCGACGAGGTTGGAAAACCGTGCAGCAGCACGACGACGGGCGCATCCGGCGGTCCGGCTTCACGGTAGAACACACCAACGCCATCAACGATGGTCCTCCGATAGTGAGTGACGTGGACTTGCGGCGCCGCCCCGGTGACCTCGACGGCGTTCGGCGAAGCAGCGGCGCCCGAGGCCAGCGCGGCGACCGTGATGCAGACAATGAGCAGGGCATTGGCCACGAACGCCGCCGCTTGAGTTTGTCGCAAGGGTTTCATTGGGAGTTTCCTTAAAGGTTCGAGTGCTCGACGGTGGCGACCGGGCTCACACAACCCCGCCGCACCTAATTGGATACGTAGCGCGTTGCATTTTTCGACTGAATGGCCATAAGTTGAGACTATTCATTGCAGGAGTTGCAATAGTCTTGGACCGCATCGATGCCATGCGCCTTTTCTTGGCGTCCTTGGACACAGGCAGTCTTGCGGCGGCCGCCCGTCGCCACGGCCGCTCTGCCGCCGCCGTCACGCGCGCCGTCGCGGCACTCGAGCGCGATATCGGTGTCCCGCTCCTGCACCGGTCCACCCGCTCGATTCGATTGACGGAAGCCGGAGAACGCTACGCCCTCGCCTACCGCCGCGTCCTGTCGGAACTCGAAGAGGCGGACATGCTGGCAGCCGGTGTGAAAACGGCACCTCGCGGCTCAATCGCCATTTCCGCTCCGGTTGCTGCCGGGAACCTTTTTATGCGTCCCATCCTCAATGATTTCCTGGTCCAGCAGCCGGCCATGCAGGCGCGACTGATCCTGCTGGACCGCACGGTCAACCTCGTCGACGAGGGTTTCGATGTGGCGATGCGGATCGCCCATCTGCCGGATTCCAGCCTTACCGCCATTCGAGTGGGCAGCGTCCGCAGAGTCATTTGCGCCGCTCCCGGTTATCTCGCTCGAGCGGCGCCGATCGAGACGCCGGCCGATCTCGTTCGGCACTTTGCGATTGCGCTGACCCAGTTCAGCAGCGGCGATGTTTGGGCGTTTCCACCGTCCGGATCGGGAAAGGCATCGCGACGCGTGCGCGTGCCGTCCCGATTGACGGTCAACACCGTAGAGGCCGCCATTGCGTCGGCGGTGGAGGGGCACGGCATTGCGCGCGTGCTGTCGTATCAGGTTGCCGACGACGTCGAGTGCGGCCGGCTTGTTCTGTTGCTCGAAGACCACGAGCCGCCGCCGCTGCCTGTTCACATTCTTTCGCCACAGGGCCGTCTGGCGACCGCTCGCGTTCGCGCTTTCGTCGACTATGCCGTACCGCGACTGCGGTCCCGATTGGCACACCTCACGGACGGCCAAGCGTAATCGCGTCGTCCCGACGACCGTGCGTACTTGTCACTCGCAGTCCCAGACACCGCGCCGTGGGCGGCCGGTCCGCGGCCTGAACCCGGCCCCGTCCCTCAACACCACAGACACGCGTCGCACATGCCCTTCGCTTCGGCGATCTGGGCGTTGATGATGCGCTGGTAGTCCTTGAGGCGTGAGCCGAGACCGTCGCAGAAGACCTTCTTCTTCTCGGCGTCCGGGTAGCTCGTCTCGAGAATTTTCAGGTAGTTGGCCTTCTTGGCTCGGAAGATGGTGCCGACCTTCTTCAACGACGGAGTCTCGACGCAGGGGCTGACAGCCACCCAGCCGCGCCGGTAGATGTTCATCTTGGTTCCGCAGAAATCGAGCAGCGCATCCGCGGTGGCCCACTCGTCGACGCGCTTCCACAGCGTCCCGCGGTCGGTGGCGCTCAGCGTCGAGATGCCGAGCTTGACCTCGACAAGGGTCGCATCGCCCGCCGGCGCGCCGACGGCAGCGGACAGCAAAATGCAAAAAGCCAGCGCGGCCATCCAGCGGCGACCGCCGGCGGCGAGGCGAGGAGCGATACGAGTAAGTGCGTGTTGAAAACCGGTCATCGTAAAACGTCCAATACCACGTCGCCCCGCCGTCTCGGAACACCCCACCTCGCCTTTCGCCGAGATCTCGAACCGAAAAAAGTGATGCGGGCAACCGCCACCAAAGGCTTTTTCGAAGAGGACCTTCCAAACAGCAGGCTGGGCAACTGTTCATCGACGCAGGGCGGAGACGTGAACTCCCCGATGGAGATAGCGTTGCGACCGGCGCGCCGATTTGCGGTCGGCGTGGCTCTCGGGACACGCCACGCACCGCTGGGGGCCGTCGGTCCCACCTCGCCGGGAAATTTAGGTGTTCACATCGGATACGGGTTCGTGCCAAACACCGCCACGAGTGTCCCGATCGCGAAGTGCCTCATAGTCTTCCGCACGCTGCGTTCGGACTTCGCGATCGAAAGGACACCAGCAAGTCCATGATTCTAGTGTGATTCAGATTTCGAAGTCCGCTGATCAGCCCGCCGCAAGTATGAAGCGGACTTCGCAATCATCACACTAGACAATCGTGTGAGATAGACTTGATCATTTCGTGCGCGCGAATGATGTATTGAAGGTTGGGGCATCGGCAGCCGCTGCAAGGGTTTCAGCGGAAGGCAGTATTTTGCGGCCTCAATCGATAGCCGATCTTTGACCACATCACGTTCCGACCAAGTCTTTCCCATGGATCATCCGGTGCATCGGCCAACCGAACCGCGAAAAATCATCAGAACCTTTATCGACGCCTGGGCCGTCGGCGATCTCGACGCCGCATTCGATTGCGTGGCCGAGGACGCCATCTATGTGCTCCACGTCGCGGAGACGACGCTGCCGCACGGCGGTGAGCGGCGGGGACGCCCGGCCATCCGCAAGGCGCTCGCCAAGTCCTGGGACAACTTCGAATACATCCTCTTCCGCCAGCTGCCGCTGTCGGGCAGCGAGGACGTGCTCCGCGGTCAGGTGGAGTTCATGTTCCGGCACCGGCGCAGCGGCGAGGTGATCAGCGGAACCCTGCGGCACGTGTGGATGGTCCGCAACGGGCTCATTCAGCGCTGCGAGGAATATCACGACGCGGCAAAGCTCGATGCCTTCATGAGGCTGGTCGGCGGCTGAGGCCGCCCTGTTCTGGTGCCGAGTTCGGGCCACGCTCACCAGCGGTAGTTGAAGCTGACCGAGATGCGCTCGCCGCGCGACCGGTTGAGCGGCACCTCGTGACGCAGCCAACTCTCCCACAGGAGCAGGGTTCCCGTTTTCGGCGCCACCGAGTGGAACGACTGATTCTCGATCCTGGCCTTCGGCTTGCGCGGTGGCGACGCCATCATCAGGGACAGCCGGGGGTCCTCGAACTTCAGCACCGCCGAGCCCTTCGGAACGCTGACGTAGAACGTGCCGCTCACCACCGAGCGGGGATGGATGTGGGCGGCGTGAAAACCTCCCTCGCCGATTAAATTGGCCCACAGGCTGTCGAGCACCAGCGGCGTCCCGGAGAGATCGAAATCGAGCTCGCGGGCAAACGCCGCGACGTGGGCGTCGAGCACGCCCTCGAGGTCGGCGAATTCCGGAAACCGGTGGGGCAGGTCGTCGAGCGACGCATACGAGGTGTAGCCGGGATAATCATGTTCCGCGCACCAGCGCCGTCCTGCGGCATCGTCCGCTGCGAGCGAGCGGCAGGCACCCTCGACGCCGGTGATCAGGCGGCGGTTCTCCGCACCCTGCAGCTCCGCCCGGTAGAGCTTGGTGACGAACACGGTCTCGATCGTGGACATCGCCCGGTTTCCTCCTCCGCTCAGAAAACTACCGACTCGCAGGTCTCTGGTTTTCGCGACATCCCGGCATTCCGCCCCAAAGGCGCCAGCGCCCTATGTCGCGTCCCCGGCAGCTTCAAGCGCATGGCAGGCGGGATCGCAAGCTGCTAATCAGGCGCCCAATTCGTTCCCGCGGAGCCTGAGAGGAACCCATGAGCGACGCCGAAAGCACGACCCGAATCGCAACCGCCAAGCTGATCCGCAGCTATTACGACGCCTTCAATCGCGGCGACACGGACGGGATGCTGGCTTTCCTCACCGACGACGTCGTGCACGACCCCAATCAGGGGGAGCGCCGCGAAGGCAAGGAGAAGTTCCGCGCCTTCAACGCCCGCATGACTCACAATTACAAGGAAGAACTCAAAGACCTCGCCGTGCTCGTATCGAAGGACGGCAATCGCGCCGCTGCCGAGTTCAACGTGCATGGGATCTACAAGAACTCGGAAGAGGGCCTGCCGCCGGCCCGCGGCCAAACCTACGTGCTGCCAGCCGGCACCTTATTCGCCATCCGTGATTGAAAGATCGCGCGCGTCACACCCTCCTCAAATCTGACCGACTGGATTCTCCAGGTCTCGTGATCTGGCGAAGCGGGATCAGCCTCGAGCCGGGGTGCCGAGAATGAGTCTCTCCGTGGTATCTCTGACCGGCGACGACATCCGGACCGTGCTGCCGGATCTCGCGCGGCTGCGCATGGTCGTCTTTCGCGACTGGCCGTACCTCTACGACGGGACGCTCGCCTACGAGGAAGAGTACCTGGCGAAGTTCGCCGCGGCCAAGGGGGCCGTCTGCGTCGTCGCGCGCGACGACGACCAGATCGTCGGCGCCTCGACGGGCGCGCCCATGGTCGAGCACGCGGACGAGTTCGGCGCTCCGTTCCGCACCGCCGGCTACGATCTCTCCAAGGTGTTCTACTGCGGGGAATCGGTGCTGCTCACCTCGCATCGCGGACATGGCCTCGGCCACGCCTTCTTCGAGCACCGCGAGGCGCAGGCCCGCCGCCTCGGCGGCCACACGCACTCCACCTTCTGCCGCGTCGTTCGTCCCGACGATCACCCCCTGAAGCCGAAAAGCTACGTGCCGCTCGACGGCTTCTGGCGCAAGCGCGGCTATCAGCCGGTCGACGGTCTCGTGGCCACCTACGACTGGAAGGACGTCGACCAGCCTGCCGAGACGGTGCATCATATGCAGTTCTGGATGAAAGCCCTCTGATGTCCAACCGCGACCGGCTCCACGTCGCCGCCGCACAGTATCCGATCGGCGCTCCGGACAGCCTGTCGGCGTGGGAGGAGAAGATCGCGGCGTGGGTGGCCGACGGCGCGGCGACCGGCGCGGAGCTGCTCGTTTTCCCCGAGTATGCGGCGATCGAGCAGGCGCACGCCTTCGGCCCCGAGGTGTTCGGTGATCTCGGCCGCACGCTCGAAGCCGTTGCTGGAGAGGCGGGCCGCCGGGTGGCGTTGCATGTCGACCTCGCACGCCGCCACAAGGTGCATATCCTCGTCGGCAGCGGCCCGGTGCTCACGGCCGATGGGCACTACGTGAACGCGGCCCAGCTCGTTACCCCCATGGGCCTCGTCGGCGAGCAGGAAAAAATCATCATGACGCCCTTCGAGCGCGACTGGGGTATCAGGCCTGGAGGTCCGTTGCGGGTGTTCGAAACCGCCATCGGCCATCTGGCCGTCGCCATCTGCTACGACAGCGAGTTCCCCCTGCTGGTTCGCGCTGAGGCCGAGGCCGGCGCCGAGGTCGTGCTCGTGCCCTCGTGCACGGAGCGCATCTCGGGCTATCACCGGGTGCGCACCGGATGCGTCGCCCGCGCGCTGGAGAACACCATAGCGACGGTGCAGAGTCCGACGGTCGGGGATGCCCTGTGGTCGCCGGCCGTCGATCGCAATGCGGGCGCCGCCGGAGTTTATGTACCGAGCGAGCATGGCGTCGCCGATACGGGCGTGCTCGCGGCAGGCGCTGAGGGCGTTCCCTGCTGGGTGACGGCAACCATCGATCTCGCCGCGCTGCGCCGACTGCGCTCGACCGGCGAGATGCGCAACTTCGAAGACTGGTCGCGGCAGCCGGGTGCGGGGCCGCTCGCGGCCTCGGTCGAGCGCGTCCCCCTGGTCTGACAGGGCAATCGCATATGGCGCGAA
>JBQTIA010000010.1:0-2615 GCA_052388455.1 Hyphomicrobium sp.
CTCGCCGACTTCGCCTTTGCCGATACGCCGATCAACGAGCAGCTGGTGCGCGATCTGGCCGGCGGCAACTTTTTGTCGCAGCAGCGCAACGTGGTGGCTGTCGGGGGAACCGGCACCGGCAAGAGCCACATCGCTATCGGCATCACGAGGAGTTGCATCCGACTGGGGCGGAAAGCGCGCTTCTTCAATGCCGTGGACCTGGTCAACCAGCTCGAAACCGAGACCAAGGCCGGCCGTGCCGGCCGTCTCGCCGAGAAACTGACGCGCGTCGACCTGGTCGTCATCGACGAGCTCGGCTATCTGCCGTTTGCGCAATCGGGCGGCCAGCTGCTGTTCCATCTGATCAGCCGGCTCTATGAGCGCACCTCCATCATCGTCACGACCAACCTCGCCTTCGGCGAATGGCCGAGCGTCTTCATCGATGCCAAGAAGACAACGGCGCTGCTCGACCGGCTCACGCACCACTGCGACATTATCGAGACCGGCAACGAGAGCTGGCGCTTCAAGAACCGCGGTTGATCGGCCACGACTTGCCTCGAGCATGCCGCCGTGCTCGCCACCGTCAAGGTGCGGCCTGGCAGCGTTGCGGACGCCTCACCCTTGCAGCGACGGCCGACCTGGACGGCGTCTGCGCGCGCCGGCTGAGCGCGGTCGCAAGGTCGGGACGAAGGAACGGCCGCCAGGTCGAACCAAGGAACTCGCCTGTGCAGCGGCACTGGTGATTGACCCCACGCATTGCCTCATCGGGAATGTTACCGGACAAGTTCCCACCGATGACTGGGGCGGTGTCACCGAATCGGGTCGGTGGCGCCCATGGCGGGGACGATCAGCATGGGTGCGCGACGCGAGGTGCTGGCGGTGGTGGCGGAGCGCTACCGGGCGACGGGTCGGCGCGAGAAGGGTCGGATACTTGACGAGCTCTGCGCGACGACGGGCTGGCATCGCAAGCATGCGTTACGCGCTCTATCTAGGAGTGGCTCGAACGCGTTGGCCGAGGAGCGGGCAGCACGCCAGCGCGGGCGCAAGTACGACGCGATCAAGGATGCTCTGATAGCGCTATGGGAAGCATCCGACCGGGTGTGCGGCAAGCGGCTCGTGGTGATGATCCCGACGCTTCTGCCGGCGCTCGAGCGGCACGGCCGACTGCGGCTCGGTGCGATCGAGCGGACGCTGGTGCTCTCGGTGAGCGCGGCGACCATCGACCGTCTGCTCGGTGACGTGAAGGTCGCGGCAGCGGGCGGCCGTCGCCGGCGCGTCGGATTTTACTCCGCGATCCGTCGCGAGGTGCCGATCCGCACCTTCAACGACTGGAACGACCCGTCGCCCGGCTTCTGCGAGATCGACCTGGTGGCGCACGGCGGCACGTCTGTGGCGGGCTCCTTCATTCAAACACTGACGATGGTCGACGTGGCGACAGGCTGGACCGAGTGCCTGCCGCTCATTGCCCGTGACGGTGGGCTCGTGGTTGAGGCGATCAAGCGGGCGCAGAGCCTGTTCCCCTGGCTCCTGCGGGGTGCCGACTTCGACAATGACAGCACCTTCATGAACGACGTCGTCGTGCCCTGGTGCCGTGGTCAGAGGATCGAGGTGACGCGGTCGCGCGCCTACAAGAAGAACGACCAGGCGTTCGTCGAGCAGAAGAACGGTGCTGTCGTGCGCCGGCTCGTCGGCTACGGCCGCTTCGATGGCGCCGAGACGGCACGGATCATGGCGCGGCTCTACGCGGCAGCACGCCTCTACGTGAACTTCTTCCAGCCGTCGTTCAAGTTGAAGGAGAAGCGGCGCGAAGGCGCCAAGGTCATCAAACGCTATCATGATCCGGCGACACCCTTCGAGCGCGCGCTTGCTCATCCCAAGGTGACGAGGGCCGTCAAGTCACGCTTGCGGCAAATGCATCGCACGCTCGACCCGGTGGCGCTTCTGGCCGAGATGCGTGCGGTTCAGACTGAGCTCGGCGAGCGCATCGATCGTCGTCCCGGCAAGATCGCCGTGCAGCTGCCGGCCCCATCGCCTGCACCGAATGCGGCGGCTTTTGCGAGGACGCTCGGCAAGTCTGTCGAGGCGGGCGAGCTGCGCGCCACGCACCGGCGGCCCAAACGGCGCTACAAGAAGCGGGTCCGCATGCCGTCGATGCTCGACCCGCATGTCGCCATGATCGAGGGCTGGCTTGCTGCGGAGCCGCAGCTGACCGCGCTCGTCATCGTCGGCCGATTGAGCCAGAGGCACCCAGAGCAGTTCTGCAAGAAGCAGCATTCGATCGTGCAGCGGCTATTGAAGGCGCTCCGCAGGAAGGCAGCGGAAAGGCTCATGGCCGAGATGGCGCCGACCGCTGCCCTCCTGCCCGGGGCTGTGGACGGCGCTGCGTGTGGTGGGCACTCCGCCCCGCCCACAGCCCCTCCCGTCGAGCAAGCCTCGAAAGTTGCAAGAGGCAAGCGATCAGATGCCGCCGTATCTGCCCCGCCAGGGTAACATCGTCAGGTGAGGCAATACGGGGGGTCCACATTGCACGCCGTTTGACACCCTACAGCCCTCCGACGCCGGCCATCGAGGTGATGAACACCTCGTCAGCGTCGCGCAACGTCTTGGCCGGCATATTGGCCAGCCGGCAGCGGATG
>JBQTIA010000011.1:0-84231 GCA_052388455.1 Hyphomicrobium sp.
CCCCCACCGCTGCCGCGCGCCAACGGCAGCGACCGGCCCGCTGAGCCCAGCGTCGAGCGCACAGCGGACAAACTCCAGGAACGTTCCGCTGATCGTTCGGCCGGTCGTGTCCCGGAACGGGGTTCCGATCGCGCTCAAGACCGCAGCGCCGAGCGACGCGAGGAGCGCGGGCAGCGGAAGTCCGCTCCGACGCTCGAGGTGCTGCCCTCCGCCGACCAGCGCGTCGCCGACGAGGATCAGCCGCAAGCGCGCCGCGCCGCCCGCCGCCGGCCGGCCGGCATGCCGCGCAGCCAGATGGCGGCGAACGACGACGCACCCTCCATCGGCGGACTGATCTATGCGCTGGAGCAGAAACCTTCCAACGCGCCGTTCAAATACGCCGGTATCGCCAGCGCCGTCTGGGTGCTGATCGGCGGCGCCTTCCTTTGGACGTTCGTCGGCACCGCCGTCGGTGAGGGGGCCGGCCTGACGTCACTGCTGGCCCGGCCGACCACCTTTCTGATGCTCTCCTCGATCGTCGTGCCGGTGACCGTGATCTGGTTCCTGGCGCTGCTCGCATGGCGCTCGGAAGAATTGCGGCTGCGCTCCTCGACGATGACCGAGGTGGCGGTGCGGCTGGCCGAGCCGGACCGCATGGCCGAGCAGTCGGTCGCCTCTCTCGGGCAGGCGGTCCGCCGTCAGGTCGCCTTCATGAACGATGCGGTGTCGCGGGCGCTCGGTCGCGCTGGCGAGCTCGAGGCACTGGTGCACAACGAGGTGTCCGCCCTCGAACGGTCCTACGGCGACAACGAGCGCAAGATCCGAACGCTGATCCAGGAGCTGGCCGGCGAGCGGCAGGCGATCCTCAACACCAGCGGTCACGTGTCGGATACCTTGAAGCAGCTCGGCTCGGAAATTCCGACGCTGATCGACCGCCTCTCGAGCCAGCAGATCAAGCTCGCGCAGATCATCCAGGGCGCCGGCGAGAACCTGACCGCGCTCGAGTCCGCGGTGGGGCAGTCGACCGGCCGCCTGGAAACGACACTCGGCGCGCGCACGGAAGAGCTGCAGTACGTCCTGGAAGGCTATACCAACGCCCTCGGCACGGCGCTCGGCACGCGGACGGAAGCGCTCCAGAGCATCCTCGTAGACCACTCGACATCGCTCGACGCCTCGCTCGGCAATCGCGCCGCGCAGATGCAGAACATGCTGGAAGGGCACTCCTCGGCTCTGACATCGGCCCTCGGCCAGCGCACCGAGGAAGTGCAGGGCATTCTCGAGGACCATTCCACCTCGCTCGGCCGCACGCTCGAAACCTACACCACCGCTCTCGCCACCGCGCTCGGCGAACGGCAGGACTACCTGCAGACCGTGTTCGAGGAGTACGCCCGCGCACTCGACACCACCTTCAGCTCGCGCGCTGAAGCGCTCGACACCCAGCTCGTCGAGCGCACCCGCTCCCTCGACGGCGCATTCAACGAGCGCCTCCGCCTCTTCGACGAGAGCATCAAGACCTCGGCCATGGCCATCGACTCGGCGGTTACCGACAAGGCCCTGGCACTGACCTCCGCGCTCGATTCTCACGCCAAGACGTTCAGCGAGACCATCTCCAAGCAATCGATGGAAATCGACGAATCGCTGATGCAGGGCATCAGCTCGGTGCGCCGCACCAGCGAGAACATCACCCGCCAGTCGCTGAAGGCGATCGAAGGGCTGGCCGGACAGTCCGAGATGCTGCGCAACATTTCGGAAAACCTGCTCGGCCAGATCAACACAGTGACCAACCGCTTCGAGACCCAGGGCCAGGGGATCATGCGGGCAGCCAACTCGCTGGAGACGATCAACTACCGCATCGACCAGACCTTGCAGGCGCGCCACAACGACCTTTCGCAGACGCTGGACCGCATGTCGGGGAAGGCCGACGAGTTCGGCCGCTTCGTCGAAGGCTACTCGACCACCATCGCCGGCTCGCTCACCGACGCGGAGACCAAGGCGCGAGCAGTCGCGCACGAGATCATCCTCGGCGCGGAGAAGACCAAGCAGGCCGCCCTCGCAGACCTCGAACAGTTCCGCTCCGAGGCGGACGCGCAGGGCGAGAGAGCGCTTGAAGACCTCCGCCGCCGCTTCTCGTCCGTCTCCAGCACAGTCAGCAGCGAACTCGACACGCTGTCGAGCCGCTTCGACGCCACCTCCGAGGAAGTGCGCCAGCGGGCCCAGCGTGCGGCATCCGAGATCGCCGCCGAGCAGACCTGGCTGCGTGATCAGATGGATCGGCTGCCGGCCGCCACACGCGACAGCACGGACGCCATGCGGCGCGCGCTGCAGGACCAGTTGAAGGCTCTCGAACAGCTTTCGAGCCTCACCACCCGCACCGCCCAGTCCCGAGACGTGTCACCGCCGCTCGCCCTCCCTGCCGCGCGGACACCGGCCGCTAACGTCGAACCGACCATGCCGACACCGCGCGGCGTCGGCGCGCTGCCGCCCCCGCCGACCGCCGACGCCCAACAACGGGCCTTCGTGCCGCGCCAGATGCCGCCGCGCGAGCCCTCCGCCGCAGCCTCGCCATCTCAGCTCGGCGGGATGCCACAGCAAGCTGCCTTGCCCGACCCGCCGCTACGAACCGCTTCCGTGCCGCCGCCGGCTCCCGGACTGCCTCGTTCGCCCGGCGGACCCATGGCGGGCGGGGAAAGCGCGGCATGGTCGCTCGGCGATCTCCTGGCCCGCGCCTCGCGCGAGGACGAAGCCCTGCTCGGACCGGTGCCGGCAAAGCAGGCCATGCCGCTGCCGTCGACGGCACAATCTGGCGCCGGTCCGTTGCCGACGGGCAACGCGCTGCCGGCGCCGCCGGCCGTCACCGCATCGGCTCTCGCGGCAGCCATCGCCGCACCGATCGACATGAAGCCCGCCACGGCGCCCTACCAGCTCAATGTCGACATCATCGCGCGGGCCCTCGATCCGGCGACGACGTCGGCCATCTGGTCGCGCCTCAAGGCCGGTCAGCACGGCATCATGGTCCGCAGCATCTATTCACCGGAGGGGCGCGCGGCTTTCGACGAGGTGAGCCGCCGGGTCAAGACCGACGCCGACCTCGCCCGCACCATCAACCGCTATCTGGCGGATTTCGAGCGCATCCGCCGCGAGGCCGAGACGAAGGACCCGAGCGGCCGGCTCGTTCACAATCACCTCGTGTCGGATACGGGGCGCGTCTACCTGTTCCTGGCGCACGCCAGCGGACGCATCACGTGACAGCAGGCTGCGCAACGTTGCCCCGTTCGCCCGGGACACCATGACCAGCCTGCGCCTGTCCGTCGCCATCGAGCGCTGGCCGCTGGCGGAAGCCTTCGTCATCGCGCGCGGCGCCAAGACCGAGGCGCACGTCGTCGTCGCGACCCTCGACGACGGGACATTTTCCGGTCGCGGCGAATGCGTTCCCTACCCGCGGTACGGGGAAACGATCGACGGCGTGGCGCGCGCGATCGAAGCATGCGGGGCCGTCGGAGACCGCTCCGCGCTGGCCCACATGCTGCCGGCGGGCGCCGCGCGCAATGCCCTCGACTGCGCCCTCTGGGATCTCGAAGCCAAACGTGCCGACCGGCCCGCGGCGACGATCGCGGGGGCCTCCGTGCCAAAAGCCGTCGAAACCTGCTTCACGCTCAGCCTCGGCTCGGCGGAGGATATGGCCCGGGCGGCGGCACGGGTACCCCACCTCGAGATCTTGAAACTGAAACTCGGCGGAGCCGGCGATGACGCGCGCATGGCCGCCGTCCGCGCCGCTAGGCCCGACGCCCGGCTGGTGGCCGACGCGAACGAGTCCTGGACGGACGAACTGCTGACACCGCTGTTCGCCGCCGCCGCATCGGCCGGGGTCGAGCTGATCGAGCAGCCGCTGCCCGCAGGTGCCGAAGACGCGCTGCGCTCCATGCCCCGCCCCGTTCCGGTGTGCGCCGACGAGAGCGCCCACACCAGCCGTGACATCGCCCGCCTGATCGGTGCCTACGATGCGGTCAACATCAAGCTCGACAAGGCGGGAGGTTTGACCGAGGCGCTGGCCATGCACGCCGCCGCCCGCGCTGCCGGCCTGAAGATCATGGTCGGATGCATGGTGGCGACCTCACTCGCCATGGCACCGGCTTTTCTCATGGCCCAGGATGCCGACTGGGTCGATCTCGACGGTCCCCTCCTGCTGGCCCGCGACCGCGAAGGCGGCTTCGACATCCGCGACGGCCGCATCCTGCCGCCGGCGCACGCGCTCTGGGGCTGACCGCGAACGCTACCAGAGCAGCCCGCCGCTCCAACGGGCCTCGAGCCTCCAGGCCAGCAGCAGCCCGATGAGCGCCAGTGCGGCCGGCAGCAGGTAAGCGAGCCCGCCGCCCGCCGCGTAAAGCGGACCGGAGGCGAGCGTCACCACACCCATGAAGACGCCGGCCGCGAACGTGGCGTAGAGCGCCTGCGCCGTGCCGACCGCCGTCTCCGGGACGGCGCGGGCGATGAAGTGCATCGCCCCGAGATGACTGGCGCCGTAAGTCAGCGCGTGCAGCACCTGCAGCGGCACGAGTACCGGCAGCCCCGGATCGAGCGCCATGAGGCTCCAGCGCACGACGCCGGCCGCGGCTCCCGCGAGGAGGAGCGCGACCGGCCCGACGCGCGCCAGCACGGCGGCCGACCATGCGAACAGTGCCACCTCGGCCATCACGGCGATGGCCCACAGCCAGCCGATCCAGGCCGTCGACAGCCCCTGCCCACGCCAGTGAAGGGCGCCGAAGGTGTAGAACGTGGCGTGCGTCGCCTGCACGATCCCGACGCAGAGCAGGAAGATCAGGAACGCCGGGGCGCGGACCAGGCGCAGGGCGTCGCCGATGACCAGCGGCCGCGCAGCGACCGGCACGGGTTCGACAGGGCCGGGTTCGACGGAAGATGGCTCGACGGAAGTCGGCGCGATGGAAGCAGGTTCGTTGAACTTGCATTCGGAGCGTGGCGCGGCGGCAGGCGCCGACGTTGCGTTCGCCGCCGCGATGTCGGGGAGCGCGTGAGCGGCCAGCACGGTCGCGACTGCACCTGCGATCAGCAGCCAGACCGCGGCAGGCGGGCCGTATCCGTCGATCAGCGTGCCGCCCGCAAGACCGGCGGCGATGAAGGTCAGCGAGCCCCACAGCCGCATACGGCCATAGTCGAGCTTCGCCGTCCTGACGCCGCGCACGGCCACGGTTTCCGTCAGCGGCATGATCGTCGCGGCCGCGATGTGGAAGGGCACGGCAGTGAAGAAAATCCACCAGAACGCATCCATGCGGCTGGTCAGCACAGCCAGCAGGAGACAGGTCCAGGCGAGCGCGATGATCAGTCGGCGATGGTTGTCGGTTCGATCGGCAAACAGCGCCGTTACCGGCGTAACCAGCAAGCGGAGGAAGAAGGGCGCCGACATGATCGCGCCGATCTCGCTGGCGGAAAGCCCGCGCCAATCCAGCCACACCGGAAGATAGGGGACATGCACGCCGTAGATGAGAAAAAGGGCGCCGTAGAAGGTGCCCACCCGGATGGCGAAGCCTCGCCGCACATCCGCCCGCTCGTCCACCGCTGCTCTGCCCTGCGTTCCATCGGCCATCTGCGCCGTGCACCCGATCCGCCCCAAACCGTCCGCCGCAGGTTTATCCGGTCGCTGTATCCGATTGTCGGGCTTCGCTGGCAGTCTATTCGGACAGACGGCGGCACTGTGACTTTCTGGTCACCTGATTTTGGTGGTTCCTCCCGACTTGTTTGGGGACCGGGCACCTTGATCTCGGGCGAATCGCGTATCTGTGGTCGAAATGTGGACAACCGGGATTGTCGACCATGCCGCAGCCGATGCAGCCCCACGAACAGACCGGTTTCGATGCCGACGCCGAATACCGGGCCATCGAGGCGGCTTTGCTCGAAACGCCGCGGGGCCGCTGGTTTCTGGCCGAGCATGGCCGGCGAGCACGCCGTCTCGACAGTGCGGCGCTCGACGAGGCCGTGCAGCGGCTGAACTCTTCCCTCCGCCAGCCTCCCGCCCTGCTCGGCGCGCTGCAGCGTGAAATCCTGGCACTCAAGGACACCCTCGCCGAATCCCGCCTCGACGTTCTCGCCCGAACAGGTGCGACAGGTGACGCGGAGCCCTCGACGCCGCAGGCCATTCTCAAGGCCGCAGAAGACCTGCACGAGATGGCGTGGTCGCTGCAGGCCAACGATATCGATCCGCAGGGCTGCGAGACCATCGCCCGCAACGCCTCGCGCATTTACGCCTTGAGCCAGGTGCAGGCGGCCGAGGGCGCCCGCGCCCTCAAATACGCCGACTCACTGGAAGTCGCGACGAACCGGCTCAACGCGCTGCTGGAAACGATCGGCCACGAGATGCAGGCCGACGGCGAAGCCGATCGTGCGCAACCGTCGGCGCCCGTGATCGCGATCAGCTGATCGGAGGGACGGCAGAGCCGCCCCCTTCTTCACCACTTGGTCTTCATGCCGGCCGTCAGAATGTCGGCCTGCTGCTCGACGTCGGCGATCAGCGGGAGCGGCCGGCCGCTGGTCGTGGTCTGACGCTCGATGCCGCCATCTTCGAAGAAGATGTGGGTATAGGCGAAGTCGATCGTGGTGGCCTCACTGTACTTGTAGGAGCCGCCGGCACTCAGCCAGAACCGATCGGTGTCGGTGATCAGGGCGAACCGCTGATCGGCGTCCCGGATGGGCGAAATTTCATAAGCGACGCCGCCGCGCAGGGTGATCTTTTCGCTGTAATCGTATTCACCGCCGAGCGCGAAGAACCAGCCGTCGTCCCAGTTGAACTCGAAGCTCGAAACGATCTGACCGGCCGTGACGCCGGGAACGAGCGCGGTTGAGCCGCCGTCGTTCTTGGCCTCGAAGTTGACCGTCGTCAGCCGGCTCCAGTTGGTCCACTCGACGGTGGCCATCAGACGGGTTCGCTCGCTGACCGCCTGCTTCAGGCTGAGGGTCACGATCTCCGGCAGGGTCACGTCACCCTCGAGACCGAACTCGTTCGCCGGGATGTTGACGACACCAAGGAAATTGAGCCGATCGCCGGCGAACCCGAACTCGCCGTCCATGTCGTGTTTGATCGCCGAGCGGTAGCCGAGGCCGATCGACGTCGCGGTTGTCGGCTTCCACAGAACGCCGGCGGTGCCGCCGAAGGCGATGTCGTCGACCTCGAAGCCGGCGTTCGGGTGATCCGGCTGCAATCCCGGATTGCCTTTGAACTTGATCTGTCCGTACTGCACCTGCAGGCCGATGCCGACAGATAGGGTCGGGGTGACGTCGTAGGCGACCGACGGGTTGATGTTGAACGTGAAGATCTTGCCCTTGCGGCCGTGATATTCCCCGCCCCAGTCCTCATCGTCGGCCTCGACGCCGAGTCCGAAGGGAGCGTTCACCGCCACGCCGAGGACGAGATCGTCATTGAGCCGGTAAGCCGCATAGCTGGCACTGACCAGCGCCAGCCGGGCGATGTTGGTGGATTCGCCGATGTTGCGATGAGGTGCGGTGACCGCACCTGCTTCCAGCGTGCCATCCCGGGCCGTCACCTCGCTGTCGCCGATGATCAGCGAATAGCTGCTTTCCATCGTGATGCCGGAGGCCGCGTCGCTGAAGGCTGCAGAGTTCCAGTAGCCGGAGCTGAGGCGCCCGCCAGCAGCCGATCCAGCGAACGACAGACCCTGGAAGTAGGCCGACTGTTCGCGGACCGCAACGCCGCCCGCGAAGACCGACGCAGATGACCCCACCAGCGGCAACACGACGGCGATGGCCGCAACACCCCGTTGACTACGCATACGACCTGACCCGTTACGCACCTGACACCGAACCTGCGAGCCGGCCCGAGGACCCCTGGTTCTTGAGTGAATTGTGGTGAAAGGTTTGGAATTTGTCTTGCGGATAGGCGAACTCGAGGTCGTGGCGGACACTGTTTAGTGACGAACCGTGACCGCGCTGCCACGCGCGAACAGCTTAAGATTGCTCGCAATTTTATTGTTTTGCACTGCGGTCGCCGATGCTGCGATGCAGCTACGAACGATCGCCGCGACCGACGCGATGATCGACCGGACCGGAGCCCGATCCGATCTCAAGTTGCCGGCCCGCGTCGATGGCCCGCCAGACGAAATCCTTGGCCGCAGCCACCGCCTCCGCGAGGCTCTGCCCTTCGGCGCGGAAGGCAGTCACAGCGGCCGACAACGTGCAGCCGGTGCCGTGGGTATTGCGCGTTTCGATGCGCGGCCGTGTGAAACGGAGATGCACATCACGGGTAGCGAGAATGTCGGTTGCGTCCGTGCCGGAGCCATGTCCGCCCTTGAGCAGCACGGCCTTACAGCCGAGCGCCAGCAGTCGACCGGCCTGAGCGTCCATCGCGACCACGCTCGACGCTTCCCGTTCGCCGAGCAATTGAGCCGCCTCGGGCAGATTAGGCGTGATCAGCTCCGCCAGCGGAATGAGAAGCGTGCGAAGAGCGGCGATGGCGTCCGGTGCCAGCAGCACGTCGCCGCTGGTCGCGACCATCACCGGATCGACGATCAGCGGCGCGACAGCGTGCCCGCGGACCGCCGCCGCGACCGCTTCGACCGTCTCTGCGTCTCCGAGCATCCCCGTCTTAGCCGCGCCGATCTTGAGATCGCTGGCGACCGCCTGCATCTGCGCGGCGATGAACGCCGCCGGGACCCGCATCACGCCGGTGACGCCGAGCGTGTTCTGCGCGGTCAACGCGGTCACGATGCTGGCGCCATAGACGCCGAGCGCCGCGAATGTCTTGAGGTCCGCCTGCAGCCCGGCCCCGCCCGAGGGGTCCGAGCCGGCGATGGTGAGGGCGATGGGAGTTGGCATGGGTCGGTGAGGGACTAGGGATTAGGGACTAAGTAAGGGAAGAGGGATGAGGGATGAAGTCTGGGATGCAACCACGAGTTAGATGAACGCCGTCCCATACTCCGGTGACGAACTCTTCCCTAGTCCCTGGTCCCTAGTCCCTCATCCCTCATCCCTCATCCCTCATCCCTCACTTCTGCTGCTTCAGAATATCCGACTGGAGCGTCGCGGGTGTCAGCCATTCCTCGACTTGCGCGAGGGCCGGGAAGGTCTCGATCAGCCACTGGCCGAGCCCGTTGATCGAGCCGGTGAGAAACAGCAGGCCGGTCAGCACCAGCACCAGTCCCATGATCTTCTCAAGCGTGCCGAGGTGGCGGCGGAAGCGGCGCATGAAGGACAGGAAGGGTCCGATGGCGACCGCGGCGAGCACGAAAGGAATGCCGAGCCCGAGCGAGTAGACGGCCAGCAGTCGGACTCCCGCGCCGAGGCTCGCCTGATCCATGGCGAGGGTCAGGACGGCCGAGAGGATCGGACCGATGCACGGCGTCCAGCCGAAGGCGAAAGCGAGGCCCATCACGTAAGCGCCGATCAGGCTGGCATTCGCCGCCTCGGTCTGATAGCGCGCCTCGCTGTAGAGTAGCGGAATGCGGATCACGCCCAGGAAGTGAAACCCGAACACCATGATGACGAGGCCCGCCACCATCGCCAGCTCGGCCCTGTAGGTCTGGATCAATTGCCCGACGAGCGAGGCACTGGCACCCAGCGCGACGAACACCGTCGTGAACCCGAGGACAAAGAAGACCGACGCCAGCACCACGCGGCGGCGCACCTGGCTGTCGACACCGCTCTCGGCGGTCAACTGGTCGAGCGTCGTGCCGCCGAGATACCCAAGATACGGCGGCACCAGCGGAAGCACGCAGGGTGATAGAAAACTCGCGAGCCCGGCCAGAGCCACGCCGAGATAGAGATGTGCTTCAGCGAACATTCGGTCTGATCCGGGCTTCCTCGGGTGTCGGCTCGTCGGCCGACATTCAGTCTTACGCAAGGGGGCGACGGTCAGTTTCGCACGTTGCGCGCCGCCGGCCGGCAACCCTCTACAGCAATTTGACGGATTGCGCTCTGACGACCACCTGCTGCTGGCGGAAGCGAGTTTCCAGCGACGTGCGGTACTCGCGCCACCAGGCTTCGTCGAGGGCTTCGACCATGACTTCGATGACGACGACCTCCTCCGCGCTTGAATGACCCTGGCCCAGCCAGCGGCCCTCGGCGGGCGAGCGCGTATAGGACGTCACGCCACCGAAACGCTGTGTCAGGTCGAGCGCCACCTGATCGTAGTCGTGCCTCGGAAAGGGGTGCCGGTCGTTGTCATACAGCGGCAAGAGAATCTGGACGAGATGCAATGGGTGCTCCCTGGCCGTTCGGCCTGTGTGTTCATGGGTGAGATCTGGTGCGCCACTGCAGAAAATCCAAGCGGAAGCATCGTCCGGGCGACACACCCGATCTCCTACGCGATCGTCACGCCGACACTCGGACGAGGTGGCGCGCGAGGGCCTCGAAGCTGTCGACGACGATATCGGCGCCAAGTCCGTCGACGGGATCGCGGCTGTAGCCGTGTCGCACCAGAATACAGCGAACGCCAGCGGCACGCGCCACGCCGCTGTCGGCCGCGCTGTCTCCGACCATGACCGCCTGTTCCGGCCGCACGCCGAGCTCGGCCAGCACCGCATTCAGCATGTCGGGTGCCGGCTTCGGCGGCAGCGCGTCGGTTGCCGCCACCACGCTCGAGAAACAGTCGCGCACGCCGAGCCCCCGGAGAACCAGCTCGGTCAGGTCGGCCGGCTTGTTGGTGCAGATACCGCAGGCCGCTCCGGCGCCTCGCAAGGCGTCGAGCAGGGCCAGCGCACCGGGATAGAGCCGAGTTGCCGCGCACGGCGTGCGGCGATAGCGCGAGAGGAAATCCTCGAGCAGGACTGCGGCGAGCGCGGCGTCCGGTGCGCCGCCGGCGGCCATCATCGCACGCTGAATCAGCAGGTCTGCGCCGCCGCCAACCATGGTTTTGACGGTGGCGAGGTCGAAGGTCGCCAGCCCGCCAGCCGCCAGAGTGTCGTTCAGCGCCGCCGCGATGTCCGGAGCGCTGTCGGCCAGGGTGCCGTCGAGATCGAAGACGGCGGCCCGCAGCGGATCACTCACAGCTCACCGGTCAGGAACTGCGCGCGACCCATTCCGAACGACCAGTCCTCGTCCGTGCAGGTGACGCAGTTGATCATCACGTCACTCGGCGCAATGGAACACGCGCGCTGCAACTCCGCGACGACGAGGCGGTAGAAAAGCTCCTTCTGCTCGCGCGTACGCGGCCGAGTCGTGACCTGGATGAAGACGAAGTTCTTCGTGCGCGGGATGTCGAGGCCCGTGTCCTCCATGATCATGCGCGATGACGCGTGCTCGTGCACGACCTGATAGCGGTCCCGCGCCGGCACCTTGAACGCGTCGAGCATGGCGCGGTGGATGGCGTCGAGCAGCGCTTTCAGCTCGGTGCCGGTGCGGCCTTCGTAGAGATCGATGCGCAGAAGCGGCATGGGCTCTTTTCCTCTCTCAGCGGACCAGTGCGGCGACGCCCGGCAGCTCCTTGCCCTCGAGCCACTCGAGGAAGGCGCCGCCGGCGGTCGAGATGTAGGTGAAATCATCCGCCACACCGGCCGCGTTCAGTGCCGCGACCGTATCCCCGCCGCCGGCGATCGAAACGAGCGTCCCGCCCCTGGTCAGCCGCGCAGCCTCGCGGGCGAGCGCGAAGGTGCCCTCGCCGAAGGGCGCGATTTCGAAGGCGCCCATGGGCCCGTTCCAGAGCACGGTCCGGCAGTCCGAAAGCACGCGCGTCATGTCGGCGACCGACTGAGGGCCGATGTCGAGGATCATGCCGTCGATCGGGACCTTGTGCACGCTGACGACTTGGGTTGCCGCTCCGGCCTTGAACTCGGTTGCGATCACGGCGTCGGTCGGGAGATGGATCTTGCATCCCGCATCGCGGGCCGCGGTCATGATCTCGCGCGCCGTGAAATGGAATTCCGGCTCGGCCAGCGACTGCGCCGTCATCACGCCCATCGACTGCAGGAACGTGTTGGCCATGCCGCCGCCGATGATCAGGTGATCGACCTTGGCGACGAGGTTGCTCAGGATCGGAATTTTGGTCGACACCTTGGCGCCTCCGACGACGGCGGCGGTGGGGCGCTTGGGAGCTACGAGGGCATCGCGCAGCGCCGTGATCTCGGCCATCATGGCGGGACCGGCATACGACGGCAGCAGATGCGTCACCCCTTCCGTCGACGCGTGCGCGCGGTGCGCCGCAGAGAACGCATCGTTGACGAAGAGATCGCCGAGTGCAGCGAGCGCCGCTGAGAATGCCGGATCGTTCTTCTCCTCACCCTTGTGAAAGCGGGTGTTTTCCATGACCGCGATCGAGCCGGGGGCGAGAGTAGCGATCGTGCCGGCGGCCGCGTCTCCGATGCAGTCGGTTGCGAAGGCGACCGGTGCGCCGACCAGCCGGGACAGTTCGGCGGCAACCGGCGCGAGGCTGTTCTCGGTGTCGGGTCCGCCCTTGGGGCGTCCGAAGTGCGACAGCACGATGACCTTGGCACCGCGACGCGCGAGATCGGTGAGGCTCGGAACGATCCGCTCCAATCGTGTGGCGTCCGTCACCTTGCCGTCCTTGGCCGGAACGTTGAGGTCGGCGCGATAGAGCACGCGCTTGCCAGCCACATCGATGCCCTCGGTCGTCTTGAGCCTGCTCAGATCCATTTCGGTCGCCCTCTCCCGCGGCGGCGTGTCATAACGCGCCTCGGCAGCGCCTGCACGACACTCTGTTTATGCCCGCTCCGACGGGACGGCCGGCCGATTGATCGGCCTTTCCGACGGTCGCGCCGGGCTCTACTGAGGAAAGCTGGCGAGCGCAAGGGCCATGATCCTGTAGTGATCGTCGAGAGGGAGTGATCGTCGGCTGGGGGCCGCGGTCTCTCGAACTGCAATCTGCGGCGAGATGATCCGGCATCGCGATCGATGCCAATTCGAGATTGTGTGCGAAGGTGACATCAACCGGACAATGGCCCGGCCCCAGTTGAATGGGCGGTTCCCACCTACCGCCGCACTGTCTGACGAGGACCCCCGCATGAGCTTTAAAGGTCTGCCCGGCTGGACCCTTTTCGCGCCGTTTGCGGGGTGGGCGCTGATCGGTCTCGCGACGGCCGGTGTTCCCGGCGCAGACTGGGCGACGCCGATGACCGCCATAGCGACGGCGGGCCTGATCGCCAGCGTGCTGGCCGCGGTCCATCATGCCGAGGTCGTCGCCCATCGCGTCGGCGAGCCCTTCGGCACGCTGGTGCTCGCGCTCGCCGTCACCGTGATCGAGGTGGCGCTCATCGTCTCGCTGATGCTGGCCGCCGGCCCGGCTGCCTCGGCCCTCGCGCGCGACACGGTGTTCGCCGCCATCATGATCATTCTCAACGGCGTCGTGGGGCTATGCCTGCTCGCCGGCGCCGCGCGCCACCACGAGCAAGGTTACGTCCAGATGGGGGTGAGCGCCGCGCTGGCCGTGCTCTGCGCGCTCGCGGTGCTGACACTCATCCTTCCGAACGCGACGACCAGCGAACCGGGCCCAGCCTATTCGGCAAGCCAGCTCGCGTTCGTCGCCACCGTCTCTCTGATCCTCTACGGCACCTTCGTGCTGGTGCAGACCGTGCGCCACCGCGACTATTTTCTACCAGTGGAGGCCGCGGGCAACGAGGGGCACCATGCGCCGCCGCCGGACCTCGCCACCACCGCCACGGCCGCGGCCTTTCTGGTGCTGGCCCTCGGCGCGGTGGTGCTGCTGGCCAAAACGCTGGCGCCCTCCGTCGAAGCCGGTGTCGCGGCCATCGGCGCACCCAAGGCGCTGGTCGGTGTGCTGATCGCGGCGCTCGTGCTGTTGCCGGAAAGTCTGGCGGCGGTGAGGGCCGCACGCGCCAACCGGCTGCAGACCAGCCTCAATCTCGCGCTCGGCTCGGCGCTGGCCACCATCGGCCTGACCATCCCGGCCGTCGCCGTGCTGTCGATCTCGATGGGCTGGACGCTCTCCCTCGGCCTGGACGCCAAGGGCACGACGCTGCTGTGGCTGACGCTGCTGGTCTCGGTGCTGTCGCTCGGAACGGGTCGAACCACGGTTCTTCAGGGCGCCGTACACCTCGTCATTTTCGCCGCCTTCCTGTTCACGACCGTAGTGCCGTGAGGGGCAGATGTGCTAGAATTTCGCCATGAGCAAACTCGAATACATCGAAAAAGCCGTCGAGGCTTTGAGCTGGGTATAGTGGGTTGGAACGAAATCGCACTGCCTCGGGTAGCAGCAATCAAATCCGTATGTGACTTATCGAATACACAGGAATGTGCGTTCGTCGCCGGAAAGATAGTTAGCCGGCCCCTCGAAGGCTCTTCGTGATGGGAAATGACACAGTCGCTAGAAACGATGAGCTTGAACCCGTAGCTGTCCAGGAGATCGCTCTCAGGCTTACTTCGTAGCCAGGCATTAACGACATAAATTTGGTCCTCCGGTGCCGAAGGAACGCCCGCGACGCCTGCACAGATCGGCACAATCGACAGCCCAGCAGCCAGAATACAGTGCACCCTCTCAAATGGTGCCCGCTTCATCACGTCGCTTTGAGCCCCCTCTTCGCCGCCTCGGCGATCTTCGCCGACGTGATGCCGAAATGCTCGAAGAGCTTGGAGGCGGGCGCCGAGGCGCCGAAGCCGGACATGCCGATGAAGCTGTCCCTCTGGCGCAGCCACTCGTGCCAGCCCTGCGCCACCGCCGCCTCGATGGCGATGCGCGGCGACGTGCCGAGCACCTCCATGCGGTACGTTTCCGGCTGCTTGCGGAACAGCTCGAACGACGGCATCGACACCACCGCCGCCTTGACGCCTTCGCCGGCCAGCGTTGCAGCCGCGGCGACCGCCAGCGCGACCTCGGACCCGGTCGCGATCAGCGTCACGTCGCGCTTGTCGCCGCCGCTGACCACATAGGCACCCCTGGCCGACAGGTTTTCGCTGCCGCTCCGAGCGCGCAGAACCGTCGGCACCGCATCGCGGGTCAGCGCCAGAACCGACGGCGTCGAAAGTGAATTGAGCGCAATCTGCCAGCACTCCGCCGTCTCGATCGCATCGGCAGGACGCAGCACCTGAAGGTTGGGAATGGCCCTCAACGCCGCCAGATGCTCGACCGGCTGATGCGTCGGACCGTCCTCGCCGACGCCGATGCTGTCGTGCGTCATCACGTAAATGACGCGCTGGCCCATCAGCGCGGAGAGGCGGATCGACGGGCGGCAATAGTCGGTGAAGACCAGGAACGTGGCGCCGAACGGAATGATGCCGCCGTGCAGCGCGAGCCCGTTGAGGGCGGCGGCCATGGCGTGCTCGCGGACGCCGAAGTGGATGTAGTTGCCGCCGAACTTGCCGGCCGACACGGGCGCATAATGCTTGGTCTTGGTGCCGTTAGAGGGCGTGAGGTCCGCGGAGCCGCCGATCAGCTCCGGCACGGCCGGGATCAGATGCTCCAGCGTCATCTGCGACCACACCCGCGTCGCGCGCCTGGCCGTATCGGCCGCGAACTGCGCCTTGGCTGCCGCGATGGCCGAAGCCAGCGCCTCGCGGCGGGACTTGGCGGCCGGTGTATCGAGCGCAGCCTTCGACTCGGGCTGGGCTTTTGCCAGCCGGGTTTTCCAGGCGCTGTTGATCTTCGCGCCGCGCGCGCCCAGCGCACGCCACGCACCGAGCACGTCCTCAGGCACGACGAACGCGGGCGCGCTCCAGCCGAGCTTCTGGCGCGCACCCTTGACCTCGTCGGCGCCGAGCGGACTGCCGTGCGTATCCTTGGTGCCCTCCTTGGTCGGCGCGCCGTATCCGATGATCGTTTTGCAGGCGATGAGCCACGGCTTCGACGGGTCGGACTTGGCCTTGCCGATGGCGGCCGACACGGCCTTGGCATCATGACCGTCGACGGCCGCCGAATTCCACCCGGACGCCTTGAAACGCGAGAGCTGGTCGTCGGAGACCGAGAGCGAGGTCGGTCCGTCGATGGAGATCGAATTGTCGTCCCAGAGCACGATAAGCTTGCCGAGCTTCAGGTGTCCGGCCAGTGAGATCGCCTCGTGGCTGATGCCTTCCATCAGGCAGCCGTCACCGGCGATGGCAAAGGTGTGATGATCGACGAGATCGTCGCCGAGGCGCGCGTTGAGCAGCCGCTCGGCGAGCGCCATTCCGACAGCGTTGGCAAGGCCCTGCCCGAGCGGTCCCGTCGTCGTCTCGATGCCGGCCGCGTGGCCGTGCTCGGGATGCCCGGCCGTTTTCGAACCGAGCTGGCGGAAGCTCTCGATCTCCCGCATGTCCATGCCGGGATAGCCGGTCAGGTACAGCAGAGCGTAAAGCAGCATCGAGCCGTGCCCGGCGGAGAGCACGAAGCGGTCGCGATCGGGCCAATCCGGATCGGCGGGGTCGAACTTCAGGTGCTCGGCGAAGAGGACCGTCGCCACGTCCGCCATGCCCATCGGCATGCCGGGATGGCCGGAGTTGGCCTTCTGCACGGCGTCCATGGCCAGCGCGCGGATGGCGTTCGCCATATCGCGGGTGCCCGCCGACGCCTTCGACCTCGTTTCAGCTTCGGCCATGTCGTGTCCTTCTCGCCTCGCGCTCGCTCGAGGCTCTACCCAGGTCCCCGTGATCGGCGGCACATTTAGCGGGCCACGCCGGGGGCGTCCATCGTCTCGACGGGCAAAAGCGTGCATACGCCGATGAGAAGTCCACGGCCTAAGCCGTGCGCGCGCGATCACGGGGCTCTGCCGGCACGCTCTCCGCCATCTTCGCCTCCTCGATCGAATCCTCGGCAAAGAGCTTTTCCAGGGTGGCCGTGTCACCGCGGGCCTTTTCCTGAATTTTCTCGATGTCGGTGTAGTGCTTGTAGTCGTCGAGCAGGCGGCGTTCGTCGTGCCGGCGGAAGGTTGTCACGGTGCGCTCCGCCACGCGTTCCGAATGACCGAGCCCCTTCAACACCTGCCGCGTTGTTTCCAGCGCCGACAGGAAGGTTTCTCGCTGGATCAGCTTGACGCCGAGGTCGAGCAGGCGGTGGGCATGATTTCGGTTGCGCGCACGCGCGTAGATCGGAACGTGCGGCCAGGAGCTGGAGACCACCTCGGCGGTCCTCAGCGAGGCTTCGATGTCGTCGATGGCCAGCACGAAGGCGCGGGCATGGCCGATTTCCGCCGCAGCCAGAATGTCCGGACGGCTGGCGTCGCCGAAGAAGGCGACCGAGCCGAACTTCTTCACGAACTCCACCTGCTCGGCATTGATGTCGAGCGCCGTGAAGGGAATGCCCTTGGCGCGCAGCACGCGGGCGACGATCTGCCCGTAGCGCCCGAAGCCGGCAATGATCACGTGGCCGTCGTTGGCGGGTGGGGTGTCGTAGGCGGGCGGCTTACCTTTGACGAGGCGGGTGAGCGATCGATCGAGCAGGAGCAGCAAGGGTGTCGCGGCCATGGAGAGCGTGACGACGACGCTCATCAGGTCCGACTGACGGCGCGTCAGAACGCCCGCCGCGAGACCGGCGGCGAACAGCACGAACGCGAACTCTCCGCCCTGACTGAGAGCCAGCCCGAGTCGCCGGGAGCCTCGACCGTCGAGACCGCCGCGACGCCCGAGCAGGGCCAGCACGATGGCCTTGATCGCCACCAGTCCGAAGGCGAGGCCGACGACGAGCCAGGGATTTTCGATCAGCAGCCGGAGGTTCAAAGACATGCCGATGGCAGTGAAGAAGAGACCGAGCAGCAGCCCCTCGAAGGGCGCGATGTCGGCTTCGAGCTGATGGCGGTAGGAGCTTTCCGCCAGCAGCGCGCCGGCGATGAAGGCTCCGAGCGAGGCCGAGACGCCGGCCTTCTGCATGAGGATGGCGAAGCCGACCACGGTGAGAAGCGCGGCGGCCGTCATCGCCTCCTTGACGCGCGTCATGGCGATCAGGCGGAGCACGTAATCGAGCAGGAAATAGCCGACGACCGCCACGCCCGCGATAGTTCCGAGCGCCGTGGCCGCGCCGATCAGCGCATTGCCCGAGCCGGCGGCAGCGGCGCTGACGGCGCTGGTCGCGAAGAACGGCGCCAGCGCAATCAGCGGGATGGCCGCCAGATCCTGGAACAGCAGCACGGCGAAGGCGAGCCGCCCGTGCCGGGTGGCCAGTTCCCCGTTTTCTTCGAGCACCTGCAGCGCGAAGGCTGTGGACGACAGTGCGAGTGCAAACCCCGTGAACAGAGCGGCCTGCCACTTGAAGCCGAAGGCGAACGCCGCCGCCCCGATGACCAGCGCCGAAATCAGCACCTGCGAGCCGCCCAGTCCGAACATGGCAGTCCGCATCGACCAGAGCCGCAGAGGCCGGAGCTCCAGCCCGATGAGAAACAGCAGCAGCACGACGCCGAACTCGGCGAAGTGCAGGATTTCCTTGGCGTCGCTGGTCGAGAACAGGATGCGGACGCCATATGGCCCGAGCAGCACGCCGGCGATCAGGTATCCGAGCACCGAACCAATGCCGAGCGCCCGCGCCAGCGGGGCGGCGATGGCCAGCGCGGCCAGCAGGGTTGCGGCCTCGAGCAGGGTCACTTCCGGCATGGCCTCGTCCCAGTTCCCCGTTCCACGCGCTTGCCAACGAAGGCGGCCCCGCGCCCTATTGCCACGACTGTTCGACCTCGTTCCGGCCCATGGACCGGGTTGCACGCCCAACCGATCCAGTTTCCGGCACGCACCGTAGGCTGTCCACGGACAAGGGGGTCAGCTATGCTTCACGCTTCGGTATCGACGGCGGGCGCGTGCCGCTCGCCCATGATCGCAAGCAAGAAGACGATGGCTGATCTCCTGCACCGAGTAGCGCGGAACGGCGACGCGGAGGCTTTTCGTAAGCTCTTCCAATCCTTTGCCCCGCGCGTCAAGGCATACATGATGCGCCAGGGCTCGGACGCCAACACGGCCGAGGACCTGGCCCAGGAAACGCTGTTGACCGTCTGGCGCAAGGCTCAGCTCTATTCCGACGAGAAGGGCAGTGCGACGACCTGGATTTTCACGATCGCCCGTAATCTGAGGATCGATCGGCTGCGTAGAGAGATGGCGTGGCAGCCGATGCCGGAAGGGGCTGACGAAGAGCCCTCGGACGATCCAGCTCCCGACGAGGAAGTGTCTCAGCGGGAGCGTCGGGAGCGAGTCCGGGCGGTCATGAAGTCGTTACCTGCGGATCAGACCGAAGTGGTGACACTGTCGTATATCGAAGGTTTGTCGCACAGCGAGATCGCCGAAAAGCTCGGCCTGCCGCTGGGCACCGTGAAATCGAGGATGCGGCTCGCGTATCAGAAAATTCGCGATGCCGTCGAGGACTTGCAATAGAATGTCGATCAAGCACCATCCCGATGTTTCGAACCTGATGAGCTGCGCGGCCGGTAGTCAGCCGGAGTCCGTCGCGGCCGTCATGGCGGCCCACATTTCGATGTGCCACGTCTGCGCGGGTGAATTGCGCCGCATGGAGGAGATCGGTGCGGCCCTGTTCGAGGAGGTGAAACCAGCAACGCTCGGACGCAGCGCGCCGATCATGGAGGCGCGCGCCGGCGAGGCGAACGGAGATACGGCGAGGACCGTCAGCAGCGCGGAGAGGAACGGTGACGTGCCGGCGGCGCTGGTCCCCCTGCTCGGTCACAACCTCGACGATATCCCCTGGAAGCGCCTCGGCCCCGGCCTCTGGCATTACCCTCTGCCGCTGTCGAAGAACGCGCGCGGCGATCTCCGCCTGTTCAAAGTCGCACCCGGAAAAGCGCTGCCCGACCATGGTCACGGCGGGACGGAGCTGACCCTGACACTGCGGGGCAGCTATCACGATCGCATCGGCGAGTTCCGCAAGGGCGATGTGGCCGATCTCGACGAGAACATCGAGCATCAGCCGGTGGCCGACGCGAGCGAAGGCTGCATCTGTCTGGTGGCCAGCGAAGGTAAGGCAAAGTTCAAGAGCCTGCTCGCCCGGCTGGTGCAACCGCTGACCGGCCTGTAGGGTCATACCGTTCGAACGCGGCGACCGAGGGCGGACGGGTGGCATCAGGATCAGAATGGCGCACGGCATGGATCGCTGGCGCGTCCACGGGCATCGGACGGGAGCTTGCCATCGCGCTGGCCAAGCGCGGTGTGAAAGTCGCGGTCTCCGCGCGGTCCACTGATACGCTGGACGAGCTGGCCGCCAGCAACAGCGGAATTTTCGCGTTTCCTGTGGATGTGACGGACCGCGCCGGTATTGCCGCGACGGTCGCCGCCATCAAGGACAAGCTCGGGGCTATCGATCTGGCCATCCTCAACGCTGGTATCTGGCAGCCGATGGGCACACGACCCTTCGATGCCGGAAAGAACGCCACGTCGATGAGCGTCAACTACCAGGGCGTCTGCAACGCGCTCGAAGCGATCATGCCGGATATGATCTCCGCCAAGAGCGGGCGCATCGGGCTCGTATCCTCGGTTGCCGGCTACCGCGGTCTGCCGAAGGCCGCCGCCTACGCGCCGAGCAAGGCGGCGGTGATCAGCTTAGCGGAGGTGCTGGCGCCGGAACTCGCCCGCTCGGGAGTCGTTCTGAGCGTCATCAATCCGGGTTTCGTCGAGACGCCGATGACCGCCGTCAACGACTTCCCGATGCCCTTCATCATCAAGGCCGACGACGCGGCCGAACGCATCCTGAAGGGGCTGGCGACCGGCCGCTTCGAGATCGCGTTTCCCTGGCAGCTCGTATGGCTTCTGAAGACGTTCCGCGTGCTGCCCTACCCGGTCTTCATGTGGTACGTGCGAACGTTCATGACGCCCCACGCGAAATAATGCTCAAGACGTGCCTCTCACGAATTGCACTCAGGCCCGCTTGTGCAGACGGTAGGTGCCGACGTCGCAGACGCCGCGCTCGAAGCCGACTTCGCAATAGATGAGATAATACTCCCACATCCGCCGGAAGCGCTCGTCGAAGCCGAGATCGGCAATGGCCGGCCAGGCGGCGCGGAACCGGCGGCGCCATTCGGCGAGCGTCCAGGCGTAGCTGGCGCCGAAGCGCTGCACGGTCTCGAACTCCAGCCCGACGCGCTCCGCGTGCTGGCGCATCAGGGTCACGGTGGGAAGCATTCCACCCGGAAAGATGTAGCGCTGGATGAAGTCCGGCCGCGAGCGGTAGAGTGCGAAATCCTCCTCTCGGATCGTGATCGCCTGCAGTACTGCCGTGCCGCCGCGCTTCAAACGTTCGGCGATGGTGGCGAAATACGTCGGCCAGTGCGCCTCGCCGACCGCCTCGATCATCTCGATTGACACCAGCCGGTCGAACGTCCCGGCAAGGTCGCGGTAGTCCTGAAAGCGGACTTCGGCGGCGTCCCCGAGCCCGGCCGCGGATAGTCGCTGGCTTGTATAGGCCAATTGCTCGTTCGAGACAGTAATGGCGGTGACGTCGGAGCCGGCGCGCGCCGCCCGCTCCGCCATGCCGCCCCACCCGCAGCCGATCTCGAGCAGCCGCTGGCCGGGCTTGAGTTCCAGAGCGTCGAGGGTCAGCGCATATTTCGCCTCCTGCGCCGATTCCAGTGTTTGCCCCTCCTGCTGCCGAAGCGCGCTGGAGTAGGTCATGCCGGGATCGAGCCAGCGCTCGTAGAAGGCGTTGCCCAGGTCGTAGTGGGCCGCGATGTTTCGGCGGCTCCCTTCGCGAGTGTTGTCGCGCTCCTGGTGCCAGGAGCGGTCCGAGCCGCTGACCTCGAACCGGCCGCGCCCCGAAGAGACGAGCGTCTCGTAGTTGTCGAGAAAATAGCGGATCAGGTCGCCGAGATCGTCGGTCTCGATCTCGCCGCGCATGAAGCTCTCGGCAAAGCCGAGCCCACCGCGTCGCACCGAACGCCACAGCGGCCAGAACGATTTCAAGTGCAGATGAGCGGTCGCCGCGCCGGAGCCAATGTTCGTGCTCCCCAACGTGCGGTGCGTGCCGGACGGCAGCCCGACCGCGATCGGCGACAACCCTGCCCGCTCGAAAGTCCGGCACGCGGCCGACAGCAGTGCCTCGTCCCGGAGCCGGGCGAGCCGGCCTCCGGCGCGCGGTCCGGCGGCGCCGGCCGGACCCCTTTTGAATTCGGAACTCAAGTTTCCCCCTCGACTTCGGCATGAGTGACGGAATAAGCCGGCGAGCGGTGGCGCTCCGAAAGAGGAACCCCTTTCAGCCACAGCTTCAAGGCTTCGACGTGAATGGCGGTGATGACCTTCAGAGTCATCAGCGGAAAGCGCAGCATCAGTCCGGCCAGCGTGCGGTCGGTAAGCGGCTCGGCACGACCGGCGAAATGCGTTTTGAGCAGTGGCCCGTCGGGGTCGCGGAACTGCACGCCGACCAGCAGGCTCTCGCCCGGCTCAGTGACGCGGAACCCGTAGCGTCCGGAGCCGGCGGCGAAGGGAGAGACGTACATCTGCTTGGGAGAGGACTGGGCGAAGACGCCGTCCCGATTTGTGCCCGCCCTGACGACGTAGCTCTTGCGCTCGCCGAAGGTGTTGTTGACCTCATAAATCAGCGCTGCGAGACGGTCCCCGGCATCGAACGCATAGTAGACGCTGAGCGGGTTGAACACGTAGCCGAGCACGCGCGGGTAGGCGAGGAGGAGGATGCGCCCGCCGCCTGTGTCGATGCCGGCGCGGGCCAGGACTTCGCGGGCCTGCTCGGCAACCGGCGTGCCGTCGCCCTTGCCGTGATCGCGGTCGTGGAAGCTCAGAAGGCCGAAGCGGTTGCGATTGAAGCACCAGAGCCGCGCGGCACATTCATCGATGCGATCGACATCGAGCAGCAGCGAAAACACCCGATAGCTGAGGGCGTGCGGGCGCGGGCGCAGGCGCTTGTGAACTACGGTCCCGGTATAAGCGGCCCCAGCGGACATCATGGCACGATCATTCCCGTGGTCCCACCTACCCTTGTCGAGGGAAGCTGCAGCCGGTCCGACTGTCCCTCGACGTCCCACGGGCGGCGAATGTCCCCCATCTCCTCGGCGGCGGCAAGTCCAGCCTGCAAGGCATCCTCGTGGAAGCCGAAGGCAAAGTAGCTGCCCGCGAACCATGTCCGCCGCCGGCCCTGCAGCGACCACAACCGCCGCTGGGCCGCGATGGCCGGACCATCGAACACCGGATGGGAATAGGCCAGCCGAACCACAATCGAACGCTCCGCGATCGGAGCGTCGGGATTGATCGAAACGAAAAAGTCGATGTCTGTGTCGAGAGGCTGCAGGCGGTTCATCCAGTACGTCAGAGATACGCCGGGCGGACCCTCGCCTTTGCCCCCGCCCCGCCGGTAGTTCCAACTCGACCAAACATGCTTACGCCTGGGCATCAACGCCGGATCGGTGTGCAGCACGGCATCGTTGCGGGAATAGCCGAAGGCGCCGAGCAGAGCCTTCTCGTCGGCGTCCGCATCGGTTAGAAGTGAAAGCGCCTCGTCGGCATGGCAGGCGATCAGACAGCGATCGAAGCGCGACGAATGTCCGTCCGCCGTCCGCACGGTTACGCCGCCGGGGCCGCGCAGCACCGAGACGACAGCATCACCTTTTGCGACCGTGCCGCGAAAGTCTTCGACCACGCGCCGGACATAAGTTCGGCTGCCGCCGACGACCGTCCGCCATTCGGGGCGGTTGCTCATCTGCAAAAGACCGTGGTTGGCGAAAAAGCGGACGAATGCGAGCGCCGGAAAATCCAGCACGCGCGCCGACGGCGTCGACCATATGGCGGCACCCATCGGAACGATGTGACGCTCGACGAACCAGCGGGAGAAGCGATTGGCCTCGAGCCAGCGGCCGAGCGACAGCGTCTCGCCGCCGCCCGACTTGCGCAGATCGTCAGCCATGCGGAAGAAGCGCACGATGTCGGCGGCCATGCGCCAGTGGCGGGGCGAGGCGAGGTTCGAGCGCTGGCCGAAATAACCGCCGACGCCGTTGCCGTTGTACTCGTAGGCGCCGCCGTCGAGCGACACGGCGAAACTCATCTCGGTCTTCGCAGTCGGCACTTTGAGATGCTCGAACAGCGCCACGAGATTGGGGTAGCACTGCGTGTTGTAGACGATGAAGCCGGTGTCGACGGGAACACGACCGCCCGGACCGGCATCGAAGGTGTTGGCATGACCGCCGAGCCGCATTTCGCGCTCGAAGAGCACGACATCATGCCTGCGGGAGAGCAGCCATGCGGCGCTGAGGCCGGCGATGCCGGCGCCGACAACGGCGATCTTCACGGCGAACATCCTTCACGCACGGCACGCGGCGCACGGCATACGAGGTTTATTGGATCGTCTCCGCGTCGGTTCGGACGTCGTTGACGCTTCGATAACCTTAACCTGGAATTTACCAATCTTGCATTATCGTGAATGGGCGTCGGTGACGAACTTTCCAGGAGAAACGACCAACGTAGCCGATGCATGTCGAGCAACTGTCCAAGTACAAGGGTTCACACGATGTCTGTTGATCTTGTCTTGCGTGCAATAGCGACCCTCACCTGCATGTACACAGCAGGTCTCTTCATAACTCTCACCAGCATAGCCGCCCTCAACGCCGCCAGCCCCGGACCGCTCTGCGGTCCTGCCGGCTGTCTGGCCACGATAGCCGCTCCCGCCCCGCCCGAGATACGCCTTGCCGCGGCGCATGAGCTGAGCCGGATGCACAAAGGCCGAACCTGACGCCGCGCCGGCCGACGGTGCCCTCGACGTTCACCGGCTGGCCGGAGCGAACCCACTGCTGCTGATCCCCAAATCCCACGTCATCACCAAGCCCAGCCGTCCGATACCTGCCCGGTCCTGACCGGACGGCCAAATCTTCTCCGACGACCTCGGCTGGACCTCGCGATCGCGTCCACCGCGCAGGGCGCGCGGCAGACCCACCTGCCACACGTCCGTTCGCCTCAACCGCACGCTTAATGCAGGAAGCGCGTTCTCTATACGGGGGGCGCGCTTCCGGGTTTCACCACCCGGTCGATCTGCTGCAATTCGGCAACAAGGGCGGCGAACTCTGACAGCGGCACCATGTTGGGACCGTCGGACGGGGCCTTGTCTGGGTCCTGGTGCGTTTCGATGAACAGCCCAGCCACACCGACCGCCACCGCCGCCCGTGCCAGAACCGGCACGAACCGCCGGTCGCCGCCGGAGCTGGTGCCCTGACCGCCCGGCTGCTGGACGGAATGCGTGGCATCGAAGATCACCGGCGCGCCCGTCTCGGCCATGATCGGCAACGCGCGCATGTCGGCGACGAGCGTGTTGTATCCGAACGAGGCGCCCCGCTCCGTGAGCAGGATGTTTGGATTGCCGGAGCCGGTGACCTTGGCGACGGCGTTGCGCATGTCCCAGGGGGCGAGGAACTGGCCCTTCTTGATCTTGACCACGCGGCCGGTGCGGGCGGCGGCGACCAGCAGGTCGGTCTGGCGGCAGAGAAAGGCCGGGATCTGGAGAATGTCGACGACGGGCGCTACGCGGGCGCACTGCTCAACCTCGTGCACGTCGGTGACGATCGGCAGGCCGAGCGTTTCGCGAATTTCGGCGAAGACGGGAAGCGCCGCCTCGAGTCCGATGCCGCGCTTTCCACCGAGCGACGTGCGGTTGGCCTTGTCGAACGAGGACTTGTAAACCAGTCCGATGCCGAGCCGGACGGCGATCTCTTTCAGCGCCGACGCCATTTCGAGCGCGTGGGCGCGGCTTTCCATCTGGCACGGTCCGGCCAGCAGCACGATCGGCGCGTCGTTGGCGAAGGTCACCGGGCCGGCGGTGACGCGCCGGTTGGGGGACGGGGGCTGCTGTGTGGTCATCCCGATCTCATAAGGTCGCCGATGCGCATGACGCAAGCACCATGCTCGAAACCGGATCGACGCTGCCGTCGAACGGGTCTGGCTTCAGGCTTTTTTCGGCCCATGCCTCACGGGCTTCTCGCCCTCGCCGAACTTGCCGAAGCGGGGCAGCGCATCCTGCACCTCGAACCACGGAATCTGCTCGCCCGAGTGAACGTGGCCAGTCGGAACGAACTTTTCGGGATGCTCCAGCGTGCCGATGTAGAGATGTACCTGGCCCGGCCACTTCTCGTCGTGGGTATAGGCCATCGGGGAGCCGCAAGTCGGACAGAAGTAGCGCCAGACGCCGGGCGACGACTGGTAGGACCCTGGCGTGCCCGCCATGTAGCGGAACTGGGAGAGCTTGACCCCGACAAAGGTGGCCACGGCGGACGAGGTGTGCCGGCGGCAACTCTCGCAGTGGCAGAAGGCGACCCACTCCGGCTTGCCCTCGAACTCGTATTTGATGCCGCCGCAGAGGCAATGCCCGCTCGTCAGCTTCATGGAGGTCTCCCTGATCGCCCGCTCGCGAAGGTTCGTTGGATCTGGGCCGAAGGTTAGAAGAAGTTGCCCGCGCTCACAATGCCGCTGGCGGACATACCTCCGGGGAACAGGTTAAGCCGCCGACAACCCGAGGGTTGAAAACTTTGCCTCGACGCCAACCAAATTTTGATGGTTTCCAGCTTAGATACGAAGTGTTTCCAACGCTTGTTGATCGAGGCCGCCGCCGATGTCCGACGACCTTCATTCCCCTGTCTCCGCCGACGAACCGGCGGGCGCTGACACCCAGGACGCCAGCTCCGAGACGCGATGGGCCAGGCGCCGGCTGAGCCGAACGCCGGCCATCATTTCTCACACCAGCCTTTCGCAGCCGGTTTCGTGCACCATCCGCGATTCGTCGTCGACGGGGGCCCGTATCGAACTCATCCAGCAGAAGGGCAAGGTTTCGGCCGGCACCGAGCGTCTGCCGCAGCGCTTCATCCTGACCATGCCGACCGAGCGGGCCGCCGTCGAATGCGAGGCCGTCTGGCGCCGCGGCATGGCGATGGGCGTCCGCTTCGTTTCCCCGACGCGCACCATCGCCAAGCCGGCACCGCGAGCCAATTTCCAGAAGCAGGAAGCCCCGAGCAAACTAATGAAAATACTCGGCTTCGGCCACGTCCGGCCACTTTGATCTCGGCATTTACAGCAGCGGCTGCTCGTGGATGCGGCGGCCGTCGACCTCCAGCGCCTTGATGGCGGCCGTGCCGTCGGAGCCGACCGCGAGCACGGCTCTGATCTTTTTGTCACGCACCAGGACTTCAAGCTCGCGCCCGGTACCTTCCGGCACGAAATAGCTCTCGATGCCGTATCGGATGCGACCCGAAAGCGGCAATCCTTCCCCACGCGTCCAGGCATCGACGACGCGGCCTTTCAGTACGACATGGTCGGAAGGAACAGTTTCGGGCCAGTCGAGTTCGAACCGCACCGCCTTCCAGCTCGATGGCGCGACCGGCGCCAGCGTGACGTAGATCGCCGCGTTGCGATAGGCACCTGCTGGCAGCGGCACGTTTCCGTCGCCGCCGTTGCCCCCCTCGACGTTCGCCGCGGTCGAGAACGGATAGCCAAGCACCACATAGTCGCCGCGGAAAATATCACGCGGATCGACGGGCACCACGTCGACCGTCACCTCGCGCCCGTTCTTCAAGAGGTCGACGCGACCCCAGACGATGGAAAAGAGTACGCCGAGCTGCAGGGCCGCCAAGGCCGCCACCCAGGGCCACATGGAGCGCTTTTCTATCGTCATGCGCGGGCCTCCTTGGCTTCGTCGTGCAGCCGGTAAGCCATGTACGCCAGTCCGGCGACCAGGACTCCGGCCACGAGAAAGAACAGTGACGTATCGAGCAGCGAGCCAAACTTCTTCGCATAGATGGCCAGCACCTCGATCGAGAATCCGAGATAGCCGAGCCACAGCGCGCCTCGGTGCCCCGTTTTCATGCCCCACCAGATCGCGGCGACCAGCAGCGCCAGCGTGATGACGGCGAGCACGATCAGCGCGTCGAGACCGGGCTCGTCGACGAATTGCAGCGCCCACAGGCCGGCGAACGCGATGGCGATCGCATAGCCGAGCATTCCGGACCAGAGCCGCGGCAGGTCGGGACGAGCCTGCTCGCCGAAGATCGCCAGACCCGCGATGCCGAGGCCGATCAGCGTCACGAGGCCGTGGGCGTGGCCGTCCGACAGGAAATAGCCGAGGCTGATGACGAAGGTCGCCAGCGGCAGGCCGGCGACATGCACGCCCGGCGGCCATTTGCGCCAGTAGAGTGCCACCGCGACGGCCGCCCACCCGAGCAGGAACGGCCAGAACACGCCATTGCGCTGCCCGGTCTCCATCGCGGCCCACGTGCAGACGAGCACCATCGCGAAGGCGAGCGCCGGGTTCGACCTCAGCAGGATGCCGGCCAGGAGACCGCCCAGCGCCCAGACGAGCACCGCATCGGCGGCGTTGCCGTCCATGTGATACATCTGCGAGATGAGCATGATGCTGGCGCCGAAGATGGCGACGCCGAGCAGGATGGCGGCGTGGGCGAAGGCTTCCATGTCGCGCTGGAACATCATACCGGCCAGCCCGTAGCTGGCGACCAGCCCCGAAAAGAGCAGTCCAAGCCGCGCCAGCCGCGACATGTCCTGCCAGTTGGCGGCGACGAAGCTCATGGCGGCAAAGCCGATCAGCACGGCAGCCAGCACCGACAGTGAGGTGGCAAGGCCAGGCCCGCCGCCGCCTTTCGTCAGATCCTCGCGGATCGCCGCCTCGCCGGCGGGCGTGACCCAGCCGGCCTCTCGCCAGCGGACCAGGTCCCGCTCTAGACGCTTGCGTTGTATCCACATGAGGCGGCGCTCCACGTGATTGAACGACGTTTATTTTCGACTGGCATTGTGGCGAAGTAAGGTCGGGCCGAGTGGGCGACGCCCCGTCGCGGCAGTTTCGCTCAAAGCCGACCGAAAGTCGCGCGACATGCGGTTGTCTCGACGGCTGTGGCGAACGGGGCCACTATGGCTGACACTTCGTCCGCTGCGACGCGACTTGATCCGCTGCCGGGAGACCACGCTGCATGGACCTCGATGCCGTTCTCCTCGCCCGCATCCAATTCGCATTCACCGTTTCGTTTCACATCATTTTTCCGAGCTTTACGATCGGGCTGGCGGCGTTCATCGCCACCCTCCTGGTCGGCTGGCGGATCACAGGGCGAGAGCACCTGCACCGGCTAGCCCGCTTCTGGACGAAAATCTTCGCCGTCAGCTTCGCCATGGGCGTCGTCTCTGGGATCGTGCTCTCCTACCAGTTCGGCACCAACTGGGCGAAGTTCTCGGTCGTCGTCGGCAACATCATGGGGCCGCTGCTCGGCTACGAGGTACTGACCGCCTTCTTCCTCGAAGCCTCATTCCTCGGCATCATGCTGTTCGGCTGTAACCGTGTCTCGCCGAACCTGCACGTCACATCCGCCGTACTGGTCGCCATCGGCACCTCGGTGTCCGCCTTCTGGATTCTCGCCGCCAACAGCTGGATGCACACGCCTGCGGGTCACGAGATTCGCGACGGCATCGCCTACCCGCTCGACTGGTGGGCGATCATCTTCAACCCGAGCTTCCCGTATCGCTTCGCGCACATGTTCACCGCCGCCTACCTGACGACCTCGCTCGTCGTGCTGGCCGTCGGCGCGCGCTATCTCGTCGCCCGCCGCTTCACTGAGGAAGCCAAGACCATGGTGCGCATGGGGCTCGGCATGGTCGCCTGCCTCGCACCGCTCCAGCTCGTCATCGGTGATGCGCACGGCCTCAACACCGCCCAGCATCAGCCGGCGAAAGTCGCGGCGATGGAAGCACACTGGGATGGGTCGAAGCCCGCCGACCTCGTGCTGTTCGCCGTGCCGAACGAAAAGGAAGAGCGCAACGATTACGAGATTTCGATCCCCAATCTTGCGAGCTTCATCATCACGCACGATCTCAACGGTCTGTTTCGCGGACTGAAGGACTTCAAGCCCGAGGATCGGCCGCCGGTGAAACCGGTGTTCTATGCTTTCCGCGTGATGGTCGGCATCGGCATGGTGATGATCGCCATCGGGCTCGTCGGCGCCTGGCTGTGGTGGCGGGGGCTGGTATTCACCGAGCGCTGGTATCTCTGGCCAGTGCAGCATTCCTGGCCGCTCGGCTTCATCGCCATTCTCGCCGGCTGGTGGGTGACGGAAACCGGCCGCCAGCCGTGGATCGCGACCGGCATTCTAAAGACGATCGACGCGGCATCCCCTGTCTCGGCCGAGGCCGTGCTGACGACGCTGATCCTGTTCGTGCTGGTCTACACGAGTGTCTTTTCGATGGGCGTGCTTTACATCAACAAGCTGATCGACAAGGGCCCGACCGGCGCCGCCATCGAGCCCGAGCGCGGACCGCGGCCGGCGAGCCCGCTCTCGGCAGCGGAGGATGCCACGCGCGAAGCCATGAAGGGTGCGAGGTAATCGACAATGGATGACTCGGCGTACTGGCTTCCGATCGTATGGGTGGCGATCCTCGGCACGGCGGTGGCACTCTACGTGGTGCTCGACGGCTTCGTGCTCGGCATGGGCATTCTCTTTGCGGCAAGTCCTGAAGAAGAGAGCCGCGACGTGATGATGAACTCCGTGGCGCCGTTCTGGGACGGCAATCAGACGTGGCTGGTGCTCGGCGGCGGCGGACTGTTCGTCGCCTTTCCGAAGGCCTACGCCGTGCTGATGTCGGCGGTCTACATTCCCGTCATCGTCATGCTGTTGGCACTGGTCTTCCGCGGGGTCTCCTTCGAATATCGCTGGGTCGCCAAGCCGAAGCATCAGTTCTGGGATCTCGCCTTCGCACTCGGCTCGACGGTGGCGGCGTTCTCGCAGGGGGTCATTCTCGGCACGCTGGTGCAGGGCATCGCCAGCGAGAACGGTGCCTATATCGGCGGCACCTTCGACTGGCTGACGCCTTTCGCGCTGTTCACGGGGCTTGCCACTGTCGCCGGCTATGCTCTGCTCGGCGCGGGCTGGCTGGTGATGAAGACCGAAGGCGAGGTGGCGGAACTCTCGCGCGAGCGAGCCAAGACTCTACTGCTGCTCGTGCTCGCGGCGATGCTGGTCGTCAGCCTGTGGACACCCTACGTCCTGCCGCGCATCTTCGAGCGCTGGTTCGCGTGGCCAAACCTCCTCTATCTCTCGCCGATCCCGATCCTGACGACACTCGCCGCATGGACGTGCTGGCGCGGGCTCGCAAACCGCAGCGACTCGATGCCGTTTTTCGGAGCGGTCGGCATCTTCCTGCTCGGGCTCGCGGGGCTCGCCATCTCGACGCTCCCCTACATCGTGCCGCCGCACCTGACGATCTGGCAGGCGGCGGCGCATCCCTCCTCGCAAATGTTCATGCTGGTCGGCACGGCCATCATGCTGCCGGTCATCCTCGGCTACACGGCCTTCGTCTACAGCACCTTCCGCGGAAAGATCCGGGCCGGCGAAGGCTACCACTGAGATGTGCCCGCTACCGTCTCAGCCGGGCAGAACCGCATCCGTGCGGCCGAGCATCCAGTAGGCGAAGAGGCCGACCCATTCCTTGACCGCGAGATCGAGGCGCATCAGTCCGGCCGGAACGGAATCGAACAGCCGCGTCCGGTCCTCGGGTCCGCGCGTGCGATAATCGACGGGACAAGGCACGACCGTCATGCCGGCCCGCCGGAACACGCCGACGGCGCGCGGCATGTGATAGGCCGAGGTGACGAGCAGCCAGCGCTGCCCGGCCGTCGGCTTGACGAGGGCGGCCGTGAACACCGCGTTCTCCTGCGTATTGCGCGAGCGGCCTTCGAGCACGATCCGCTCTGCGGCGACCCCCATCTCGACGAGATAGCGCCCGACGGGACCCGTCGCGTCGGCGCCCTGCCGCAACAGCGATCCGACGCCGCCGCTGAACACGATGGTGGCGGTCGGGAACATGCGCGCGAGCCGAACGCTTTCCGTCAGCCGCTCGCCCGCCTCGTTGATCGTCAGGGCGCCTCGGCCGGCCGACACCCATCCATCCTCGAAGCCGCCGAGAATGATGATGCCGTCGACGCGATCATCCGCGCTCGGAGGGGCGACCGTCGCGAAGCGCTGCTCCAGCGGCAGGATCAGAACGTTGCCGAGCGGAATGATGCCCGCAAGGGTCAAAAGACCGAGCCCACCCCACGCGAGCCGACGCCCCGTGTGCGCGAAACGCGCCGAGCCGCTCGTCACCAGACCCGCCGCAATGGCCAGCAGAGCGAGACTCGACGGCTGCACTAAGAGACCGACGATTTTCGACAGTGCGAACATGGGGCGGCCGGCCCGGGGCTCAAGGGCAGGTCACCTTTTCCATGAAATTCTTATCGGCATAGCCCTCGACAGAGCCCTTGCGGATGGCGCACCAGTAGCCGCGCAGCGTGCACAGCCATTTGCGCTTTTCGACGATCTCGCCCTTGCCGGCTGTGCCGATGACCTTCGCATCGCTGTAGGGACGGTCGCGGATGTTCAACTCCTCGGCCGTCACCTTGAAGCAGCCGTAGTTCTTGGCGGCGAACGACGGCGCGGCCGAGCCGGCCATGATCGCTGCGCCGACGGCCAGACCCGCCACGGCTCGACTGATGATCTGCATGTTCACCTCCCCGTTTCAAAGCACCTCGTGCACGCTGCACGACAAATCCCCGCCCGCTCAGTTGATCAGCTCGAGCGCCAGGGCCGTGGCCTCGCCGCCCCCGATACAGAGACTGGCGATACCGCGAGAAACCCCATATTTGCGCATTGCGGCCAAAAGCGTGACGACGATGCGGGCACCCGATGCGCCGATCGGGTGCCCCAGCGCACAGGCCCCGCCGTGCACATTGACCTTGGCGTGAGACAGCGCGTGCTCGCGCATGGCCGCCATGGTGACGACGGCGAAGGCCTCGTTGATCTCGTAAAGCCCGACCTCGTCCGCCCGCCAGCCCGCCGAAGCCAGCACCTTGCCGATGGCGCCGACCGGGGCGGTGGTGAACCACTGGGGGTCTTGTGCATGGGACGCCTGGGCGACGATCCTGGCCAGAGGTTTGATCTTGCGCCGCTTTGCTTCGGAGGCCCGCATCAGCACCATCGCCGCCGCGCCGTCGGAGATCGAGCTGGAATTTGCAGCCGTCACCGTTCCGTCCTTGCGGAAGGCCGGCTTGAGGCTCGGAATGCGCGCCACATCGGCGGTGAAGGGCTGCTCGTCGCGGGTGACGCGGATGCTGCCCTTGCTCGTCTCGGCCGACACCGGAACGATTTCACCTGCAAACGTCCCGTCGTCGGTGGCCCGCCGGGCGCGCTTCAAGCTCTCGACCGCAAAGGCATCCTGCTCGCGCCGGGTCATCTGATATTTCTCGGCGGTGTCCTCGGCGAACGTCCCCATCAGCCGGCCGCCGTCGAAGGCATCCTCCAGCCCGTCGAGAAACATGTGATCCTTGACCTCGGCGTGGCCGAGCCTCGCGCCGGCCCGCATCCGGGGCAAGAGGTACGGCGCATTGGTCATGCTCTCCATGCCGCCGGCGACGATGATGTCGCTGGTACGGGCGGAGAGCGCATCGGCGGCCAGCATCAGCGTCTTCATGCCCGAGCCGCACATCTTGTTGACGGTGGTGCACGGCACCGCGGGGTCGAGCCCCGCCTTGAGCGCGGCCTGGCGGGCCGGCGCCTGCCCCTGACCGGCAGGAAGAACGCAGCCCATCAGCACTTCCGAGATGTCCCGCGAGGTGAGACCGGCCCGCTCCACCGCCGCCCGGATCGCGACACTACCGAGCGCCGGAGCCGGGAAGCCGGCCAGCGCGCCCTGAAAGGAGCCGATGGCGGTACGCGCCGCAGCGGCAATGACGACGGGATCGGCTGTTGGAGATCGCGGCATGGAGCGGCGCATAGCATACGCCGCGTCCCGCCGCACCTTCTCCCCGCAGCCAATCGACCTCGACATCGAAGCACGAGGTCGGAGAACGCAATCGGGGCGGACCGCTGGCCCGCCCCGAACGTTTGACTGAGCTGCCGAAAGGGCTCAGCAGCCGCACCACACGCCGCGGCTGCCGCTATTGACGTGCACGGTGCTGTGCGAGGTCATCGTGCGGCCCGGCATGTACGCGCTGGAGCTGGCATAGACCGTTCGGCCCGGCAGCATCACCGTCTGCGCCACGTGCTGGCGGCTGTGCTGATAGACCGTCTGATGATGCACTCGGGTCTGGAGGTGCACCTTTGTGACGGGGTGGACGCGCGTCACGACGTTGATGCGCGTCACGGGCTGCACGCGGGTGACGTTGACGGTGCGATGGACGACGTTGACATAGTTGTTCTTCGTCACGTGGCGAACCTGCCGGACATGGCGAACCCTGGTCACGTCGCGGTAGCGGGTGACGTGATTGACCTGCTGCACCGTCCGATAGTTGTAGTTCGTCTTGACGATGGTGCGCGAGGCGGGATGGCAGTTGCGGCAACCGGCGCTCGCCGATCCCGCGGTGGCGACGAACGAAGCGGCCGCAAGGGCCGCGGCACAGATGATCCGGCTGACGTTCTGCATGGTCTTTTCCACCCTCCAAGGACGGCCGGACGGTTTCCGGCGATCAACTCCATTGACACCCTGATGCGGCTGCGCCGCTGGCGTCAATCGAGCGGAGAGATCGGAGTCTTCAATTCGGCAATCGAGGTTAAAGCGGTGCCGTTTCGTGTTTCAGTTCCGGTTTCGTGTTAGCGTTAAGGGCGGGGCAATGAGGCACGGGTTGGGAAAAACTCCGGCCGGCCGCCGCTTACATTCCGCGCTCGACGAGATCCCGCCCGATCAGCCAGCGGCGGATCTCCGAGGTGCCGGCGCCGATTTCGTAGAGTTTGGCATCGCGCAGCAGGCGGCCGGTCGCCGTGTCGTTGATGTAGCCGTTGCCGCCGAGAAGCTGGATGGCGTCGAGCGTGATGCGGGTGGCCATTTCGGCGGTGTGAAGGATCGCGCCGGCCGCGTCGCGCCGTGTGGTCTCACCGCGATCCGCAGCCGCCGCCACGGCATAGACGTAAGTCCGTGCAGCGCTGGTTGCGACGTACATGTCGGCGAGCTTCCCCTGCACGAGCTGGAACGATCCGATCGGCTGGCCGAACTGCCGCCGCTCGCGGACATAAGGAAGCGCGATGTCGAGCGCGGCGCGCGCGATGCCGAGCGGACCGGCGGCGAGTACCACGCGCTCGTAGTCGAGCCCGCTCATGAGAACGCCGACGCCGCCGCCGACGCTTCCGAGCACGTTCTCTTCCGGCACTTCGCAGTCCTCGAACACCAGCTCTCCCGTGGGCGACCCGCGCATACCGAGCTTGTCGAGCTTCTGCGCCACGCGGAAGCCGGCGAAATCCTTTTCGACCACGAAGGCCGTCAGTCCCCCTGGGGCCGCAGCGGGATCGGTCCGCGCGTAGACGATCAGCACATCCCCGCCGGGGCCGTTGGTGATCCACATCTTGGTGCCGTTGAGGACGAACCGGTCGGCCCGGCGCGTCGCCGAAAGCCGCATCGCCAGCACGTCGGAGCCGGCCTCCGGTTCCGACATCGCGAGGCCGCCGAGACACTCTCCACTGATCAGTTGAGGCAGCAGACGGCGCTTCTGCTCGACCGTGCCGTGGCGGCGGATCTGATTGATGCACAGGTTGGAGTGCGCGGCGTAGGAGAGCCCGACCGAAGCCGAGGCGCGCGACACCTCCTCCATCGCCACGCAGTGCTCGAGATAGCCGAGACCGCTGCCGCCGAACTCCTCCTCGACCGTGATTCCGTGCAGGCCGAGCGCCCCCATCTCGGGCCACAGCCCACGCGGGAACGCATCGCTGCGGTCGATTTCGGCGGCGAGTGGTGCAACCTTCCGAGCGGCGAACGCCTCGACCGTCGCGCGGAGCTGATCGGCCACGTCGCCGAGCCCGAAGTCGAAGGCGGGTGTGGTGGCCGTCCGTTGCGCCATCGTTGTGAGCCTCCTGCTGCCGCATCTGTTATAGAAGGCTGCATCGCGCGTGTCAGGAACCCGCCGCATGGACGAGCCTCGCCTGTCGACCAACGACAACCCACCGCCGACGCGGGTGCCCTGGCCCCCGCTGCTGCTGGTGGCCGTGTTCGCAGGAAGCTGGCTGCTCGGCCGGACGGTCCCGCTGGCTTGGCCGGGTGTCGACGATCCCGCTGCAAGAGCCGTCGGCCTCTTCCTCGGCGCGCTCGGCTTCGCGCTGATCGCCTGGGCAGCGGTGACATTCCGCCGCCACGGGACGACAATCCTTCCGAACTCATCGGCCGCCGTGCTCGTCACAGACGGCCCGTTCCGCTGGCGGCGCAACCCTATCTACCTCGGCGACGTGCTGATCTTCCTCGGCATCGCCGAGGTGACGAAGAACGTCTGGTTCGTCGGCGGAGCGGCCGTGTTCGCGATCCTCGTCACGTGGCTCGCCATCCTGCCGGAGGAGCGCCACCTCGAAACCCGCTTCGGCGACGCCTATCGCGATTACCGCAACCGAACCCGGCGCTGGATCTGAGCCGCTGGACCCGAGGCCGACCGTATGAGCACCGACTACGGCGAGAAGGAGCGCGAGTTCCTGTCCACCCTGGCCGCCGACACCGGCCGCGATCTGGCGCAGTGGATGGCGGCCATCACCGATCAGAATCTGGCCGGGAAAAACGAGGTCATCGACTGGCTGCGCCAGCAGGGTTTCATGTTCGCCAAAGCCTCCTGGCTCGAGCGCATCCACGACAATGGCGGGCGTCCGATCTATGGGACGCCGGTGGCGCACGACACCGCGCCTGCTCCGGAGGTTGCCCCACTTCCGACCGCGCGGGCGTCGGTGCCGGCACCCACTCCAGCCCTGGAAATACCGGCCCCTGTGCGGATCACGGCTGCCGCGCTCTATCCGGTCGATCCACCCACATCGGCGCTCGACCTCGATGAGCCCGCGCTCGCCGCGCTGCTCACCAAAGCCAAGGCCCTGCAGCCTCTCGCGCGCCACCTGCTCAAGGAAATCGCGATAACCATACCCGGCGCGGAATTCTCCGCCCGTCCGACGCTGGTTTCCATCTCGGCACCCGCCGAGTTCGCCGTACTGACCGTCGCGCCGCGCGAGCTGCGGCTGGGGCTGGCGCTCGAAACTCAGCCGGCGGACGCCCGTTTCGCCGCCGCCAAATTCCCGCCGCCGGGCGGGCGCGTCGGACCTCACATCACGCATATGACGGTGCTGACGGATGCCCGCCAGATCGACCGAGGTCTGCTGGAGATCGTCAGCCTCGCTGCTCGCGGTGCACAACAGTAAACCGCTCCTGCCCGTTCACAACCATTGAAATGCCGGAATCCAGGGGCCACCTCACGCTCGGTCACGGAGGATGTCATGACGGTCACTCGGCGAGGGTTTTCTTTGCAGAATTCATGGGCTTCCGCCGCCGTACTTGTGCTGCTTGTTCCCACGGCCGGCACGGCCCAGACCGCCCGCCGCGACGGCATTGCCGACCTGATCGCCGCCGGCGAGAAGCGCACCACGACGCGGGTGGCCGGCGCTTCGACCGAAGCGCCTCCCGCGACGACGAAGGCCCCGGCCGCCGCCGCCGGGCCCGACGCGACCCCGCCGGCCGAGACCGATCCGCGCGAAGGCGATGTGGCCTACGAGCAGGCGCGCCGGCTGATGCAGGCCGTCGACAACATCCTCAAGGACACCGCCGAGCAGCGCGCGGAGGCGAAGAAACTCCCGCGCGAGAAGGATTTCGTCATCTCGCCGCTGTGGACCGAGACCCGCGAGGACCGCGAGAGCAAGGTACGCGACCTCCTCGATTCCGCGCTCGGCATCGTCACCGACGCGCCCGTCGTCGAAACCCAGCGCAAGATCGAAGGACTGCGCCAGAACATCCGCGACATCGAAGAGCAGATCGTCGGCTACCGGGAAAAGCAGCTCATCGCGCCCAAGGAGGGCATGCTGCCGGGCGTGCTGACCGACACGGTCTCCAGCCTCGCAAGTGCGATCGAGGAAGCAAACAAGCGCATCGAGGCCAATCGCGGAGAAATCCAGAAGGCCAAGACGGACATCCAGGATGCGCTGGTCAAGTCCGGCGTTCAGCTTTCCCCGGAGCAAGTGGAACTGCTGCTCGACAGCGTGCTCTCGGGCGACCTCGTCCGCCTCGTCGCGGTGTTCAACGCCGCCAAAATCATCGACGGCCAACTCGCCAAACTGATGACGGCGGCCGGCGACAACCTGACGGCCTCGCGCAAATATTTCGCCATGCACGCGGCGCTGTTCGCCATGCTGGTCCACGCGCAGGACGCCACCATCGGCAAGATCGACACCCAGTACATGCCGAAGCTCGACGCCATTCTGAAAGATATTGCTGTCGCCAAGGGCAAAACCACCGAGCTGCTGAGGGCCGAGAACCGGCCCGATCAGCTTCGCGCGCTTGAAGCCAACCGCGAAAGCCAGAAGCTCGCCGAGGAGGCCGCCAAGGGCTATCGCCGGTATCTGTCGCAGCAGCGCGAGCAGATCGCCAAGGCCCGCTCGCGCGCGACGCATGACCTGCGTATCGCCGACAACACCTTCGAGACGGTGGAGGCGAGCCTACAGCTTCGCAACCTGATGCGCGACAGCTCGGGATCGTTCGAAGCCATCCAGAAGCTCGAAGCGCCGACTTTCGACCAGATTTTCAAGAACGAAGAGCTTCGTCGCGAGTTCGAGGCGCTCACCCGCAAGCTCGACGTTCCGTCGAGTTGAGCCGAGCAAAGGCGGCGCTCGCAATTCGCAAACGGATGATGTTCTGCCACACCTGGACGTGTGTCAGGCGCACCAAGCCTCGCCCCGGTGGCGCCCGCAATACGGACGTGTTTGCAGGCACGATTTCGTGAACGGCCCGGCCGCATCTTGAAATCGAGGCACGTTTCTTCCACGTCTTTCAGAATAAGCGCCTCAGATCGACTGAACCGCCCGGCGCTGCGCCTCCACATCGGCGACGCGAGCGCGTGGTCGCGAGCCCGGAGGACATATCATGACCACCATTCCATCGAATGTCCGGACCAAGGTCCAGCACCACCGCCCGATGCCGTTCGCCGACCTGCGCTGGCCCGCCTCGGCCATCTGGCGGCCGGGTGAGCCGGACATCCGCACCATCGGTCTCGCCGACCTGAAGGATGCCGTCGCCCGAGGCATCGACGACTTCCGGGCCATGCCGAGCCACGCCCTCTATCTGGTGATCCTCTATCCCCTCATTGGCCTGGCGCTGTCCTGGATGTTGCTCGGAGCCAACCTGCTCCCGCTCGTCTATCCGATGATCATGGGTTTTGCTCTGATCGGCCCGGTCGCGGCCATCGGCCTCTACGAGCTGAGCCGACGCCGGGAGGCCGGCCTCGAGACCTCCGCGTGGCACGCGCTCGATGTCCTGAGGTCACCGTCCATCGGCGCCATCCTGCGGATGGGGCTGGTGCTGCTGGCGTTGTTCTATACCTGGATGATCACCGCGCGCGCCATCTATACGCAGTATTTCGGCGACGCCGTGCCGGCCGGCTTCTCGGCATTCGTCAACGAGGTTCTCACTACGCCGGCGGGCTGGAAGCTGATGCTGGTCGGCAATGCCGTCGGGCTCCTGTTCGCCCTGCTGGCCTTCGTCATCAGCGTGGTATCGATCCCGATGCTCGTCGATCGGGATGTCGGCGCCGCGGTCGCCATCCGGGCCTCGATCCGGTCGGTGGTGGAGAATCTCCTGACCATGGCCCTCTGGGGGCTCTTCGTCACCATCCTCCTGCTCGCAGCATCGCTGCCGCTGTTCGTCGGCCTCGCGGTGGCGCTGCCTGTGCTCGGGCACGCGACGTGGCATCTCTATCGAAGGCTCGTCGCTGAGTGAGTAAGCTGCTAGACCAACCACAGCGCCGCCAGTCCGAGGAAGGCGAAGAAACCGACGCAGTCGGTGACCATGGTGACGAAGACGCCCGAAGCCGGGGCGGGGTCAAGATTGAAGCGGTCGAAGGCGAGCGGGATCAGAATGCCGGCGAGCGCCGCAGCCATAAGGTTGACGACGATCGCTGCCGCAATGACACCGCCCAGCTTGCCCGACCCGAACCATAGAAACACGATGCCGGCCATGATCGCCGACAGCACCAGCCCGTTGAGCAGCCCGACGAGCGCTTCGCGCGTGATGACGCGCGGGGCGTTGACCGCGCCGAGCTTGGCGGTAGCGAGCGCACGCACCGTCACCGTCATGGTCTGCGTGCCGGCGTTGCCGCCCATCGAGGCGACGATCGGCATCAGCACGGCCAGTGCAACCATCTGCTGAATGGTGCCGCCGAAGGCATGGATGCCGGTTGAAGCCAGGATCGCCGGGCCGTGGTTGACGATCAGCCACGGCACGCGGCTCTTCACCGTTTCGAGCACGCTGTCGGCCAGGCTTTCGTCGCCGACGCCGGCGAGTTTTTTCATATCCTCGTCGGCACCCTCTTGAATGACTTCGACGACGTCGTCGACGGTGACGACGCCGACCAGCCGGTTGTTCTCGTCGACGACGGGCGCCGACATCAGGTCGTAGCGCTCGAACTGGCGGGCCATCTCGCGCTGGTCGTCGGTGGCCATCACGACGTGGCGGTCGCTTTCCATGATCTGGTCGATGGCGACGTGCCGCTTGGTGCGCAGCAACCGCGACAGGTTGACCGAACCGAGCACGCGGAAGGTCGGATCGACGACGAAGATTTCCGAGAACGCGTCCGGCAGGTCCTCCGTCTCGCGCATGTGATCGATCACCTGCCCGACCGTCCAGAACGGTGGCACGGCCACGAAATCCGCCTGCATGAGGCGGCCGGCGCTTTCTTCCGGATAATCGAGGTTGCGCTCAAGCGCCGCGCGGTCGCTGGAGGCGAGCTGGGCAAGGATTTCCTCCTTGTCGCTCTCCTCCAGATTTTCGAGCAGATAGGCGGCGTCGTCGGTTTCGAGCTCGGTGACCGCTCTGGCCAGCAGCTCGTTCGGGAGCGCCTCGGAGAGCTGGTCGCGGACCGTCCCATCCAGTTCGGACAGCACCTCGTAGTCGAAAGCGGGGCCGAGAAGCTGGATCAGCCCGACGCGCACTTCCGGAGGCAAGAGCTCGATGATGTCGGCCAGGTCGGGCGCCCGCAGCTCGCTGACCAGCGAGACGACCCGCGCGCGATCACCGGCGACCGTCGCATCGGCGACCGCCCCGACCAGCTCGGCACTCGGGCTGGTGGTCAAATCCTCGGCCAGAATGTCCTGATCGCCGTCAGCCATGACCTTGCCTGTGCTCACTGCCGTCTTGCGGGACGAGAACGCATTCGCTCTGCACCACTCGGATTGGAGCATGTGCCGACGCCGCGCGCCGCCTTATCACGGCAGCGATGCATGCAACAATCATGATACGGAAATGTAACAGATTTTCAGAATGATCCGACGCCGCTTTCCCGCCTGCATCCCAGGTACTATGGCAGGTGGGCGATTCGGCGGCGGCCTGAGAAAACCATCGCGACCGGGAGAGACCTTGAGGGCGGGAATGGCGAGCGGGAATTTCCGGTCGGTGGTGGCGGTGGCGGCGCTCGCCATCGCGGCCTGCGCACCGGCGGTCCATGCCGGCGGTTCCCTGCCGCCGACGGGCGGCATCTCTGACGCCTGCCATGGACGCGCCGATGTACTCGGCGTCTCACGGATCGTCGAAATCGACACCGCAGCCGCGCCCCGCTTCGGCGCCCAGTACCGCGACGCCGGCTTCCTGGAGGACGGCGAGGTGGTGCTGACCTTCGACGACGGTCCACTGCGCTACTACACCCAGCGCGTACTCGATGCGCTCGAGCAGCAGTGCGTCCGGGCGACGTTTTTCATCGTCGGGCGCATGGCGATCTCCGATCCGGCGATGCTGAAGGACATCGCTCGGCGCGGCCACACCATCGGCGTGCATACGTGGTCGCACAAGAAGCTGAGCACGATCGGAGCCGCACGTCAGACCGAGGAGATCGAACTCGGGCTGAGCGCGACCGCCGCGGCGCTCGACGGGCCAGTGGCGCCGTTCTTCCGCTATCCCTACCTGCGCGACAGCCGCGCCTCGCTCGACCATCTCGCCGGCCGCCAGCTCGGCGTGTTCGGCATCGATGTCGATTCGCGTGATTTCTCCACCCGCAATCCCGGCGCCGTGCAGCGCACCGTGCTGGCCCAGCTCGCCACGACCCGCAAGGGCATCATCCTCTTCCACGACATTCAGCCGTCGACCGCCGGCTCGATCCGCTCGCTCTTGGCGGAGTTGAAGGCGCGCGGCTTCCGGATCGTGCACATGGTCGCCAAGACGCCGGCAACGACACTGCCGGAGTACGATGCGATGGCAGCCAGGGAACTGGCCCGCAAGACCGTCGCCGCGGCGAAATCACCGCTCGCAACCCGAGCCGTCACGTGGCCGGCTGGCAAGGACTCTCCCAAGTCTGCGACACCAGCCGCCACCGACGCGGACGAAATGCTGCCCTGGCTGCGCGGCACGAAGACCGACGGCCTCGACAACAAGCCGGCAGGGCCTGCGCAGGCGGCCCCTCAGCTGCCGACGGTCCGCCCGCCGCGCCGGCCGGAGCCCCCCGGCCTGCACGAAGACCCCTGGCAGATCCGCCCCCAACCCGGCGGCTGACCGCGACAAAAAAGATTCGATTGTCGGCCCAGCCGTGGCCCGACTGCGACGCTGGCCGATCAACTTACTGTTTCTCTACCGCTTTCACCTTGTCTCGCCGCTGACCTTCGATCAAACATTCCAAAGTGAGAAACGTGATTTGGGCTGGGGGGCTCTATGAGTGTGGTCTCCAGGGCGGCGCTGGTCGTTCTTAGTTTTGTCTCCTTGGCCGGCGGTGCGGCGGCGAATTGCGCCGACCCGGACGGCGGCATCGGCGTATCGCGGATCGTGGAGATCGATACGACTGCCGGTCCTCTCTATGGCGACATGTCCCGCTACGTGCGGGAGGACAGCTTTCTCGGCCCCAAGGAGGTCGTGCTGACCTTCGACGACGGTCCGATGCCCGCCGTCACCCGCTCGATTCTCGATACCCTGGACAAATTCTGCACCAAGGCCACCTTCTTCTCGGTCGGGCGCATGGCGATCGCCTATCCGTCCGTGGTCAAGGAGGTGATGGCGCGCGGCCACACCATGGGCACGCACACCTGGTCGCATCCCTTCCATCTCAAGAGTTCCGGTATCGCCCGGGCACGCGACGAGATCGAGCGCGGATTCGCGGCCGTCGCCATGGCCGCCGGTCAGCCGATCGCGCCGTTCTTCCGGTTCCCGGGTCTGAGCGACAGCGATCCGATGCTCGGCTATCTGCAATCGCGCGGCATCGCGGCCTTCACAGTCGATGTCGTTTCGAACGACAGCTACATCGGTGACGCGAACCGCCTGACCGAGCGCACCATCGCCCATACCGTCGCCCGCAATGGCGGCATCCTGCTGTTCCACGATATCAAATCGTCGGCCGCACGAGCGCTCCCGGAAATTCTCAGGCAATTGAAGCAACGCGGATTCACCGTCGTGCACATGCGGGCGAAGGCGCCCTATGCGCCGGTGCCGGACTACGACGTGACGCTCTCCGCAGCGATGGCCAAGACGGCGCAGCCGCAGGCTAAGGGCGGCAAGCCGACGCTCATTCCATTCACCGCGGCTGCAACGGCGATGCCTTCCGTGACTACGGTCGCGGAGGAAGTGGAGACCGCCGCCATGGCGCCGCCGCAGGAAGCCAGCACGCCAGAGGCTCCGGTCACGGTTCTGACGCCACCCGTGCGCCTGCGTACCCAGGGTCCCGTGGCGAAATCGACCGTTCGCGAGGGTGACGGATCAGCGAACGGCGAGCGGCAGAAGCAGCGTCTGGCCACGACCGACGACGAAACCGCGCCCCCCGCCAAGCCGAGAACGCCGCACGTCCGGCACAAGAAGCACCGCCTGCCGCCGGTGGATACCGGCGAGCCCAAGCGCTTCTTCGACTGACCGTCGCCGCCACCGACGGACTATCGGTGGATCAGGCGCTCCCCGCGCTCAATTCGGAATAGAGCGCCGCGAAGCGGTCGACGGCGCGATCGAGAGAGAATAGCCGCTCGATGCGGCCCCGCGCCGCGAGGCCGAGCCCCCCGCGCTCGGCGGCTCCCATCCGGCTGAGGCGCGCCAGAGCCTCACGCAATTTAACCGGATCGCGCACCGGCACGATCTCGCCGACATCGCCGATGATGTCGCGCACGTCTCCGACATCGGTCGCCACCGGGATCAGCCCCGCCGACATCCCTTCCGCGATGGCATTCGAGAACCCCTCGCCGTAGGCCGAGCTGGACACGATGATATCAGCCGCCGCCATCAGTTTTTCGACATCGGACCGCTCGCCGAGACCGAGCACCCTGGGCGGCAGGCTCATGCCTTCCGTACCCTTGCCGGCCAGCACGAGCACGGCGCCGTCCAGTGCTTCGACCGCGGCCAGCAGCGTCAGGTGATCCTTCATCGGGTCGACGCGGGCCACATGCAGGATGATCGGCATTCCGTGCCCGACGCCGAGGGAGGACCGGACGGCCGCACGCGCCGCCGAGTCCGGCCGGAATCGCCCGGTGTCGATGCCGTTGGGGAGGATGTCCATCCGGCGCGGCCTATATCCGGCGCGCATGTGCGCCTCGGCTCCGGCCCGGCTGTTCGCCAGCACGACGTCGGGCCGCTTCGACAGACGCGCGCAGAGCTTCACCACCACCCGGAGCTGCAGCGCATAGTCTTCGAGCCGCATGTCCGAACAGCGGATATTCCAGGCCAGCCTCGCCTTGCGGCCGTGCAGACGGTGCATGGCGGTGGCGAAGAGGTCGCCGTGATACATCCAGCCCTGGATGATATCGGGATCGGCCCGCACCACCGCATCGAGCAAGGGGCCGTAAGACTTGAGCGCGGTCAGCGGTCCCTTGACGGCGAGCGATGTAACCTCGATTCCGGCCGCGGACAGCCGGTCCCCGTTAGGTCCACCGCCGGTCACGCTGACCACCTGCTGATCGAACCCGCGCGTCATCAGGCGGGTGGCGAGTGCGACGAGGAAACTTTCAGCTCCTCCGGTGCCGAGCCCCGAAATCACATGCAGGACGCGGGTCAAGCGGCCACCTTCGGACCAGCCACGAGAGCGAGCTGCGTCCACAGCGCCGCGTCGTCGTAGCGCTGCCGCCACCAGTCGTGCACGTCGCCTGTATAGCCCTCCGCGACGACACGCGAGGGGATGACGTCCACCCCAACACCGGCGAGGGCGAACGCCGCCGCTACGTCCGGCATCCGCAGCCCGTTGATGGCCTTGCCGCGCCGGGCGATGTAGTCGGATACCGGCTGCTCGTAGAGACCCGCGAACGGATTAGCGGTCGGATAGTGATTGCCGAAATCGACGAGATGAAGAAAGCGCGTATCCGGCGACTGGATTGCCGCCAGCTTGGCGACCGTCGCGTCGAGCGGAAAGACGTGCTCCAGCACCGACTGAGACAGCACGATGTCGACGGGTGACGCGAAGTTCGCGCGCTCGAAGCCGCAGGTCTCGATCCGCATCCTCTCGTCGAGCGCGGCCAGGAATCTGTCGAAGGACATCAGCGGTCCGTAGAGCGCCACGAGGTCGGCGTGAAACACGCGCAGATATTTATCCCGGACCGGCGACGAGTGGAACAACGCGGCATCCCACTCCGGCTCGGCACTGGAAAACGCGGACGCCCCGCAGAAGATCGCCAGCGGGCCGTAGCCTGCCAGCGGGCCGCAGCCGACCTCGACGACGTGGCGGCCGGCGAAATCGAGCGGCGCCCAGGCCCTCACCCGGCGCACGACGGCTTCCTGCCGCAGCAGCAATTCCGCAAATCGAATTCCGCGCGAATGCTTGGGCGAGGACAGCAGTTCCTCCGCCGTCCACGCTGCCCCTCCTCGCAGCAGTGGGAGGCGGTGGCGCGCGATACGCCAAGTCTCACGTGGCGTCAGGGTCAGCAGGTGGGAGAGGCGGGACATCGTTGCTCGTTCCGAATCCGATCGATCAGTGAGCGCTCGCGGTGAGCCCGGTCAAGAGGGAGTTCCAGCGCGCGACCACGCTCTCGACCCAATAGCCTGTGGGCAGCAGGCTCGGCCGCAGGGCCGGTGATGACCCGTCGATCCCCGGCAGGACAGATACTCCGGCCAGCGCCGAAGCGAACGCGGCATCGACGGAGCGGATCGTCACCGCACCGACTGATGCCTCCGCAGCGATGCCGGCCGCGGACGCCTGATCCGAGACGACGGCCGGCGTGCCGAGCGCCAGGGCTTCCAGCACCACGTTGGGCAAGCCCTCCCAGCGCGACGGCAGCACCAGCGCATCGGCGCCGGCGATCCATCGGGGCACCTCATGTGTGAAACCCGCCAGCCGCACGCGGTCGCCGAGACCGAGCGAATCGGCCTGCGCCGTGAGCATGTCCTGGTCTTCACCCTTGCCGAAGATGGTCAGCCGCGCCGTCGGCGGCAGAGTGGCGAGCAGCGGCAGCAGACGGTCGTAGCCCTTCTGCCGCGTCAGACGACCCACCGCGACCAGCCGCACGCCCTCCCCCGGCTCGCGCCGAGGCGCTTCCGCGCGCTGCCTGAGACCGGCGACATCGACCGGGTTGACGATGACCACCCGCCGGCCGTCGGTGCGCGGAGCGAGTGCGCCCAAGGCGTCGGAGATTTCGGCCGTCGGGGAGACGATGAAATCGGCGCGCGGGTAGAGGCGTCGGTAGAGGAACTGCCCCGGCAGCCAGGAGGGAAGCGACTCCGCGGTCGCCTGCACCGCGTTGGCCTCGCGGATGACGAGGCGCGTGCCAGACGGCAGCAGCCGCCGGACCGCGAGCAGCGAGAGGTTGAGATAGCCCATGACCGACACGACGGCCGACGGGGGCTCGGCGCGCAGCCGGCGGAGGAGCCACGGCAGGCCGTCCCGCAACCGCGGGGCTCGACCGATCTCGGCGGGGACTCCGGCCGGCAGATGCTCCGCGAACGCCTGCGATCCCCCGACGACGAGGACGCGCGGAGCGAAACGGGTGCGGTCCAGGCCCCCGGCGATCGTCAGCATCACCTTCTGCGCGCCCCCTCCGCCGAGGTCGGGGAGAACGAAGGTGATGGGAAGTGGAAAGTGAAGCGGCGCTGAAGATGTCATGCCCTAGCAGCAAAAGCTGCTTTCCACAGATCCGCCAAGTCGCGGGCTCGGGAGGGTCCGTCGCAAAGCCGTAGCACGCGCTCGCGCGCAGCTACTCCAAGTCTGGCGAGTTTCTCACGATCTGCGGCAAGGGCAAGAATCTCATCGGCCAGAGTTTCTGCATCGAAAGCATGTTGGAGAACACCAGTTACGCCGGTCTCGACGAATGTCGCATCCCGCCCCACCGACAAGACTGGCTTGCCCGCCGCCATCGCTTCCAAAATATCCCGCCCCCAAGGATTGTTCTCGCGGGTCGGCTTGATCAGCAGATCCGACGCCGCCACCACCCGTTCAGGATCGGGTACATGACCCAGAAATTTAAAGTACTCAGTAAGACCGAGTGCACGCGCCGCTTCTGGCAAAGACTTAGTGTTGCGCGCGACTGCTTCGAACGGCCCGGGCCACGATCCCGAAAGTGTGTCATCGCCGGCAAAGAGGAACTGTACATCCTTTCGACCCCGCCTCGCGAGGATCGCTGCGACTTCGAACAACCGGTCGGTGCCCCGCAGCCAAGCGGCGTTGGACAAGGAGGCAACAATGATTGGATCACCGCTCTTCCGTGCGGGACTCTCAATATCCTCACGCGGCGCTTCGACGACATTATGGATGATCCGCCCAGGCGACGTGCCGCCCAACCCAATGAATGTCCGCTGTTCGTTCTCTGAAATGAAGGCAACAGTGTCTACGGAACTCGAAATCACGCGCATCTGCGCGCGTGAAAAGATTGATGGCACCACATTCGTCCTGATGTGCATGGTCTGCGGCTTACCGACCCGCCGGCGCATCCAATAGGCAAATGTGGCCAGCCCCTCGTGATTGAAGTGAATGACATCGAAGTTGGCGGCGGCCTCCCCCATGGCGGCCAGTCTGCTCCGGCCGAGTACGTAGTCGACCGCATGTCCGCCGAGTTGGACAATGTTGCGGGAGAGCTTCGGCAATGCGCTGGCTTTCGGCATTACGGGCGCGACTTCTACCGGAATGCCGAGTTCACCATAACGGTCCTGGATAGGTCCCTGGCGGCGACACCACACCGTGGGTTCCACGAGTGCCCTGTCCACATTCTTAAGCAGGTAGTAGAGTGATCGCGAAGACCCGCCGTAGCCTCCTTCGATATCGAGGCAGAGAACACGGAGAGGGGATCTCAAGCCTGTAGTCTCAGGAGGTCGGCGGTTGCGTCGAAGCCAATATGAAACAGCGCGTCGACAACAGAGAGGCCCGGCAAAAATAATTGATCCGAGCGTGAATAGGCCAGCGGCTTGAAACGGGAGTACTCCAGCGCAAGTCCCAACCGCTCGAAGGTAACCGGAGACTGGTAGTTTACTCCGCCAGCGCCGGAGAGATATGCGCCATGCGGCGCCAGCGCGTGGGTGATGGCTGCAAGCCGTTCGTCGGCGGCATCAGTGGTAACACGCAACGACGAACTCGATTGAAATATGCAATTTAACCTCAATCGTTCCGCAATCAATTTAATGAGCGACACATTGATTTCGGCCAGCGAACCCTTCGCCGTCAAAAGTCCCGCTTCCAAGTCCCGCCAGACGGCTTTGAAGTGTGTAGACTTGCCGTAAGCCTGTTTGAGCGTATCGCAATGAGCACGGCTCCAATCGGACCTAGAGACCTCGACGTTCCTGATCTCAAGCCCGAACGTCTGACGGATCGGAATCGTCAACCAGACCGGCGCCCCACCCTGCGCGATCTGCACACGGTTCGTATAGCTGCCTTTCGAGAACTGCACGTCATCGAGAAACACGAAATGGTCGGCCTGCGCGATCTTCGCGAAGTAACCCAGCCAGGGCAGGTAGTTCGGCTGGTGAATGGCCACGATTTTGCGCAATCTGTCAGCCCGGAGGTGGCTCGCAGCCGAAGGGGCGTGCGTAGAGCGCGTGTAGCTCCTGCGCCGAGAGATCGGTTTGCGGTTTTATCTGCCAAGCTTCTGATCGCACGAGGGCGTAGCTCGCTTCTGGGCGGTAGCCGTATTTCTTCTTGACTGTGAAGGCGCCGCGCAGACCGTTCACCCTTCGGCCTGTGCGTGCGGCATAGACGATAGGAGCGATCGCGACCGCATTCGAAACCTTGCTCGGCGTGGAACCGCAGAGGTTGAGCAGGTAGATGGCTTCGCTATTTCGCGGGTCATCGATCATGACACACAGACCAGCGAGCCCGCCACGATACCCAACCTCAATAAAAACTAGGCAACCGGAGCGAAAGGCATCGGAGCACACGGCTTCCGCTGCGCTCCTGTTGAGCGCCTCATCGAGTGCGAACGTTCTGCCTCTATCAGAAAAGACCTGCGACGTTCGAGAGAACATATCTGTCAGTGTCGACCAGGCCTCGTCCCATCGCCCAGGCACGACGATCTCGAACGAAAACTTCCGCAAGATGTATTCCATCTCGCGCCCCGCGGAAGCATCGACGCGGGCCAAAATCGCTTCCATGACCAAGTCTGATTCCAAAATCCAGTACTGGTTGTATGGCACATCGAATGCCCGCGCGGCCGGCGAGAGGAGTGGAAAGGGATCACGGCACCAATTGATGAGGCTGAACTCAGCGCCACTGGCAATGACCGAACCCAACAGGGCTTCCCCACCGCCGAAGTCGCCGAGAATGCCGTTGTTCTCTGAGAAACGGGCACCGCCGAAGAATACCGTCTCGTTACCTCGCGCCCCGCAAGGCAGCACGGCCTTTCCATCCAGGCTGATGTAGAATCTGGGTTCGATGCCGTAGATCGCCGCCAGTTTGCAGCGGAGCTCCCAGTCATCGAAAGGATGACCCTTGCGCCATTGGCACCAAAGATCCCCGCAGCGATTATCATCGGTCTCGACGTGCACGGTCGTTGAAACGAGCGTCAAGTGCTGAACCCGGCGCCTGAGCACACGTCAGATCGCCTCGTAGATGTTGAGTGGTTTCTTTAGGGTGCGTATTTGACCGGTTTGCTTCAACCAAGGTGTTGCAGCGAAAAGTGCTCCGCAGACAGGATTGTAGTAGCAAACCTGCATGCGGCGAGGGCAGCGCGAACGGCTCTCGTACAGTTTTTCCAGAACACGCTTCATAGTTGTGTCACCGAAGGGATTGGCCATGAATATCAGCGTGAATCCGTCATAGTCGGCGGTGGTCGCATCCTGCTGCACGAACGACACCTTGGATCGATCTATTCGCGCGGTAGCAAGATTGGCCTTGGCGGCATCAATGGCCCGTTGGTGGAAGTCCAACCCCATGCTGTGGCCGATTGGCGACGTAGCAAAGTAGATGGGAACCCGGCCTGACCCACAGCCAATGTCGACCAGCCGGTCGCTCGCGGTCGGTCGTAACTTTCGCAAGAGCGCCTTCAAGATCAGGTAAGACGTCGACTTGATCATTGACGGGTCGCCACCAGTGGTCTGCGCGCGTTCTTCATTGCTGAAGTTCTGCAGCCAACCGGTCTTGATCCCGAGACGGCGATCGTAGATCTCGTCGATATATTCATGGAACTTGACCTGGCTCTGGTCGTAACCATCGACGAGGCGCGTGCGCGCCGTCTGGGGAATTGTCCTCCAGACGCTTCGTAGAACCTGCTTCAAGGGCGGCACTCCGTTTGAAATTCCGACTTTCATTCGCGATCACCGGATCGAGTCAGCTCTCAAAAACGCCAGACATCGTTGTTGGCAGCCAATTCGGCGTTGTACTCTGCAACTTTGCGGGCAACGAGATCTGCGAGGCGTTGCCGGGGCTCACGATCATCCGGTCCGACCCACCAGATGGCGTGTGTCAGAAGTTGCAGCGCACGACGCTCGCGAAACGCCTCGTGATCCCAGGGAAATCCGTGGCGCCACTGCCCGCGGCTATCTGAGCAGTAGCCCATTTCGTTTATGAAGCGCGGCATGTAGGTATGAATGCGTCCGCCAACAAGGTCGCTACTGCCGATCAGGGCGGGAGCAGGCCGATGGAACGACACGATACGGACCGGGGAGCTGGTGATGTCCTCCAACATCCGGCATTCCTGGCGAGCGCCTGCATCAAAATCTTCCGTCGATGGATAGTGGGTGGCATCGAGATGCAGGCCAACCTCATGGCCGGCGGCAATCATTTCCCGCAGATGTCCCACATTGGCCTTCGAGAACGGGTTGTACATTTCCGTTCTGACGAGGACAAACCAAGTGGATTGCCAGCCGTTCTCGGTCTCAAGGTCGGACAGACGCCGGGCCGTTGCGATGCACTGGTCGATGTCATGCCGGAGAACGAGATGAGGCATGACCGGATCGGCATCCTGAAAGGATCGCAGTCCATAGCCCCGCTCCAGGATGCCTCGGACCAGGAGACGATAACCGGTCAGCGAGAAGGACGGAAGATTTGCTGTAGCGGTCACAGTCGTCCGACCTCAGCTAACGAGATGGCGTGCTTCGCAAGCCAGCGTTCCGTCAGCCACGAAACTCCGTGTCGCGCGCCGCGACTGTCGAGAAGGGCCGTCGTGTATGGAACCACCGCCGAAACCCGAAGCGGATCCATCCACCAGCCGAACACCCGGCGCTCGATCGAATGCCAGCGATCGGCGCCAAAGGGAGCACTGGCAGCCTTTGCCGCAAGCCGGATCGGGCGAATCCAACCCGGTGTGATCGTCTTCTTGTTGATGGGGATGCCGGTGAAAACTCCGCCCCAATTGTCGCTTTCAAGCACGCGCTTATAAAGGTTCTGGCCGAGCTTCAATGCAGGCGTCGCGCGCCGCCAGAAGTCGATGTACTCGTCGTCCCACAACGGCAGGCGCCAGGAGAGATCCAGCGCCTCGTAAGTTCGCTGGCCAGATACGACATACTTAGCCTGTCTATCCTGATACTCCAGCATCTCGTGTATTCCCGCCAGTCCTTCCGCAGAGTCCAGGGGCGCACCGGCGGCATCAATCTCGGCGGACAGAAGACGACCGACACATGTATCGTTCTGCCCCGTGGCAAGCAGCCGCCATAATCGAAAATGCTTGTTTACGAAGGTTCGAATGAGACGATCGTGCCCTGCACAGAGGTCCGTGTTACCAGCAACATCCAACAATTGCGACGGCATATGGTTGCCGGTTATAAAGTCACCCGACTGCCCATTGACGATGACGGCATCCTCAGGGATGTAACCGTCGCGCTTCAATTCGGTCACCGCCCTCCAGTCCTGCTCGAATGGTACGGAACAGCAAGCATCGGCGGCGGTCCAGAGTGCAGCCTCATGCTCTACGTCGACATACATCGCCGACTGCGAGCCAGATGTGAACGGCACAAATCGCCAGGGAAATCCGAGACGATCAGCAATGTGCCTAGCTGTCTCCGCCTCGTGATTTCCAGGACGCCCATAAGAAAAGAGCCGCACATTTCGAGCACCCACTTCCTTCAAGCCGGCGGCTATGAAACGGCTGTCAAAACCCGCCGACAAGGGCACGCAGATAGGACGTCCGCCGACACTCGCCACCAATCGCTCCATGAGGAAGCGGTGTAGTTCGGATAGCTTCTGCACGGGGCTGGGCAACTCGCTCGTCTGCCAGGCGTCGTAGACAAACCACCGAATCGTGTGGTGGCCGGCAACGTCGACGACGAGCGCTTCGCCCGGACGCAGTAATGAGATGTCCCTATAGAGTGTCCCGGCGCCGATTGTATAGCCCGACATGGCGGCTGCGACTGCCTGATGGGAATCGAGGTTCGCACGACCGAGAAAAAGCACGTCTCGGAGCCTCGTGGCCTGATCATCGATGCGCACAATGCCGTCACGCGCCGAAAACGCCAACGGCGTGGATCGAACGCGATCAACAGTAGCGATAATCGTGCCCGGCACTTCGATGACAAGGGCGAAGTGTCCCGCAAGCCGGGACAGGGCCTGCGAAAGGTTAGCGCCGGCATTCGTACCTGAGACCAGAGAGAGTGCATGCCGCGCGGCACTTGCACCCTCCAGCGTAAGCGCGCCGTTGAACAGATACCCCTTAATAGAGACGCGCGCTTCACCGAAGCGATGCTCTGACCAGCCCCAACCCGGGCCGAGCGTGATCGACACACGCGGCATATCTTTAGGGCTGCCGTCCTCGCCAACAGCGTGCCAATCCCACTGAGCGACGTCTGTCGACTTCACCATCGGCGGGGATCCACAAGGTCGGCCGGGACATCACGGCCGGCGTCGAGGCAGGCATCGACCACCGCGTCCGGAACCTCACACATCCAAGCCTCGACAAGGCCCTCGACCTGACTGGGTGTCTCGGCACCGAGAACTATGTCGCCGCCAGGAGCCAGACGACGTGCCGATGCAATCGCAAGTGCCAAGACGGATACATCCGATTGCCTTGCTATCTGTTTCAGCCTCGCAATGAATGGCCGGACGGCTGCAAGTCCAGCCGGTATCGCGTCTTCGGGCATGACCATTAGGCCTTGGGCTAGAACCGAACGCACGAACAAGGTGCGACCGCTCAACCGGAAATTTCGAATAGCTGTCGAGCGTGCACACGTCTGATTGAGCACACTGGCCGGAAACTGAACCATTCTGATCCGGAATTCATCCGGCAGTTCGTCCGCGTCATAGATCGAGACCCCGAAATCTCCGATGCGCCCCGACTCGAGGCAGCCGTCGATCCATCGATCCATGCCTGCACCACCAAGGTCCGACGCACGATGCAAGAGCAGCCCCTGCACCCGTGCGGTCCCGAGACGTTTCAAACTTTCCGACAAAACCTTCTCTGCTCGCTCCGCTCCACTGCCAGCAAGTGGCGGAATCTTGGTCACGACCTCGATGACGGCCTTTCGCGACTTTTGCCACGCCCCGATGAGTTCTTCAGACTCTCCATAGGAACGCGCGGTATCCAAACATGAAACCCCGTGGCTGTACGCGGCATCCAGGACAGCAAACGCCTGCTCCTTCGTCGGCTTACCGTTGCGGTTGGAAATTCCATATGGAAGCCCGAGTTGCACCGTGCCCAAGACGAACATGCCCATAGGACTGGCCCCCGAGCCTTTGTGTCCGAGAGGCACTTTTTTCCTATCCACTTCCCAAGACGTCTCCACGGCCGTTGTGCGCGCTCAATCCAACACGTTTTCGGCGGAAGAGGTGAAATCTTGCTCAAGCCGACCGTCAACATTCGATGGCCGTGACGGCTGAAAGGACAACATAGCCTCGACACCGCGCACACCACATCCTTCGGGTCCGAAGATGTAGTGCGCCAGGAACTCGCGTCGAGCGGCTGCCTTGTCGCGCCAATGGAACGCAATTTCTTCATCGCTCCGGTTGAGTTCCAAGATCAGACGATCCGGCCAGTCGTCATTGCTGATGTCGAGATAAAAAACCGAATTCCTCATCTTCACGCGAACATCGGCCCGAAGAGGAGCACGAAGGTCTTCCAAATAAAAGATCGGCCTGTTCGCACCGAACGCCCATCCGAGCGTGCTCAAAGGTGATGACAGAATGATGATATCAGCCGCCGCTCTGAGGTATCGGAAGTCACCCGCTTTCACAACACGGACATTGTCCGCGCTCTCCGAAATGTCGCCATCATACGGATCGAGGTAGCGCGTAGTCGGATAGAGTTTGATCGCGGCGGTGCCGCGTACCTTTGGAAGAACCTTCGTCAGCATCGTTGACTCGATGGCGTGCTCGCGATGATCTTCGAGTGAATGACTGATCTTGCGCATGTTGTTCTGAACTGCGCGTGCGAGATAGATTACGAGCCGGTTGCCCTTGCCGACCTTGAAGCGCCGCCTCGTGACGGCGCGCTGCAGGGGGGCAAGAGAAACGCGCCTCGTCTGCTCGGCAAGTCCTATTGCCGAAAACGCGGTCTCATTAAGCTCGCTTGCCTCGCGGTAAAATTCGACCGCCCCTTGACTACAAGCGAGATAGAGATCAGCCAGCCTTGGCTCGGACCAAGACCGGAGCGGCTCATGAAACCTGGACAACCCAGCCGAGACCCCGTGTTCGGCTACGACGATCGACACTCCTTCATGCCTCAGCCGCTCGGCCAGCGCAGCCTTATCGACTGACCCTATCGTATTGGTGAGGAAGAAGGTCATGCGGCTGCGATCCGTCATAACTTTCGCAACGAATGCATTCGCCGTCTCGATGGCCGAACACCAGCATCGTGATGCGTCCATCAGTCTCTGACTTGCGATTCCCGCAATCAATCGAGTTCCAAGTGTCAGGCTTCGGTTGGCCAAGGCCTCGTCGAGCGCCGCAGCGACTTCTGAAGCTTCAGGCAATCCGCGGACAGGCTGCCCTGGCGGAGCCCCCATCATCTTCGGCATGACATTGAGCGTGGCGCCTGCTTTCAGCAAGTGAGGGAGCATTTCACGGACGGCCTCATTTTCCTGACCGATTAAAACAATCGGACCGGTGCCACGCCGATTGAGACCGTTCGCACCCGACACGAAGCGCAGCAGCCGTGACACGACATTCGGGGCCGAGAAGTCGATCGCGGAAAGAATCCGATCGGACCAGACGCTCTCGTCAATCTGCTGATAGAGTGCCTTCTGATCGCCCGGGACAACATCGAGCCTCGTAGTATTCAGGTCCACGGCTAGCACTGAGTAAAGCGTATCATAGCGGCCGATCTGGGGGTCACCGCCTCGCACGGGGCTCACCACGGCACTTCCGGCAACCAGCCTCGTCCCTTCGTTCTTGCAGAACCGTTCCAATACCGCGCGCTTGAAGCACAACAGCCCGAGCAGCATCGAAAGGCTGGTGCAGACTACGGGCGTAAGGCTCGGAAATCCGATCGCGGTCGCGATGCCGTCGATCCTGCGCTCTAGCAGGCGAACCGCATCGACAGCGGCCAGCCCAATCTCCCTAGAGCATTCGTCGGAAACGACCGCATCCGCCCAGATGACAGGCTCACCTGACTTGCCCAAGACCTCGGCGACTTGTGGCGACGTCGTATGCCAAGTGAGACGGCCCTGCGCATGCGCACGAACAGCAGCGGCAGCTGCGAGCGACTCTACGAGTGCGTGCGTATCCAAAGTCCGGAAGACCGCAGTCAACTGACGCTGTCCTGGCGGCGCATGGCCTCCTCACGCACACTCCACTGTTCAGGAGTGCGGTGCAGCCTGTCGAAATCTTCGCGCAACATGGAAAGCGCGACCGCATCGTGGAACCGTCCGTTCGACCAAACGAACTGGCGGAGTATTCCTTCGCGGGTCATCCCGACACGATCATTGCTGTCGAGCGAAGGACCGTTCTCGACCACCGCCGCCGACCAGATCCGGTTGAGGCCGAGATGGTGGAAACCGAAGCGAAGCAACAAGATCAGCGCTTCCGTACCATACCCCTTGCCCCTGTAGTCCGGATTGCCGACCAGCCGGCCATAGAGTGCCACTCGATGCACCCAGTCGATCTGGCTGAGGCGGGCATTGCCGAAATGCTTGCCCGTCTTACGGTCGCAAACTGCGAACAGCACTGCGTTCTTTGGCTGCGACGAAATAAAGTACTGCTCAAGCATGTCGCGATTGACGGGAAAGCCTGCGGCGAGAATGTAGCTGTTCGCAGACGTGTCATTGACCCACGACAAGTACTCGTCGGTGAGATCAGTGCGCTCGAAAGGCCGCAAGTAACACCTTTCGCCAAACACGCGGGCCCGTTCCAGCATGATCTATGCGCGCTCCTGATTGAAGGGAGAAGGTCTGTCGTGCCGCTCGATAAGGCCTGCCTCGTAGAAACGATCGAGATAGGCCTTGACCGTGGAAATCGGCAGCTCAATCTCATAGGCAATGTCGATGACCGACTTGTCGCCATCGAGTTTGAGCATGATGGCTTCGGTTTTCAGGTTGAGCGGCCAGTCAACCCGCCAGTCGACCCACAAGCCGTATCGCGAAAGCATTACGGGCCCCTTGAAAGTCCGCCGCGGGTAGTAATTTTGATCAAGCGCTGTCCACACGTCCATGCACACATTGAGAGCCTCGCCGAGATTCTCAGGCTTGATTAAATCCGGGTTATCGTCGGTCGTGTGGTATTCGCCATAAGGCCACCGCGTGAGTGATGGCGTTGGAATGTCGTAGCCGGGGCCATTGGTCACGATCTCGTCGCTGGCAACGACCTTGCGAAACGGACCTGTCCTCTCCTGGCCGTGCTTTCTGTGCTGGCGGAGAACCGCGAGAAACGCTCGATCGATCGTGCTGTCGCCCTGGCGGGAGTGTTGGAGCACGAAGCTGTTGTCATGGCCGACCATTTCACAGAACCAGGCGTACTTTACCTGCTCCATCAGTTCTGGATTGCTCGCGACCCAGGCGATGGTTCCGATTGTCTCGGGCACAATGAGAAGCCGAAATCCATGGCGCCGCGACGGGATGGTCGCAATATTCCGCGACATTTCCAGCCCGACCACGAGACCCGCGATGCTGTCGTTGACCTGCGAGGGATGACAGATATTGGTGAGAAAGAGGATGTCTTCACGCGTCTCGCCCGGCAGATAGAAATCACCGATCACCATCGGCTCGGCCCCGAAGGATACATCGATGCGCCCTCGCACCGGCGTATCGTCGCTCAAACCGTCAATATCCCTGTGACGAACGCAGAAGCCCCAGGAGCGTTCGTAGTACTTGAACTCCCACGGAATGGCATCAGGGCGTTCCGGGCGGCTCCAGAGATGACCCTTCAAGTCTCCCAGCGTGCCGTTGATTTCTCGCGGCAAGGAATAGGATAGGAGATGCAGAGGGTTTTCGTGAAAATCAGCCACCCGCCGTCCGGCAATTTCAAGCCAGGCTTCCCGAACATGATAGCGCTCCGGCACGATCCAGGTCAGCACTTCCAAGCCCGGGGCATAGCGATGCGTGGTGAAGTTCGCGTGCCCAAGTTCGACGGCACACATTTCGACAGCCTTCTCGAGATCGTCGCTGTTCACGGTCCGGTGCATCGGCCAAAGCCGCGTCAGAAAATCGTGCATGCGCCCAGCGCTGCTATTGGCGCCGTCAACAGCCGACATGTGTTCCCCTGCCATCACCGCGCCACGGCTTCGACGACAAAGGCCGAGCAGAGAAGGTGGCCGCGCCAGTCGTGTGGATTGTCCTCCATTCGGAACGCCTCGCGGCGGAACACCTTGGGATCGACGCCGTCGCCCTCGAGGAGAGGCAGCGTCGGATGAAAATGATACCAATGAATCACCGGATCAGTGAACCCGCCGTCCGCGAACATCTTGGCGATGGCCAAGGGATTGTGCATCCTCGCGCGGATAGCGTCGTAGCCGGGCTTGCCGGCCTCGGCCTTGGTCCGCAAGGCTGGCTTGTCCATGGCAAGCGTTTCTGCCAGCCTTTCGTCCGTGGCCTTGACGATTTCCGGGTCTACGCCGTGCAGCAGATCTTCGAGGATGTATCTGTGCGTGAACCGGTTCATGGTGAAAAGGTTGAAGAGGGCATTGCGGAACTCGACGAAGACTCGACCTCGGGGCACCAGGGCACGCCGAAGATTTTCGAGCACCAGAACCTCGTCATTGACGTGCGGCATCACGCCGAAACAAACTGCGGCGTCGAATAAGCCGCCATCCGTCAGCGACTGAAAGCTCTCGAACGACTCCACATTCCCCTCGATGACGTTCCGTTCCGGCAAGCCGGCATCGGTAAAGAGTTCCTTCGCCTTCTCCACCATTTCTGGCGTGAAATCGAAGCCTCGAACTTCGATTCCGAGTTCCGATACGCGCAGCATCGGCGTGCCTTCGCCGCAGCCCGCGTCCAGAACGCGCCTGGCACCGGTCGCAGCCAGGCGCTCCAACAGCCGGCGCAACCGGAAATACTCCGCCGGATAGGTCGCGCTGCTCTCCAACTGACTGGCATCGTAGTGATTGCGATAGGTCTGTGCGTTCACGCTGTAATGCGAGATCACTGCACCGGTGACGGCATCGCGCTTGGCCATTTGCCGAATTCTCCCTAAGGCTTACGAAACACGTGTTGAACCTGTTCACCCATCAAACGATTCGCGAGATCGCCCTGCTCCAGCCCCGTTCTCAGAACGGCGAAGGCCTCGTCATAAGCACGCAGCGTGGTGTCGACGTCGGCTTGCGTGTGCGCGTAAGACGGAGCGTGCCATCCGGCAGCGAGCACCCCGCGTGCAAGGCCCTCCTGCTGAAATACGCTCTTGAGCAATAGGCCGTCTCGCCCATCGCCCTTGAAGGACATGACGTGACGGGCCCCATAGCCGTCGACGCCGACAAAGCCTTCAAGACCGTGACGAGCGATGAGACCCCTCATGCCGGACATCAGTCCAATGCCGAGCCGATCGGCATACTCGAGTACCGGTTCACGTTCGAGCACATCGAGTACTGCAGTGGCCGCTGCAATCCCCATGAGATCGCCACCGAATGTGAACGAGAAAAACGCCTCACTCAGAACATCCATGACTTCGGCGCGTCCGAGCAGCACGGAGATCGGCACGCCATTGCCGATGGCTTTGCCGAAGCACGCCAGGTCTGGGGCCACGCCGAAACGGCCGTAAGCGCCTTGCCTGTGGATGCGGAAACCAGTCCAGCACTCGTCAAAAATGAGCACCGCACCGTGCTTGTCGCAAAGATGACGCACGTCCGCCAGATAGCCGGCAGTCGGCTCAACAATGCCCATAGGCTCCATGATAACTGCTGCTACTTGGCCCGCATGGGCATCGAGCAATCCCTCCAGTGCCTTCGCATCGTTGTATGTGAAGGGGATTGTGAGACGGCGGACGGCCTCGGGTACGCCCGCATGTCGGGTTGTTGTGCCCACATACCAATCTTGCCATCCGTGATAGCCGCAACAAAGCACGAGTTCGCGTCTCGTGTAGGCACGCGCCGCGCGGATGGCACCCGCAGTGGCATCAGAGCCGTTTTTGCCAAACCGGACCCTCTCCGCATAGGGAAACCAAGCAATCAACCGCTCTGACAATTCGAGTTCAGAAAGTGTCGGCAGCGAAAAGGCTATCCCATCTTGCAACTGGGAGTGGATCGCGGCCGTCACCGCAGGGTGGTTGTGGCCGAGAAGCAGTGGGCCGAGCGCCATCGGCCAATCAATGAACTGGTTGCCATCCGCATCCCACACGTGTCCGCCGCTTGCCTTGACCGCAAAGACAGGAGCAACGCCGCGCGGGTACTGCGTCCAGGACTTTGAGAAGGTCTGCGCCTGCCCAGGAACGGCGTGCTCTGCCCGGCGCAGAAGTTCCAGCGAACGTGCATAGCGGACGGAGGGATTGTGCGAGGTCATGACAGCTCGATCAGTCGGATCATTGGGCTGCGCTCTCTCTGGCACGCGATTCGACAAGTCCGGCGTCTCGGACACCAGCTGCGTTGATGTTCCTGATGTCGGGACGGGCCCTCATGACTGCGAGAATGCTGCGCCATGAGGCACGAGCGAGGCCCTCGGCACCCATAACGCCAACCAATGCACGAAGCATCAGATAGTCTGCCGCGCCATCAACGGTCCAGCGTTGATCCTCGGCTTGCTCCGGACAGCTGACGTTCCCGGCGGTCAGCAAACTGCCGCCCTCCAGAGGCGAATTGCGCCACATCCAGGGTACCACGTGCTCGCGCTCCGTTGGGCGGCGCGCTTCGGCGCAGGCCCTTTCCAAGGTCGCCCGAGTGAAAGTGGAAACGTCTAATCCGTCCGGCCAAGTTGGTGGATGCACATTAGTGCAGTAGTCTAAGTCCTCCGCACGCCGTCGTTCCACGACCAGTTCGATCACTTCCGGATCGGCCAACGGGCAATCGCCCGTCAAGCGCACGATGACGCCGGCGTTCAGAGCTTGCGCCGCCCCGCAATATCGGCTCAGCAGATCTTTTTCGGAGCCTCGGAAGACCGCGATGCCGAGCCCGCCGGCAATCTCGGCCAGGGCTTCGTTGCCCAAGTCCTCCGAAACCGCCAGCGCCACCTCGTCGATGCCCCGCGTTCGCGCGACCCGCTGCACCATGAAAGAGATCAACGGCTGGCCGCCGATTTCATAAAGCACCTTGCCGGGGAGACGGGTCGAGGCCAGGCGCGCCTGAATAATTGCAACCGTCCGGCTCATCTGACTATCGACCTCAGATCAGAGACGACCGCGAGCCGCATTGCCGTGAGAAGCCGCAAGTTGGCCCGCAGGCCCTGTCCAAATCGAGATTGCGTATTTTGGCGCGGGCGCACAGGCAGCTCAACCAATTCGAACCGAGCACCTTTGCGGACCGCGGCGAGAGCAAGCTCCGTACCGACGCTCCGCCCTTCGTCGAAGCGTCCATTCGCCCTGTAAAGCGGCATGGAGTAGGCTTTTACCCCACAGAGAATATCGCCGATGCCATGTCGTTTTCTCGTATAGTAGCTGAATAGCCTTTCAGCAAAGCGCGCGCCTACGGGGCGCTGGCCGAGCACCAGATCGGCGCGGCCGGACTTGATCGGCTCCAGCATACGTCCGACGTGGACCGGATCGAATTGGCCGTCCGCGTCCATGGTGATCGCGACCTCGGCTTCTCGGCGGGCAGCCTCGGCGAACCCGGCTTCCAAGGCGCCCTCATAGCCGCGGTTCTCCGGAAGACTGACGACCTTTGCACCGGCTTCTCTGGCGCGCGCTGCCGTCTTGTCCCATGAGCCGTCATCGACAACGACCACGTCGCCAAAAGCAGCAGCGCCGCGAACGACCTCGGCGATCGTCGCTTCCTCGTTGAGTGCCGGCATGATAATCGCGACCCGCACTGAGCCTCAGTCGACGTCCGAGAACCGCACGACGTCACCTGCCTCCACAGCCCGGCGTGCAACACGGCCTATAAGTTCGGTCATTCGATAGGGGGGCAATCCGTCCGCTGGACATGGCCGTAGAGGAATGAGATCGCCTTTCTCTATGCGGTGACCTGGCTTCAGCTCTCGCGTAGCGCGCACGGCACGGCGTTGTAGTACGACTGTCTCCCGCTCGTTGTCCATCACGCGCTTTTCCGCGGGACCGAGGGCATTCTCGAGTTCCCGTGTCCGGTCTACCATCTCCCGCCATGTTCTCGCGTCCATAGAGAACGCATGATCTGGACCTGCCCTCCGGGTATTGTCTGTAAAGTGCTTTTCAATCGCGCGCGCGCCGAGTGCAACGGCTCCGAGCGCTGTGGCGTGGCCCGGAGTATGGTCAGAAAGTCCGAGCACGACGCCCGGATATCTCGCTGCATAGGTCTTGAGAACGTTCAATGCCACATGCTTGAAGTTTTCGAGCGACGCCGTGTAGTTCGTATTGCATTGCATCAGGCAAACTTGATCCGTGTGCTGCAAGGCAATCGCCATCGCTGAATCCACCTCGTCCATACCGGCCGCGCCGGTGGCGAGAAACAGCGGCTTTCCGTCTTTCGCCAGCCATTCGATTTCTTCGTGCCAAGTGAGGTCGCCCGAACCAAGCTTCCATGCGCAGACATGCTTGGAAAGGAAAGGCAGCACTTCGAGTTCGTAGGGGGCGGTGAAGTAGGCGATGCCGGCCTTGTCGCACGCCGATTTCAGATCCTCGGTCCACTCGGTCGGCAGTGCCGCATCCTGGTAAACCTCGAATACACTCTTGTTCCACTTGGCCTGATGGGACTGCTGACCGCCGAGTGCCTTGAAGCCATAATCGGAGACGATCGTCTCAGCGCGGAAATTCTGAAACTTCGCCGCCTGAGCGCCGGCCTCTGCACACAGATAGATCAGGTCCTTAGCGCGCGAGAGATCGCCGTCGTGATTGGCGGCGATGTCTGCAATGAAATAGGTCGGATGATTATTGCCGACTTTCACACCGGCCACATCAAGGATGCTGGTCATGCGGATTCCATCCCCTGTCGCGTCACAACTTGCATATCTCATCAGCCAAGTCGGGCATTGGCCGCCCGAGACGGGCCTCGATACGCTGTACATCCATTCTCAAGTCGCGAGGCCGCCGGGCCCGGCCGGCAATGGTGCTTGCGGTTCCCCGCAGAAGATTTCCCACCGGCAAGTCGAGGTGCTGGGCGATCCGTAGCCCGAAATCTGCCTTGCTCATGCCGGCGCGGGAGCCGACGTTGAAGACGCCCGTCAAACGAGAAGCGATCATCTCTGCGACCACGACTGCCAAACTCTTCATGTGAAGCGGTGAAAACAAACTGTCTTGAAACAGTGTTGTTGGCTCGCCCGATCTTATCCGCTCGACCATCCAATCCGAGAGGCTCTGCCGCCCCGAGGTCTGGGAGGGGCCGAATAGATTGGTGCGAATGACGAGGCTGTCGGGACGGCGGATCGCTTCGCGTTCACCGGCCAGCTTGCTTGCCCCATAGGTGTTGACCGGTCCCACATCGCCTTCAGCGTGTGGCCCCGCAACGTCACGATAGACCTGGTCTGTCGATATGAGGACCAATCTTGACTGTTGAGGCAAAATCTCCACCAGATTCGCAGTTGCGATCCGATTGGCTGTATCTGCCGCCAGAGGCTCGCGCTCACAACGGTCCACATCCGTCATGGCCGCGCAATGCACCACGATGTCTGGACGAACCTCACGTACCAGTCTATCGACGGCGTTAAGATCTGCCAGATCGGCAGGACAGTCGCCGCATGCACGAGCAGTGATCGAGACTTCGCCATGCTGGGCCATTTCCGCAGCGATATAGGGTGCCAGCAATCCCTGACCACCCGTAACCAGATACTTCGTCACCGGACCAATTCGAAGAGCATGTGTACTTCAGACGACATCTTGCGTTTGTCGAGCACCGCCTGCAGATCGTCGATGACGGGTGCGAATGACGCCGCCCAATGCTGGCCCGCCCCCTCCGACTGGGATTGTCCGATGCCGACGGTCACATAGCGAAACAGGTCGACCATATCGGTGCCGAACCACCACTCGCTGATCCGCTTCAGCCCGAACTCCCGGCTCATCCAGTCGAGAGAGCTTTCCGTGTAGAGGTGCGTGTGCCCTGCGGAGAGCTGCCGCTGAAATATGCTGGGAAAAACCATTTCCAAGAAAACACAGGGACTGAAAAGCGGTACTGAAATATAGAGATAGCGCACGGCCGGATTGGCCTTGAGGGCCGCCAAAACGTCTCGCGGCTTCTGGACATGCTCGAGAACGCCGATCATCGACACAACGTCGGCGGTGACACTCCGTGCAATCGGAATGACCTCTTCGAGGTCGTGGCGAATGACGGACCCTTCACCGATCATCGCATTGGCCATCGCAGACTGCTGATCCGAGACTTCATAGCCGACCACAGTTTCTAGTCCGATGCACTTCATAGCCGCAACGAAGTAGCCCGTACCTGCTCCGAAGTCGGCAAAACTCAGAGATTTGGGTACTTGACCCGCATCTCTGAGTGCATCCCTCAAGAACTCCGCTTTCGGAACGTAGATGCTCGCAGTCCTTGTCTTGTAGGCGGCCACATCGGACGCCGCATAATTCTTGGCGTACTTTTTGCCTCGATCTTCGGTGTACATCGAGGCGCAGAAGGCGTCCGTGTCCTCATGCGCGCCATTCAAGTGCCCGCAGCGGTCACAGACGATGTAGGAAATATCCAACTTCACGAACGTCGGAGGCCCGAGTGGCGCCTCACAGTTCTTGCAGGCTACACGGGCAGGCTGTGCCCGGTAGACCGCGCCGATGCGCTGGCCCTCCGCCAGAAGCGCCGCGTTATCGTCAAAGAACGCCTGCTTCAGATTGAGCAGGGGTCCGGAGCTTTTGCTAAATCGCTGCAAGCATATCTCTCCTGATCACGTGCCGAGCAGCGCGATGAGTTGTTCTTTCGACAGCCACTGGTCATTAAGATCGGAGCGATATTGAAAATCCTCTCCGACCGGACGGCCACTTACGCCTGCGAAGGTCGGCAGCGGCGATTTTTGCTTCAGGATGCCAGTCGGCCTGATTGTAAAGAACGTGTCGAACTCGATGGTATTGAGGGCATCGTCGACCGTGACCATGACCTCGTGCAGCTTTTCACCAGGCCTGATCCCGACGATTTTTGTCGGGTAACCAGGAGCAATAGCATCCACGAGATCGACAAGTTTCATCGACGGAATTTTAGGAACGAAAATCTCTCCGCCTTTCATGCCGTGCATGCAGCGCAGCACAAAGTGAACTCCCTGTTCCAACGTGATCCAAAACCGCGTCATGCGCGGATGCGTGATAGGCAGCGCGTCTACCTTGTCGGCGACGAGCTTGCGAAACAGCGGCACAACGCTGCCACGGCTGCCGAGGACGTTGCCGTAACGAACCACGCCGAAGTCCGTGCCCTGGCCGCCGGAGAGATTATTTGCCGCAACGAACAGCTTGTCAGAGCAGAGCTTGGTTGCGCCGTACAAATTAATGGGATTCGACGCCTTGTCCGTCGAAAGAGCCATGATCTTCGACACTTTGTTGTCAATGGCGGCGTTGATGACGTTCTCAGCGCCGATAATGTTCGTATTGATGGCCTCGATTGGATTGTATTCGGCGACCGGCACATGTTTCAGAGCTGCAGCATGCACGATAGTATCAACACCGACAGTCGCACGCTTCAGGCGGGCGAAATCCCGCACGTCGCCGATGAAATAGCGCAGCGACTTATGCACTTCGGGCGGGAATGCTTGAGCCATCGAATACTGCTTCTGCTCGTCGCGGCTGTAGATGATGAGCCGCGACGGCTTCCCGTGGCGCAAAATTTGACTGACGAGAGCCTGTCCAAACGAGCCCGTACCGCCTGTCACTAGAATGCTTGCGCCGTCGAGCCTTTTGAACGGCTCGACCATGAACTCCGGAAGCGCAGATTGCGTGGCCGTCATATTAGAGTTGCCCTTGTTGGGCGGTGAGATACCGGCCCGCTGCTGCCAAATTTCATCAAGCTACCGCCTCGCGCCCGGCTTCGTCGCGCTCGATGGCACGCGAGTACCAAGGAGACGTACTCATGAGTTCGTGATGCCGTCCCGACGCCTCGATGGAGCCGTCGACGACAACCACGATCTTGTCGGCATTTCGGATCGCGGAGAGCTGATGTCCTATCATGATGATCGTCGTCTCGAGTTCCGCATTGATCTGTTCGACGGCTCTATGAAACAAATGCGTCGATTCCGCATCAAGATTCGAGGTCGGTTCATCGAGGATCAAAATGGGGGCGCGACGCACGATCGCACGCGCAAGATCCAGACGCTGTCGCTGACCGCCGGAAAGCCGCCCGCCGTTCTCGCCGATGCGGGTCGAAAGCCCATCGGGAAGGGCTAAGATGAAATCCTGAGCCTGAGCCAGGCGTGAAGCAGCAAGAACCTCCTCCTCCGTCGCGCCGGGCTTGCCGTAGCGAATATGTTCTCTGATAGTCACATCGAAGAGTTGCGGAGTTTGGGGAGCAAAGGAAATCGCACGTCGCAGCGAACTCAGCGAGATGGTCTGCTGGGGAACCCCGTCGAACAGGACCTCTCCCTGCTTCGGAACCAAGAGACGTGGAATAAGGTCCACGAGCGTCGATTTGCCGGCGCCGGACGGACCGACGATCGCTGTAATCGCGCGAGCGGGAATGATCAGGTCGACGTCCGACAGCGCAGGGGCCTCCTGCGATCCCGGATACCGATAGCTTACTCCACAGAAGGCAATCGCCACGCTTAACTTGGTTAGGTTGCCTTCACCTGTATCAACCTCTTCGGCTGCCTCGAGCTTCGACAGCCGCTTGATCAAGGACTCGGAAGACGCCAGCGTCGCCATGTAGGACTGCTGATTGAGCATGAATTCCTTGGCGATGGGAACGAGCCTCAACAGGACGAAGAAGAACAGCACCAATGATTCGAATCCCACCAGCTTCTGGTCGACCGCGAAGTACAAAAGGGCAAAGCCGAACATCAGTGCAATCGGCTCGAGGAGCACGCTGAACAGCGCCAGCAATTTCTGCATGGAAAGAATATTGCGTCGCTGTTGATCGAGAAATCCTGAAAAGGTGCTCTGCTCCGGCACTTCCATCCCGCACAAGCGAATGAGCCTGACCGACCGCAGCCGCTCCATCAAAAACGTCGTCACATGCTGGTTGGCGCGCGTCACGCCCTGACCGATTGCCCGAATTTCTCGCGTCACCCAGATCAGCCCGAAACCGACGATCGCCGTGATTCCAGCAGCGGCGACACTGAGGACTGGTGACAACACGAGGACGATCACCATGTAACCTGCGAGAATGATCGCGCAGCCGATCGTCCGAGAGGCTGTTGCCAGATTGGCGGTGGCATTCTGAAGTTCAATGGTCAGATCGTTGACGGCTTCGCCAGTGCTTTCCTCGCTCCGCACCTCCTGCCGCGCGACGAGGAATGCATCGAACCCTCGACGCCGCAGATTGAGCGTCAGTTCGCCTTGCACGGTTGCAGAATAAACCAGCTGGAAATACATGAAAATCTGGCGGCCTACGATCGCGGAGAACGCCAGGGCCAAAACCGTTCCGAGATTGACTGGGATACCCAGAGCTGCAGCCCAGTTATAGAGCGCGCTCCATGACGATGAAGAATTGGCAAGATTGCCCGGTGCCCCGCCAGACTTCATGAACTCCAGCACGGGAATAATGCTCGCGACCCCAAGTGTTTCGAATGCCATGCCTCCAATTTGCATGGCAATAATAACCGCGATCCAACGCCGACGGTAGCCGAGTGCATCGGCATTGGCGACAAAACCCGGCAGGAGTGAGAAGGGATGCGACATTCAGTGTGCAGGAAGCCGATCCGCGAAATACAGTGCCATCTGTAGATCCTCTTCGGTATCCACATCGATCGCTTCGCGCGCCGTCACTTCTATAGCGCTGATCGGCTCTGCATATAAGCATCGCGAAGCAAGAAAAACCGGGGTTCTCGCAACGTAGATCGAACCGCAGGGAACCAGCACAGACCGTGCTCCGTCACCGAGCCTGCACAAGTGGCCGCCGCCAGCAGCAGCGAAGACGAAACGCTCAGAGACATGCAGCGGCTTCATGGCGATGACGGAATTGATTTCGCGCTGAAGGTCGAGGCGAGCAACGGCATCGCGAAGTAGTCCCCTGCGACGAAAGGGCGACGTCGGTTGTGCCACGGCAACATACTCAGCATCCAGCCGGCCCGGCTTGCGCAACTTTTCGATGACGTCGATCACTACGGATGCAGTGTCGGTAGCATCCTGTGCCAGTTCCGCCGGCCGCATGAAGGGGACCGATAAGCCACAGCGTCTGCCCTCCTCGGCAATCGCTTCGTCATCGGTCGAGAGTATCGCGTCCTCCAGGTAGCCTTCGTCGGTAAGAAATGCAGCCGTGTGGGCAAGCAGAGTCGTCCGCCCGAGTTTACGCAGGTTCTTACCCGGCAATCTCTTGGAGCCGCCGCGTGCAGGAACAATGACCAGAACACGACTTGTCACCGGGCCCAGCCCGGGTTCGGACACGCAGCTGCGATCGGCGACGCCATTTCCGCTTCAGTCCGAGTCATTTAACGGTATGCCTCAGATGCCAGCCGTTCGGCGTCTTGCACCAGAGATGCGGCGACCGGAACTTATCTGCGATCTCGATGAACTCTGCGCGATCCATATCCAGATATTCCAGGAACTCGGCGAAATATTTTTCCGGAAACTCCTGATCAAACTTTCCGACAAGTGCCACACCCTCTTCGCGCGTGATGTGGGCGTTGCGAATCTCCTGCGCTGCATCATAAGTCGCGCGGCCGATGCCGAACTTCACCAGCGTCGTCCAGTAGTGATACGGATCGGTCTTGTCGTCGATCGAATTGTATTTTGAGTACGTTCCCTCGGTGCGGTCCTCATTGGCGATGAAACCGATATGCTCGACCGAATAGTAGTAGTTCTCCTGAGGAACCCATTTTAAGTAATAGCCGAGATAGTGGACCTCGATGTCCGACTTCAAGAGTTCCGAGGCGTCGGCCGGCATATAGGCATCGAGTGCCTTGAGATCGATGCCATGGCCCGGCAAGTCTTCCATGGCCACTCCGCCGAAATATAGCTGATCACCGCTCTGCGTCTGATTGGCGAAGTATGCCAGATCCCGCTTCGCCGACTCGTTCTCCTTCGTTGCATTGCCGTACTCAGCCTCGTTCTCGCCGTAGAAAACGAGAGGAATGTTCATGCGCAGTGCCATTTTTGGCGCATAGTTTTTCTGACCGAATATGAAAGGTTGGAACGGGTGCAGGAGGTTGCGGTACGCGAGCTGTGTCAGCTTGCGGTGAACAATGCCGTTAGGCGTGAATAGATAGTTGTCGAACCCGCCCCGATGAAGCCATGCCTGAAAATTATGCCAGCCGGGATCCGTATAGAGGTGGGGCGCCCATGTGACGGTCAGCGGGTGCATCCCGTATTTGGTCTTGAGAATGTGGGCGGCGAAGACGGAGTCTTTTCCACCCGATCCCGGGACGAGGCAATCGTAGGCTCCTGATCGCGAGCGGAAGCGGTCGCACAACTCGACAAGCCTTCGTTCGCGCTCGACCCAGTCGACTTCCCGCCGTTTGCGTTCGGCGAAGCGGCAGGCATCGCACACGCCTTCATCGTCGAAGTGGATTGTCTGCTTTTTACTGTCCTTGGTGTGCTTGAACTCGACTGCCGACGACGGTCGCTGATTCGAGATCACGCACTTCTTGCAGAAGCTGACCTCCGCCGGCAGCCCATACCTCACCTCCAACAACCCATCTGATGGGTCATCGACGAATATCGTGCCATCCACCTCTCGTGTCTTGACCATTAAAGGGTTCCTATTTCGCTTCGGCTTCCGTGCCGTTCCAGTTCGTGAACCGCGCCAGAATGGCGAGCCCCGCGGGTCCGCTCTTTTCGGGATGAAACTGAACCCCGACCACGTTGCGCCTGCGAATAGCGACAGGCGCCTTCGAGCCGTTGACCTCGAGATGTGCCACCGCGTCGCTGGATACATCCACATATGGTGCAAAAGAATGCACGAAATACATCATCTCCGACTTGCCCTCGGGACTGATAACCGGGTCGGGTCGCGCCATTTCCAGCCGCCGCCAGCCGACGTTGGGCAGCCGAATGGTCCGCGCGTCGCCGGAGCACGGGTCGTTCAGCTTCCTTACACGCCCAGGAATGAGAGCCAGACCGGCATGGTGGCCAAACTCCTCGCCCGCATCGAGTAGCAATTGACAGCCGACACAGATGCCGAGAATAGGTACACCGCGTGCTGCCGAGGCGATCAACGGCTGCCACAGCCCCCGCTCATTTAATCCGGCCGCAGCATCTCCGAACGCCCCGACGCCGGGCAGAATGATCTTAGCTGCCGAAGCGGCCGCCTCCGGTGTGCTCGCGGTTTCGTATGGCGCTCCAACGTGGCGCAGAGCCTGCCCCAAGCTGAACAGATTGCCGCGACCATAGTCGATAACAGTTATCACAGTCGGACTGCCACGCCGCGAGATGCTAGGTCTGTCTTGAGGGTCCTGATCGGGCAGGTGCCGAAATGAAACAGGCTGGCACATGCAACAGCGTCGACGCCGTCTTCGAATGCCTCCGCGACGTGCGTCGCGGTTCCGGCGCCACCACTTGCAATTATCGGAATGTCGACGCTTTTTCGAACGGCACGCAATAGCTCCCGATCGAAGCCCTTGCGCGTTCCCTCCATATCGACCGAGGTGATCAGGATTTCACCGGCACCGAGTTGCGCGGCGCGCCCCGCCCAGTCAAGTACGTCGACTCCTGTCTTCTGCCGGCCGTTGTCGACCAACACTTCCCACCTTCCGGGACCGCGGGATTTGGCCTCAATGGAAACGACGATGCACTGACTTCCGAGTGCCTGAGCAGCCTCCCGAATGAAATCCGGCCGCTGTGTCGCCGCCGTGTTGATCGCAACCTTATCGGCGCCCGAACGCAGTGCCGCAACGATGTCTTCCACCCTGCGCAGGCCCCCGCCGGCGGTGAGTGGAACAAACGTCTCGCAAGCCGCCTGCTCGATGACGGGAAGAATGTTGTTGCGGTTGTAGAGCGAGGCAACCACATCCATGAAAATGATCTCGTCTGCGCCTTCGTCATAATACCTGCGCGCCAGCGGTCCTGGTTGGCCGACGACGCGAAGACCTTCGAGATGGATACCCTTGATGACATTTGGACCTTTTACATCCAGCCGCGCAATGACTCGGACCGGAATGCCACCTGCGGCGCTACTCATAATCGAACACAGCCCGAAGCGCCGAGAGGTGTTTGCGCACCAGCGCTTGCTCTTCGTTCGTCAATGCCTGAATGGGCCGTAATTTAGCCTTGCGCTCGATGCCGTCCGTCGCTTCGAAACTCGAAATACCGGGCCAGTGCTCTCCGCGCATGGTCGGCTGAATCAGACTCGGCACGAATGGAATTTCTAGCCAATCTGCGAGAGAGCGCATGACCGGCTCAGGATCATCGACCAGTGTCTCGTAGCGCACGGCACGAAACCGCGTCGGATCGGCGGCCGAGATCCGATCGTGAAGCTGCTGAAACGAGCGAATGCTCTGCGCTATGAGTGGCCACGTCAAAAGCTTGGCCGACCGCATTTCCCGCGAGCGCTTCAAACTGTCGATCGAATAGAGCGGGTCGCGCACAATCACGATGGCCCTCGCCTCGGGAATTGTCGCCAGGGCCGAGACGATGGACTTTCCGAAATCCGGGGACTTCATGCAGGCGAACCTGACCGCTGGCCGATGCATGCCGGCGATCAGTGCAGAAGCCAGCCAGTGCCACAATCCCGCCGGCGATCGGCCTCGAGGCTTTGCCAGAGCCGCCCGAAAAGCTTCCTCGTCCCAATCTGCGGCAATCGTCACTTCCGAGACCGAACCTCGAGCCTTGGATTGCTCGTAGGGCAAGTGCACCGGCGGCATCACCTGCTTGTCACGTATGCCAGCAACAATCTGATCGATGTCTGCTGGAACGGCGTCGAGCAATATCTCGACACCCTCGCCGCCGAGGTCGGTCAAATACTCGAACAAGAACCCTTCATCGACCAGCCACGCCACATCGGGATGCTGATCGAAGAGGTTGTACAGCAGGCTCGTTCCGGAACGCGGGGCGCCGCTGATGACGAGGGGATGGCAATTTGGAATCATCAATTCTAGGTCCGCAATCCGCCGGCGCTCACCTGCCGCGAGTCATGCCGGCCAGAATTGCAGTGAGACAAGCCCTCGAACAGCGCTTGCCAAGCAGCGTCGATAGCCTGATCACTGATTTTCGTCGGATCGCTCGGCAGGAAATCAAGAAGATCGAAACTACACTCGACGATGGCCTCGAGGAGACGTCGGCCATCCACCTGCCGTTTTCCGGCCTCGTGATCGGAATCCAAGGCCATGGCAAGAGCAGGACGAAGCTCTTCCGACTGCTTGACGACCGTCACGTGCGGTACGAAGTCGAAAATATTGTGCCGGCCCAGTAGAATGACGGGCTTGCCCATGGCCGCCGCTTCGTAGCCCCCCGTTCCGGTAATCGTAATCACCGCACGCGAAGCCTTGGCTACCTCCAGACCGAGTTCTGACATGTCCAGTAGAACGACATTCTTGAATTCCCGAATCTGACCGTAGAAGTCGGCAGGGCGGCGTCCGACGGCAGCATAGTGCTCCTTTACGACGAGCAAGACTCCGGCCGGCAAGTCGCGAGCCACCGACGCTATCGCTTCCAGCTGGAAGAAGTACTCCGGCGATAGCCCTTGCAGGGCAACCTCAGGCTCGGTGGCGAGCGGAAAATACACGAAAGGCACGTCGACGAGTTCTTTCAATTTCGGCGTTCCGGCAGCGGTCAACGCCCGGATGTCTCGCGTCTTGTCCCACATAAATCGTGCGAGCTCCGTGACGTAATAGCCTTTGGCCTTGTCGTAGCCACGCAGGCGCCAATACGCGTGCCGCGCAATGAGTGATGCGATGCCTTTCACCGTCGGCAGCAGCGCCGACTGTTTGCGGAATTTTTCGCGGAAACTCAGGTGAGCCTCGTAGGGAGACGAAAGACTATTTGTTCTCGTCCCCTTCGTTGCGACGTAGGCCGCCTCGAGGCTCGGAAAGGAGAAATACTCGTCGACTGACCAGTAATAGAGATTGCGATAGCGTGCGCCGGCCAGAGTGCGCACTTCGATGCCCATCGGACGGGCGATGACGTTCAGAAGCTTCTCGGGGCAGAGGAGAAGTTCCGGCTTTTTTTCTGCGATTTCCCGCTGCCAGAAGTCGATCGCTGCGTTGTAGCCCGCGAGCATCTGCAAGTAGCTGGTCTCTTCCGACATGCGCGAACGCGGATGGCGGTATCCTCCGAGCGCGAACCCGCGGCCGAGGTGCCGGTCAGTCAACGCGATCTCGTTATAGGTGCAGCCAAGCCGCTCCTCGTTGGCCCGTGCGCGGGCGATCACGCCCGCTGCATCGGTCACAGGCTGCCGGCAGGTCCGATGGGGCTCGGCCGTCACCACGATTGTCGAGACGGTGCCGTCCTCGAGGAGATAGCGATAGAAATCGGCCTGCTGCTCAGTACCGACGTAGAGATGCACAACGGCGCCGTAGTGCTGCTTCAGACGAGCCAGCATGGCGATATAGACCGCCCGGTATTCAGAGTGGGCCTGCAGAAAAACGGCGGCGCCGGGACTGATCATCAAAACCCTTGGTTCACAGCCGCTGCACGTCTCAATCCATCATCGCCATGCGACCGGCTATCAAATTCAGCGAAGATGGCCTTTGCAACCGCAGGTCCGGATCGGCCGGTGCCATAGAGCGTGACAGATGGATACCGCGGACGGCCGACGATCGCGCGGAGCGCATCGGCTACGTCACCCGATGCGTTCGCAACACTTATTACATTGCTGCCCCTCTCACGGCCCTTCTGACGGTCGCCGACATCGACCACCGGCAGACCGAACAATCCGGCCTCGATGATGCCGCTAGAGGAATTGCCGACCATCGCCGCAGCGTGGCGCAGAGCGTTGGGATAGAGGCGCGGACCCAAAGTGTCGACAAGGCGCACATTCTTTCGGCCACGCGCCCATGACTTCAAGGTTGACATCATCTCGGCTCCGCCTGGATCGCTGTTCGGGGCGGTGAAGAGCACCGGCAAGCCCGAGAGGTCGATGGCGTGAAGCACGGCAGCCAATGGAGCCTGCGGGTCGTGGGCGTTGGTTTCGGGATGTACGGTCGCGAGTAGGAAATCCTCGCCGGCGTCAGCCAGGTCGCCAAATCCTATTTCCACCAGAAATTGTTTTCGATCGATTTGTGGCGCCGCGAGCAGCGTGTCGAGCCCGGGTGCACCCGTCACGACAATGCGCCAGTGATCGATCCCCATGCCGCGAAGCCGACCGGCTGCACTGGCGCAAGAGACGAGATGAAGCCTTGCGAGTTTCGACATGGCATGACGGGCGCGGTCGTCGATAGCCCCCTCAGTGACTTCGCCGCCGTGGAGGTGGGCAAGTGGTAGGTTGAACGGAAGTGCAGCGACCGCGGCAGGCAGCATATCCAGACGATCGCCGGTCACGAGAACGACATCAGGGTTGAGCGACGCGTAGAGCGCACCGCAATCCCCGACGATAGTCCCAATGGCGGCCGCCGCCGCTGCATCCGCGCGGCCTCCGAGATCGGCACCGGCCGTGTGGAGGGTTACCTCGATCGCTTCAAGGTCGATTGCAGGTGCGCCTGCCAAGCGGTGCATGCCCGTCGCGATGACGTGAACATCCGCGCCGCTGCGCGCCAACGCACTCCACACCGGCCGCAGAACGCCCACATCTGCCCGGCTCGACGTGATGCTGACTATGCGCATTCAGTGAGAACCGAGGTCCGCCGAACGAATGGGCTCGCCAGCAGCAATGGCGCGGACCGGAATTCGCCCAACGACGGACTCCGATGCGGAGACGCCCGATGCTGGCCGAAGCAAGATCCCATCACCATCAGCAATGCGCACACCGGGCACGAGGTCCCGCGCCGCGTGCCAGGAGCGACGCACGAGGGCCGCGGTCGCGAGTTCCTCCTCATCCGGCGCTTTATGGGCGGACCCGAGTGACGCCGAGACATCGCGCAGCTTGACGACCATAAGACCTAACTCATCAGGCGTCAGCGACGCGCTGTGATCAGGCCCAGGCAGCGTCCGGTCGAGCGTAAAATGCTTTTCGATTACGCAGGCACCGATTGCAACCGCAGCGCAAGACACGTGGTCACCGAGCGTGTGATCGGAATAGCCGAAAGGCAATCCATGCCGGGCACCCATAGCAACCATGGCGCGGAGATTGGCAACATGGATCGGGGCCGGATAGATTGAGGTGCATTGCAGAATCGTAACACTACCTGTGCCGGCGCTCATCAGCACGCTCACCGCCCAATCGACTTCTTCATCGGTGGCCATTCCCGTTGATAGTAACACCGGAAGTCCCTGCCGGGCGCATGCCAAGAGTGAGGGCCTGTTGGTCAGCTCTCCCGATGCGATCTTGGTCCGCCTCATGCCAAGACCGACGAGAAATTCGAGCATACCGACATCAAAGGCCGTCGCCAGAAACTCGATTTTGCGAGACTGACACCTGCTGGCGATCTTTTCGAAGTCATGGCGACCAAGAGCGAGACTCCGGATCAAGGCGAGTTGGTCCACCTCCCCGGTGTTTCGGGCCTGGTAGGCGGCTGCCCTGGTGCCGCGAGCTATCAGCGTATCCGGGTCGAATGCCTGGAACTTGACGCAATCGGCGCCTGCCTCCGCGGCGGCATCGACCATGGCCATGGCCCGTCCGACGTTGCCGTTGTGATTGACTCCAGCCTCAGCGATGATGAACGGGCCAACGCTCACTTTGCCGGTATCCCCTTCACCCGGTTGCCGTGCGCGACATCACGAATGACGCACGCTCCCGCAGCCACGACACAGCCCTCACCGATCGTGACCCCCTGAAGCACCGTCGCGTTGGCTCCGATATGACTGCCCGAACCCACTTTCGCCCCGCCGCACAACACCGCTGCCGGTGCGATGTGAGCGTGATCGCCAATCTCGACGTGATGCTCGACGACCGCGCCGGTATTGACGATGACGTTGCGGCCAAGCTTTGCATGAGCCTGAACGATGGCACCGGCCATGACCTGGCTGCCTTCACCGACCATCGCACCATCTGCGACGACGGCCCGCGGATGTGTGAGCGGCATCAACTGGAAGCCCAACTCCTTGGCGTTCTCGAAGAGCTTTCGGCGCAGCGACGCGGCACCCACGGAGCCGATGCCGATCGTCACACTCACTTCGTCTCGATTCATATCATGCAAAAGTTCATCACCGCCGAGGTAGGAACAACGATCGTCCGCGAGCACCGGTTGTTCGGGACCCAAACAGCCCGTGACAGAATATCCGGCAGCCAAGGCGAGGTCGACGACAACTGCGGCGTGTCCTCCAGTGCCCAGCACGATGAGGGACCGTCCGCTCAAGCGGCAAGCGTCCTAGACCGTGGACCTAATTCCAATGGTTCATCGATGAGCCAAGAATGTTCGACGACGCCGTCGGGCGGTCTTGTATCAGCCCGCAGGGATCGATGGACCACCCCCATTAATTCCACGGCCTAGCGCCCCGCCATTCGTTCAGGGATGAAATCACCCGCTCCTGCTCATCGGGAAGAAGGTTCGATGACGATGGGAGCGAAACGATCGTGCCCGAAAGGGCTGCTGCGGTACCATTCACGTGTTTTTGCAAGTGGGACCACGGAGATTGCGCTGAAAGTGATCGCCAGAAAATGCGCGCCTCGATGCCGGCGGCATCCATCGACTGAACGAGAGACCGGGCATCCGCTTCGTCGGCGAGCCTCACTGAGTATAGCCAGCAACTCGACTGAGTGTTCACCGGACGCAGCATGTGCTCGACATCAGCTCGGCCTGCCAACGCGGCATCGTATCTGGCAGCAATAGCGCGCTTTGCGGCGACCATCTCCGAGAGGCGTTCGAGCTGCGCCAGGCCGATCGCGGCATTCACGTTGGTCATGCGATAGTTGAAGCCGACGTGATCGTGCACATACTCCCGTGTCGGGCGGGCCTGGGTCGACAGGTGACGTACGAACGCAGCCTTGCGAGCATCGTTGGTCAGAACCATTCCGCCGCCGCCGGCCGTGACGGTCTTGTTGCCGTTGAAGGAATAAATCGAGAGTTCTCCGAAAGAACCGCAAGGCCGAGACTTGAAACTCCCGCCGATGGCACCCGCGGCATCCTCGATGAGGCAAACGCCCCTGCGTTGGCAGACATCTGCCAGTCGATCGAAGTCGGCCGCATGCCCCAGCGGATCGACGGCTATTACGGCTTTGATGCCACGATCTGCGTCGAGTGCTATCTCCAAGAGCTCTGGGTCGATCGCCCAGTCCACGGCCGAAATGTCGACGAAAACCGGGACCGCTCCGGCATGGCAAACGGCGTTGACTGATGCCGCGAACGCCCAGTCGGGCACGACCACTCTGTCCCCGGGCTTCACGCCGGCCGCCAGAAGCGCGAGATGGAGCGCCGCCGTTCCGTTCACGACAGCAACCGCCGAAGTTCGGTTGGCAACCTGCGCCGCCATCGCTTCGAAAAGAGTGACCTCGGGGCCCGCCGACGAAACCCAATTTCGGTCTATACAGCCGACGAGAAGTTCTTTCTCTCGACCCCGAAGGTCGGGAACGGCGAGCGGGATCCGCTGCGCCATAATCAATTCGATGCGCCGCGCAACATGGCTACCGCACTGCGGGTGACTTCGGTCCCCACGACGACGCCACTACGAAGGTTCTGGCCCAATCCGAACATCGATATCCATCTTGGGTTAGAGGCCCGCCACACCCCGGTCAAGCACTTTGTTCATTCCGTGAACATGGCGCTTGACCGGACCCTGGGCCCGTGCACATTCGAGCCTTACATCACCAATTCCACTGCGAGTTTTCGGCTCATGATCGCCAACTATACCGGCCGCAAAGTCGCCGTCACCGGGGCCGATGGTTTTATCGGCTCGCACGTTGTGGAGGCCCTAGTGAGAACCGGTGCCGAGGTCACGGCCCTTGCTCTCTATAACTCCTTCGACAACTTTGGATGGCTCGACAGTATCGATCCGAAGCTTTCGGCCGATTTCAACAAGGTACGCGGCGACGTGCGCGACAGTGGCTTCATGATGCGGCTGCTGAAAGGCCAGGATATCTGTTTTCATCTCGCGGCGCTGATCGCAATTCCGTACTCCTACGACGCTCCCCAGTCTTACGTGGACGTCAACGTCGGCGGCACGCTCAATGTGCTCGAAGCCGCGCGCGAGCATGGGCTGTCGCGCTTGGTTCACACCTCGACCAGCGAAGTCTACGGCACTGCGATCACCTCACCGATTTCAGAAGAGCATCCGCTCCAGGGACAATCACCCTATTCTGCGTCCAAGATCGGAGCAGACATGATGGTCGAGGCCTTCGCAAGATCGTTCTCGCTGCCGGTCGTAACGCTCAGGCCGTTCAACACCTATGGACCCCGCCAGAGTGAGCGCGCGGTCATTTCGTCGACAATCCGCCAGGCCCTTGATCCGTCATGCCATGAGATTCGGCTTGGCGACCTGACCCCGACGCGAGACTTTACTTTCGTGGCCGATACCGCCGCAGCTTTCCTGGCGATCGGGCGCGCCGACGGCCTCGCTTATGGTCAGGCCTACAATGGCGGCACGGGTCGCGCGGTGACCATCGGAGAGGCAGTGTCCGAAATTACGAAGCTTACCGGCAACGCCAAGCCAATCGCCATTGACGAAGCTCGCATTCGGCCGGAAAAATCCGAGGTGCGCGCACTACTGGCTGATCATGGCAAGCTCACGCGAGCGACCGGCTGGCTTCCAGGGACGTCGCTCCAAGATGGACTATCGAGCACCATCGATTGGTGGCGCGAGCAGCTCGAAGCCCGTCGCGTGCGCACCAATTCATCATACATGACTTGAGCCGCTCCAGGACCGCAGTGGCTCTCGATTAACTCCTCTTCGTATGATCAAGTTCGGCGGCTGCCAGGTCGGCCGGTCGGCCGACATCCTTCCAATATTCATGTACGGGGAAGAGGCCAATTCTCAGACCCGCGAGAGCACCGTTCGTGATGACCTCGGGCATGTCGACTGGTCGCCCGCGGGGAGTGAGGGCTGCAAATTCGGGCGACAGGTAGTAGATGCCGGCGGCGACGAAATAATTCATGCGCGGCTTCTCGTCTATACCCGCGAATTGTCCCTCCGATGTCTGCCTTATTACCCCAAATGGAACCTCGAACTCATAGCTCTTGACGGCGACTGTGCCATCATAGCCGTGGCTCGAATGAAACTGATGCAAAGCGGCGTAGTCGACACCCGTCAGAACGTCGCCATTGGCGATGAGTACCGGCGAATCGAGATCACTTGCAATTTGCGCGAGCGCACCCGCGGTCCCCATCGGGGCCTTTTCTTCGATGAACCGCACAGCCGCGCTGCCCTTGCGCTGCGTGATAAAATCCTTGATCTGGTCGGCCAGATAGTGAACCGAAATGTCGATGGTTGTCACACCCGCCGCTTCGATCTGCTCGAGTACGCGGTCGAGGACGGGCCGCCCGGCCACGGGAATGAGCGGCTTCGGGGTCGACTTGGTCAGATCGCCGAGCCGCTTGCCGAAACCTCCAGCCATGACCAGGGCCCGCGTCAGCGGCAAGTTGAGCCGGCGTGCGACCAGGACATGGTCGAGACGGCCTGCGGCATCAACCACTGGCAGGAACCAGGTCCGATGCACGAGAATGCGATTCGCGTCGTCCTCGCCCATTCGTCCGAGAATCGGCGTTGCACGCATGCAGTTCTCGACCTGATCCGTCAGCGTGCCCCCCCTGAGGATGGCCCGCCGGAGATCTCCGTCAGTCACAGTACCGAGCACGTGACGATCCGTATCAACGACGATCTGGAACAAGTGCGGAGTGGCCGCCTCGATGCGCGCCAGGACCTCGTTCAAAGTCGTAGCGGAATTGCAAAGCAGCGGATCCAATCTCGGAATGCGCAAACTCATGCCGCATTCGCCCGTGTGTCCCGTCCCACCGGCCCCGTTTTGGTGGATACCGTCTCAAGCATGATGAAGTGGCGCAGCACCTGTCCCGCGAGGGGGCCGACAACCGGCGTGGTCAAAATAGCGGCCAGCTTGCGGCGCAAGCCGATCGGTCCGTCATAGTATGGTAGATCGTCGACGAGTTGAAACCGGTCGAGGGTCGTATCGCGACAATCGCCCATGACCTCGCGCATTTTCCGGCGGTGGACCCAGGGCCAACGCAGATGCAAGTGGTCGGGTACGGGCGCGCCTAGCCAGTTTCCGAGGCGGTGATATAGAGGCTTCGGCAGGTAGTGGATGAACCAAGTCAACGTGTGGGAGTCGTAGGGTACCAGCCGGTGCGGTACATGGTGGGCCGCCAAGCCACCCGGCTTCAGCACACGCGCCTCCTCAGTGTAATAGGTTTCGAACACGGCATCTGAAACATGCTCGATGACCTGCTCGCTGAACACGAAATCGAAACGGGCGTCGGGATGAGGAATGTGCCGCCCGTCGTAGATCCTAAGCCGCTCCCGTTCTCCGCCGAAGAGATGATGCAGAACGCGGTTTCGCGCGGAAAAGTCTCCTCCGACGTCGATGCCGGAAATATCACTGTAACCCATGGCCGCGAGATAGGCGAGCGTGTGCCCGGCACCGCATCCATGCTCGAGAACGGCGATTTGTTTGGCATCACGGCCACCCCGAAGCTTCTCCACGTGCCTCGCCATAAGCGCGATGTGGTAGGGTGGAGCTTCATCCGTACGCTCGACGACGGCGACCAGATCGGCCCACCTCGCCGCCACATTTTTCAATTCGGGATCCTGGCCGCACTCCATCAATGCGTCGAAGGCGGCAATATAGCGGGCCCATTGACTGCTCACGTTGGCCTCTCCGATTTCAAATCACCGCGCCTTGTCAAGCCGCCGGCACGATGCTCCCGACCGGCAGTTCGACTTCGAACTCGCGACCGAGAAGCCTGAGCAGCGCCACCACGCGGTCGCTATCCTTCTTGGCTTCGAAGAACAGGTCGTGGCTCCTGAATGCCTCGCTTTGCAGCCGTATTCGCTGCCCCTTGTACAGTTCGACCTGGTGAGCGAGCACCACATACCCGTCGGCGTCCTCGCGGGCACGTATTTCTTCGATAAACCTCAAGGGAACCGGTACCGGATCGTGACCATTTCTCACCAGATCCGCCACCCCGCGCGTCGATCGGATGCTGCGCCAGCCTGTCTCGCGACGGTCGAACGTGGCGAAGAGATAGCGGGGGAAGAGAGCAGCCGGCACGTCCCTGATCTTGCGTGCGTGGCTGGATCGCCTGCGATAGCGCGGCCAATACGTCACGAAGCCTTGACGCCGAAGATTTTCCTCGGCAACAGCTTCCTCGCGAGGATGCGTATAAATGACGAACCAGAACTGCATCTCGCCTCCCCCTTTCACGGGTCTTTGCCGGATACGCTGTCGGCGGATACGCCATTGCCCGATTTTCTGCGCGGCTTTCTGATCTGACTGACGTTGACGAATGCCGGGACCAAGACTTTCCCTTTGCCAAGCGACGCCGTCAAAGCCGCCACCAGCTGATCGGTATCCTTGGTGCAGGTTACGATCACCGCATCGATACCTCCATCGACATCCTTCAAACGACGCACGACCGGCAAACCGCAGAACCGGCTATGCGGCAGATCAGGATCGATGACAGCAACGATCTCGACGTCATGGTCATGGGCGGTGAGCGTCGCGATCTCGGCAATCTCGGAGGCCCCAGCGAGAGCGATGCGTCGCAAGCCCAGCGCGGAGCACCGAACCATCAACTCGTCGAGCCGGAGCCGTGCCCGACGGAAGAACTGCAGAGAGTAGCTTAGGTACTCACCGGTCAGGCGGGCCTTTTCAGCAAAACCCTTCGGGGTGAGATAGTACGTGTAGCGGCGTCGCGGCACTTGGTGAATCTTGATCAGCCCCTTACGAACGCAGCGCTTCAGATAAGCGTTGGCAAGCCCCAGCGCCACGCCGAGTTCGCTCGATAGCGCGCGCTGAGAGATGGCGGAATCCGCCTCAATGGCGGCGAGGACCCCGAGAGTGATGTCGGAATCCTCCGCGGTGCCCAAGAGGTTGACCGTTTTGCTGTCCGTTGAAGGCATAAGTCGTTTCACGGCTACAGCTTGAATTTCAAGACGGATGTTCATAGCATGAACGCAGCGTGCGTCTAGTGTTCCGATCGCGAAGTCCCTTACATTCTTCCGCACGCCCGGTAGGGACTTCGCGATCGAAAGGACACTAGCAAGTCTATGATTCTAGTGTGATTCAGATTTCGAAGTCCGCGAACGAGCCAGCCGCATAGCATGAAGCGGACTTCGAAATCATCACACCAGAGGCGAATCGACGTTAGTCCCATGCTTTGACGACTTGCCTTCCGCCTTGCCTGACAGGAGGCATGTCATCGCTTGACACTCCGCGAGGTTGCCAGTCGTTATCGCCGACCTTTTTGTGGACTTTCCAGAACCAGCATCGAGCCTCCATGACCAAGACCTTCGCGCTGATCGGTGCCGGCGGCTACGTTGCACCGAGGCACATGAAAGCGATCAAAGCGGTGGGCGGCGATCTTGTCGTCGCTATGGATCCCAACGACAGCGTCGGCGTGATCGACAGCTATTTTCCGGATGCGCATTTCTTCGTCGAGTTCGAACGCTTCGACCGCCACGTCGACAAGCTGAAGCGGCAAGGCCGAAGAATCGGGTACGTGTCGATTTGCTCCCCCAACTATTTGCACGATGCCCACTGCCGCTTTGCACTTCGCTCGGGCGCGGACGCCATCTGTGAGAAGCCACTGGTCCTCAACCCTTGGAATCTCGACGGCCTCGCGGAAATCCAGAGCGAGACGGGTAAGAAGATTTCAACGATCCTTCAACTGCGGCTGCATCCGGAGATCTTGAAGCTGAAGGCGCAAGTCGAGGCGTCCCCTCGCGACGATTACGAGGTGGACCTCACCTACATAACCTCTCGCGGACGCTGGTATCACGTGTCGTGGAAAGGGGACCGTGGGAAATCGGGCGGCGTGGCCACAAACATCGGCATCCACTTCTTCGATATGCTCGTGTTCGTATTCGGGCCTGTTCAATCCTTCGCACTGCACGTCGGTGACGACAACAGGGCCGCCGGCGTGATCCGCTGCGCCAAGGCGAACGTCCGCTGGTATCTCTCGCTAGACAGCAGTGACCTTCCCGACGGCTTGAAGCCGGGACAGTCGACGTATCGCTCGATCCTCGTCGATGGCCGCGAAATCGAATTTTCGGAAGGCTTCACCGACCTCCATACACGCAGCTACGAGGAAATTCTCGCCGGAAATGGGTTTGGACTCGAGGACGTACGCCCCTCGATCGAAATCGCCGCCGCGATCCGCGAGATGCCGCTCACCGCCGCAGGTGCCGGCGCGCACCCCTTTCTCGCCAGGATCCAGCGATGACGGGGGCCGGCGCAGACAACCCCGAGATGATCGAAGACCCGCGTTTTCCCGGAGTTCTCATCCATCGCAGCAGCGCCGTCGACCAGGGGGCGCAAATCGGCTGCGGTACGCGCATCTGGCATTTCACCCACGTGCTCTCCGGCACCGAGATCGGGGAAGACGGCTCGATCGGGCAGAACTGCATGATCGGCCCGAACGTCGTCATCGGCCGCGGCGCCAAGATCCAGAACAACGTCTCGCTCTATGAAGGCGTCGAACTGGCCGAGGATGTTTTCTGTGGTCCCTCGTGCGTCTTCACCAATGTGTTCAATCCGCGCGCACACGTCTCGCGCAAGGCCGAGTTCCGCAAGACCCGCGTAGGACGCGGGGCGACGATCGGCGCCAACGCCACCATCGTTTGCGGCCACGAGATCGGAGAGTATGCCTTCATCGGCGCCGGAGCCGTCGTCACGCGGCCGGTGCCACCCTTTGCGCTCGTCGCCGGCAACCCGGCCCGCCGCATCGGCTGGATGAGCCGGGCCGGCGAGCGGCTGGGGCCCGACCTCAAATGTCCGCGCACGGGCGAGCGCTACCGGCTCGACGCCGACGGACGCCTGCATCCGGTCGATTGAGCCTGATCGGCTCAGCGAACTTCGTGCGTCGCAGGCGCGGCACGTTCCAGATCGCCGACGCGCCAGATCCGCGTGCCGCCGGAAAAGGTCGCGACTGGCGCGGCGCAGCTTCGGCCCCGCATGGACGGCGCCGCCGGTCCCGCCTTCGCCGGCTCAACGAAGGCGTGGCAGCCGTCGGCATCGGGACGTACCCATGCCGTCACATAGTAATCGGCTCCGACGGTGGCGAGGTAACCGGCGAGCGGCGTCTGCCTTGCGATGGCGTCGACAATGCGGCCATCGCCCATCAGACCTTCGAGCTGGATGACGGGTTGATCCGTCAGGTAGGCGGCGGCGCCCGCCCGGTCACCCATGGCATAGGAGCCGGGATGCGCGGCGGCGAAGTCTCTGAGCGCAATGGCGTCGACGACGTTGGGAAGATCGGAGGCCTTGCCGCCGAAGGGCCGCAGCGACTGCACCACAGCGAACACCGCCACCACGGCGACCAAACCCGCCGCGGTGACACTCGACAGTGACGGCCGGTTCCGGAGGACGAGGGTGACGGACAGGCTCAGGCCAATCGCGGCGTTGACCAGCACGGCCCAGAAGTACCAGGGCCACA